>JAMPBN010000001.1:705283-857843 GCA_023666665.1 Prevotella sp. | reverse complement strand
CCACGCCGATGGTACTGCGAAAGCGGGAGAGTAGGTAACCGCCCCCTCCACCAAGTCGGACTCCAATCCCGGAGTCCGACTTTTTTGCATTTACTAACCCCTGACCACTGACCCATAAATCCACATATAGAAGTTAAGATATGTTAATATCCCCCCCCAAAAAAAGTTAAATTGCTGTAAATTAATTGGTTTTGTTTGTGGGAATGTTTATCTTTGACAAAACTTTTTAATACTCGTTTTGTTATGAGAAAAATTATGTTTGAAGCGCTGTCAATGATATTGTTAGCCTGCGCATCAGCTTCGGCAAGTTTCCCCCAATATCCCGGCAGAGATAATGAGATGTATCGTTACTTTGCCCGCGCGTTACGCTATCCTGTTCAAGCTGCCGAAAAGGGAATCCTCGGGAAAGTTCACGTTACATTCGTTGTTGAGCCTGACGGCAAAATTTCTGACGCCCGCGTTGTTCGTAAAGTAAATCCTCTGCTCGACAGCGAAGCGCTTAAAGCCGTTCAAGGTTTAAAACCTTTTGAGGCTCCTTCCGGCAACACGGAGGAGGCATCGGCCAAGTGCTATGTCTTGCCTGTAAATTTCACTTTGGGTGATATTACCGAGATTGACACGACAGAGGTTCGTTTGGATGAGAATTTTGAGGGCGAATATCTTGACGAGGTGGTCGTGATGAGCGCGAAAAATTAAGCGAGGGTGGTTTTGCCGTTGTCGATGGTGAGGCGGGAGATGCCGGCGGCGCGCATTGCGGCGATGACGTCGGGCACGGTGTTGTTGATGAAGCGTTGGCGCAGGAGGTCGCGAAGCAGTGCTACGGCATTGTCGGCAACGTAGTAGCCCATGCCGCGCCGCTGGAAGATTACCTCGGCGGTGGCGAGGTCGTCGTAGGCTTTCATCACCGTGCGGTTGTTGACCGCGAGTTCCACGGCAAGCTCCTTGGTTGAGGGGATGCGCTCCCCGGGAGTCCAGCGACCCTCGAGGATGCGTGATGTGCAGTAGTCCGCAACTTGGCGATATATAGGCTTGTCGGCCGAAAATTCCATCATACCTGTTTGCGCGAAATTGCCCGCGATGCTTTATAACACGCGAAAATGAAGATTACTGCCCAAATGGCGACAAGGTATTTTCCCTCAACGGCCATTGCTTCGGCAAAGGTGTCACAGGCTTGCGCGGGTTTGCCGGTGACTGCATCGAAAAATCCGCTGACAAAACCCATAATTCCATTCAGCGAGATTGCTCCGAAAACGGCAAGAAAGGTTACTGCTGACCGCTTGCTGCCTCGGTAGCTGAAAGCTGCCCACAGCCCGATAGAGATTTGGGCGAGCATTTGGATAACACCCACAGCGATTAACCAACCGGCGGCATCGGAACGCAAAACGCTGACTGCATTTGTGCCGAGGAATTGCTCATCCATATCCGGGAAAAACAGTTCCACGATGATTGACCCCGGAATGAGCATCAGCGCCGGGATAATGATGAAAGAGAACAGGAAGATGAACGCACGCTTTTCGGATGCGAGAGCCGGGAGCGTGTTAAAAATCTCGTCGGCAGGTTTTATGGTGAAGTAAACCGGCGTGAGAACGATGGCAAGGGAGAGCGTTGAAAACAGATCGGCGCTCATTGTTTTTCCGTTTGGCTGACCGAGAAAACAAGCTGCGAGAATGATGGCGAAGCAGATTGCGGCCATTGCTGCGACTTTGCCGCGCAGGGCGGGTATGAAGTAGCGACCGACCATTGCGACGCGGCGCCACGAAAAACCGTCGTAATTATAAAGTGAGACCATTTTGCAAAGCGAGATATAAGAGTTCGTAATCAATGTTGGTTTCGAGAGCGCCGTCGTTGGCAACGATGCTACGGAATTGTCCCAGGGCAGGGAGCGAAAACAGTGCGCCGTCGGGCGGGGTAGGGGAAGTGATGAACGCAAAGCGCTCGGTCAGTGTCTCCGTTGAAAGATTCAGCACCAACTTGCCCAGGCGCAACATCAAGACGCTGTCGTAGAGATTTTCGAGGTCGTGGATGTGGTGAGTTGCCACTATTACCGTCTGCTCCGGCTCGATGCAGTGCGCCATAAGCCGTTGAAGGGTTCTGACTGAAGAAATATCAAGCCCGGTGGCCGGTTCGTCGAGCAGCAATATCGGAGTGCGTAGCGCCAGGGCGTATGCAATCATAGCCTTTTGGCGAGTGCCGGTTGACATAGCTGAAAACTTTGTAGTCGCATCGATATTAAACGCCGCGAGATTTTCGTTGAGCATCTCTGCGGAAAATGTGGGGTAGAACTGTGCGTGAACCTTGACAAGTTCCTCAACCGTTCGCGTCGGCAGTGCCATTCCCGCCCCGAGGTAGAAGATTTTCGACTCAATCGATGGCAGACGGAATCGACTTTGAGCGCCGTCAACGAGACATCGGCCCTGCGTGGGGAAACGCAGTCCGGCGATAACGTGGAGTAGCGAGGTCTTGCCTGCGCCGTTCTCGCCGAGCAGCAGGTGTATGCCCGGTGAGATTGTGGCGGTCAGGTCGTTGAGCGCGATGGTGCGGCCGTAGCGCAGGGTCAGGTTTTCAAAAGTAACAATCATTTCATTATCAGATGAGTGGATATTAATTGTAATGCGGTGGTGTGCATAACTACACCGCAAAGATAGCTATAATTTCTTTTCCACCAAAAAATTCGCCAAAAATTTTTATATTTGCGGCAATGAAACGCTATGTATTATTACTTATAATGTGTGTGTCGCTGGGAGCGGCTATGGGCGAAATCCCTACGAAGCGCGTTGACGCAACCCTGCGCGGTTATGCCGCCGGGGAGGTCGACGAAGAGGCCGTGGCCGAGATTGTGGCCGAGACGGACTCGCTGAGCCGCGAACGCATAATTGTCCGCTTTGAAAGGCTCGGGCGCAAATCTGCGGATATTGCTCAACTCGAGGCTGCCGTGATGCACGCCTGGGGGATGTATGGCCGTGCTATGGATGTGTATGCCCGCCTCGTTGCTGCCGGCAATCACGATGCCGACATTTATCGCTGGTATGCCGACTGCGTCGGGCGTGTCAACGGTGATGCCGCCGCCCATGAGGTGCTGACCGAAGCGGTGGGGCTGTATCCCGACGACGGCAACCTGAAGCTTGCCCTTGCGCAGGCCGACGTGAGTTGCGGGAGATATGAGGAGGCGATAGAGCTGCTCGACATCCTCATAGACGCCAACCCCGGAAATTATGACCTTTTGCGCGAAAAAATCAACGCTCTCAATGCGTTGAAGGCAAGTTTGAAGAAATAATATCGGTGATTTCAAAAAAAAATCGTAACTTTGCACGGCAAAGTATAATAAACCATAAAACCCATGGAAATTTCTCACATTGAACACATCGGCATAGCCGTACCCTCGCTCGACGAGGCAATCCCCTTCTACGAAAATATGCTCGGCATCAAGTGCTTCGCTATCGAAGAAGTCGCCGATCAGAAAGTGCGTACCGCCTTTTTCCGTATCGGTCAAACCAAGATAGAACTCCTTGAAGGCACGTCGGAAGACAGCGCAATCTCAAAGTTTATTGCCAACAACGGCGGTCGCGGCGGCATTCAGCATATGGCCCTAAATATTACAGACGGTGTGGCCAACGCCCTCGGTGAACTCGAAGAAAAGGGAGTTAGACTCATTGACAAAGCTCCCCGCAAAGGTGCCGAGAGCCTCAACATCGCGTTCCTCCACCCCAAGTCAACGTGCGGCACGCTCATTGAGCTGTGTGAGCAACCCAAGTGATTCGGCTTTTAGCCGAAGGTTAAGGGTTAAGGGTTAAGGGTGAAAGGTTAAAATATTACCTCAAATACTATAATCTTCACCTTTCATCCTAAACCATTCACCAGATTCACTCTAAACCTTCAACCATATTAATCCTTAACCTTTCACCATATTACCACCATAACCCATAACCCTTAACCTGCGGCAAAGCCGCAATAACCCTCGGCCACAGGCCGAATACATATGAGCAGTCAATTAGAAAAAGTGCAGGAACTCATCAAACTGCGCGAAGAAGCCCACCTCGGTGGCGGCCAAAAGGCCATAGACAAGCAACACGAACGCGGCAAACTAACCGCCCGCGAACGCATTAACGAACTCCTTGACGAAGGCTCTTTCGAAGAGTTTGACACCTTTGTGCGCCATCGTTGCACAAACTTTGGTCAGGAGAAAAAATCCTTTGCCGGCGACGGCGTGGTTACCGGCTGCGGCACAATAGACGGCCGCCTGGTCTACGTTTTCGCACAAGACTTCACCGTTTTCGGCGGTTCGCTGTCTGAAACTATGGCCCTGAAAATATGTAAGGTAATGGATATGGCAATGCGTATGGGCGCTCCCGTTATCGGCCTTAACGACTCGGGCGGCGCACGTATTCAGGAGGGCATCAACGCCCTTGCCGGCTATGCCGAAATTTTCCAGCGCAATATCCTTGCCTCAGGCGTTATACCTCAGATTTCTGCGATCCTCGGCCCCTGCGCCGGCGGTGCGGTTTACTCTCCCGCGCTCACCGACTTCACCATTATGGCCAAGGGTATCAGCTATATGTTCCTCACCGGCCCGAAAGTCGTGAAGACCGTTACCGGAGAAGACGTTACCCAAGAAGCACTCGGCGGTGCCACTGTCCACTCCACAAAGAGCGGCGTATGTCACTTCGCCGCCGAAACCGGTCAGGAAGCTCTCCAAATCATCAAGCAGCTACTCAGCTACATCCCGCAGAACAACCTTGAAGAAACACCCCTCAAGCCCTGCGCCGACCCCATTGACCGCATAATCCCCGAACTCAACGAAGCCATCCCCGAAGCCGCCAATAAGGCTTACGATATGTATGGCATTATCGGCGCTTTGGTAGACAACGGTGAATTCCTCGAAATTCAGCGCAACTACGCCCGCAACATCATTATCGGCTTTGCCCGCTTCAACGGTCGCTCGGTCGGCATCGTGGCCAATCAGCCCAAATATCTTGCCGGCGTGCTCGACTCCAACGCCTCGCGCAAGGCCGCTCGCTTTGTTCGCTTCTGCGACGCGTTCAATATCCCCATTGTCAGCCTTGTAGACGTGCCCGGATTCCTTCCCGGCACCGGCCAGGAATATAACGGCGTTATCCTCCACGGCGCCAAGCTCCTCTACGCCTATGGCGAAGCTACCGTGCCCAAGGTGACCATCACCCTGCGCAAGAGCTATGGCGGCTCGCACATCGTAATGAGCTGCAAGCAGTTGCGCGGCGACATCAACTACGCATGGCCCTCGGCTGAAATTGCCGTTATGGGTGGCGCGGGTGCCGTTGAAGTGCTCTATGCCAAGGAAGCCAAGGCTGCCGAAGACCCCAAAGCCGTACTCGCCGAAAAAGAGGCCGAATACAACAAACTTTTCTGCAACCCCTACAACGCCGCAAAATACGGCTATATCGACGACGTTATCGAACCCTCAACAACCCGCTTCCGCATAATCAAGGCGCTCGAAACCCTCGCAACCAAGCGAGTGCAGAACCCCGCCAAGAAACACGGCAACATTCCTCTGTAATGAAGATGAAACATCTCGCACGATTCATTGCTCTCGCAACGCTCGGAGCCTTAGCCGCATTGCCGGCTGCGGCTCAGGGGCGCAAGAGCCTGCGTATTAACGAGGTGATGGTCAAGAACGACAGCTCCATAGTCGACGACTATGGTCGCCACAGCGCTTGGATTGAGCTTCATAACCCCACCCACGCGCCGGTAAATATCAGCTCCATCTACCTAACCGACGACATTAACAACCCGACCAAGTATTACGTTCCCGGCGGCGATGCCTCCACCAAAATCGGCAAGGGGCAGCAAGCCCTCTTCTGGGCTGACGGCCACGACACCGACGGCACTTTCCACCTGAATTTTACCCTCACTCCGGGTCGCGATAATTTTATCGCCGTATTCGATGCCGACGGCATCAATCTTATCGACTCCGTAACCGTGCCGGCCTCTTTGGCGGCAGACTGCAGCTATGCCCGCACCCCCGACGGCGCAGACTCCTGGGCGGTGCGCTCCAACAGCTCCGAAGCCGATGCCGTGACCCCCGGCGGTCTTAACGTAATCAAAGGTCCCAATTCCAAAATCAAAATGTTTGAACAAATGGACTCCCACGGCTTTGCAATGGCTGCAATGGCTATGGGCATAGTGTTCGGCGCTCTGTTGGTGCTCTGCATCTGCTTCATGCTCATACGCAACCTCAGCGCCCGCTCCGCCAAAGCCGCCAACACCCCATACCCCACGACCCACTCCGCCACTGAGCCACTCTCCACTGAAGGCGAAGTCGCTGCCGCAATAGCTCTTGCCCTTCATCAGCAGCTCAATGCCGGCGTAGGCAACTCGCGCCTCACTATTCAACACAATCCCGCCTCAGGCTGGTCTCAAAAAATAATGCGTCAATACCCTCAACGTTAAAACTGTTATGTATAACTATAAAATCAACGGCAAAGATTACGCCGTAAATATTGTTGCCATTCAAGGCTCAACCGCAACCGTCAACGTCAATGGCACAGACTATACAGTAGAAGTGGGAAGTGGCACAGTGCCCGCCGTCCAAAGCTCAATGCCCGCCGTCCAAAGCTCAATGCCCGCCGCCCAACAGCCCGCTGCCCAACCCGCCCAACAACCTGCTGCCCAACCCACCCAAACAGGCTCCGGCAGCGTAACTGCTCCTCTGCCCGGCACCGTGCTCTCCATCAACTGCAAGGTCGGCGACACCATCAAGGCCTCCGACACCGTAGTGATTCTCGAAGCTATGAAGATGGAAAATGCCATCAACGCCGGCCGCGACGGCAAAGTCATTGCTATCAATGTAAAACAGGGCGACTCAGTCCTCGAAGGCGACACACTCATTACTATTGCATAAACCGTTAACCAATAACCATTAACCCCTAACCTTTGAGCTTCAGGCTCAAATAAAAATGGATTTCTCCGAATTTATACTCGGCAACATACAGCAGTTTTGGCACCTGACCGGACTATATAACTGCACGTGGCAGAATCTGCTGATGATTCTTATCGGCATATTCTTCATAACCCTTGCCATCAAGAAGAATTTCGAGCCGATGCTCCTTGTGCCAATCGGCTTCGGTATGCTTATCGGCAATATCCCCTTTGATACCGCCGCCGGACTCGAAATCGGCATCTACGAAGAGGGCTCCGTGCTCAATATTCTCTACAACGGCGTAAGCGCCGGGTGGTATCCCCCGCTGATTTTCCTCGGCATCGGCGCAATGACCGACTTTACCGCTCTGATTGCCAACCCCAAGCTGATGCTCGTGGGCGCGGCTGCCCAGTTTGGCATCTTCGGTGCATATATGGTGGCGCTGCTCTTGGGCTTTGCCCCCGATCAGGCCGGCGCCATTGCCATTATCGGCGGTGCCGACGGCCCGACGGCAATCTTCCTGTCGAGCAAGCTCGCCCCCAACCTTATGGGTGCCATCGCCGTCAGCGCATACTCCTATATGGCTCTCGTGCCGGTGATTCAGCCGCCCATTATGCGACTGCTCACTACCAAGAAGGAGCGTCTTATCCGTATGAAACCCGCCCGCAAGGTAAGTCAGAACGAAAAAATCATCTTCCCCATTGTGGGTCTGCTGCTTACCTGCTTCGTAGTGCCTACCGCACTGCCCCTGCTCGGTATGCTCTTCTTCGGCAATCTGCTTCGCGAATGCGGCGTTACCAACCGCCTTGCCAAAACTGCCAGCAATGCCCTGACCGACATCGTCACTATACTTCTCGGTATGACCGTCGGCGCATCCACCCAGGCCTCGCAGTTCCTCACCGTAGAGACCGTCGGCATCTTCGCACTCGGCTTTATGGCATTCATCATTGCCAGCGCCTCGGGCGTGTTGTTCGTCAAGCTGTTCAACCTCGTGTTGCCTAAAGATAAGAAGCTCAATCCTCTGATTGGCAATGCCGGAGTCAGCGCCGTGCCTATGTCGGCCCGCATTTCCAACAACATTGGCCTCGAATACGATCCGAGCAACTACCTCCTTATGCACGCTATGGGACCCAACGTTGCCGGCGTAATCGGCTCTGCCGTAGCCGCCGGTGTTCTCCTCGGCTTCCTCGCATAACGGCTCACGGAGGGCGCGGACTTATGTCCGCTTTGCACCACCAAAATATTTAACATTTCAGGGGCGGACTTTTGTCCGCCTCTTCCATATTATTTCAGAAAATTTTTCATACCTTTGCAGCGGGAAATAGAATAACAATTTTAAATCGCGTAAAATTATGTACTTAAGCTATGCTGCCCTGCGCGGCCACCCTATGGAGGGTACGGACTTACGTCCGCGCCATTGATGCTTTACACCGATAATAACAATCACACAATAACAATTTAAAAATCACACAATTTTATGAAAAAGTTTTTACTTTCGCTTTGTGCCTGTGTGCTAATCCCTATTTCGGTAGCAGCGCAGGATATAGTGGATGAACTTACAGGCAGTAATTTTTCAGGGATGACTTACACCAAAGCTGTGAGTTATACATCCTCTAAATCCAATGCGACATATCAAGCACAAGCATCAGGAAATTCCTTTCAAATTCGTTCAAGTAAAACGGGTACGGGCATAACTGTGACCAAAGCGCCTGAAAATTACACTATCAAATCGATTAAAATTGAAGTATCCCACGAGGGCTCTGAAGTAAATGCTTATTTTAGCGATAGCTCACTTTCGCTTAAGTCGCTTCCATCAAATCCGGATGGAAGTAATAAAACATCTACTACTTATACCAATGTTAACAAGCCATATTTTGCGTTAGCACCTGGCGGAGATTCATATATTATTATATCAAAAGTAACCGTAACGTGGACTCCTGCCGGTGGCGGTTCGGGCGAAGACCCCGACCCGGTTGACCCCGATCCGGTTGACCCTGAACCTGTTGAGCCGGCTGATGGTATTGTACATATTTTGAAATCTAATACGACTGCAGGTGGTGCTTTTAGCTTTGGCGTTTCGAGTACCTCTTATACAGGTGCTTCAATTTCAGATAAAGATGGAATAACATATACTGCAAAAATTGCAGGTAGCTATAGTTCAATTCAACTTAACAAAACCTCTGGCAATGGCATAATTGTAAGCAAGAATACTAATGGTTATATACTCCGTAAAGTTGTTGTTGATTGGAATAACAATACTAAGGATGGTAGAATCCTATATGTTTATGGTAAAGAAACGGCACACGCGGCGATAAGTGATTTATGGAACGATAACAAAGGGACTGAATTAGGAACTATAAAGAAAGCCACAAGTACGGAATTAGACATAGTTGGTGATTATCCATATATCGGATTTAAAGCCAATGATGCGTTATATTTGAACTCAATTACCTTGACTTGGGAGAAACCCGGTGATAAGGAGTTGGGGGCGATGACGGTGACGGCTAATGGTAATGCTGTGGGTCCTGAAGATGCTGTTGAGCTGGAGTTTGGCGAGTCGATTGTGATGACTGCCGATAATGCTACGGCGTTTGATGTTGACGTAGATGGTACTACTGCCACTTATACCGCCACCAATGGCTCATTTATTTGGACTCCGGATCAGGAAATTGACGCAGCTTTAGTGACCATTACCCCCAAGATGGGCGACACCAAGGGCGATGCCCTCGAGTTTATGCTCTCGGTAGAGAAGAAGCTCGGCCAGATGACCATTACCGGTCCGGCAGGAGCCGTTGCCGATAATGGCGAGGTGAGCATCGCTTTGGGCGAATCGTTTACAATCTCGGCTGAAAATGCCACCAAGTTTGAAATCAGCGTTAACGAAGAAGAGACATATACGCTCGACGGCCCGACTGCAAAGTGGACCCCGGAAAAGGTGTATGACAGAGCGCTGGTGTTCGTTACACCTTATCACAACAGCACAAAAGGTGGAGTAGTTGCGTTTGAACTTACTGCCAAGATTAAGATTGGCGTTGTCAACGTCAGCGCCAACGGCAAGGCCGTAGAAAACGGCGGTACTGCTCAGCTGACTCTTGGCGAGACCATAACAATGTCTGCCGCCAATGCCGATTTGTTTAGCGTTTACTATGATGGTCTTGAAGAATACATTGAATGTGTGCCGGTTGAGGGTGTTGCCTCGTGGACTCCCGATGCCGTGATGTTTGAAAAGGAGATCACCGTTACTCCATCGGTAAATGACAAGTCGGGCGACGAATTTAAGTTCGTGCTGACCGTGAAGAAAGATCTCGCCGAGTTTGGCTGGAGCGCGAAGAACGTTACGGTAGTTGACGGCGAAGAATTTGACCTGCCCGTGTTCAACTGCTCAGATGCCGACGTTGAGGTAGTGTTTGCAAGCAGCAACCCCGAGGTGGCTGACGTTGAGGGCGGCGAAATCGTGCTCAAAGGCGGTTATGGAACTACTGAACTGACCGCAACCCTTACCGACCACCAAGAGTATAACGACGCGGTAGCAGTCTGCACCGTTACCGTAAAACGCCCCGGCGTAAAAGCTCCGCAACACACTGGTCTGTGGCGCCTTATAACCGACGTCAACGACCTCAAAGACGGCGAAATCTACACGCTGGTTTGTGACAATAAGGTTGCTAACACAAGCTATTCTATAGCAGACAAACGCTTAAGTTCTTCAGCTATCTCGTTTTACAATGAAGAAATTACCCAAACACAACTGTTTTCTACTACAGAACAAACTAAAGCCGCTTTATTCGTACTCTTTAAGGAGGGGGATTACTACTCATTGTATCTCACAAATGGTTTGAATAATAAAGATCCACAAGTTGGTTTTGTTACTTGTTACGGATTAACGAAATCAGGTGAAAATATGAATCAAATAAGCCTTGAAGAAGAGTTGACCAAGGATGCATCGCGGGCAACCATCGAAATAGATGCTTTCGGTTCTGCTACAATCAAATTCTTGACGAGTGATGCTTCTGAGTCAGAATCAAACAGACTTTATCTGCATAATAAGGGTTCATATTTTGCCTGCTATGAATCCAAAACGGGAAGCAATCCGTCAATCTACGGCGTGCATACTCCTGCGCCTCAGGTAGATGTAGTGAGTGAGAATGATGATGAATATGAGGTAAAGTTGTTTACCGAGATGCCCGGCGCCGAGATCTGGTATCGCGTGATGCCCGTGAAGAGTGTTTCTAAGGTTCTATTGCGTGAGGCTACTGAGGGGGCAGAGGAAGAAGTACCCTACGTGCAGGCTCCGAACGACCATCACGTAGTGCTTTCAACCGACAAGCGCGTGGACTACTACTCAGTACTCTATGGCCGTCAGAGCGATATGCTGTCTCACTCCAAGGCTGCCGGCACTACCGGAATCGGTGAGGTCAAGCACGTGGTTGAACAAGGTCCGACAGAGTGGTTTGACCTGCAAGGCCGCCGCGTAAGCGCTCCCGCCAAGGGCGGCGTCTACATCCTCCGCCAAGGGACTCGCGTCACCAAACTCGCCTTGTAATCGCAACAACTTTTAGGAAAAATGCGGCAAATAATTGGTTTATTTGCCGCATTTTTGTATTTTTGCAAAGTGACGGAGATAGATGAGATGAATAGAGATGATGTTGCAAATATATGGCTGACAGATTCAGGCATATGGATTGAGCTTAGAGATGGGCGCAAGGCACAGGAGCGCTTTGCCGATTATAAAAGACTTGCCAATGCAGGGGTTGAAATGCGTCAACATTACATCTTGTCGCATTTTGGGATTCATTGGCCCGAGCTTGATGAGGATCTCTCTTATGAGGGATTTTTCAGGGCGAGGTAGAGGCGGTGGATGGGGAGGCCCATGACGTTGTAGAAGCTGCCGCGGATGCCGCGCACGGCTGCTGCGCCTATCCATTCCTGTATGCCGTAGGCTCCGGCCTTGTCGAGCGGATGGTAGCGCTCTACGTAGTAGTTGATTTCGGCGTCGGTGAGTGTGTCGAATTCTACCTCTGTGGTCTCCGAAAAGGTTTGCAGTGAACCGTCGGGTCTGCCGATGCTCACCCCGGTAACTACGCGATGGGTTTGTCCGGCAAGTTGGCGGAGGATGTGTCGGGCATCGTCGGCGTCGTGGGGTTTGCCAATTACGCGGTCGCCGAGAATCACTACGGTGTCGGCGGTAATCAGCGTTTCGTCGGGCTTTAAGTCGGGCAGATAAGGCGCGGCTTTAAGGCGCGAAAGATATGCGGGGACTTCGTCGGCGGGAAGTCCGTCGGGAACTATTTCGTCGACCGGGCGCGAGGTGTCTACCCGGAAGTTTACGTCGAGCATTGCCAGCAGTTCACGCCTGCGCGGCGACCCGGAAGCTAATATATAATTCATAATTCCTAATTCCTAATTCATAATTCCTAACTCCTCACCATCCATAGGCGGCATCGTCGTTGGGCCAGCGGCCTTGGGCGCGCAGGGTCTGTTCTATTAACTCGCGGGCAACGCCGTGGCCGCCGCGCAGCGAGGTTACGTATTTTGCCGCCTCTTTGGCATCGGGCGACGCATCGGCGGGGGCTATGGAGAGCCCCGCGTGGCGCAGGCACAGCAGATCGGGTACGTCGTCGCCGCAGTATGCCACCTCTTCAGCTCGCAGGCCATTGTCGGCCATCCAGTTTTCAAATATCGGGAGTTTTTCTCCGGCGCTGAGATATATGTCTTTGATTCCCAATATGGAATAGCGGCGATACACGGCCTCCGTGTCTGCTCCGGTGATTATGGCGAGTTTGTAGCCGAGTTTTGCGGCGAGATGCAGGGCGTAGCCGTCTTTAACGTTGGCCATGCGCGCCGGTGCACCGTTGGCATCTATGGGCACAAGGTTGGGCGACAGCACGCCGTCAACGTCGAAAGCAAAGCCGCGCACCTTTGTTAGGTCGTAAGGTATCATTGAGTGGTTTAACTGTTTAGGGGTTTAGAGGAGGGTTGTTTACCAATTCAGCAGATCATGTTGTAAGAGAAAATCTATCAGCCCGATTATTGTAATTCCCTCCTCGTTACGTTTAGGCTTTATGTAATCCTTGACAATAATTATTTTTTTAAACGAATCGTCAATATTTAATAATGATGCTGATTCTTGACGCTCTTTTGCATCGGTAGGCATTGCAAACGCCGATTGTATATAATAACGTTGGCTGCCTTTGTTTGCAACGAAATCCACCTCATATTGCTTGCGAGTTCTTTTGCCTTCTGTAGTAATATCACGATACTCAACAACACCAACATCTACGTGGAATCCGCGTATTCTCAATTCGTTATATATAACGTTTTCCATAATGTGGTTTTCTTCCTGCTGTCTGAAGTCAAGAATTGCATTCCTTACACCGAGGTCTGTAAAATAATATTTCGCCAGCGTGTTTATATATTTTTTGCCCTTTATATCAAATCTGACAGCTTTTTCTGTAAGAAATGATTCGCAGGCGTAATTCAGGTAATTATCAATTGTTTTGTTTGATAATGTAACTTTTTTGCAACTTTGAAAAGTGTTTGAAAGTTTATTTGGATTAGTAGGAGAGCCAATTGATGACGCTATCACTTGAAGCAACTCTTTCAATTCTTCAACTCCCTTAATCTTGTAGCGCTCCACTATATCTGTTATGTAAACTGTGGAATATAAGTTCTTTAAATATTCTGCTTTTTTTTCAGAATCATTAAGCGTAAGTATATGCGGCAAGCCTCCGTAGGTGTAATAGTCTACCCAGGCATCCAAGGGGTGACGGTCATCAACGGACATAAACTCGGCAAACGACAATGGATAAACGTGTATTTGGTCGCCACGCCCGCGAAATTCCGTGATTATATCCGATGACAGAAATTTTGAATTGCTGCCGGTTACGTACACGTCTGCATTGTCAATTTTTAAGTAGCTATTTAAAACATCTTCAAAGTCGGGAACGTGTTGTACCTCATCAAGGAGTATATAGTACATACTATCGTCGGACATCCGCGAATCAATATGTGCAAGCAGAGTATCCGGACTGCGGAGCGAGGCATTCCGGCGGTCTTCCAAGTCTATTTTAATGATGTGTTTATCGTCAATTCCATGATTTTTCAAGTAATCATAAAATAAATGAAATAACAAATAAGACTTCCCGGAACGTCGTAGTCCTGTGATAATCTTTATTAAGCCGTTGTGTTCACCGGCAATGAGTTGATTTAGATAATAATCTCGTTTTATAATCATATCCTATTCCCAAAAAACGGGCATTTGCCCAACTTTTTGGAGTGCAAAGATATATAAAAATACGCCAAAAACAATTTTCTGTTCCAAAAAAGTGGGCAAATGGTCAGTTTTTTGAAGTGGAGGGGTGGAATATGTGGAGCATCTTTTGGGAGAGGAGGGCGTAGGTGTCGGCAATGTCGGGGGGTAGGGCAGCGATATGCTTGCGTATCGTGTTGAGGTCGCCGCGCTTTGCCGGACCGGTCATAGCCTCTGCGGGCGACATCTCCAGCACCCTCTCGCCGGTGAGGCGAAACAGCGGGCGCAGCATATTGAAGTCGAGTCCGGCATCGGCACATATCCGCTCCGACAGGCTCCACAGATACATTACCATATTGCAGCCCATCACTGCCGCAGCGTGGAGGCGGCGGCGGTCGTCGGAGCTTACCTCGGCAACCAACGGCGACATCTGTCGGGCAATTTCGCCGGCCTGAGGGTCGCCCTCAACCAGCAGCGGCACGTTGTTCCAGTCGGCCTCGCAATCTTTCAGCATTGTCTGCAAGGGGTAGAGGATGCCGCGACGCGGAAATTTTGCGGGGTCAAAGACGTCGATGCCCACCGACCCGGCAGTGTGAAGCCACAGCGCCGAGCCGGCGCTCCTGACCGACTCCAATACCGAGGGCAGGGCGTCGTCGGTGACCGCCACGATAACCACGTCGGCGCGGTCGGGGTCGAGTTCGCTTACCGGGGTATGAGAGCGGGAGCAAATCTGCACGATTTCGGCTCCAACCTCGCGAAGACGTGCCGCAAAGCGCGTCGCCACGTTGCCCGAGCCGATAAAAGATACTCTCAGCATGACGACGAGCGGAACGAATCGCAGTGCACGTGGTCCCAGAGCAGCTTCTCCGTGTTTTGGGGCTTGCGCTCCTCGTCGGGAATCCCCATACTTACGAGGCAGAGGGGCTGAATCTGTTCGGGGAGGCCAAGCAGTTCGCTGACAACGTCTTCTGCGGGAGTTCCGTCGGCTGCCAAGCGGCCGTTAACCTCAATCCAGCAAGAGCCGACGCCAAGGTCGCGGGCCTGGAGCATCATATATGCGGCAGCGATGGCGCCGTCTTCAATCCAGGTCTCTGAGTCCGTCACGTCTACGGCCACGCATACCGTCAGGGCCGACTTGGCTACCGGAAGCGCTCCGGCGGCTTTACATTCGCTCAGGCGCAGGAGCATTGCCTTATCTTCAACGGCGATGAAATGCCAGGCGCGGGCGTTCTTGCCTGTGGGCGAGAGGAGGCCGGCCTCAAGAATTGTCTTCACCACTTCGGGGTCAAGTGGCTGTTCCTTATATTTGCGGATGGAGCGGCGCTCCACTAAAAGTTGATGTAGGTTTGTCATATTGTTACGGTCAATATCAGTCGTTGATAAAACATAAAGTCGTTGCGGTCGGCCCAATGGAAGTCGAGTTCGGCGCGCAGGTCAACTATCTTGCGGTAGCTTACCAGCAACCCCGACAGCTCCGTGCGATTATACCAGCGCGACGAGTAGTAAGGCTCACCCTCCGAGAGCTGCGGACCAAACTTGTCGTAGAGCGGATAGAGCGGGCGGTTGCCGACCCAGGCCACGTTGCGTAAGGTAAAACGCCAAAACGTGGCATCAAGTTCAGCCCTCAGCCCCACGGCCGAGCGCCACGTGCCGTCGGCTCTGTCGCGGGTCAGCGAACTCAGCGCTCCGAGGCGCAGCTCCAGCATCTGCCAGTTGCGCCACGCCTTCAGGTATTCTTTGAAGTCCAGCCCCGCCCACGCGTTGGCAATCATATTGTCAACGACATATTGGTCGGCGGGGGCATTTTTGACTTTGGCGAGGTGGTTGAGCATCGCCGTGCCTCCCAAGCGTATAATCTTTTTGCGCGGTTGCCATTCGCCCTGAGCTATTACGGCAAAGGCTTCGCGGCGCTTTGTGGTCTGCATTCCGCGCCAGTCGCAGAGAATCTCGAAAAATCCCCGCCGGTTGGTATATTGCAGCAGCGCGCCGCGCAGATTGTGCTGAAAATACTCCGTGGAGTCGCTGACGAGGTATTCGGGCAGTCGGCGCAGCAGTTGAGTGCGCGGAAACATACCCATCGACCCTTTCAGGCGGCCGGAGTCATAGCGGTAGTAAAGGGTGGGGGAGAGGCGGTGGCCGTCCCATTCACAGCCGATTGGCTGAGTGTAGACCACTCCGCCCATAACCCGGTGGGTGCCGTTAGCAAACGATACGCCGATTTCAGGCGCCAGGCGTGTGAGAAAATATGTCTGCGCGGGGGTGTGGGCGGCGTTACCCTCGCGGTTGTCGAAAATCGTTGCAAACTCGCCGCCCCATTCAAACTTTTGAGCCTGAGCCGTCGGCGCTGCTATTATAAATAAGGCGAGAGCGGCCTTTTTGCCGAATTTTACTTTGTTGCACAGGTAATACACGCCCCAGGCAAGCAACATACCGATAATTGCGCCGACAAGGATGTCGCCCGGATGATGAACGCCGAGGTATAGCCGCGAGTAGCTGACTGTCGCGGCCCAAAGAAACAGAAACCACGTCATCCCCCGGTTGCGGAATGCCAGGGATAGAAACATTGCCAACGCAAAGGTGTTGGCTGCGTGGCAGGATGGGAAGCTGTAGCTCTGCGGGGCGTAACCGTTGACGCTTATTACCAGTTGCGACAGGGGGTTATCAACGTCGCAGGGGCGCAGACGGCCCACCCAAGGGCGAATCCACGACGCACACAGTTGGTCGGTCAGCGTGATTGTCAGCGCGATGCCGAGCAGATAGACTATGGCACGCTTCCAGCCGCAACGCCAAAACAGCAGCCCGGCAAGCAGCGCATAGAGCGGAATCCATATCCAGCGCCCGGTGATGGCCATCATCACCGAGTCGAGCCACGGCGTATGATAGCCGTTGCACCACAACAATAATTGTTCGTCAAAATTGGGCATTAGGCGTTAGGCGTTAAGGCTGTGCTTTTGGTTTTGGTGATTAAAACAGGGTCATTTCAATTCTTCCTCAATGACTTGGTTGGAGAGTTTGAGCAGTGTTTCGCGCGACTTGAGCAGTTTCTTTTCAAAGGCGAGAATCTGGTCGTCTTTTTTCTGATTGCCGGGGCGATAGGTGCGGCGCAGTTCGTTGAGCCGCTGCGTGTCGGAGTCAAACTCCTCGAGGGCGTCGACGTAGTTTTCCATCAGTCGGCGTGCGCGGTCGGAGCGGAAATCGCTCCAGCGGGTATACACGCGGCCGTCGGTGAGCGGGAATATAAAGTCGGGGGTGTTGTCAACTATCTCCGTACGGCGCGAAATTTTGCGGATTTTTTTCAGCAGAGCCTCCTGCGAGGGGGTGAGCGGAGCGGTCAGCGACGCTATCTGCGCGCGCTCGGCGAGGTCGTCGGCATCAACGTCGATATTGACTCTCGACTCCGACGGCACAAACACGTAGATCGTTACCGAGTCGCCGAGCTGATTGCGGTCGGTGGCAAACCATCCCGCGCCGGTAAATTCGTCGATTGCCAGCATATAGTCGTCGTAGGGCGAATTATATGGCATACCCATATTCTGCGGCAGGGCAAAGCCGTCGCGGTTGCGCACGGATATGTAGAGGTCGAGGCCGCCGAGAGAGTCGTCGCCGTCGGTGGCATAATAGAGCGTGGTGCCGTCGGGCATCAAAAAGGGGTAGTTGGCCGTGCCGCCGGCGTTGAGCACATCGCCGAGCTCTACGGCCGGTTCCCAGGTGCCGTCGGTCAGGCGGTTGGTCTGCACCAGGCCGTTTTCGCCGCCCCAAATCATAAACGTGCCGTCTTCGGGGATATACACTGCGGTTTCGTCGGCAGCCCTGAACGAGTAGCCGAGCTCCGAGGGGGGTACGAGGGTGCCGCTGGTTGGCGACAGGCGGTAATATTCAAAAAAGTCGGCACGCGGCACGTTGAGCGAGTCTATGATTGCCACGTCTTCAACCCTTTGAATCATCTCGTCGAGGCGGTTTACGCGGGCCTCGAGCGAGTCGGCAAAATTGCGGTCGTGCTTCTTGTTGGCGCGGAGGTCGGCAATTTTTTCGCGGGCAAGGTCGACGTCGTAGTTATAAAACGCCTCCGTGGCCTGCACCATCAGTTCCTCGGGCGTGAACTTCACGGTTTTCTTTTTTGCCGCCGGGGCGTTAGGCGCGGCGCAAAGTCCCGCAGCTATTATTAATGACAAAATTTTCGCTTTCATAACACTGCAAAGTTACAAAAAAAATCGAATTTCACGAAAAAACCTAAAAATCAGCGAGAAAAATTTGCACGTTTGATTTTTAATGTGTAACTTTGCCCTTGAAATAATCCTTCAAACCTTGAAAATGTAAGAATCTTGTTGCAAAACAACGATTCGCTGGTCGTACCTAAAATACTGACAGTAAGCCGATTACAGCAATTAGGGGGGGGGGTAAATCCCACTATTTCAACGACTTACCAGTATGCCTAAATATATAACAAGCCGTATTCGTCAGTTTGTTCGCCGAGCGAGCAGACCGATACTTTTTATTGCGGTTTGTTGCGGCTTCTTCGCATCTTCGCGGGCTGCCGGGCTGCTCACGGATTCCGTCGAACAACGCAAAATCACCATAGATTTTCGTATTAACTCCAGTGAGATAGACTCCACGTTCTCCAACAATGCCGCCGCTCTGCGCGAACTCCACAGTCTGCTCAATGACGCCGCCGTCAATCCGCTGATGTCGATTGACTCGCTCCGCGTCTCCGGCTACGCCTCGCCCGACGGTTCATTGCCGAAAAACAAAGAGCTTTCGCTGCGTCGCGCCGCCTCCTTTTATAATTATCTCCACGTAGGCTGCAAAGTTGCCGACTCCTTGCTGTCGTTTGGCGAGAACAGAGTGCCGTGGGATGAATTTCGCACTATTATCTCCGACTCTTCCTACCCCTGGCGTTCGGACGCTCTGCGCATTATGGCTTTGGGCAGTGACGGCGATATTGTTTCAAACACCCGCCGTATGAACCGACTGAAACGCCTGGCCGGCGGCGAAGCGTGGAATGTGCTCAAGCGCGATATTCTGCCCCGCTTGCGCAGCGCTTTCGTGGTGACCACCGTAATAAGATGGCAAGAGGAGGAGAGTCCGGATGAAGAAACCATAGAAGAAACGGAGATTGTTGAAGAAAAGACAGATACAATCGAAGACGTTATTATAGATACCGCCGTTAAAGTTGAACCGGTGGTGTCGGGCTGCGACAAGGGATGGCATTTGGCTACCAATGCTCTTGAGTTGGCGCTGGCAATCGTAAATCTGCGTGGCGAATATGACGTTGCCTGCTGGTGGAGCGTAGGGCTTTCGGTTCACTATTCAGCCTGGAACTACGGCTCGGTGAAGCGCAAGTTCCGCACGTTTATTTTTCGCCCCGAAGCCCGCTATTGGTTTGGCAACGGCCATTCCGGCCTCTTTATGGATGCCCACGTGCAGATGGCGGCATATAATTTCGCTCTCCCCGGCTGGAAATATCGCGTTCAAGACATTGACGGCAAACACCCCGCCCCGGGCGGCGGCATCGGCGTGGGCTATCGTCTGCCGCTGGGTCGTTCCGGCCGATGGAGCGCTGAAGCATCGCTCGGAGCCGGAGTCTACGCTCTGCGCTACCACCGCATCGAAAACCGCGCCAACGGTCAGTATGTCGATGCCCGCCGCACTACTTGGGTCGGCATTGACAACGTTGCTCTCGGCATAGTTTATAACTTCAACGCATCGGGTGGAAAATGAAAAAGTTGCTCTTTCTCCTCCCCTGCCTGATGTTGCTGCTGGTTGGCTGCGACGTTCACGAGTTCCCCACCTTGGAGGTACCCATAATCATACCCGAACCCGAGCCTGAACCTGAAAAGCCCCGCATTGAGGTAGTGGTCAACTTCGACAACCTCGGGTGGCCTGACCTGACCACGGTAAACGCGATGCCCGGCAGCCGCGCCGCCGGCTCTACCGTATATATGTTGCGCTACACGCTCAACGTCTACGAGCAGTCGCGCGGGCGCAGCACGTCGCGCTCCGAAGTGGCCTCACAAGTAGTGTTGACCGAAGTTCCTTATACCCTTTCCGACGTAAGCCGGCATATTGCCGTAGAACTCGCCGAGGGCACTTATTCCGCAATTGTGTGGGTTGACTATGTCGATGCCCGCAATCCCGACAGCGATCTGCACTACTCGGTAAAAGACTTCGACAATATCACCCTTGCCGGCGACACGCACGCGGGTAATACCGAAACCCGCGAAGCCTTTCGCGGCACAGCCTCGTTCAGCGTACTCGCCGACGGCACCGTGGCCGACGCGGAAAGCCGCGAACCGGTTGAATACGTTCCCATTACCGTTGAGCGCCCCCTTGCGCGCTTTGAGTTTATCACTACCGACCTTGAAGAATATCTTGCGCGTTCGCGCTCCGAAAACGCCGATGCCCCCGCGCTTTCGCCCGCGCCCAATCCTTATGATTATACCGTAAGAATCCGCTATACCGGATATATGCCCTCGGTGTATAACGCCCACCTTAACAAGCCGGTTGACTCCACTATGGGGGTCAGCTTTGCGGGCAAAACCGAAATTCTCTCCGCCAATGAGGCTTCGCTGGGCTTTGACCACGTGTTTGTCAACGGCTCGGAGGCTTCCGTACAAGTGGCGCTCGACATATACAACTCCGACACCGGGGCGCTAATATCCTCGTCGTCGACCATTAACGTGCCGCTGCAGCGCAACCGTCGCACCGTTGTGCGCGGCAAGTTCCTCACCACTACCGCCTCCGGCGGCGTAGGTATCAACCCCGAATTTAACGGCGACTTTAACATAGAAATAATTTAATAATCAAATATAAATCAATTAACTATCAACCAAATGAAAAAATCTTATTTAGCGCTTGTCGCTTTGGGAGTCTCCTTGCTGACTTCCTGCTCACAGGAGCAATTTGAACCCGCCGGAACTGACGGACACGTAACGTTCGCAGTTCAACTTCCGGCTTATGCCCAATCTCGTGCTTACGCCGAGGCTGATTTCGGAAAGACCCTCTACTATGCAGCTTACGAGGCCGGCAACGCCAACGCCGCCTTCGTTGACAGCTTGGATATGCAGACGGCCACACAGACCAAGGCGCATTTTGACCTCGTTAAGGGCAAAACCTACGACTTCATATTCTGGGCCGACAAGGGTGCAACATCTCCTTATACGTTTACCGCCGACGGTCGCACCGTCAGCGTAAGCTACGACGACGCAACGGTCAACGACGACACCCGCGACGCATTCTTCGCCGTTAAAAAGGGCATTACCGTTAACGGCCCGATGGAAGACGAAGTTTTCCTGCGCCGCCCCTTCGCGCAGATCAATGTCGGCACATCCGACACTTTGGCCGCAGCTAAAGTCGGCATCCACGTTGCTTCTACATCGCTCTCCGTTTCAGGCGCTTACAAAACGCTTGACCTCTATACCGGCGAGGCCGGCGATGCTGACGACGTAGTGTTCGCCGCTGCCGCTCCCGCCAACGATGAAACATTCCCGGTAGAGAAAGAGGGCGTAAACTACTCCTATCTTGCTATGGCCTATGTGCTTACCGGCGTAGTGGTAGACGAAGACAACGCACAGTCAGCTCAGAGCGAAGTTGTTAACATCACCGCTACCATTACTTGCGATGATGGCCACACCATCGAGGTGCCTGTTCCCAACGCCCCGATTCAGCGCAACTTCCGCACCAACATCTACGGCGCACTCCTTACCTCACCGTTCGACTGGAACGTAACCATCGAACCCACCCCCGACGAACCCGCAAAAACCGTAGAATTTGACGAACAAGGCTATCGCGTTGCCACCTCGCTCGAAGAGGCTCAGGCACTTCTCGCAGCCGGACAAGAAGCCGTAGTATTTGACGGCCAACTGCTTACTGCAAGCACCCCCGCAGCTGCAAAACGCCGCAGCGCTTCGCGTTCCGCTCTAGTAGAGTTTTTGCTCAACAAGTCGGTTAAACATCAGCGCGTTAAAATCCTCGGCAAAGCCGCCGCTCCTTTCAGCTTTAAATATGCCGACCTGAAAGAAGGTGAAGATGCTGCCGAAACCAACGCATTTACCCTCACCGTTACCGATGAAACCAAGGGTATAGAAGTTGACCTCGAGGGCACTGCTGTAGAAGTCAAAGGTGAAACCACAACCGGCGAAAAGGTGGCTATCGAGAGCCTCAATATCACCAATGCTGCAAGCGCAAGCATTGACGGTTCTGTTGCCGTTGACGAAGTAACCACCGGCGAAGAATTTGAAGGCAACATTGAATACATCGGCGACGTAACCTTAGGTATCAGCACCGTTGAAGACTTCGTTGCCGCTCTTACTTCCGACGGCGTATCTGAAATCAACGTTAAAACCGACCTCGACCTTACGGCTTGCACCGTAGAGCAGCTCACTGCCAACGGCGTTAAAACCGTAATTCTCGCGGATGATGTTGCCATTCAACTCGGCCACGAAAACTACTTCAGCATCAACGATGACTTCACCTTGCTCGGTAACGGCACCATTACCAACGAGTTTGAAGCCGCACCCGAAAAACTGCCCAACGGCAAGTCTCTCATCGTAATCTACAACGGCGACTTTACCGCAGAAGACGTTACTCTGATTAACGACCGCAACTACCACTATCACGGCTCAACTTGGAACTCAACTTGTATCGGCCACTATCCCACAGTTAACCTTACCCTCAACCGCGTTACGGCCTATTCCGGTATGTTTACCATCTGCTGCTACAACCGCGTTGGCGCAGAGTCAATTGTTAACCTCAACGACTGCTATCTTGAAAGCAATGCTTCAACCGAATATGGCACAGGCAACTGGGCTTATTGCGCTCGTATCAGCGGTAAGAAATCCGTTGTTAAAAACTGCACGGTTGTCGGTATTCAGGGCGCTCTCGCCCCCGACTATATCAACGAAATGATTATTGACGGCGGCGATTATTACACTCATTATCTTGACGAGGAGAAGAAGACCGGCAACTGCTACGGCGCTCTCTACGTAACCGGCGAAAGCCACGTGACAATTCTTGACGGCAAATTCTACAGCCCTAACACCACGACATGTGTTCGCTCGGGTGATAATGACGTTAACTTCCCCACCGGCAGCATCACAGTGAAGGGTGGCAAATATAACTACAAACCCTGGAATCACATAACTAAAGCAGTTTATCAGCCCGTGGAAGGATACATCTACGTTGAGAACACCGGCGCTGATGCCGACCGCTACCCCTGGGTTGTAGAACGCGATTAAAATCATTTAATCTCATTTCATTCATAAATTATGAAAAAATCTTATTTAGCGCTTGTCGCTTTGGGAGTCTCCTTGCTGACTTCCTGCTCACAGGAGCAATTTGAACCCGCCGGAACTGACGGACACGTAACGTTCGCAGTTCAACTTCCGGCTTATGCCCAATCTCGTGCTTACGCCGAGGCTGATTTCGGAAAGACCCTCTACTATGCAGCTTACGAGGCCGGCAACGCCAACGCCGCCTTCGTTGACAGCTTGGATATGCAGACGGCCACACAGACCAAGGCGCATTTTGACCTCGTTAAGGGCAAAACCTACGACTTCATATTCTGGGCCGACAAGGGTGCAACATCTCCTTATACGTTTACCGCCGACGGTCGCACCGTCAGCGTAAGCTACGACGACGCAACGGTCAACGACGACACCCGCGACGCATTCTTCGCCGTTAAAAAGGGCATTACCGTTAACGGCCCGATGGAAGACGAAGTTTTCCTGCGCCGCCCCTTCGCGCAGATCAATGTCGGCACATCCGACACTTTGGCCGCAGCTAAAGTCGGCATCCACGTTGCTTCTACATCGCTCTCCGTTTCAGGCGCTTACAAAACGCTTGACCTCTATACCGGCGAGGCCGGCGATGCTGACGACGTAGTGTTCGCCGCTGCCGCTCCCGCCAACGATGAAACATTCCCGGTAGAGAAAGAGGGCGTAAACTACTCCTATCTTGCTATGGCCTATGTGCTTACCGGCGTAGTGGTAGACGAAGACAACGCACAGTCAGCTCAGAGCGAAGTTGTTAACATCACCGCTACCATTACTTGCGATGATGGCCACACCATCGAGGTGCCTGTTCCCAACGCCCCGATTCAGCGCAACTTCCGCACCAACATCTACGGCGCACTCCTTACCTCACCGTTCGACTGGAACGTAACCATCGAACCCACCCCCGAAGGCTCGGTTGATAAGAACATCGATCCTTGGGACGGCAAAAGTTCCGAAGCTCCGAATATTGACGAAGAAACCAAAACCGGTGAAATCTCGTCTGCTGCCCAGCTTCAAGGTCTTGCCGAGCTTACCTCAGGCAGTGCGAGCCGTTCCGGCGGTAATGACTATGAGGGATATACTTTCCATATCACGTCAGACATTGACTTCGGCGGCCACAAAATTATGCCCATTGCAGCCGGCGCAGACCGTTCGGGTAGCACGGCTATCGGCCCGGTGTTCAAAGGCGTTATCGAAGGTAACGGCCACGTGCTGAAAAATCTTGTAATTTCCGACGAAACTCAGGATGTTTATACCGGTTTTATTGCAAACCTTGCCGGCAGCAACGCAGCTCTTAAAAACGTTGTGTTTGAAAACGTTAACTTCGCTGCACCCAACTGCGAAGCCGTGGCTCTCGTGGCTCTCCTTTCCGAAGGCGCTACCGTTGAAAACGTTACCGTTAAGTCAGGCTCCTTCTCCGGCAAGCAGGGCGTTGGCGCTATTGCCGGTCGTGTTCTCAAAAACGGTCACATCAAGGGCTGCGTAAACTACGCTGATGCTTCGTGTACCACCAACAACGTTGGCGGCATTGTCGGAACGGCATATTACACCCAGCTCGACGTCGCCATTACTATTGAAGACTGTGAGAACTACGGCGATATCTATGCCAAGAATGTTTCAGCCGGCGGCATTGCAGGATTCTCTACCGCCGACGTTACCAACTGCACCAACTATGGTACCATCGGTGCCGGCAATAATTCTTGCGGCGGTATTATCGGCGGACAAAATGCTCGTGGCGTAATCTCCGGATGTGTAAACGAAGGCGATGTTATTGCTACGGCAACTTCGAGCGGCTTCGGCGGCATCATTGGCTGGATAAGATATGAATCCAACGCTACTAATTACCCCAACCAAAGCGTTATCGAAGTTAAGTCTTGCGAAAATAAGGGCAACATCAACGTGTCCGGCAGCAACGCCAATATTGCATCCGGTATTGTTGGTCTTGTTTACCGTACTGCCGTTATTTCAGACTGCATAAACACCGCAAAGAGTATCTCGGCGGCGAATATGGTTGCCGGTATTGCCGTTTATCAAAACATTGGTTCCGCTTGTCCTAACGCTGAAAATCTGCTTACCGTAACAGGTTGTGAATCAACCACTAACACCGAAACGCAGATGACCGGTTCGCTCAAAGGCGAAATCGTTTACGACAATACCACCGGTACGAACACCGCCCTCTCCAATAATAAATATAACCCCGCCGAATAACTTTCGGCGGAAAATATTTTGTTGGAAAGTTTTGTCGTGTCGGAATTTATGCGTACCTTTGCGGCGCTGAAAAGCAATCGAACATTATTATTAACCACCAAAATTTCAAAGAATGCATCTTAATTCTGACGAAAAAGTTGAAATCTTTGAGAAATACGGTAAGGGTAAGACTGATACCGGGTCCCCTGAGGCTCAGATAGCATTGTTCTCAGTCCGTATTGCTCATTTGACTGAACACCTGAAGTCAAATCACAAAGATTATGCTACGGCTCGCGCTCTGAAAGCTCTGGTAGGTAAGCGTCGTCGCCTGTTGGATTATCTCATCCGCAAGGACATCAACCGCTACCGTGCCATCATCGCTCAAAAAGAGCTCGGCATCCGTAAGTAAGGCATCAACGGGAGGTCCGCAGTCAACGGCCTCCCGCCTTTTTTATCCCCTTATGAAAAAGCATCCCATACTCCTCAATTTGCTTATTATGGCCGGAGTTGCCCTCGTGTTGGTTATACTGGCTATGTTGGCTCTCAATATCTGGACCGACCACGGCAAGGTGCAGATTGTTCCCGACGTGCGCGGCCTCTCCGTAAGCGAAGCTCAGCGAGTGCTTAACGGAGTGAACCTCAAGGCCGAAGTCGTTGACTCGGTCTACGACAATGCAGCCTCTCGCGGCTCTATCGTGGAGCAAGTTCCCCCGGCGGCCAACCGCGTGAAGCCCGGTCGCACCGTGCTGCTCACTATCAACGCCTATTCTCAGCGTCAGGTGACGCTGCCCGAACTCGTCGGCACATCCGTGCGCCAGGCTCGTGCTACGCTTGAATCGCTCGGATTCAAAGACATTCGCGAACAGCGTGTGCCCTCCGACTATCGCGACCTTGTGCTTGCCGTAAAGAGTATGGGCGTAACGATGCGTGCCGGCACCAAGCTACCCCTCTCCTCTACCCTCGTATTGGGGGTCGGCGAAGGGTATGTTGCCGACTCCGACTCCATAATTGCCTTGGAAGAAGATGAGTGGAGCTTTGACTGAGCCGGAAGAAGAGGGCGAACTCCACTTCATTGACGGCAGGGAACTCTACGAGCATTTCCGTTTTACGGCCGACAAGGGACAGGAACTGCTACGCGTCGACAAATTTCTCGTTGACCGTATGCAACACGCCTCGCGTTCGCGCATTCAGCAGGCCGCAGAGGCGCAATGTATCCTCGTCAACGGCAAGCCCGTGAAGTCAAACTATCGCGTCAAGCCGCTCGACTTGGTGCAGATTGTTATGGATCGCCCGCGCTATGAGAACGAAATCATAGCCGAAGATATTCCGCTCGACATTGTGTACGAAGACGATACTGTGTTGGTCGTTAATAAGCCGGCCGGTCTCGTGGTTCATCCCGGCCACGGCAACTGGACCGGAACGCTTGTCAATGCCCTGGCCTGGCACTTTAAGGACAACCCCGACTACGACGTCAGCGATCCGCGCTTAGGCCTGGTTCACCGTATTGATAAAGACACGTCCGGATTGCTCGTAGTTGCCAAGACCCCGGAAGCGAAAACAAACCTCGGAGCGCAGTTTTTTGCCAAGACTACCAAGCGCGAGTATTATGCCCTCGTGTGGGGCATCCCAGAGCCGCCGCAGGGTAGGGTGGAAACCCTAATTGGCCGCAACCCAAAGGACCGGTTGCAGATGGCCGTATTGCCCGACGACGACCCCAACGGCAAACGTGCCGTTACCCACTACGAGTTGCTCGAGCCGCTGACCCACGTGGCACTGGTGCGCTGCGTGCTCGAAACCGGCCGCACGCATCAGATTCGCGTGCATATGCGCCATCTCGGCCATCCGCTCTTTGCCGATGCCAGATATGGTGGCGACAAGGTGCTTCGCGGAGTGCCCAGCGCCACCTATCGTCGCTTTATCGACGGCTGCTTTGAGGTGTGCCCGCGTCAGGCTCTCCACGCCCGCACTCTCGGCTTTGTTCACCCCAAAACCGGAGAAGAAATGTTCTTCACCGCCCACCTCCCCGCCGACTTTGAAGCCCTCCTCACCCGCTGGCGCTCCTTGAAATAATATGTGGGTGGTGTTGGCGGTTTGCTCGGCGTTAGGACTCGGGTTCTACGACGTGATGAAGAAGCTCTCGGTGCGTGATAATAACGTGCCGATAGTTTTGTGGTTCAATACTCTGTTCGGCACTCTGCTGCTGTCGCCGGTTATTGTCGGGCAGCTGTGTGGCGGCAGTATCGGTCTCGGCGATTCGCTCTATGGCCATATGCAGATAATGCTGAAGTCGCTGATTGTGCTGTCGTCGTGGATTTTAGGCTATTTTGCCATCAAGCATTTGCCACTGACTATTCAGGGACCGATCAACGCATCGCGCCCTGTTATTGTTTTAGTCGGCGCAATGCTGATTTTTGGTGAACGCCTTAATCTTACGCAATGGATTGGCATACTTTTGGGCTTCGTTTCGCTGTTCTTTATCAGTCGACTTGGCGCAAAAGAGGGTTTTTCGATGAAGCGCAGCGTGTGGCTGTGGATGTCGGTCGGCGCTACCTGTCTTGGCGCGGTAAGTGCTTTGTATGATAAGTATCTGATGCAGTTTTATCGCCCGCTTGAAGTCCAGGCATGGTATTCTCTGTATCAGCTGCTGATGATGTCGGTGGCAGTGGTGGTTATCAACAAAACCGCCTCTTATCGCCCGCAGTTTCACTGGCGTTGGACAATTCTTGGGATATCGCTGTTCTTGACCGGCGCCGACTTGGCATATTTTTATGCGTTGTCGCTCCCGGGGGCAATGATTTCAGTGATTTCGATGATACGTCGGGGCAGTGTGTTGGTTAGTTTCTGCTATGGCGTGATTGTTCTTCGCGAAAAGCACGTTAAGGCCAAGTTGGCCGACCTCGCGCTGCTGCTACTGTCGCTAACCCTGCTCATTATCGGGTCATAAAAAGAATCGCCCGGGCGGGAGGCTCGGGCGATTGAAGTCAGTCGGATGTTCGGGTTTGAGCTTTGCGTTTGTTTTTTGTCGCGGCTGAGGAGGTGTCTTTTTCTTCTCTCAGGTCAATCAGCTGCTTGTCGTCGCCAATCACTTTGTATTGCAGATAAGCCAGCGACTGGTCGGCCACAATCTTGAACTTGGTGCCAAACTCCTTGCGCCATTGGCGATATAGAGAGTTGAAAAGTCCTTTTTTAATATAAGCGTCAACAAAGGGGTGAACGTACATCGTAAAGTCGGTGCGCTTCAAGTCGTTGATGCAATAGTCGAGCTTGTCGTGGAGCGTGTCGGTAAAGAGCAGCGAAGATTCTACCGTGCCTTTGCCGGCACACGACGGACATTTCTCCTCGGTTTGAATCTCCAGGTCGGGGCGCACTCTCTGGCGCGTAATCTGCATAAGTCCGAATTTGCTCAAGGGCAAGATGTTGTGGCGGGCGCGGTCTGAGGCCATAAGCTCGCGCATATGGTCGTAGAGCTTTTGGCGATTTTCTTGCAGCGCCATATCTATGAAGTCTACCACGATGATGCCTCCCATATCGCGCAGGCGGAGCTGGCGGGCTATTTCGTCGGCGGCACGAAGGTTTACCTCCAGGGCGTTGCTCTCCTGATCGGCAGTGGCGCGTGAGCGGTTGCCGGAGTTTACGTCGATAACGTGAAGAGCCTCGGTGTGTTCAATGATAATGTATGCGCCGGAGCGGAAGCTGACGGTCTTTCCAAAAGAGGTTTTGATTTGGCGCGTGATGCCGAACGAGTCGAATATCGGCTCTTCTTTAGTGTAGAGTTTTACAATGTCGGCCTTGTCGGGTGCAATGATGCTGACGTAGCTCAGAAGCTGGCGGTAGATGTCGGCATCGTTGACGTGGATAGCCTCGAACGTTTCGGGATTGAACACGTCGCGAAGCACTCCGACGCTGCGCCCGGCTTCTTCGTATACTACCTTGGGGGCATTGGCCTGATGCTTGCGGGCGTTGCGCAGGGTGTCTTCCCAGCGGCTCACGAGTTCGCGCAGTTCGGCGTTGAGTTCGGCAACTTTCTTGCCCTCGGCGCTCGTGCGGATTATTACGCCGTAATTGTCGGGCTTTATTGCCTCGATGACTTTTTTGAGACGTTGTTTTTCGGCGGCGCTGCTGATTTTGGTGCTGACAGAAATCTTGTTGCTGAAGGGGGTCAACACCATATTGCGCCCCGTGAAGGTTATTTCCGTAGTAAGCCGCGGGCCTTTTGACGATATGGGCTCCTTAACAATCTGCACGAGCAGACGTTGGCCGGGAGTCAATACTTCGGTTATCGAGCCGTGTTTATCAATATCGGGGAGTATTGTGGCTTTCGACGTGTCCGGCATTTTCTTGCCGGGGTCAAGGGCTTGGTTTACTACTTCGGAGTAGTTGGCAAAGCTGGCACCCAAATCTAAGTAATGGAGAAAGGCATCTTTCTCATATCCGACGTTGACGAATGCGGCATTGAGTCCCGGCATCAGTTTTTTGACCTTGGCCAGGTAAATGTCGCCGACTGAGTAGCTGACGCTTCGCGACTCCTTTTGCAAGGAGACGAGCCGCGAGTCTTCAAGCAGGGCTATGGAGACATCGTTGGGCGTAACGTCAACAATGAGTTCGCTTTTCATCGGCAGGATTTGGGAAAAAGTTCGGGCCGGAGGCCCGATGGTTAAAAAATAAAAACTTTTGGGCGTAAGGGAGGCAACGACTCTGCGTTCCCCCATAAACCCAAAAGTTTCCTTCTTGTCGTAAGAAGAGTCGATATTACTTCTTCTTATGACGATTCTTGCGCAGGCGCTTTTTGCGCTTATGCGTAGCCATTTTGTGGCCTTTGCGTTTTTTTCCGCTGGGCATAGTGTATTGCTTTTGGAGTTAATAAATGGATTATTTCTTTACTTCTTCCACGAACGATTTTGCGGGCTTGAAAGCGGGGATTTTGTGTTCGGGGATGATGATGGTGGTGTTTTTGGAGATGTTGCGGGCAGTCTTTTCGCTGCGGGTTTTGATGATGAAGCTGCCGAATCCACGGAGATATACGTTTTCGCCATTGATGAGCGAATCTTTAACTACTTCCATGAACTTTTCTACGGTTTCGAGAACATTTACGCGGTCAATGCCGGTAGTCTTAGCGATTTCGCTAACGATATCTGCTTTTGTCATTTTTGTAAATGGTTAATATTTTGATTTATTGTAAATAAAATGCTCGGTTATGATTAGCGCCTCGGGGGATTTGGCGCTAACGCGACTGCAAATATCCGATTTTTTTTCCACATAATCACTAAGTTGGGCTGAAAAAATTCAATTTTACTGCAATTTTTATTAATTTTGCACCCATTATGATAGATGAGATACTAAAATATAACCGTCGTTTCGTAGACAATAAAGATTACGAACGCTTTCAGACCTCAAAATTCCCCGACAAGAAGATTGCCATAGTTACGTGTATGGACACACGCCTCGTGGAGCTGCTTCCTGCAGCCCTCGGCATTAAAAACGGCGACGTTAAAATGATAAAAAACGCCGGCGGCACGATAACCAGTCCCTTCGATTCGACTATGCGCTCCCTTCTTGTTGCCGTTTACGAACTCGGAGTCAATGAAGTGATGATTATCGGTCATAGCGAATGCGGCGTTCAGGGCATGGATGCCGAGGAGATGCTCCACCTGATGCGCGAGCGAGGCATTGACCACGAACACATTTCGCTGATGCGCCACTGTGGCATTGACTTGAACTCTTGGCTTCACGGCTTCACAGACACTGCCGATGCCGTGGTTGAGACGGTTGACCTTGTGCGCAACCATCCGCTGATGCCCGCCGACGTGCGTGTGGCCGGATATATTATGGACTCCACCACCGGTGAACTCACTGCTCTTTAATATGAAGCGACTTATAGCGTATCTGCTTCTGCTGATGGTGTTAATCGCCAACGCATCGGCAGAGATAACTTTCGCTTGGGCGTCTAAAGACGTTCAATACACTCCCGAAACGCTCCCACGCGCCTTTTCTCAAGCCGATACCACAGTGTCGGCCTGGCGTGGCGAACGAATAGGATTTCAAGCAATTGTGGCTTCAATTGAGGGGGCTGACAGTCTGAGCGTGAGCCTCGGCTCGTGGACTGACTCCCGGGGGCGCGTTGCTATGCCGGCATCTGTCGGCTCGGCAGCTTGGACTCGCTCTGTCATCACTGATGAAAACAGAAGTTGTGGCGACCGCGCAGAGATGCCAACCCACCGCGTTTTTGACATAATCGACACCGTGGGTTCGTTGGTTGACATTGAAAAATATGGCGTTTGCCCGATATGGTGTGTTGTGGAGGTGCCTCGCGACGTGGCCCCCGGAACGTATTTCTCGCAGCTTACCCTCAAGCGTGGCGGAGAGCAAATTGCCGCTCTCAATGTTGCGCTTGATGTGAACGAACGAGTTTTGCCCGAAGTTGCTGACTGGAAATTTTATCTTGACTTTTGGCAACAACCCTATTCCGTCAGTCGCTATTACGGCCTCGAGCGGTGGAGCGACGCGCATTTCGACGCTCTGCGCCCCTATATGCAGGCACTTGCCCGCGCAGGCCAAAAAGTTGTCACCGCCATACTGTTTTATGAACCTTGGGGGCGACAAAGCTACGACAAGTTTGACCCTATGGTGGAAACCGTTTTGACTGCCGACGGTCAATGGACATTCAATTACGACGTGTTCGACAAATGGGTTGAATTTATGGATGAATGCGGCATCAATGGCCGTATCAATTGCTTCTCAATGATACCCTGGGATATGTCTTTTCGATATTTCGACGAGGCAACCAACGCCTATAAATGCCTGAATATAACGACGTCGTCTGAAGAATATCAAGCGCTGTGGTCGGCTTATCTTGCTGATTTTGCCGCTCATTTAAAAGAAAAAGGATGGTTTGAAAAAACCGCAATAAGTATGGATGAGCGCGGACTCGCCGCTATGCGCGATGCCATTGCCATTGCAAACAGCGCGGCTCCGGGGCTGAAAATTGCTCTCGCCGGCAACTATCACCCGGAGATTAGCGCCGACCTTGACGACTACTCCATAGCATATTCCCAAAGTTTCCCGGCCGACGAACTCGCACGCCGAAAACAGGCCGGACAGATATCCACCTCATACGTATGCTGCGCCGACCCCGGAGCGAATATTTTTACCAACAATGCCCCGAGCGATGCCGCCTATCTCCCGATTCAGGCAGTAGCTGCCGGGCTTGACGGCATTTTGCACTGGTCGTGGCTCAACTGGAACGAAAATCCGCTTGAGGATTCGCGCCTCAAACTCCCCGGCGTCGATGCGTATACTTTTGCGCCGGGCGATACATATTGTTACTATCCGGGGCCGCGCACGTCGGTAAGGTTTGAGCGACTGATTGAGGGGATTCAGCAAACCGAAAAAATCAGGCTCTTGCGCGAGCAGTGGACTACCGAAAACAACACCTCAAAGATTCAGGAACTCGAGCAGGCGCTGCAGCCGTTTAAGTCCGGAAAAACTGACGGCGTAAACTCTACTGCTGCATTAGTCAATAACTTGGAGCGACTTCTTAACCGGCACTATGGAATTTAAACTCGATTCTGCATATAAACCCACCGGCGATCAGCCGCAAGCCATTGAAGCACTCTCCGAGGGAGTTGAGGAGGGCCGCGAAGCCCAGGTTCTACTTGGCGTGACCGGCTCGGGCAAAACGTTCACCATGGCAAACGTCATTGCCAAGGTACAGCGCCCAACGCTGATTTTGTCGCACAATAAGACCCTTGCCGCGCAGCTCTACTCCGAGTTTAAGCAGTTCTTCCCCGATAACTCGGTGCAATACTTCGTGAGCTACTACGATTATTATCAGCCCGAAGCTTACATTCCCGGCATTGACCGCTACATTGAAAAAGACCTGATGATTAACGACGAGATTGAGCGTCTGAGACTCTCAACAGTATCGGCGCTGCTTTCAGGGCGCAAAGACGTTGTGGTGGTCAGCTCGGTTAGCTGCCTGTTTGGTATGGGCAACCCCGCCGACTTCGATGCCAGCGTTATTGAAATTAATGTGGGGCAGCAGATTTCGCGCAATAACTTTCTGCGTCAACTCGTAAGCGCTCTCTACTCGCGCAACGAGGTGGAACTGAGTCGGGGTACGTTTCGCGTACACGGCGACACCGTAGAGATTCGTCTTGCATATGAGGAGATTACCTTGCGCGTCAGCTTTTGGGGCGACGAAATCGAGTCAATCAAGACTGTACACCCCCTCGACGGTGTGAGCCTTGGAGAACACGACGTCTTCAAAATCTACCCCGCGAACCTCTTTGTCACCTCGCAAGAGCGCCAAAACGCTGCCCTTGCGCAGATTTCGCTCGACTTGGGCGAACGCATCGGCGACTTTGAGCGCGAAGAGAAACTGATTGAGGCGCAGCGCATCCGCGAGCGAGTCACCTACGATATGGAGATGATTCGCGAGTTAGGCCACTGCTCCGGCATTGAAAACTACTCCCGCTACTTCGACGGCCGCCGCCCGGGCGAACGCCCATTCTGTCTGCTTGACTATTTCCCCAAGGATTTCCTCACCATTATCGACGAAAGCCACGTAACCGTGCCTCAAATCCGCGCAATGTATGGCGGCGACGTATCGCGCAAAAACAACCTTGTAGACTACGGCTTCCGTCTCCCCGCCGCGCTCGACAATCGCCCGCTGAAGTTTGAGGAGTTTGAAGCTCTTGTGCCGCAAACAATTTACGTGTCGGCCACTCCCGCCGACTATGAGCTGGAGCGCTCCGAGGGCATCATCGTAGAGCAGGTTATCCGCCCCACCGGACTGCTTGACCCGGTTATAGAAGTCCGCCCCTCGCTCAATCAGATTGACGACCTGATGGAGGAAATACGCCTGCGCACCGAAAAGGGTGAGCGCACGCTCGTTACCACCCTTACCAAGCGTATGGCCGAGGAACTCAACGACTATCTTGCCAAGTACGATATTCACACGGCGTATATGCACTCCGACGTTGACACTATGGAGCGCATACGCATTCTTGATGACCTCCGTGCCGGAACTTACGACGTGCTTATTGGCGTGAATCTGCTCCGCGAGGGCCTTGACTTGCCGGAAGTTAGCCTCGTGGCAATCCTCGATGCCGACAAGGAGGGCTTCCTGCGCAGCCACCGCTCGCTGACGCAGACCGTGGGCCGCGCCGCCCGCAACCTCAACGGCCGCGTGATAATGTATGCCGACAAGGTTACCGACTCTATGCGTCAGACCATTGAGGAAACCGAACGCCGCCGCTCAATGCAGTTGGCGTATAATGAGGAACACGGCATTACGCCGCAGGCCATCGTCAAGGCACGCAACCGCATCGTCGGCCTTGACCGCGACGCTATTGAAGAACTCACCCCGGCAGGACGCATAGATAAGAGAGAAAAGAGAAAAGCCACTCCGTCACCCCGCCACTCGGCCACTTCGCCACTTCCCTACGAAACCGAATACACCCGCGAGGTCAACATTGCCGCCGATCCCGTTGTGGCATATATGACTCCGGTTGAGATGCAGAAGAACATTGACAAGCTCCGCCAGCAGATGATGTCGGCGGCAAAGAAAATGGACTTCCTCGAAGCCGCCCGCCTGCGCGACGAGATGCTCAAGATACAAAACCTTCTCGAAACCAAAAACGTCTGATAAAACATGAAATACGGCTCGGAACGCTGGCTGCCGACATCGGTAAAGGAAATGGAAGCCTTGGGATGGGACCACGTTGATGTGGTTCTGTTCAGCGGCGATGCCTACGTGGACCATCCGTCGTTTGGCGCGGCGGTGATTGGCCGCTCTCTCCAGGCTATGGGGTTGAACGTGGCAATAGTGCCGCAACCCAACTGGCGCGATGACCTGCGCGACTTCCGCAAGTTTGGCGCTCCGAGGCTCTTTTTCGGAATCTCGCCGGGGGCTATGGACTCGATGGTGAACCACTACACGGCAGCGCGCCGCCGCCGCCATGACGACGCTTATACGCCCGACGGTCGCTCCGGTGCGCGTCCTGACTATCCCACGATTGTCTACTCCGAGATTCTGCGCAAACTCTACCCCGATACTCCGATTATTGCCGGCGGCATAGAGGCTTCAATGCGCCGAATGAGCCACTACGACTACTGGCAGGACCGCCTGCGCCCCTCGATAATCATGGATGCTCCGGTTGATATGATAGTCTACGGAATGGGCGAGAAACCTATGGCCGAACTCGTTGGCCGGCTGCAAGCAGGCGAGAAAATCGGCGAGATTATCGACTTGCCGCAAACCGTTATACGCACCCGCGCATCAGATATTCCCAAACCCGACGAGCATAACATCGTGTTGGCATCTTATGAGCAATGCCTGGCCGATAAGCGCCTGCAGGCAACCAACTTCAAACACATTGAGCAGCAGAGCAACCGCCTGATGCCCGACACGGTGCTTTGGCAGCAGCATGGCCGACGCGCCGTCAAGGTCAACCCGATGTATCCGCCGATGACCACCGAAGAAGTCGATGCCTCGTTTGACTTGCCATACACCCGCCTGCCGCATCCGCGCTATCGCGGCAAGACGATTCCCGCATATGAGATGATACGCCACTCGGTGTGTCTGCACCGAGGCTGTTTCGGAGGCTGCTCGTTTTGCACCATCTCGGCCCACCAAGGCAAGTTTATTGCCTCGCGAAGCCGCGAATCAATTATGCGCGAGGTCGAGGCCGTTACCCGGATGCTCGACTTCAAGGGCTACATTTCCGACCTCGGCGGCCCCAGCGCCAATATGTATGCCATGCATGGCCGCGACCTCTCTAAGTGCGCCAAGTGTCTGCGTCCGAGCTGTCTGCACCCCTCGCCGTGTTCCAACCTCAACAACGACCACTCTCAGCTTTTGGCCATATATAAAGAGGTGAATGCCCTGCCCGACGTGAAAAAAGCGTTTGTTGGTTCGGGCGTGCGCTACGACCTTGCTATGGCATCCTCCGGCTCCGCCAAGACCGATGCCGCGAACCGACAATACGTTGAGGAACTGATTGCCAACCACGTCAGCGGACGCTTAAAAGTAGCTCCGGAACATACTGAAGACGAGGTGCTGAAGCTGATGCGCAAGCCGTCGTTCGACCTCTTTTATAAGTTTCGCGAGCGTTTCGAGGCTGCCAACCGCAAGCACGGACTCAAGCAGCAGCTTATTCCCTACTTCATATCCAGCCATCCGGGTTGCCGCGAGGAAGATATGGCCGAACTTGCCGCCAAAACCCGCCGCCTTGACATGCATCTGGAGCAGGTGCAGGACTTCACGCCCACGCCAATGACGCTGAGCACTGAGATATACTATACCGGCTACCATCCTTACACGGGCAAGCGCGTGTATTGCGCCACTGACCCGAAGCAGAAGGAAGCGCAGCGGGCATTCTTTTTCTGGTATGACCCGAACAAGCGTCCGGGCATTGTTGCATCGCTGCGGCGCATACATCGCTCCGACCTTATAAATCAACTTTTTCCGAAGAAATTTTAATATATGTTTGCGCAATTCGACAAAAGTTAGTACCTTTGCGCTCTCATAAAGCCAAATAGTACACGTTTTTAAACACACATTCCGACATTCGCACAATCTGACATTCACACATAAACACACATTTTTTATATTTTAATAAACCATTTAATTTTTTTAGATGAAAACATTCAAGTATCTCGTAGCTGCGGTAGTAGCAGCTTTCGTTATGACAGGCTGCTCTGAAGAGCAAACCGCCTTCGACGTTGACAACGTTCCCGGACGTTCAATCATCAAAGGTCACGTTGAGTACACCACCGGTACCACCGTGGTTAACGGCAAGTTCGCCTACAACTACGTTCCCGCTGCCAATCTCGACCTCCAGATTATCGTTAACAACAGCGACTACGGCACAGGCCTCAACGGTCAGAGCGTTTTTGAAACCACTACCGACGCTGCCGGTAACTACTCTATCGAAATCCCCGCTCCTCTGACCAAGTCAAGCAACGTTTCAATTCAAAGCTCTGCTTTTGAAGCTGAATGCAACACCATTAAAGTTATCAACAACGAAATCAAGACCGTTACCGAAACCAAGGTTTTCTCGGTTAACAACACTACCGGTCTGACCTTCGTTGACGGTGGCATCTGCATCAAAAACCTCGTTTGCAACGGCGTTTCACACACCGACGTTATGCAGGGCTACAGCAACTACACCACTCTCAAGGGCAAAATCGGCCGCAACGCCGAGTTCTACATCGCTCCCGAGAAAGAGTATGAGACCAAGACCTTCTACGACGAAGAAAACAATCCTACCGAAACTGAAGTGTTCGTAGGCTGGAAATCCGCTCAGATTCTTCCCTGCTACGTTCCCGCTCCCAACGCTGACCTCGTTCTTACCGTAACTGATGGCAGCCACCAGACCGTTTACAACGTAACCACCGACGCTGAAGGCGAGTTTACTCTCGACGTTCTCGTTAAGGAATTCCCCGCAAACTACAGCTACTCCATCCAGGTTCTTCCCCAGCAGAACGCTACTTTCGTTCACTACGAAGCTGAAGAAATCGAATATGCCGACCCCACTTGGACAGCTCCCGAAGTTGCTGAAGGCGAAGAGAAGCCCGAAGCTCCCATACTGACCTACACCGACTATAAGGCAACCACCATCACCGGCTGGTATGCATTCAACAGCAGCGCCAATGGCGTAAGCGGCTCTTTCTCCGCTCCCGTTCAGGCTTACATCGCTGAATTTGAGTGCAAGGCTCTCCTGTTCGACACTCAGGACGAAGAAACCAGCTACAACAAATACTTCTGGGGCAGCAACGACGAATGGAAATCTGAGATCGAAGAGCGCCTCGCCGAAGAAGCAGCTGAAAAAGCCGAACAAGCCAACAAATAATAACCCTTTCAGCTCAGACATTTAAACAATGAAGAAAAATATTCTGATTCTCGCTCTGGCCTCAATGGTAGGTCTCGGCGCGAGCGCACAAGAAACCGCCGAAAAGCAGTGCTGCAAGCAGTACCTCCCCCAGAAGGGCGACTTTGCAATCGGCGTTGACGTTGTGCCTCTCTTCCTCCCGCTGGCTAACGCCATCGGCGGAAACAAGGCTGAAGTAAGCGACGTGGTGCTCAGCGGCAACCCCTTTCTCTTCGACGAGTTCTCGGTGAAGCCCAACGCATCAATTCTCGCCAAATATATGCTCACCGACAACTGGGCAGTCAAGGCCAACCTCGGCATCGTCGTAAACGACAAGCGCAACCGCGTATATGCCACCGATGACCTCAATACCTACCTCGACCCCAACTCGTCGGCCAAGGTTATTGACCAGACCAAAACCGTGAAAGGCGGCGCTACTCTGCAGGTAGGCGGCGAATACCGCATCGGCAAGAAGCGCGTGCAAGGCGTATTCGGTTTCGGCATCCTCGCCGGCGTTTACTCCGACAAAACTTCTTATAGCTACGGCAACGAAATCACCGACCTCAACCGCACTCCCAGCACCGGTATCAACTCTTATATCAGCGTGGTTCCCAGCGGCTACCGTATCACTGAATATCGCCACGAAGGCGCAGTTGGTTGCCTCGGTTTCTATGGCAGCGCAGGCTTTGAATGGTTTGTGGCTCCCAAGATTTCGCTCGGCGCTGAAGTATCGCTCAACTACTACTCAACATTTGCCGGCAAAGGCATCGTAAAGAGCGAAGGCTTCAACACCGCCTACAATAAAGTAGAACAACGCACCGACCTCTATACCCCCGGTAACATCTCTCACCACTTCGGTACCGACAACATCGGCGGCGCTCTCAACCTGACTTTCTACTTCTAAAATTCAAATTCCCCCAAATAAAAAAGTGCGCGGACTTCTTGCTCGCGCACTTTTGTGTTTTTATTACTACAGGGCGGCAGTGGAGGCGCGGTAGTCAATCAGGTGGATTTGGAGCTGCGTGCGGGCTTCGATGAGGTCGGCGCGGGCCGTGTGCCATTGGCTCTGAGCGTCGAGTAGCGCGGTTATCGAAACCATTCCGGCGCGATAGCTATGGGCGGTAGCGTTGAGTGCCGCATCGGCCATGGCAAACGATTTCTCAGCCGAAGAAACCAAGTCCTGACCCGTCAGTACATTTGAAATAGCCTGACGCACCTGCATGTCGAGCAGGCGCTCGTTGTGGTCGCGCATCAGTCGTGCACTCTCAACTTCCAGGCGGGCAGCCTTGACTTTCTTGGCACCCTCGAGGAAGTGAAAAATCGGCACTTGAAGCGAGAGCATAATGTTCCAACCATTGTTTTTAATGTCCTGGGTCAGCGGGTAATAATTGCCGTCGGAGCCTTGGGCCATAGTGTTGATTTTCACGTTGCCATAAGCGCTCCACCCCGCTTGGAGCCCCAAGGTCGGGAGGAAATCGCCGCGGGTGAGCCTCACCTGCTGACGCTTGACGTTGATGTCGGCCTCGAGCAGACGCATTTCCGGGCGGTCGGCAAGGTTATAGTTATAGAGGTCGAGGGGCACTTCGGCAACCACCGATGTGTCGGCAGGGGTGATTTCCGTGTCGAGCGGCAAACCCAAGGAGTTGCATAGCGCCATACGGCAAAGGTCGGCACCGGCGCTCACCTGCTCATGCTGATACTTGACCTGCGCGGCTCGCGCTTCGATGCGCAGCAGGTCGTTAGGTACCGCCATACCTGCCTCCGCAGCACTGCGGGTCTGCGTCATAGCTGTATCTACCAGAGCCGCATAGCTTTTCATCATTTCCACCTTGGCAAGGATTGCCACATAGGTCCAATACGACGTTTCGGCATCGGCCTTTACGGCGATTTCGCGCTGGCGGCGCTGCTCTTTTGAGGCATCCACGCCAATTGCGGCCATGCGGTTGGCAGCCACGATTTTACCGCCGGCAAAAATTGGCTGCTGCAAGTTGACCCCCGCCATATAAGCCCCGCGGGCACGCATGGTCAGCGCCATCTGCTTAAATTCAGTGTCGGGAAGCATCCATGCCACCGTGGCCGAGCCGGCAAACTTGGGCATATAAGCGGTTTTGGCAACGTAGCGGTCAACCCGGGCTTTTTCAACGGCATTGTCAGCGGCTTTCAACTCTTCGGAGTTCTGCAAAGCAAGCTCTACGGCTCCGGAGGCATCAATTGTCAGCGCCCGCCCGGCAATTGCGGTTATCAGTGAGACTATTATAAAAATGATGTGTTTCATTTCTTGATATTGAAGAAAATGGAGTAAAGAAGAGGGAGAAGCAGAAGAGTGATTATGGTGCCAACGGCCAAACCGCCGATAACGGTAATGGCCAGCGAGCCATACATCGCGTCGCCAATGAGCGGAATCATGCCTAAAATGGTTGTGAACGAGGCGAGCATTACCGGGCGCACGCGGCTCAGAGTGGCTCTCACCACTGCCTCAAAAGCCTCAACCTGCTCATCAGTCTGCAAGCGGTTGATTTCGTCGACCAACACTATGGCGTTCTTAACCATCATACCAATCAGACCCATGCAGCCGAGAATGGCCAGGAACGTAAACGGCGTATCCGTCAGCAGCAACGAGGGAATGATGCCACACATCACGAACGGGAAGCATAGCAGTATAACAAACAGTTTCTTCCAATTATTGAACAACATAAGCAGCACGGCGAACACGATCAGCAGCACCGTTGGGAGCAGACCCATAACTTTGCCGATGGTCTTGTTTGAGAGTTCACCCTCGCCTACGAAGCGTATCGAATAGCCCGGCGGCAGAGGTATGGCTTTAATTTTCGCCTCAATATCGGCTACCACCTTGGCGGGAGTGGCTTCGGGATTTTCGGGGTCGGGGTCGCACTCGGCTTGAATGGCGCGCTGGCCGTTGTAGCGATAAATGTGTTCCGACGCATAGCGTAGCGACGTGGAGTCAACGACGTTGCCAAGCAGAGTGGTGCGGAACATATTTTCGCGCAGCTCATCGGCCGATGTGGCTCCGGTCATCAAGCCCTGCAAGGCCGAGGGATCGAGATTAACGTTGGCCGTCGACCACACGGCAATGGCCTCAAGATCTGTGGGCTTGGCTCCGGAGCTTTCGCGCATGGCCACGCGAATTGGCAGCATATTGTCGCCCTCCGACAAGACTCCGACCGGATAGCCGTCGACGGCAGACTGCAGGGCGTGGGCAACGTCGCTGCGGCTTACTCCGGCGCGCTGCGCAGCGCTCTGGGAGAAGTTGAACTGCAATGTCGGAGCAGTGATTTTCCAGTTGTTTTGCACCGAGTAGGGGTCTACCCACTTGCTGCTGCGCATAATCTCCTCGGCTTGGGCGGAGAGTCGGCGCAGTTCGTTGGCATCGGGGCCGGAGAACTCAACCTCCACGGTGTGCGACGATACTATGGAGAAGTTATATTTGCGGGTGCGCACGTATGCGTCCGGGGCAATGTCGCGTAGCTTGCGGCGAATTTCGTGGGTCATGCGCTGCATGGTTTTGAAATCCTTGCAGTCTATAATCAGCTCAGCATACGTGTCGTCGCTATCGGGCATCGGGCGCACAAAGCAATAGCGTGCCGGAGCGCCGCCGGTGCTGACAACCACGCGATTAACGTCGGGCATCTCCTCGACCGTGGCGGCCATTTGGCGAATGCGGGCGTCAACGCTGTCGGCATCGGTAGTGTTCGGGAAATAGCATTCCACCACGAATTGCTCATAGTCAAAGTCGGGGAAGAACACGATTCTCAGCCGCGAAATGCCGAGCGCCGAAACTCCTAACAGAACGATTGCGCAGCATATGGCTACGGCCTTATGTCCGAGCAACCAAAGCAGCGCCTTGTGCATCAGTCGGTAAACCTTGCCTTGGGGATACTTGCTTTCAAGCTCCTTGATTTCTTTATTATTATGGGAGCCGAGCCACGCTTTTGCACACGCGGGTACTTGGATGAGCGCTAAAACCCAGCTGGCCAACAGGCTGACGCAGATAACCATAAAGAGGTCGCCGGCAAATTCGCCGACCGAGCCGGGCGTAAGATATATGGGTAGGAATGTGCAGGCAGCAATCACCGTGGCTCCGAGCAGAGGGAGCGCCGTATTCTTGCCGATGCGGTAGAGGTAGCGCTCTTGCGGCAGTCCGCGGTCGCGGTCAACCAAAATGCCGTCCATAATTACAACGGCGTTATCTACCAGCATACCCATAGCCACGATGAACGCGCCCAAAGATATGCGCTGCAACGTCGTGCCGACTGCCTGAAGCAATGGGAACGAGAGCGCTACGGTGAGAACCAGGCCGAATCCGATAATTACGCCCGAACGCCAACCCATTGAGAGTATAAGAATCAGTACGACAATCACTACCGACTCCAACAGATTAAGCATGAAGCCGCTGATTGCACTGTTGACCTTATCAGGTTGGAAGTAAATCTTTTCAGTCTGCATACCGACCGGGAAGCGAGTCAAGACTTCGGCAATCTTTTCGTCGACTATGGCACCAACATCGGGAACTATCGCATTATCTTCTAAGGTAATGGCAATGGTTAGCGCCGGAGCGCCGCCAACGTATATGGCATTGCGGTGAGGTTCGGCATAGCGGCGCTCCACCCGGGCAATGTCGCCAAGTCTGACTTGCTTGCCTTCCGGAGTGTCAATAAGCAGGTTGGCAACGTCGTCAACGGAGGTTACTCCTTCGGTGACGGTGAGAGTCAGACGCGAATCTCCGGCTTGCGACTTCCCGGCATCCACGGCTCCGGAGGCACCCTGTAAGGCTATCATTATCTGCGTAGGCAGCAGGCCGTTGCGCTTTATTTGTTCGGGAGTGAGCTCTATGTCGATAACTTCCGAGCGCTTGCCGCCGATATTTACGCGCTTAACCCCCTCGATGGCCACGAGTTCGCGGCGCAGCTCCTTGGCGTAGGTTTCGAGTTCCTTGAGCGAGTATCCGTCGCCTGTGAAAGCATAGAGCAGACCGTAGACGTCCATCATATCGTCTACTACTATCGGCTCCATAGCACCCTGAGGCAGAGTTTTTTGAATGTCCATAGCCTTGCGACGCACGAGGTCGAAATGCTGCTCCAGCTGGTCTTTGGGGGTCCCCATTTCGAAGTTCACCGACACCAGTACCTGGCCGGGATAGACGTTGGTTTTCAGCTCGTCGATGTCCGGGAGAGTGCGCAAGGCATCTTCCAGCGGCGCGGCAATGTCGCGCTCCATGGTTTCAACATCGGCACCGGGATAGAGAACTATCACGCTCGCCTGCTTCACCGGCACCACGGGGTCTTCGAGCTTCGGCATTCGCATAAAGCTCAACACTCCCATAATGAGTATTCCACACATCAGCGACCAAAACAGTGTTGGCCGCTCTATGAAAAAGCGGGTAATGCGTGTCATTTCAGTATATTTACGTGTTCGCCGTCGGTAAGATGATGCACTCCCGCGCGCACGATTTCAACGTTGCCGGTCAGGCCGCTGACTGTGACATTCCCCTCGTGTGGCACTCCCTCAATTTTTATGGGCAGGGCGGAAATCACAGAGTCTGCGAGGTTTACGGTCAAGACGTATTGCGCACCCTCGCGGTCGAAAACGGCACTCAGTGGAATGCTGACTTTTTCGCCGCCGTTGCCGACTGCGTGAATTTTAACCGCAACGTTCATTCCGGGAGTCAGCCCGTCGGTCTTTCCGACCGGGAGCAGGCGCATACGGTAGAGCTGCGCATTGTCGGCGCGAGGTGTCAGGCTTGTGAGTTTCAGTGTAATATCTTCGTTTAGCAGAGGCGACGAGGCTTGAAATCCGCTGAAAGTTTCGCGCTCGGCATAGTGGCGCACCGGCAGGTCTACCACCACCTCCAGACGGCTATTGTCCATAAGCTCAAACACCGGGGTGCCGGCATCTACCATTTCCGATTCCTCGAAACTCACCTTAGTAACTACTCCTGAAGCCGGGGCTTTGAGCGTGCAGTAGCGCAGTTTGTTTTCCTCCATCTGCAACTGGAGAGCGAGCTGACGCATACCGCTGACGGCATTCTCATAGTCATTGTCGCTCATATTGCCGGAGTCATGGAGCATTTTGCGGCGCTCGTTTTCCACCCGCATTTGGCGATACTTTTCGCGCAGGGTTGAAATGCCGAGGGCATAGTCGGTGGTGTCGAGCATTGCGAGCGTCTGCCCCTCGCTAACCCGCTGCCCTTCCTTTACGTAGATGCGCTGTATCTGGCCGGCGGTCTTGAAGCCTACGGCAATGGTACGTGCTTCTTCAACTACTGCCGGGAAAGTCAGCTCATTGCTGCCGCCAACTTCTACCGGCCTAACTGTAAAAACATTATGGGCAGGCGCAACGCTCAGGTTGTCGCCCTCAGAGCATCCCATCAGCAACGCTCCGGCGCCCAGGCTAAAAATCAATCTTTTCAGTCCTTTCATATTGTGGAGTTTTCGGAGCGCAAAGGTACGCGAAAAAAAATAGAGCTTCAAAACTTAGTAGACAAACTGACCAATTGTGCCGACATTTTTGCTAATGTCAATTTAGTGGCGGAGTGGCGAAGTGGCAAAGTTATACTTCGACACTTCGCCACTATGCCACCCCTCCACTCTTTTCCAAACAAAAAAATTGCGGTTATATGAAAAAAAATGCGTAACTTTGCGCCGATTTTTGTAGCACAACTATCACATAATGATAAATATTACATTCCCCGATGGGAGCGTCAAGCAATTTGAAAACGGCGTTACCCCTCTGCAAATAGCTGAATCCATCAGCCCCCGACTGGCGCAAGACGTTCTTGCCGCCTCCGTCAATGATGCCGAATGGGATCTTTCGCGTCCCATCACCGACGACGCATCGCTGAAACTCTTCAAGTGGGACGACCCCGAAGGCAAACACGCTTTTTGGCACAGTTCCGCCCACCTCCTCGCCGAAGCTCTTCAAGAACTCTATCCCGGAGTGAAGTTCGGTATCGGCCCGGCTATTGAAAACGGCTTCTACTACGACATAGACACCAACGGTCACGACATAACCTCCGCCGACTTCCCCGCAATCGAGAAGAAGATGCTTGAGCTCGCGCGCAAGAAAGAAGGCATAGTGCGCAGCGACATCTCCAAGGCGGATGCCCTGAAAGCATTCGGCGACCGTGGCGAGGTCTACAAGTGCGAGCTGATTTCCGAACTCGAAGACGGACATATCACCACGTATACTCAGGGCGCATTTACCGACCTGTGCCGCGGGCCTCACTTGCCCAACACCGGCGCAATCAAGGCCGTTAAGATAATGAGCCTTGCCGGTGCATACTGGCGCGGCGATGAAAAACGCCAGCAGCTCGTGCGAGTTTACGGCATTACTTTCCCCAAGCAGAAGATGCTCGACGAGTATCTTGCCCTCATCGAAGAGGCCAAGAAGCGCGACCACCGCAAGCTCGGCAAGGAAATGGAACTCTTCGCATTCTCGGCCAACGTCGGTCAGGGTCTGCCCCTGTGGCTCCCCAAGGGTGCCGCTCTGCGCGACCGCCTCGAGCAGTTCCTCCGCAAAATCCAAAAACGCTATGGTTACCAGCAAGTAATCACGCCCCATATCGGCAACAAGCAGCTCTACGTAACTTCCGGCCACTATGCCAAGTATGGCAAGGACTCCTTTCAGCCCATACATACCCCCGAAGAGGGCGAAGAGTATCTGCTCAAGCCGATGAACTGCCCCCACCACTGCGAGATTTTCCGCGCTCTGCCCCGCAGCTACCGCGACCTGCCCCTGCGCTTGGCCGAGTTCGGTACGGTATATCGCTACGAACAGTCGGGCGAACTCCACGGTCTGACCCGCGTACGCGGCTTTACGCAAGACGATGCCCACATCTATTGCGCTCCCGACCAGATTAAAGACGAGTTCCTCAAGGTTATGGACATCATCCTCTATATATTTAAGGCGTTGAAGTTCGATAACTATGAGGCACAAATCTCCCTGCGCGACCCCAATAACAAGGACAAATACATCGGCTCAGACGAAAACTGGCACAAGGCCGAGCAGGCTATCATTGAGGCTTGCGCCGAAAAAGGTATCCAGGCACGTCAGGAAACCGGCGAAGCCGCGTTCTACGGTCCCAAGCTCGACTTTATGGTCAAAGATGCCCTTGGCCGCCGTTGGCAGTTGGGTACCATTCAGGTTGACTACAACCTGCCCGAACGCTTCCAGCTGGAGTATACCGGCTCTGACAACGCCAAACACCGCCCCGTGATGATTCACCGCGCACCTTTCGGTTCGATGGAACGCTTCGTTGCCGTGCTGCTCGAACACACCGCCGGACGCTTCCCCCTTTGGCTTGCTCCCGAACAGGTTATTATCCTCCCCATCTCCGAGAAGTTCAACGACTACGCTTACGAGGTTAAACGTCAGCTCGAGGAGTCAGACATCCGCGCAAGCGTTGACGACCGCAACGAGAAAATTGGCCGCAAAATCCGCGACAATGAGCTCAAACGCATACCCTATATGCTGATTGTAGGTGAAAAAGAACAGGAAAATGGCGAAGTTTCTGTAAGAAAACAGGGCGAAGGTGATAAAGGTTCCATAAAAATTGCTAACTTTGCAGCCGACTTGACTGAAGAAATCAACCAAGCAACGAAGTTGGGGTGATGAGTGAATGGTGAAAGGTGAAGATATTACCTTAAGCCGCTTAAACTTCTAAACCCTCTAAACCGCGGGCACTGCCCGCACTAAACCGGGGCGCAAGCCCCGCTAAACCTTAACCTGCGGCGAAGCCGCCTTAACCCTTAACCCGGGGCGAAGCCCCATTAACCCTTAACCTGCGGGCTTGCCCGCATAAAGACTGAATGGCAAAAAAACCGGTCTACAGACCCAAACCTGCGGCCCCACGTCCCGCCGCCAACAATGCTCCCCGCCGCCCCAACGGCCCGCAGAGCAAGGAACAACACGCTATCAACGACCGCATTCGCGCTACTGAGGTACGACTCGTCGGCGATAATGTGGAGCAAGCAATTTACCCCATTCAGCAAGCTCTCAAGCTCGCCGATGAGCTTGAACTCGACCTGGTGGAAATCTCCCCCAACGCCGAGCCTCCGGTATGCAAGATTCTTGACTACCAAAAGTTCCTCTATCAGCAGAAAAAGCACCAAAAGGAACAGAAAGCCAAGGCTGTTAAGGTAGTGGTTAAGGAGATTCGTTTCGGACCGCAAACCGACGACCACGACTACAACTTCAAGCTCAAACACGCCATCGGATTCTTGCAAGAAGGCGCCAAGGTCAAGGCCTACGTGTTCTTCAAAGGTCGTTCAATCCTCTTCAAAGAACAGGGCGAAGTTCTTCTGCTCCGATTTGCCAACGACCTCGAAGACTACGGCAAGGTTGAGCAAATGCCCCTGCTCGAAGGCAAACGCATGATTATAATGCTCTCCCCCAAAAAGAAATAAGGTAGCAGACAACACATTCCGACATTACACATTCCGACATTTACATTTTTTTAATTCATTAATAATCAAAACAAAATGCCTAAGATTAAGACTAACGCCGGTACCAAAAAGAGGTTCGCCCTTACCGGCTCAGGAAAAATCAAGAGAAAGCACGCTTTCAAGAGCCACATTCTCACCAAAAAGACCACCAAACAAAAGCGTAACCTCACCCACAGCGGTCTCGTAGCCGGTGTAGACGAAAAGAGCGTTAAAAAACTTCTCGGTCTTAAGTAATCGCCTGATAATATTTAGAGTTAATCAACACATTTTTTTTAACCGGATGCACAGCCGGTAAGCGCCTTGATGCAAGGCCGCTGACATCCACAACACCAACAAAGCATAAACTATGCCAAGATCAGTGAACCACGTCGCTTCACGCGAACGTCGCAAAAAAATTCTGAAACTCACCCGCGGCTACTATGGCGCACGTAAAAACGTCTGGACCGTAGCCAAAAATACCTGGGAAAAAGGTCTTACATACGCATATCGCGACCGTAAGGATAAAAAACACAACTTCCGCGCACTATGGATTCAGCGTATCAACGCTGCCGCTCGTGCCGAAGGTCTCAGCTACTCCCAGCTCATGGGTCTTATCCACAAGGCCGGCATCGAAATCAACCGTAAGGTCCTCGCCGACCTCGCCCTCAACAACCCCGCAGCCTTCAAGGCCGTTGTTGACAAGGTGAAAGCTTAAACCCCAGCCAATAACTCGACAAAACATCAGCGGAGTCAGTTGCAGCAAAATGCAACCGACTCCGATGTCATATATAAGCTACCGACATCTGACCGACCCTCAAAGTTGTGACGGCCGGGAAGCTACCACCTCCATAGACCAACACCCAAAATTTTGACATATCGGGGAAAAAGATTATATTTGCGGTCACTAAACCATTCATTCCATGAAAAAACATATTCTTTTACTTGCAGTTGCCGCGCTGGGAAGTATTATTCCCGCTGCTGCTGAACAACTTACCGCCGAGCAAGCACTTGCTCGCGCATTGAAAACCGACGGTCCGCGACGCGCCCGCGCCATCAACCCCTCGGAAATGAAACTCGTTTATAGCACCGATGCTTCGGAACTCTATGTTTTTGACCGTGCCAATGCCGGCGGCTTCATAATTGCATCGGGCGATACCCGTATGCGTCCGCTCTTAGCCGTTGCCGATAACGGCACTTTCGACCCGGAAAATGAAAGCGTGCGCGAGTGGCTCGACTTCTACAAGGCAGAGCTTGCCGCCGCCAAGGCCGAAGACGATGCAGCAGACCCGACACTGCATCAGCTCTACGAACAGTGGACGGCAATTGAACCAATCTGCACTACCGAGTGGAATCAATTATGGCCGTATAATGCCAAAACACCTTTGGTCAATGCCAAAGACCACGCCCTTACGGGTTGCGTGGCAACCGCTATGGCTCAGGTAATCAAGGCTATCGGATATTACAAAGGAGCCGGCTCAAACAGCTATGAGTGCAAAGGTGTTGTAGAACCCAAACTCTCTTATGATTTCACAAAATGGGTTCCCGACTTTTCAAAGATGCCCGATGTGATTAAAGATGGGTCGCCGCAAGCTGAAATTGATGAAATTGCCGAGCTGATGCTTGCCTGCGGGATGGCCGTTAATATGGGCTACGCCGCAAGTGCCTCGGGCGCAACACTCAATGCCTCTCACATTAAGAAATATTTTGGCTATGACGAGAGCTCCACGTTGCTCAGCCGCGAATGTTACACTACCCAGCAGTGGGAAACCATTGTGTATAATGAACTTGCTGCCGGACGACCCATCTACTACTCCGGTTCCGGCAAGGGTGGGCACGCATTCGTGTGCGACGGTTACGCCTCCGACGGCCTCTTTCACTTCAACTGGGGCTGGGGAGGACTGTATAACGGCTATTTCGCCCTCTCCGCCTTACTGCCGTATGCTTCCGGCGTGGCCGGCGGATTCAATGAAGACAGCTATTCTTGCGGTCAGTCAATCTGTCTCTTTATTACCCCCGATGCGGTAAAACCCACTCTTGATACTCCCAACAAGCCGTGTGCCGTTGTTTATGGCAATGAACTCTCCCTGCCTGAAAACCAGGGTAGCGTAGATGCTTTCAGCATGATGTGGACGATCTTCAATACCCCCGAAGGCAAGGGCACGAGTGCGGAAGTAGGTCTTGGCCTCATCCTAAAGCCCGTAGACAATCCCTCGGCCGAGATTTTTATGGCTCCCACCGAATACAAGACTCTCGGAGTGCGTAACGTGATGTGGAATTTTAGTGCAAACTTCTCGAGCACCACCGTTCCTGCCGGTAAATATGATGCTTACGTGGGTTGTGCCGTGAAAGGATATGAGGGCTATTGGCCCGTGTACTATTCAGGCAATGCCATCAAACCCAACGTTGACCACTGGGAACTCACCGTTGCCCCCAACGGCACGCGTACATACGCTCTTGCCAACTTCAAAAACAACGATGTGAGCGTCAGCAATATGAACGTCAACGATATGTACACCAACGAGGCCGACAATTACATCAACTTCACCATTGCGAATCTGAATTCCTATGACTGGAACGAAAAAATCTCGCTGCGTGTGTTTGATGCCAAGGGCTCGCAGGTGAGCAGCATGGTTTCGTATCCATACGTGTCAAAAGGTCAGGCTCAGGAATTTAATGTCAGATTGGATATTAAAGCCGCAGGCAAATACACCGCCAAGGTGTATCGCGACAGCTACACCGACCTCATATTCCCCGGCGCTGAACTCAGCTTTGAGGTCAAGAACGGCAGCCGCCCCACCGGCGGCAAAGGCATAACGCCGGCTGGAACTGTAAACATAGGCCTTATGGGTATCAATGGTGGAAAACCCGGAGACCTGCAACCCACGCTTCTGCTCCCCGGAGCAAGCATTTCCGGCACCACGGTCTTTACGAGCTATACCGGAAAGGACCAAAAAGTCGATTACTATCTTGTGATTGCCAACCCGGATCAGGTTAATCCCCCGGTTTGGCGTCAGAAAGTCGGCACCGCGACCACCGAGGCCAACAGTTATGACTGGGTCAAAGGCGATGACTTCTCGTTCACTCCCGAAATCCCTGCCGGCTCATATGTGATTTTCTTCGCCGACGAATATGGCACTCCTCTCAGCTATTCGGCTACTCTTACTGCCTGCCTTGAAAAAGACGGCCTCTATTATCAGGTTGATGCCGCTGCCAAGACGGCAACCATTGTCGGCGCGGCAGAGACATTGCCCGAAGTGCTGACCATTCCGGCTCAAGTCGACTTATATGCCGTGACGGCTATTGCCAAAGAAGCGCTGACCAACCGCTTTGCACTGCAAGAACTGACCGTGCCCGCTTCCATGCAATCAATGGAGCTGAACTCTCTGCGCGGATGCGCCGGGTTACGCAAGGTTACCTTCCTGGGTAGCAATCCTCCCTTTGTCAGCTCGCTGATTCCGTTCTACGGCATCCGCCCCGGCGCCAAGTTCTTCTGCTCCACCGCTGCTTACGATAATTTTGCCGCCGTATTCCATACCGATGGTTACCTCTACGGCGAACTCTCATCATTTGATGTCCCTGCTGAAATCTCCGTAATGGCCGGCCACGCAGTTAAATTCACCCCGATTACCGACACTCAGCACTACGACCCCGAACTCGTTTCGATAATGACCGCCGATATTCAAACCCTGCAGGTTGAGTATTCCGAAAACGGCGACATCCTGCTGCGCGGCATAGCCCCCGGCACTGCAACTCTCAGCGTTGAGTGCAGCAAACCCGAAGTGAAGAAAACCGTCAAGGTTACCGTAATCGATGAGGTGACAGTTTCGCTCGACCAAAAAGATTTGAACCTGAGAATCGGCGAAACCGCCCGGCTCAAAGCGACCCTCACTCCGGCTTCCAACCTCGGCTTGACCTGGACAAGCTACAACCCCGACGTTGCCCAAGTTGACAACAATGGTCTGGTAACGGCCAAATCCACCGGCGAAGCCGTAATTGCAGTCTACGTTGACGGCAATGAAAATCCGGCTACGTGCTCCGTTAAAGTCAACTCGACCGTAGCCTCCATTAAACTCGACCCCAAGTCGCTGACCCTTGCGGTGGGTGAATGGGGTAAGTTCACGCCGGTGTTCACTCCCGAGAGCGCATCGAACGTTGAACTCGAATGGACCTCGTCAAAAGAGAACGTTGCCATCGTCAGCAAGGATGGCGATGTTTATGCCGTCGCAGTCGGCAAGACAGTAATTACAGCTACCGTTGCCGATGGTTCCAAGCTGTATGCCAGTGCCCTGGTTAACGTTTCCGAAAAAGACGGCATCCTCGAAATGGAGATTGAAGACGGCTCGGCTGAAATCTACGACATTCAGGGTCGCCGAGTTGCCAACCCCGGCCGCGGACTGTATATTGTCAATGGCAAGTTGATGAGGCGGTAAGCAGCCCCCTAACCCCCAATTCTAACTTTTCTGAAGCGGAAGTTGTTAATAGAGTATGCAAAACTCTGTTTCAACTTCCGCTTCGTTGCGCGGTTATGGCTTTTTGGTTTTTTACCTGGTGTTGCTGAGCGCGCTGGGCTCGTTTGTTAACGATATGTTCACCCCGGCCCTGCCGGCAATGCGCCACTTCTTCGACTGCTCGGTGCCGACGGTGCAGATGGGTCTGACCGCCGGAATGTGCGGCCTGGGTCTGGGGCAGATAATCCTCGGCCCGGTGAGCGACAAATATGGCCGCAAGCCGGTGTTGGTGGCCTCAATAGCGGTGTTTGTCATTGCCGCCGTAATCAGCATTTTCTCTCCGACGATACATTTCTTTATATGGTGTCGTTTCTTTCAGGGGCTGGGAGTCAGCGGCGGTTACTTCCTTGCGCGCACTATCCCCGCCGACCTGTTTGGCGGTCGTCAGTTAGCCAAGATTATGGCGCTGGTAGGTGCTATCAACGGCTTTGCCCCGGCGAGTGCGCCGGTGTTGGGCGGTGTGGTTGCCGACACGTGGGGATGGCGCGGAATCTTTGTCTGCCTTACCGCGTTTGCAGTAATCGTTCTGTGTCTTGCTCCGAAAATGAAAGAGTCGCTCCCGACGCAGCGCAGGACTCAGGGGAGTTTGTGGAGGTCGTTTGGCGGCTTTAAGGTTTTGCTGAAAAACCGACCGTTTATGATTCACAGCTGCTTTAAGGGCGTTGCGCTGGGTATGCTGTTTGCTTACATCTCCGCCACGCCGTTTATCCTTCAGGAACATTATGGGTATTCACAGACCGGCTACGGACTCATTGTCGGTATCAACTCGCTCTTTGCTGCTGCCGGGTCAATGCTTGCGCTCCGTTTCAAGACGCTGAAGCTCGCAGCCCGGGTGGCCACGCTAATCGTTGTCATCGCGGTCGGCGCTCAGGCATATGCGCTGTGGCACATACATAATTTTTGGCTCTTCGAGGCTTTGATGGTAGGAATGCTTTTTGGTATGGGAATGATTTTCACCGCATCGAATACCCTTGCAATGAACGAGGGTCGTCAACACGCCGGCGAGGCTTCGGCCATTCTCGGCTTGGTTGGCTACGTGGTCGGCGCAATAGTTTCGCCGCTTGTTGGTATGGGCAATATTCTCCATTCCACAGCGTGGGTATTCATTGCACTTGCCATAAATCTCCTCGTGCTCAACATCTTTGCCTACCGCCTCCCCCAAGATCTGCAATAACTTAACAAAAATTAATGAAGGTGGGCAAGAATTTTGCTCAGACGGCGGGTAATTTTGCGGTATGAAAACCAAAAAAATTACCGATATGACAAACTTGACTACCCTTCAGCAAAACGAAAAGAACCTCACTGCAGCTTACGTATTAAACTTCCTTGGCGTAGTGGCCGGAGGCACGGTTGCCGCCGTGTCGCTTGCAACGATGAGTCCCATCGGCTTCTTTGCCGGCATCGCCGCCGCAATGTTTTGTCTCGACGGCATCAAGCCCAACTCCTAACTCCCATTGCCCATTGCCCATTGCCTAATGCCTAATGCCTAATGCCCAACTAATCGTGGTGATATGGTTCGCCTCGGAGTATGGTTTGGGCGCGATATAGCTGTTCGGCAAAAAAGAGCCTTACCATTTCGTGATTAAACGTCATTTTCGAGAGGCTTACCTGTCCGTCGGCTCGCTCATAAACTGCGGGCGAGAAGCCGTAGGGGCCTCCGACTATGAAAACCACACGCTTGGCACCCGAAGCCTGCAGCCGCTCACAGTAGGCCGCGAATTGCCGCGAGGTATATTCGCGGCCGTTCTCGTCGAGGAGTATTACGCGGTCGGAGGGGAGGAGAGTGGCGAGTATCGCTTCCCCTTCGAGTTCTTTTTGTTTCTGCGGGGTTGGGGATTTCCTCACGTCGGCAATTATTTTGGTCGCTACCGGGATATAGTGGCTCAAGCGGCTTAAATAGTCGTTGATGCCCCGGCTTACGTAGTCTGTATTTGTTTTGCCAACGGCAATCAGCAGAAGTTTCATTAATTAGTAATTAGCAATTAGTAATTAGTAATTGAGTTGTATAAGAATGCAAAAATTTTTAACTTTGCCGCAAAGTTAATAAAAAATATGATATGAAAACTCGCGACGAACTTATTGACGATTTGCTTACGCTGGCATTTGCCGAAGATGTAGGCGACGGTGACCACACCACACTCTCAACCATACCCGCCGACGCCCGCGGCAAGCAGCATCTCCTCATCAAAGAACCCGGCATCTTGGCCGGAGTGGAAATTGCCCGCAAGGTGTTCCAAAAATTTGACCCCGAGCTGAAAATGACGGTGTTTATCCACGACGGTGCCGAAGTGAAGCCCGGCAACATCGCCTTTGAAGTGGAGGGTAGGGTGCAGTCGCTGCTCCAAACTGAGCGCATTATGCTTAACATTATGCAGCGAATGAGCGGCATCGCCACAACCACCCGCCGCTATCAGGAGCAACTCAAAGGATTGAAAGCCAAAGTTATCGATACTCGCAAGACCGAACCCGGAATGCGTCTGCTCGACAAGGAAGCCGTTAAAATCGGCGGCGGCGGCAACCATCGCATCGGCCTTTTTGATATGATTCTCATTAAGGATAACCACGTGGACTTTGCCGGCGGAATCGACAAGGCCGTCAGCGCCGCCAAGGAATATTGCAAGCGCACCGGCCGCGACTTGAAAATCGAAGTGGAAGTGCGCAACACCGCCGAAATTGACCAAGCGCTTGCTGCCGGGGTTGACCGCATAATGCTCGACAACTTCACGCCCGAACGCACTGCCGAGGCCGTTAAACGCATAAACGGTGCTACGGAAATAGAGTCGAGCGGTGGCATCACCATCGACACCCTCCGCGCCTATGGCGAAACCAGCGTTGACTTCATCAGCGTCGGCGCACTGACCCACTCGGTCAAAGGTCTCGATATGAGCTTCAAGCACTGCTGATTTGCACTTTTGGCAAAATTTGTGTACCTTTGCGGCAACTTTTGCGTTTAAAAAACGAAATAAACCAATCATCACTAACAATATTACAGTATGAGTTTAAACATCATCGTGCTCGCCAAGCAGGTGCCTGACACCCGCAACGTGGGCAAAGATGCAATGAAAGAAGACGGCACAATCAACCGCGCAGTGTTGCCCGCCATCTTCAATCCCGAAGACCTCAACGCCCTCGAACAGGCTCTGAGACTGAAAGATGCCAACCCCGGCTCTACCGTGACGATGCTCACAATGGGTCTTCCCCGCGCTTCTGAAATCATTCGCGAAGCCATTTATCGCGGCGCCGACCGCGGAGTAGTGTTGACCGACCGCGCCCTCGGAGGTGCTGACACCCTGGCCACTTCTTACTCCCTTGCTCAGGCAATCAAGAAGATGGAGGGTTACGACATAATTCTCGGTGGCCGTCAGGCCATTGACGGCGACACCGCTCAGGTGGGGCCTCAGATTGCCGAGAAGCTCGGAGTGCCTCAGGTTACCTATGCTGAAGAAATCGTTGACCTCAAAGATGGATACGTAACCGTGAAGCGTCGCCTCGAAAACGGCGTCGAAACCGTTAAGGCTCCGCTCCCCTGCCTCGTTACCGTAGGCGGCACCGCCGACGAATGTCGCCCCCGCAATGCCCGCCGCGTCTGCAAATTCAAATATGCAGCATCTCCCACAGAGTATAATGCCCTCGACCCCGAAGCACAAAAACGTGCCGACGAACGCTGCCCCGAGGCTATCGTGGAGTGGAACGCCGCATATGTTGAGGCTGACCCCGAGCAGATTGGCTTCCCCGGCTCACCCACAAAGGTGAAAAACGTAGAAAACGTGGTATTCACCGCCAAGGAAAGCCGCCGCATCGACAACGACGACGCTCAACTCGAAGAACTTATCAAAGAACTTATTGCCAACCACACTATCGGCTAACATTATGTCAAAAGATCAGAACAACCTCATAGTTTATTGCGAATGGGCTGAAGACCACGTTGCCGACGTGAGCCTCGAACTCCTCACCAAGGGTCGCACCCTTGCCGACAAACTCGGCGTGAAGCTCGAAGCCATAGTGGCCGGCCATAATCTCGGCGATGTTGAGAAAACCCTCACCCCCTACGGCGTAGACACCGTATATAAGGTAGACGACACACGTCTTTTCCCTTACACCACAAATCCCCACGCCGCCCTCCTTATCAACCTCTTTAAGGAAATCAAGCCGCAAATCTGCCTTATGGGCGCAACGTGTATTGGCCGCGACCTTGGCCCGCGCGTAAGCTCCTGCCTCCACAGCGGCCTTACCGCCGACTGCACCGCTTTGGAAATCGGCGACCATACCGACGCGAAAACCGGCAAGAGCTACACCAATCTGCTCTATCAAATTCGCCCGGCTTTCGGCGGCAACATCGTTGCCACAATCGTCAACCCCGAGTGTCGCCCCCAAATGGCCACCGTGCGCGAGGGCGTGATGAAAAAAGAGATCCACGACCCCAACCATACGGCTGAGGTTGTCAACCTCAAAGCCGACGACTACATCGACCCCGCCCAATACGTTGTTGAAATCATCGACCGTCAGATCGAAAAGTCGAAAATCAACATCAAAAATGCCCCCATCATCGTGGCCGGCGGCTACGGTATGGGCTCAAAAGAGGGCTTCGATTTGCTCCACGAGCTCGCCAAGGTGCTCAACGCCGAGGTTGGCGCAACCCGCGCCGCCGTCGATGCCGGCTGGACTGAAAATGCCCGCCAAATCGGCCAAACCGGCACCACCGTGCGCCCCAAGCTCTACATTGCCTGCGGCATCAGCGGTCAGATTCAGCACATTGCCGGTATGCAAGACAGCTCCATTATTATCTCCATCAATAACGACCCCAATGCTCCAATCAACACTATCGCCGACTATGTAATCACTGCCGACGTTGAGGAAATCATCCCCAAGTTGATTAAATACTACAAAAAGAATTCCAAATAATGGCTAACTTTTTTACTGATAATCCCGACCTCCTCCACTACCTCAGCCACCCGCTGATGGAGAAAATCGTTGCCCTCAAAGAGCGCGACTATACCGACGCCGCCAAGTTTGACTACGCTCCCTTTACCTACGAAGACGCCATGGACAACTATCGCCGCGTGCTCAAAATCGTTGGCGAAATGTGTGGCGACATCGTTGCCCCCAACGCTGAAGACGTTGACCATCAGGGTCCCCGCGTTGAAAATGGCGGCGTAATATATGCCGACGGCACTCAGCGCAACCTCGACGCCTGCCGCAAGGCCGGACTGATGGGTATGTCAATGCCCCGCCGTCTCGGAGGCCTCAACTTCCCCATCACCCCCTACATTATGGCTGCCGACATTGTCAGCCGTGCCGACTGCGGATTTGAAAACCTCTGGGGTCTGCAAGACTGCGCCGAAACCATCTACGAATTCGGCTCCGAGGAACAGAAGCAGAAGTTTATTCCACGCGTCTGCGAGGGTGAGACTATGAGTATGGACCTCACCGAACCCGATGCCGGCTCCGACCTCCAGAGCGTAATGCTCAAGGCCACTGAGATGCCCGACGGCACTTGGCGCCTCAACGGCGTTAAGCGCTTCATTACCAACGGCGACGCCGACATCCACCTCGTGCTTGCCCGCTCGGAAGAGGGCACCCGCGACGGCCGCGGCCTTTCAATGTTTATCTACGACAAGCGCGACGGCGGTGTTACCGTGCGCCGCATCGAAAACAAGATGGGCATCAAGGGTTCGCCCACATGCGAACTCGTCTACAAAAACGCCAAGGCAGAACTTTGCGGTTCGCGCAAACTCGGCCTTATCAAATACGTTATGGCGCTGATGAACGGCGCTCGCCTCGGCATCGCCGCTCAGAGCGTCGGCTGCAGCGAACTTGCCTGCCGCGAGGCCCTCGCCTACGCTCAGGAACGCAAGCAGTTTGGAAAGGCAATTATCGAGTTCCCCGTAGTCTACGAAATGATTGCCGTGATGAAAGCACGCCTTGATGCCTCCCGCTCACTGCTCTACGAAACCTCGCGCTACGTCGACCTCTACAAGGCATATGAGGACATCGCCAAGGAACGCCCCCTCACTCCCGAAGAACGCAAGGAGTGCAAATACTACTCCAAGCTCGCCGACGCTTGCACCCCGCTGGCCAAGGGCCTCGGCTCGGAATACGCCAATCAGAATGCCTACGACTGCATTCAGGTTCACGGCGGTTCGGGCTTTATGAAAGAATATGCCTGCGAGCGCCTCTACCGCGATGCCCGCATCACCTCAATCTATGAGGGTACCACTCAACTGCAAGTAGTTGCCGCGATTCGCCACGTCACTACCGGCACCATCTCTACCCTCATTGAAAACTACAAGGCTCAGCTCGAAGGCAAGGAACTCAGCGCCGAACTCGCCGCCGTCAAGGCTCGCCTCGAAGGTATGACCGAGAAACTTCAGGCTGCCGTTGCTTCCGTTACCGAAACCCGAAATCAGCCCCTCATTGACTTTATGGCTCGCCGCCTCGTAGAGATGGCCGGCAACGTGGTTATGAGCTACTTGCTCCTCCTCGATGCCGTACGCACCGAGTCGTTTACCAAGTCCGCAGTCGTTTACAACAACCTCGCCTGCGCCCTTGTTGAACAACACAGCGCCTTCATCGCCGGCTTCAACCCCGACGAACTTCCCCTCTATCAAGCCTGATAACTCGGCTAATTGAATACAAAAGTCCCTAAGGTCATTAAAGACCTTAAGGACTTTTTATTTGTTATTTAACAAAGATTAACAAATTGGGGGGGGGTAATTGTGAAAAAGTGTGTAAATTTGCGAGTTAAATCAATTAAATTAATTCACAAATTCACATAATTTTTCCATGAAAAAACTATTACTATTGTCGGTTATCCTACCAATAATGGCAAGTGCTTCTACGGAGGTTTCGCTTGAGGGCGTACAGATAACCAATGCTACCGTGTCTACAGCATTTACCGATGGCACGGTTATATCGCTTCAATGTTTGGATAATCACGGTGGCGCGGGCTATTATTTTGCCGGAGCAGCAGTCAAGACCCAAACTCTTACTGAGGCTAATCTGTTTGTGGTTCGTGTTCAAGATGACGGAACATTCGTGCTTCAGAGCTATACTTCAAATCAGTATGTGGGAAGTACCGGGAACTCATTTTCAAGTGGTTCTGTTTCTATGAAAGATGATATAGCTTATGCCGCCAAGTTTACTGCCGATATTGCGAGTGCCGATAACTGGAGTAATTCTGACAAGTGGAGTGTCGTAGTGAATGGAACAAATACAATACGTCTGTCAACACACACCGGAAATAACGTTGCAGGGTATTTAAATACAAATAATGAAACTTCTATACCGCAGTATACTGGCACTGATAGAAATGGTGGCTATTCCGTGTGGTATGTATTTACGCACGAAGTTATTGACACAACTTTCCCGATGGAGGGGCAGTGGTATCGCTTCGTGAATAAGGAAGATAGTGGCAACCGCGAGGGTAATTACCTTGGTTACTATCCGGTTAATCCATGGTATATCTTTAAATGGAGCGATGCAACTCGTACTGAAAAAATCACGCAGCCCACTGTTAGCTCGGGCAATGTTGCTCATCTTAGTGCGGGTGCAACTGAGGCGGATATTGATGGCCAATTATGGCAACTTATTGCAGGCGAGGGAGCGAATGCCGGAAAATACTGCGTAGTAAATAAGGCATATCCTAATGGCGCTATAAGCAACATCGTTGCAAATAATGCAGGCGGTGTTCAAGCAGCAGCTGATAAAACTTCCAGATATATTTATACGTTTGACCGTGCGGCAAAACCCGACAGTGTGGCTTGGTTTGATTTGACTATTGGTACTGATGACTACATTACCCTCGGTCAAGGAACTAATTTTTTGAGTGTAGCCGGGACCGGGCAAAACTATCAAATCCACCGTTGTGAGTTGAATAATGCTTCATATTGGATGCCGGAGCGTTATGTTGAAGAAACTTATGACCCGCAGGCGGTGTTTGATGCCAGAGTTGCCGAGCTGAAAGGAATTGCCCGGGGTTGCGCCAAAATGAAAGCGGTGATTGGCGGCGAAGATTGTCCCGTGGTGACTATGCCCGAGGGTACCACCGGCTTAACTATGGACGAAGCCGTTGCTGCTGCCAATGCTCAATATGCCGCCTACATCGCCAAATTTAACAATAAGTTCGTAACCATCTACAATAATCGCCGTGCAAGCGGTACCGGTAGCTATACAGCCAACAATCCTTGGCTTGCAATTTACATCAACGCAGCCGGCAATGTGGTAATTAACTCCCGCACTGCCGAGCAGAAAAATGACGACTGCATATGGTTGATGAAAGTAGACAACAACAAGCTGCGCTTTTATAACCGTACCACCGGCTATCAGCTAAAAGATCAGCTGCTTATACCCTCTGCAGTATCAACCGGCGTTATGCTGAAGATAGACGGCTCTGCCAATTATATCCACTTGAGCGGAACCACCGGCAATCTGATGGATTATAACGATGCTGAGGACCCCGGCTCCGTGTGGACTATTGAGCCGGCCTCCTTTACCTTCTGCGAACCTCAGGTGTCGACCAAAGAAAATCCCCGCTACTATCGTATACTCTCCGACCGCAAAATAGTTATGGGACAAAACGCAAATCTCAGCGTCAACGGCGAAACGCGCACGAATGCAAGCGGCCCCGGTGAAAATGTTAGTGCCTCAACTCTTGCCCAGGCCGGCATTTACTGGCGTTTGGAACAGGCCGGAAATGGCAGCGTCAAGATTTTCAATCTAATTGACGGTTATGCTATGAAAGGCGACGCGTTGACGATGTCAGAAGCCGAAGATGCCACCGAGGTGTATCTGTATCGTTTGAACGAGACGTCCTATGGCACCGACACCGATAATTTCAGTATTGCAAACACCTACGGTATAGCCAAGGGCAGTGACAACTTCAACTATGCACTCAATCTGGGTGGAAACGGTGAATTTTATTTTACCAATTACAGCCCCATTGGCGATGGTCGCGACAACCTCGACCTGACCACCACAAACGGCAACGGCGCACTTTGGTACTTTATCGAAGCTAACGACACTGAAATCGAACACGCAAAAACCACTTATATTACTGCCGTAAAAAACAACATTGGAGCACTTCGTGCCATTGACAACAGCGAGAGCCTTGCTGCCCTTTCCATGAATAATGCAGCCGTTAAGGACTACGCTGCCTTAGTTGCCGAACATAATGCCGCTTATGATGCTCTGACCACGATAGAAAGCGTTAACAACTCCAAACGCAACGGCATTGTGAACAATTTCGAAGCTATCACTGCCGAGGTTGATTCGATTCTTGACAAGTATATTGTCGGTCAACACGTTCAGCTTTGGACGAACAAGGAGTCGGCTTCCGGTTGGTCAGTGCGTTATATGCACGACAACGGCACAAAAATTGCCGGCATAGCAGATGCTACTGACTACTCCACACTTTGGACCATAGAAAAGGTTGACGACGGTTATATTATCGTCAACGAAAAGAGCGGTAAGGCAATTGGCACTCCCGGCTTAAATATCAATATGGTTGACCGCGAGTCTGCTCAGGTGTATAATCTGGTGTATAACAACTTCATCGGTCGTTTTGCCATTACAAGAACCGGATATGCATCGAACAGCCCCGGCGGTTCCATCCATATGAGTCAAAGCGGCGGTACTATTGTGAATTGGAGTGCTGACGGTTCTGCCGATCCTAACGGCATAGAGAACTCCCATTGGGGCATCAGTGCGCTCGACGACGTTGAGTACTCGCTGAGCTATGATAGCCAGGAGGGTCTGACAATGACTCTTAGCGGAGCTTTGCACGAAGCTGTGGCCGACGACGAAGTGATTGTCCGCGTGATTCCGATGACCTCCGAGGAAGAAGAAGCTCTCAGCTCAGCCAAGGTTAAGTCGCGAGTGGCTCTCGAAGATGGCTCTTGCGAGTTTACCGCCAAAGAGCTCCGCGATGGCAACTATGTCGTGACTATGGGCGAACTCACTGTAGGTAAGAACTACAAGCTGGAAGTTGCCGGCGCTAAGATGACCACTGCCGACGGCACACACACCAGAGCGCTGAAGTCATCGTTTGTAATCGACCAAGACGGCACAGTCAACGGCATTGACGAAGTCGGAGCCGCTCCCGCATCCAAATATGCCGAGGGCATCTACGACCTGACGGGTCGTCGCCTGAACGCACCGGTTCGCGGCATCAACATCATTAATGGCCGCAAAGTCCTGGTGAAGTAATGCATAATTAAGAATGCATAATGCATAATTGAGGCTGCGCCCCGGCGCGGCCTCTTTGCTTTCTGTAACGCCTAACGCCCAACCGCCTAAAATTTTTACACTTTTTTTGATAATAGGGTGGGGCATTAAGAAATTTTTCGTAAATTTGCGGGTAAAATAGACCAATTATATACTGTTTTTGTAGTATAAAAACCTGTATGATAACGTTATCCATCTCTAATGGCGTGTTGGCCATTACTGCCGCCCTTACGGGTCTTGCACTCGTTGCTGCGGCTCTTTGGATTGCCGGGCTTATCGGCCCGCGCTCTTTCAACCCCCAAAAGGGTGAGGCATATGAGTGCGGTATCCCGACTCGAGGCGAGTCAATGGCTCAGTTCAAGATAGGTTACTATCTGTATGCCATTCTGTTTCTGATGTTCGACGTCGAGTGTGTGTTCCTGTTTCCCTGGGCCGTGAATATGCGGACTCTGGGCGCTGCGGGAGTTATTTGCATCGCCGTATTTTTCACAATTCTTGTTCTTGGCCTCATATATGCCTGGAAGAAAGGAGCATTGGAATGGAAGTAACCCGCAAAGGAATGCCCTACGAGGCATGGAAAGACAACGAATATATTGAGCAGCTTCAGCGCGAGTTGGCCGCCAATGGTACCAACGTCATTGTTGGCACTGCCGACAAGCTGATGAACTGGAGCCGCTCCAACTCGCTGTGGCCGCTGACGTTTGCAACGTCGTGCTGCGGCATTGAGTTTATTGCCCTGGGCGCTGCGCGCTATGACTTTGCCCGCTTCGGCTGGGAAGTTGCCCGCTCGTCGCCACGTCAGGCCGACTTCATGATGGTGGCCGGTACTATCGTGCATCGCATGGCTCCGATAGTGCGCCGACTCTATGATCAGCTCGCCGAGCCCAAATACGTGATTGCCTGCGGTGGCTGCGCGGTTTCCGGCGGTCCGTTCAAGAACTCCTACCACGTGGTCAAGGGCGTCGGTGAAATAATTCCGGTCGACGTCTACTGCCCCGGCTGTCCTCCGCGCCCCGAAGCGATGATTTACGCTATTATGCAGTTGCAGCGCAAAATCACCGTGTCGAAATTCTTTGGCGGCGCAAACCGCAAGGAAAGCCAAAAGGAGTTTCTCAAAAACCATCCCATTGCGGACTAAACCCCTAACCATTAACCCTTAACCCTTAACCAAATTTTCGCAAGCGAAAATTTATATCAAAAGATATGGCAAACATTCAGGAGATAGTGAGCAAGCAGTTTCCGGAAGTGACTTTTGCTGAAGGCGAAACGCTTGAACTCACCGTTCCCGACGCCAACTGGCACGCGCTGGCAACCCTGCTGCGCAACGATTTGGGCTTTGACAACCTGGTGGCTCTCATCGGCATGGACTGGGGCGAACTGCTCGGAGTGGTATATTACCTTCAGAACACTCAAAACCTCGAAATTATCCGCATTACGGTAACCACCGCCGACCGTGAGAACCCCTTCCTCCACTCCATCACCGACCTCTATAAGGTTGCCGGCATCTACGAGCGCGAGGTTTATGACTTCTACGGCATCAAATTCATCGGCAACCCCGATATGCGTCGCCTCTTCCTGCGCAACGACTGGGTAGGCTACCCATTCCGCAAGGACTACGACACCAACCCCGAAATTAACCCCGTGCGTCTCGACCACGAAGAGGTTGAAGACACCACCGTGAGCTACGAGGAAGACGCCGAGGGCAACATCGTGAAGAAAGAACACGTGATTTTCCGCCCCGACGAGTTCGTGGTCAACATTGGCCCGCAACACCCCGCAACCCATGGCGTTTTGCGCCTGCGCACCGCAGTTGAGGGCGAAACCATCACCCACATTGACCTCTATCTCGGCTACATTCACCGTGGCATCGAAAAACTCTGCGAGGGACTCACCTATCCGCAGACAATCCACTTCGTTGACCGCCTGGACTACCTCGGGGCCCTCATCAACAGCCACTGCATCTGCATGTGCATTGAAAAAGGTATGGGCATTGAAGTTCCCCGCCGCGCCCAGGTAATCCGCGTGATTATGGACGAGCTGATGCGCATAAACTCCCACCTCCTTGCAATGGGAACCTACTGCATGGACCTTGGAGCCACCACGATGCTTTTCTACGCCCTGCGCGAGCGCGAAACCATTCTCAATATCCTCGAGAAGACCACCGGCGCACGCATGACGTTCAACTACAACTGCATCGGCGGTGTTCGTCAAGATCTTGACAAGGACTTCGTTAAAGACGTTAAGGCTCTGCTCGAAATCATGCCCAAGGCAATCAAGGAATATAACAAGGTATTCACCGGCAACGTGATTGCCAACAACCGCATGAGCGGCGTCGGCGTCATTACCCCCGAAGACTCCAAGAGCTACAACTGCACCGGCCCCACCGCCCGCTCCGCAGGCTGGGACTACGACATTCGCAAAGCTCACCCCTACTGCATCTACAACGAACTTGACTTCAAGAGCGTTGTTCGCACCGAAGGCGACTCGATGGCTCGCTTCAAAGCCCGCATTACCGAGATGGAAGAGAGCTGCAAAATCATTGCCCAGCTCATTGACCAAATTCCCGAGGGTGACATCTGTGCCAAAGTGCCCAAAATCATCAAGCTTCCCGCCGGACACTGGTTCCAGCAAGTTGAAACCGGCAAGGGCGCATTTGGCGTTTACATTGAAAGCGACGGCGGCACATCCCCCCTGCGTATGCACTTCAACTCGCCCTGCTTCACTTTGGCAGGTGCTGTAGACCACCTTACCCGAGGCCAAAAAATCGCCGATCTCATCACAATCGGCGGCTCTTTGGACTACATTGTTCCCGATATTGACCGATAAGCCTCTCTGACTCCATTCATCATCACACGAAAATCATTTCATTATGCAAGATTTATCGTTTATAACCGGTTGGATAGATAATTTTTTGAGCGTCACCTGCGGTTTGGCACCCTGGCTCACCGTAACGATTGAGTGCGTACTCATCGGCCTGGGACTCCTGGTGCTATACGCCGTGTTGGCTCTGTTCTACATCTACTTCGAGCGCAAGGTCTGCGCATTTATCCAGTGTCGTCTCGGCCCGAACCGTGTGGGCCCGTTTGGCCTCTGTCAGGTATTTGCCGATATGTTCAAAATGCTGCTCAAGGAGATTATCAAGCTCAACCACGTCGACAAATTCCTCTTCGGCCTCGCTCCGTTCCTTGTAATTATGGCCTCGATGCTGGCGTTTGCCGTGCTGCCCTGGGGCAACGGACTGCAAGTCATCGACTTCAATATCGGCATCTTTTTCCTGCTGGCCACCAGCTCCATCGGTGTGTTGGGCATCCTGCTCGCCGGTTGGTCGTCAAACAACAAGTTCACCCTCATCGGCGCTCTCCGCTCGGGTGCGCAAATGGTCAGCTACGAAATCTCCATCTCCTTGTGTGTAATCACAATGGTTTGCCTCGCAGGCACCATGAGAGTCAGTGAGATGTGTGCCGACCAGGCTGCCAACGGCTGGTATCTGTTCCGCGGCCATGTTCCCGCAATCATCGCGTTCATTATCTACGTGATTGCAGGCACCGCCGAAACCAACCGCGGCCCATTTGACCTCCCCGAGGCTGAATCGGAGCTTACCGCCGGTTACCACACCGAATACTCAGGCATCCACTTCGGCTACTTCTACCTCGCCGAATATCTGAATCTCTTCATTATCGGCGGCGTTGCCACGCTGCTCTTCCTTGGCGGCTGGGCCCCGCTCCACATCTACGGCTGGGAAGCGTTCAACAACGTGATGGACTACATTCCCTCTCCGCTGTGGTTCCTTGCCAAGGCCGTAATCGTTACCCTGCTGATGATTCAGTTCAAGTGGACCTTCCCCCGCCTGCGCATTGACCAGCTCCTCAATTTCGAATGGAAATATCTGATGCCCCTGAGCATTGCTAACCTCGTGTTGATGGTAATAGTAATCCTCACCGGCTTCCACTTCTAATTAAGAAACACCCCATACCCCACACCTCACGATGAGCGACATTTACGGAAAAGTTGCCCAGGTAATCGGCCCGGTGGTCGACGTTGCCTTTGAGGGAGACGCCTCGCAACTTCCCCCCATTTACAGCGCACTGAAAATCACGCGCCCCGATAGCTCGGAACTGATTCTCGAAGTTGAGCAACACATTGGCGAAGATACCGTTCGCTGCGTTGCTATGGAGAGCACCGACGGCCTGCAGCGCGGCATCAAGGTTGAAAACCTCGGTCATCCCATATCCGTGCCCACCGGCGAGCAGGTCAAGGGCCGCCTGATGAACGTCATCGGCCAGACCATTGACAATCTCCCCGAATTGCAGCGCACCGATCTGCGCGCCATTCACCAGCCCGCGCCGAAATTTGAAGACCTCACCATCTCCACCGAGATTCTTCAAACCGGCATCAAGGTTATTGACTTGCTCGAACCCTACTCCAAGGGCGGCAAAATCGGCCTCTTCGGCGGTGCCGGCGTTGGTAAGACTGTGCTCATTATGGAACTTATCAACAACATTGCCAAAGGCCACAACGGCTTCTCAGTGTTTACCGGCGTTGGCGAACGTACCCGCGAGGGCAACGACCTGCTCCGCGAAATGATTGAGTCGGGCGTAATAAAATATGGCAAAAAGTTTGAAGAGGGTATGGAAAAGGGCGAATGGAACCTCCACGACGTTGACATGGCGCAAGTTGAGGAAAGCCAAGCAGCTCTGGTGTTCGGCCAGATGAACGAACCCCCGGGCGCACGTCTGCGCGTAGCCCTTACCGGCCTCACCGTTGCCGAGCAGTTCCGCGACCAAGATGGCGGCGGCAAAGACATTCTTCTCTTTATCGACAATATTTTCCGTTTCACTCAGGCCGGCTCCGAGGTTTCGGCACTTCTCGGCCGTATGCCCTCCGCAGTGGGTTATCAACCTACTTTGGCCTCTGAAATGGGTACTCTGCAAGAGCGCATCACCTCAACCAAAAACGGCTCAATCACTTCAGTGCAAGCAATCTATGTGCCGGCCGATGACTTGACCGACCCCGCTCCTGCTACCACATTCTCGTTCCTTGACGCAACCACCGTGCTGTCGCGTAAAATCGCCGAACTCGGCATCTACCCGGCAGTTGACCCGCTGGAATCAACCTCGCGAATCCTCGACCCCAACGTGATTGGCGAAGAACACTACAACGTGGCCCAAAGCGTCAAGCAACTGCTGCAGAAATACAATGAGCTGCAAGACATCATCGCCATTCTCGGCGTAGACGAGCTGAGCGACGATGACAAGCTCGTGGTGGCTCGCGCACGTCGCGCCCAGCGCTTCCTGTCACAGCCATTCAATGTGGCAGAACAGTTTACCGGCCTGCCCGGCGTGATGGTGCCGCTCAACGAAACCATTCGCGGCTTCAAGATGATTCTCAGCGGCGAAATGGACCAATATCCCGAGCAGGCGTTCCTCAACGTCGGCACCATTGACGAAGCTATAGAAAAAGGCAAGAAACTCCTCGCCGAGGTAAAGTAATTAAGAATTGAAAATTAAGAATTAAGAATTTGAAATTACTAATTGCTAATTAAAAAAATGACACTGAGAATAATATCACCCGCCGACATCGTGTTCGAGGGAGAGGTTGAAAACGTCACCCTCCCCGGCGCATTGGGCTCCTTTGAAGTGTTGCCCCGCCACGCCGCGCTGATTTCCACCCTGGTCAAGGGCGACATCAGCTACACGGCCTCCGGCGAACGCCACACGGTAAGCACCGACGGCGGTTTGGTCGACGTTCTCAACGACGTAGTGTCAGTATGTATATATTAACCCCATCAGCAAGATGAAGCAACTCAAGGCACTCGTAATTCTTATTGTCGCAGTCATGGCCCAGGTTATGGCTCCGGCAGCCCGCGCCGTAGACTTCAGCCCCAAGGATATAATTTTTGAACACCTCGGCGATGGCTACGGTTGGGAAGTGCCCTTTGACCATCATCACCGCATTCCCCTGCCGGTAATGGTTTGGGCAAAAGACGGCTCCTTTCACTGCTTCAGCTCCTCGCATATCAACAACCACGCCGTCTATACCGACGGCGACTATACCTGGCAGGTGCCTGCTGAGGGCGACAACAAAGGCAAAGTGGTGCAGATACTGCCCGACGGACAGGAGGTCAAGCCTGCGTTCGATATGTCGATAACCAAAAACGTGTGTGCGCTATGGATTGCTGTCATCGTGGTGTTGCTGCTCTGCATCTCCGTAGCCCGCTGGCACAAAAAACACGGCCTCAAAGCTCCGCGAGGGTTCGTCGGTGCCATTGAAGAACTGATAGAGTTCGTTTATAAGGGCGTGGTGAAACCCACCCTGGGCGAAGATGCCCGCCGCTTTGCGCCATATCTGCTCACGGTGTTTATGTTCATCTTCGTTATGAACCTGATGGGACTGATGGTGATATTTCCCGGCGGTGCCAACCTTACCGGCAATATCGCCGTAACGCTGGTTCTCTCGCTCATCACTTTCTTCTGCACCAACCTCTTTGCCCGCAAGCATTACTGGAAAGAAATCTTTTGGCCAGATGTGCCCCTGTGGCTCAAGTGCCCAATACCCATTATGCAGGTTATCGAGCTGTTTGGCGTGCTGACCAAGCCGGCATCGCTCACGGTTCGTCTGTTTGCCAATATGATGGGTGGACATATGATTGTCATCGTGCTGACGCTGATAATCTTCATCATGGCCGACTTCGGCGCTGCCGCTGCCGGACTTGGCGCCGCCGTGAGCATGCTGTTCAGCATCTTCATGTTGCTGCTCGACGTGCTGGTAAGCTTTATCCAGGCATTCGTATTCACAATGCTTTCAACAACATTCATTGCAGCCGCCCAAGAGCGAGGGCATCATGAGAAAGAAATTATACAATAACTACATAACACTTTAACACTTACAGTTATGACTATCTTAGCCATTCTTCTTGAAGTAGCAATCAAGTATCTCGGCGCCGGCTTTGGCGCAGCAATCGCCGCAATCGGTGCCGGCATCGGCATCGGCAAAATCGGTTCTTCAGCAATGGAAGCAATCGCCCGCCAGCCCGAAGCTGCCGGCGACATCCGAAGCAACATGATTGTGATTGCCGCCCTTATTGAAGGTGTTGCCCTCTTCGCCGTAATCGTTTGCTTGCTCTGCCTCTTCGTATAATCGCCATAAAGAACTTCGATGGAACTGTTCACACCTGACTTCGGCCTGATATTCTGGATGTTCGTGGCTTTTGCCGTGCTGTTTCTGCTGCTGTGGAAATTTGCGTGGCCCGCGATTATGAAGGGAGTAGACAGCCGTGCCGAGCTAATCGACCAGGGTGTGTTGTATGCAAAAGAAGCCAAAGAGCAACTCGACAGCGCCAAGGAACAGGCTGCAAAGTTCGAGGCCGATGCCCGTCTGCGTCAAGCCGACATTCTTCGTGAAGCCGACCGCATGAAGTCGCAAATCATTGAAGAAGCCCGCACCGAAGCTGCCCGCGAAGCAAAAAAGGAGATTGATGCCGCCAAGGTGGCAATCGAACAGGCTCAGAAAGAAGCCAAAGAGAGTTTCCGCGAACAGGTTAGCGCCGCAGCCCTCGACATTGCGCAGCAAGTGGTTGGACAGCAGCTCTCTGATGCCAAGGCGCAAGCAAAACTCGTTGATAACATTCTCGACAAAATCGAAAAAGCCGACTGATGAACCAGGGACTCATACCTCGCCGTTACGCCAAAGCTCTCTATCTCCTTGCCGCCGAAAATGGTAAGGACAAGGAAGTGTATGGCGCGATGAACAACCTGAACGCAGCGTTTGGCTCGCATAATGATATGCTGAAAGTGCTGGCAAATCCCCACGTGGCTTTCAGCGACAAGCTTGCGCTGGCAGAAGCTGCCGCCGGCGAGGATGCAAAAACATACGTTGCCGACCTGATGAAGCTGCTTGACCGGAATCACCGCTTGGAGTTCCTGCGCGAAATCGCCCTGGCCTACATCGCCATATATCGTGAGGAACACCATATCTACAAGGTTGACATCACATCGGCCATGGAGCTGCAACCCGCAGAACTTAAACGCATACAAACTCTGGTTAACAACCATCTACCGGCCGGAAGCACCGCAGAATTTACCGAGACGGTAAACCCCGAGCTGATTGGCGGCTTCAGCGTGAGCATTGACAACGAACTGCTCGACGCCTCGATAGCCTCCGACTTCAAACAACTAAGACTTAAACTATTAAGCCATTAATCTGATGACAAACCCAAGCGAAGTATCACAAATACTCAAGCAACAACTCGAAAACATTAACCGCAAGGTTACGTTTGAGGAGACCGGCTCCGTGCTCGAAGTAGGCGACGGCGTTGCCCACGTCTACGGTCTTGACAACGTCTGCGCCAACGAACTCGTGGAATTTGAGAACGGCGTTAAAGGCGTGGCTCTCAATCTTGAAGAGAGCAATGTCGGCGTAATTCTGCTCAACAACGTTAACCGCGTTACCGAGGGAATGAAAGTTAAGCGCACCGGCGAAATCGCCTCTATCCCCGTGGGCGAGGGTCTGCTTGGCCGCGTCATCAACGTACTTGGCGAACCCATCGACGGACGCGGCGACATTCAGGGCGAGCTGATTCGCTTGCCCCTGGAACGCAAAGCCCCCGGCGTTATATACCGCCAGCCGGTTAAAACTCCGCTTCAAACAGGCATCAAGGCAGTAGACTCTATGGTGCCCATAGGTCGCGGTCAGCGCGAGCTTATCATCGGCGACCGCCAAATTGGTAAAACCGCCATCGCCATCGACACCATCATTAACCAGCGCGATAACTACAAAGCCGGCAAACCGGTGTATTGCATCTATGTGGCTATCGGACAAAAGGCATCGTCGATCGCTGCAACGGTTGAAACCCTGCGCAAAAACGGCGCAATGGACTATACCGTAGTAGTTGCCGCATCGGCCTCCGACTCTGCTGCAATGCGTTACTATTCGCCCTTTGCCGGAGTAGCAATCGGTGAATATTTTCGCGACACCGGCCGCGATGCCCTCATCGTCTACGATGACCTCTCGAAGCAGGCTGTGAGCTACCGCGAAATTTCGCTGATTCTGAAGCGCCCCTCAGGCCGCGAAGCATACCCCGGCGATATTTTCTACCTCCACAGCCGTCTGCTCGAACGCGCCGCCCGCATCATCGACAACCAGGAGGTTGCCTCAAAGATGAACGACCTCCCCGAAGCCCTCAAACCTATGGTAAAGGGCGGCGGCTCACTAACCGCGCTCCCAATTATCGAAACTCAGGCCGGCGACGTGTCGGCATACATACCGACCAACGTAATCTCCATTACCGACGGTCAGATATTTCTGGAAACCGCGCTGTTTAACCGCGGTATCCGCCCGGCCATCAACGTCGGTATCTCAGTGAGCCGTGTGGGTGGCAACGCCCAAATCAAGTCAATGAAAAAAGTGGCCGGTACGCTGAAAATTGACCAAGCGCAGTTCCGCGAACTCGAATCGTTCACGAAATTCGGCGGCGACATGGATCCCGTGACCGCCCGCGTTATTGACAAGGGCCGCAAAAACGAGCGTCTGCTCATTCAGCCGCAGTATCAGCCCTGGCCTGTTGAGGAACAGGTTGCCGTGATATTCTGCGGCACCAAGGGACTGCTTGAAAACGTGCCGATGGACAAAGTGGCCGAGTTCCAGCAGCGCCTGCTGATGACTCTCCGCGCAAGCCATCAACAGGACGTGCTCGACGTAATCAAGGCCGGACAACTCACCGACGAAGTAACCGCGACATTAACAAAAGTGGCTCAGGAAACCGCTGCTCAGTACGGAAAATAATCAATGGCAACACTCCGCGATCTAAAAGGGCGAATCGGCTCAGTATCATCCTCCGAAAAGATAACCGGAGCGATGAAGATGATTTCGTCGGCCAAGATGAGCAAGGCAACCCGCGAAATAAAGCGGTTGCTCCCTTACCGTCAGCAGCTGGAGAGCATCATCGGCAACCTGTTGAGTGCCGACGTGGAGTTCAGTTCACCGCTCACCGAAGAACGCGCGGTCAAGCATCTCACTATATTGGTGTGGGGTAGCGACGATGGCCTTTGCGGAGCCTACAACGTGAATATTTTCAAGCAGTTGCTCGAGCACATCAACTCTCTTCGCGAGCATTATGGCCGGGACGTCGAAATCGAGTTGATAGCCATTGGCCAGAAAATGTATCGCGCAGCATCCAAGCTCGCCGGCGATGGCATTGCGGTCAGCCCCGCTCCCGAAGGTGTTGACTCGAAGAGCGATGCCGATGCAGTGAAGCGCTTCACCACCGAGATTGAGTGCCGCTTCACCTCGGGAGCCACCGATAAGGTTGACATCGTGTATATGCACTTTATCAGCGCCGGCCGCCAGCGCCTTGCCGCCGAGCAGCTTCTGCCGGTGCAGCCCAACACCCAAGGCCCAACGCCCAGCGCCCAAACCCCCGGCATGTATATTCTCGAGCCCGACGCGCAGTCAATCTTCTCGACAGCACTCCCGCTGATGCTCCTCTCCACCATGCAGGAAGTGTTCTGCGAAAATCGCGCCAGCGAGCAAGCCGCTCGTGTGATGGCCATGCAGGCGGCCAACGACAATGCCACCAAACTCCTTGAGCAATTGCGCCTCGAATACAACAAACTCCGACAGCAATCAATCACCGCCGAACTGCTCGACATTCTCGGCGGACAAGTAAGATAATAAACAAAAAAATACCAATCAATAACCTATGGGTAGTGTAAAAGATTATTTCAAGGGCTTCGCGTCCGGCCTCTCAACCCTGATTCAGGGTTTGGAAGTCACCGGCAAGGAGTTTCTTACCAAAAAGGTGACGGAAGAGTATCCCGACAACCGCACAGTCAACGGCGGCCCGGCTGCTCCGCGATTCCGCGCCGTGCTCACCCTGACATATGATGCTAATGGCCGCCATAAGTGCATAAGCTGCGGAATGTGTCAGCGCTCATGTCCGAACGGCACCATCAATATTGAAAGCAAGATGGTGGATATGCCCGACGGCAAGAAGAAAAAACAACTCGTCAACTGGATGTATGACCTCGGCTCATGCACGTTCTGCCAACTCTGCGTCAGCAACTGCCCCACCGGAGCCATTGAATTCAGCAATGACTTTGAGCAAGCCGGCTTTACCCGCGAATTTCTTCTGAAAAAACTTAACTATCTGCCCGAACCCGACCTTGCCGCCGAAGCTGCCGCAGCCGCAGCACAGGCCGCAGCCGAAGCTGAAAAGCCCGCCGCAGAACCTGAAAACAAATAACCAAAGAGATATGGAAGTTTTATATGTCATCGTGGCCTTGGCCATCATTATCTGTTCCGTACTCACGGTAACAACGCGCAAAATCCTGCGCTCGGCAACTTACCTGCTCTTCACCCTGCTCGGAGCCGCCATCATCTACTTCATGATGGACTATGAGTTCCTTGGCGGCGTGCAGATTGCAGTCTATGCGGGCGGCATCGTGGTACTATTCGTGTTTGCCATCTTGCTGACCACCCAACCAGGCCACAACGCTCCCAAACTTGAAAGCCGCCGCAAAGGGTGGGGCATCTTTGCCGCAGTATGCATGGCCGGCATAACAGGCTGGGCTCTGATTAGCCGCTGCTGCTGCCTGATGGGCGCAAAGCCCGAAATGGAATTCCTTGACATGCACCGCCTCGGTCAGATTATGCTCTCTAGCGGCGAGGGCGGCTATATGCTGCCGTTTGAGGCAATCTCAGTGTTGCTGCTCGCTTGCATAATCGGTGCGGTTGCCGTGGCTCGTAAACGCTAAATCACATTTCAACGATATGGAAATCAACGTGCTTTACTACCTGCTCCCGAGCCTGGTGATGTTCTGCTGCGGAGTCTACGGATTCCTTACCCGCAAGAACATGATTGCCATGCTCATATCTTTGGAGCTGATGCTTAATGCCGTAGACATCAACTTCACGGTCATCAACCGCTACGTTTACCCCGATGGCCAGGAAGGAATGTTCTTCACGCTCTTTGCAATCGCAATTGCCGCAGCTGAAACGGCTCTCGCAATCGCAATTATCATTAACCTGTATCGCGTCAATAAAAACGTTGACGTTCGCGACGCAAATAAACTGAAAGGCTAACGGATATGGAACCGATTAACGCAATTATACCTCTGTTGATTCTGTGCCTGCCGCTGCTCGGCTTTCTGGTACTCGGCCTCCTCGGCCCGAAAATGAGCCACAAGGCTGCCGGCTGGTATGGAGTGCTGAGTATGGGCACCACCCTGGTGCTGGCATATTATACCGCCTTTACATACTTTTTCAGCGGCGATGCCGCATTTATCACCGAAGCCGGACAGCGTCTGCAATACATAGTGTTCAACACCACCTGGCTCGAATTCTACGATAAACTCGTTATCAGCCTCGGCTTCCTGCTCGACCCGATTTCGGCACTGCTGCTCGTGGTAATCACCACAATCAGCTTCTGCGTCCACCTCTACTCGCTCGGCTACATGGAGGGTGAAAAAGGCTTCCAGCGCTACTATGCATTTCTGCAGCTCTTCAGCTTCTCGATGCTCGGCCTGGTAGTTGCCACCAATATCTTCCAAATGTACATCTTTTGGGAGCTTGTGGGCGCATCCTCTTATCTGCTCATCGGATTTTACTACACCCGACCCTCGGCAGTAAGCGCCTCCAAAAAAGCATTTATCGTTACCCGCTTCGCCGATCTCGGCTTCCTTATCGGCATTCTCATCCTGAGCTACTATACCGGAACGTTCAACTTCGACGCATATACCTCACAACCCCTCAACGTTGTCGGCTTATTCGGCGGCGCAACCTTTATGGGCTGCTCGCTGCTCACGTGGGCTCTCATACTCATCTTCACCGGCGGTATGGGTAAGTCGGCAATGCTCCCGCTCCACATTTGGCTTCCCGACGCTATGGAAGGCCCGACTCCCGTTTCGGCTCTTATCCACGCCGCTACGATGGTTGTTGCCGGCGTTTACCTCGTGGCCCGTCTGTTCCCCCTCTACCTGATGGAAGAGGCCGCGCTGATGTTCATTACCGTGGTCGGCGCAATCACTGCATTCTATGCCGCAGTTGTTGCCTGCACTCAGGTCGACATCAAGCGTGTGCTTGCATTCTCCACCATTTCGCAGATTGCCTTTATGATGGTGTCGCTCGGCGTTGCCCGCCCCGAAATCCACGAGGGACTGGGCTATATGGCCTCGATGTTTCACCTCTTCACCCACGCAATGTTTAAGGCTCTGCTCTTCCTCGGTGCCGGTGCAATTATCCACGCCGTTCACTCCAATGACTATACCGCAATGGGCGGCCTGCGCAAGTATATGCCTCTGACCCACATTACCTTCCTGGTTGGCTGCTTGGCAATTGCCGGTATTCCTCCCTTCTCGGGCTTCTTCTCGAAAGATGAAATCCTCAGCGCCTGCTATCAGAACAGCACATTCTGGGGCCTCTGGATGAGTATGGTTGCCGGCCTGACCGCATTCTATATGTTCCGCCTCTACTATCTCATCTTCTGGTGGGACGAACCCGACTACGGTCACCACAAACCCCATGATGCCCCTTGGGTTATGGCTATTCCGCTGGTGTTCCTTGCCGCAGTGAGCTGCGTTGCCGGCTTCATTCCTTTCGGCGAATTTGTTACCTGGAACTGCGAACCCTACCACATCCACATTGACTGGCTCGGCGTTGCTGTCCCCTCAATAGTTATTGCCCTCGTTGCCATCGGCCTCGCCACGGTAATGTATCGCAAAAAGAACTCCCTGCCCGACAAGTTTGCCAAAGCAAGCTGCGGACTTTGGACTGCCGCCCACCATCGCTTCTATTGGGATGAAATCTACATGTTCATCACACACAAGATTATTTTCAACGGCATTTGCCGCCCCATCGCCTGGTTTGACCGCCACGTTATCGACGGAACCATGAACGGCCTCGCTTGGGTTGCCCAGCGCCTGTCTATCACCATCCGCCCGCTTCAGAGCGGCTCCGTTCAGGCTTACGTCTACGTCTACCTCTTCGGCGCGTTGCTTCTCGGCGCTATCACCACAGCCTGCATAATGCTCTAACCTACCCATCACTCATCACTTATCACTCATCACTAAGATATGTTCACCAATCCTCTTATATATTTCGTGGTAATCCCCGTAGTGATGCTGCTGGGACTCTACCTCTCGCGCAATATGGCGCAGATTCGCACGGTGGCCGTGACCGGCTCCCTTGCCCTGCTTGGCCTCAGCGTATGGCTGCTGGTTGACTATCTCGGCCTTCGCGCTGCCGGAGCCGAGGGCGCAATGCTCTATCGCGGCGACTGGACCTGGTTTGAAGCGCTGAATATCAAACTGAGCGTCGGCGTTGACGGTATCTCCATAGCAATGTTGCTGCTGTCAAGCATCATCCTGCTCACCGGCTCGTTCGCATCATGGAAAATCAACCCCCTGCCCAAGGAATTCTTCCTCTGGCTCATCTTGCTGAGCATCGGCGTGTTCGGGTTCTTCATCTCGATTGACCTCTTCACGATGTTCATGTTCTACGAGGTGGCTCTCATTCCGATGTATCTGCTCATCGGCATTTGGGGCACGGGCAAAAAGGAATACAGCGCAATGAAGCTCACTCTTATGCTTATGGGCGGCTCGGCGTTCCTGATGCTGTCGCTTATCGGCATCTATTACAATGCCGGATTGCACTCTTGGAATCTCCTTGAGATTGCAGAGGCAGACTCCATTCCTCACAGCTGGCAATACTTCCTTTTCCCGATGGCCTTTGTGGGATTCGGCGTGCTGGGCGCTATGTTCCCTTTCCACACTTGGAGCCCTGACGGTCACGCTTGTGCACCGACCGCCGTGTCGATGCTCCACGCCGGCGTGCTGATGAAACTCGGCGGCTACGGATGCTTCCGAGTTGCCATCTATCTGATGCCTTTCGCTGCCAATGAACTCGCCTGGATTTTCCTCATCCTGACCGGTATCTCGGTAGTCTACGGCGCATTCTCCGCCTGCGTGCAAACTGACCTTAAGTATATCAACGCATATTCCTCAGTGAGCCACTGCGGCCTGGTGCTCTTTGCAATCCTGATGCTCAACACCACCGCAATGACCGGTGCAATCATGCAGATGCTCTCCCATGGCCTGATGACCGCCCTCTTCTTCGCCCTCATCGGCATGATTTACGGTCGCACACACACCCGCGACATTCGCGAAATGGGCGGCCTGATGAAGATTATGCCGTTCTTGGCCGTTTGCTACGTGATTGCCGGTATGGCCTCGCTCGGTCTCCCCGGTCTTTCGGGCTTTGCCGCTGAAATGACCATCTTCGTCGGCTCTTTCCAGGAGACGGCTACTCTCAACCGCGTATTCACCATCATCGCTTGCTGCTCTATCGTTATCACGGCAGTCTACATTCTCCGCGTGGTAGGCAAGCTGCTCCTCGGCCCGGTTCAAAACGAACACCACCTGCAACTCACCGATGCAACCTGGTGGGAACGCACCTCAACCGTGACCCTCATTATCTGCGTTGCTGCAATCGGCTGTTTCCCCAACTTCTTCGAATCGCTGATTAAGACAACTTTCACGGCCGACATCTTTAAAGTAATCGGCATGTAATTCCCTAAGATTTTAAGCATAAACCAATGGATTACTCACAGTTTTTAATGATGAAACAGGAGATTGCCCTGCTGGTTATCTTCCTGTTGGTATTCCTCTACGACACGTTCATGCCTAAGAAGGCCAACAACGCCCTCTCGGGGATTACGATTCTTCTGTTTGGCCTTTTCACCATTGCCGGCTTCTTCTGCCTCGGCACGTGTGGCGAAACCACCTCGGCATTTGCCGGAATGTATGTGACCTCGCCGGTTATTACCTGCATCAAGAATATTCTCAACGTCGGCGTGCTGATTGTTCTGATTCAGGCCTCCACGTGGAATAACTCCGAAGTGTCGCTCAACCGTCGCGGCGAGTTCTACGAACTGCTGCTCGTAACGCTCTTCGGTATGTATCTGATGATTTCGGCCCGCCACTTCCTGCTCTTCGTCATCGGCCTCGAAAGCGCCTCGCTCCCCCTTGCCGCTATGGTAGCTTTCGACAAGCACAAATACGAAAGCCACGAAGCCGCCATCAAATATCTGCTCACCGCAGTATTTTCGAGCGCCATCTTTATGATGGGTCTGAGCCTCGTTTACCTGCTGAGCGGCTCGCTCTACTTCAGCAATATCGCATCGGCAGTTGGTGTCAGCGATGCAAGCCCGCTGCTCATCGTAGCTCTGGCATTCGTGGTCGCCGGCGTAGGTTTCAAGCTCTCGCTCGTGCCATTCCACCTTTGGACCGCCGACGTTTACCAGGGTGCCCCCACATCGGTTACCTCCTACCTCAGCGTAATCTCCAAGGGCGCTGCAGCATTCGCTTTCCTGGTAATCCTGGTGCAGTGCTTCGGAACCGTTTACTCTCAGGTTTGGGAATGGATGCTCTACGCGCTGATTATCCTCACGATTACCGTGGGTAACCTCTTTGCCCTGCGTCAGAACAACATGAAACGCTTCCTCGCGTTCTCGTCAATCTCTCAGGCCGGCTACATTATGCTCGGCATTGTGGGCAACAACGTTATGGGTATGGCATCACTGATGTTCTACATCCTGGTCTACATCTTCTCCAACCTTGCTGCTTTCGGCGTTATCCAAGCCATTGAAAACAAAACCGGCAAGGTTGACATGAGCGACTACCGTCAGCTCTACAAAACCAACCCCCACTTGGCATTCGTTATGATGCTTGCAATGTTCTCTCTGGCCGGCATCCCGCCTTTTGCAGGTTTCTTCAGCAAATTCTTCATCTTTACCGGCGCGCTCAACGCCACCACCTCCACCGCGCTCTACGTTTTGGTGCTCATTGCCTTGATTAATACCATCATCTCCCTCTACTACTACCTGATGGTTGTCAAGTCAATGTTCCTCTCTACCGAAGAGCCGCTGATTGCCGAGTTCAAGAGCACCTGCAGCGAGCGCATCGGCATGTGGGTAACCACCGCCGGCATCATTGCCCTCGGCCTGGTAAGTTGCTTCTACGACCAAATCCTTACCCTCTGCCAGCAATCCGGCCTCCTCGCCGCAATCTGTTAATTACTAAGTGCTAATTACTAATTGACAATCCCTCCCCTGTACGTTTCAACACCCCCTCATATCCAAAACCCGCGGGCGACGCTCCACAGCGCCGCCCGCTTTTTTACCCTCCATCCCTCTTGTTTTTTGGGGTTTGATAAAATTGGCGTATATTTGCGGTATGTGTACGAGAAATGATTAGTTCTATGTGTTTATTTGGGTCTACGGCAAGAGGAAGTAATCGCCCTAATAGCGATATTGATTTACTTGTGGAGATGCCTCTTAAAGTCGTGTTGATATCTAATCTTAAAGAATTCTTGGAGTCAAGGCTTAAATTTTGAGCTTGATGCAGATTTAATATTTGAAGTTGTCAGAAATGATGTTCCCGCTTTACGGAATGTAATAGAAGCAGCAATACAGTTGCTGCGGTGAGTTGCGGGAATGAGGGAAAATTTGTAACTTTGTGGTGATATGAAAGCACTGTTTAAACTTACCCCCCCCCATTTGTATTGCATTGCTGCTCAGTGTGTTGAGCACGAATGCGGAGGTCGTATGGCCTGAGAGAATGGCTTCCGGAACTATTCCGACGCTGCACATCAGAACCGAAAACGGAGATTCCATCCTTGATAAAGTTACAAAAATTCCTGCCGGATTGTTTGTTACAGTTCCTGCCGATTGCGAGCTGCCGGCGTTGGGCAGCGAGCTTAGTCCCGTGGCGCTGACTATCCGGGGTCGCGGAAATGCTACGTGGACACTCGCCAAGAAGCCTTACAAATTGAAATTCGCCGAGAAAACCTCTGTATTGGGGCTTCCCGCAAACCGCGATTTTGCGCTGATTGCGTGGAATTTTGGCAGCGGCAATATTGAGTGGATAACGTCGGTATGCGCTATGGAGATGGCGCGAATGCTCGGAATGCTGTGGGCTCCGCATATTCAACCGGTAGAGCTGATTCTAAACGGCAACTATGAGGGACTGTATTTCTTGACCGAAACGGTCAAGGTGTCGAAAAACCGCCTGAACATCTATGAACAACCAGACCTGAACGACGACCCGGCAACGATTCCTTATGGCTGGCTCGTGGAGTTCGACAATTACTATGAGGAGCAGCAGATTGTGATACCCGAAATCGGGTCACTGAAGCTTAGAGTGACCGCCCACACCCCCGGCGAGATGTCGGCAGCGCAGCGCCAATGGCTCACCGAGGAGTTTGAACTGCTCAACTGCCTGGTTTATTCAACCGACAAGGAGGCCTGGACGCAACGTATCGACGTTGAGAGTGCAGTGCAATATTTCATTATGCGCGAGGTGATGTTCGATACCGACGGCTACAGCGGCTCAATATTTCTGCATCGCGACAGGGGCTCGGATGTCAAATGGCATTTCGGCCCGATGTGGGACCCGGTGCTGAACGTTTCGACCAAGACAGGCTTCACAATGAACAAGCTGCCAAGCTTTGCCGTGGCCCACTGGGAGCGACAGCTGCTGGCAAGCAATACTTTCAAAGAGGAGTTTTTAAGGCAATGGGAAGAATTTTACCCTGACAAGTTCAATCGCCTCAAAGATATTGCCCACCGAGTTGCCGACTATTGCGAGGCCGCAGATGCTGCCAACGCCGTGCGGTGGCCCCAACTTTCGGTGGCATCGTCGGCCGGAGCCAAGGCCAAGCTCTATTGGCAGAGGATTTCGGCATATGCCGCATGGCTCGACGAGCATAAAAACTTGACGGATGACGATCTGTCTGCCATAACTGAGATAGCAGCAGAAAGGCCCCTCGTGGAGGTTTATGACCTGATGGGCCGGCGAGTGGCATCACCCCGGCGCGGTAAGATTTACATATGCGGGGGAAAGAAGATTGTGTTTTAATATTTTTTAACAGAAATATAGGCGGGAAAATGCGTAAATTTGCAACTTAATTAAACCAAAAAATTCTAAGCCAAACATAGACATGAAACAGGTTGAAACGCTTTTCGCAGAGAAACTTCTGAAAGTTGGAGCCATAAAGCTTCAGCCCGCAAACCCCTTTACCTGGGCCAGCGGATGGAACTCGCCGATTTATACCGACAATCGCGTAACGCTCTCACACCCCGACATCCGTTCGTTTATAAAGGTGGAGCTGTGTCGCATAATCGAGGAGCGTTTTCCCCAGGCAGATGCCGTAGCCGGAGTTGCTACCGGAGCAATTGCACAAGGCGCTCTGGTTGCCGACACTTTGGCTCTCCCATATGTTTACGTTCGCTCCTCGCCCAAGGACCACGGCTTGGAAAACCTCATCGAGGGCACTCTGAAACCGGGGCAGAAAGTCGTGGTTGTTGAAGACCTCATTTCCACCGGAGGCAGCTCCCTCAAGGTCGTAGAAGCAATCCGTATGGCCGGCTGCGAGGTGGTTGGTATGGTGGCGATGTTCTCCTATGGCTTCCCCGTGGCTCAAAAAGCATTCAAGGATGCCGGAGTTGAACTGGTAACGCTTAGTAACTATAACGCAATGCTCGAAGTGGCATTGCAAACCAACTATATCCGCGAGGAAGACGTGGCGCTGCTCAAAGAATGGCGCACCAATCCCGCAGAATGGTCACCTGCAAAATGATAATAACCGGGAAACCCTATAAGGTAAATATGAGTCGCGACGCGCTGTATCAGCGCATGAGCGACCTCAGCGACATTCGCGGCCGCGTTGCATCGCTGCCTGATGACTTGAAAGCAAAGTTGGGCACCGTGAACTTTCCCGACGATGAAACGCTGGCATTTTCGGCTCCCGGAGTCGGAGAAATGAAGTTCCGCATCGTGGAACGTATGCCCTATGAGGCCGTGCGCTTTATGTGTGACACCGGTATGATGCCGATACACGTGATTATAAACCTCGCCGAAGCCGACGAGGCTCACACCAATGTTTCCGCAACCATCGAGGCCGAGATTCCCGCAATGTTGCGCCCGCTCATCGGCGGCAAACTCCAGGAAGCCGCCGACAAGTTCGGCGAGATGTTCGGCCAGCTCAATGCATGAGTCGGGGCTATAAAAAGCAGATTTTTTGCATCCTGGCAACCGCTGCGCTGTCGGGATGTCATTCTGTCGACATCAAAAACAACATTGTGTGGGGCAGAACCTACGTGCCGTTTCAGAGCATTGGCGACTGGGACGTTTACGGCGTGAGCGGAGCGTTGCAGACCCGGCGCTTCATAAAGCCGCAGCGCGTACCCTCGGATTATCCCTTTACCGATGTCAGCGCCACGGGCTTTGGCGGTGTGTTGTTGGCCTGCACGGTCAACAGCGAATACGTGGCCTACGACCTTTCCTGCCCCGTGGAGCATTCGCAGCAAACGCTGGTATATGTTGATTCCGAAACCAACTACGCCAAATGCCCGCGTTGCGGATCGGTCTACGACATTTTTTGCCTCACCACTGCCCCGGGTTATCCCATTGGCGGCCCTGCGGTTGAAGATGGCTACGGCCTTACGCCATATCGCGTGGTTTTTGGCGCAGACAACTGCTACGCATTGATTTCGCAATAAAAAAGTTGAAAAAATTTGCACAGTTCAAAAATTCGCCGTAAATTTGCAGTCGCTTAACGAGCCAAACGGCCCATTCGTCTATCGGTTAGGACGCAAGATTTTCATTCTTGAAAGAGCAGTTCGATTCTGCTATGGGCTACCAAAAATAAAGAAAAACATAGAATTAGAAACATCAAATGGCAAACCACAAGTCATCACTTAAAAGAATCCGTCAGACTGAAAGCCGCCGTCTGCGCAACCGCTACTACGAAAAAACTGCTCGTACCGCAGTTCGCCGTATCCGCAAAATGACAGACAAGGCTGAAGCTCAAAAGGCATTCAACGCTGTTGCTTCTCTGCTCGATAAGCTGGCCCGCAAAAACACCATCTCCAAAAACAAGGCCGCTAACCTTAAGAGCGCACTCCAGAAGCACATCAACTCATTGGCCGCTTAAGCCAAGCGACCGCCTTTTGGCCCATTCGTCTATCGGTTAGGACGCAAGATTTTCATTCTTGAAAGAGCAGTTCGATTCTGCTATGGGCTACTTGACAGATTGTGTCGGCTGTCTTTTTTTGAGACAGAAAGATATAAAAACATAAAGAATAAAATAATCGCTTTCCCAAAAGGGGAGCGATTATTTTATTTTGGTGTCTTTGCGTATTTGGTCAATGAGAGGGCAACCCATCGCCGTTTATTCGATGGGTTGGAGCTTGAGGCCGGGAGCGCGCTTGGTGACTTCGGGGGAGCCTTTTACGTAGACCGAGCCTGAGCCGATGCCGGTGACTTTGAGCTTCTCGGTGGCGTAGACTCCAACGGCTCCGGTTCCGGTATTGTGCACCTTGGCTTCGCGAGCTTGCAGGCCGTCGGCTTGAATTGTGCCGACACCGGTAATGTGATATTTCGCTTCGTCAGCCTTGCCGTTGAGCGCCATAATGCCGCGCCCGGCAATCACTTTGGCATCAACCTTTTCGGCATCAATGCCGCGAACGCTCAGCCGGCCGTTGCCAATAAGCACAGCCTTGAATGTCGGCACGTTGGTTGCCGTCATAACGCGCACGGTACTGTCACCCTCATTCTCTACCGAGGTGAGATAATTGGTATATACGCGCACCGAGGGCAATTCGGCGCTTACGGGAGCCTCGCCCATGCGCACGTTGTCGGGGAGAACAAGGCGAAGCAAGAGCTTGTCGCCCTTGACCTGGGCATCTACCCAGGGCATCTGCCCGGCTATGGGGGCATCCACGCGAATCACCCCCACGGAGTCGGGGCAATACACGCAATCCACGTCGAGCGGGCCGGTTACTTTTATTTTTTGGAAACGGTCTACCTTAAAATCTTGAACTGCGGCAAATGAAACTACTGCGCCGCAGACAAGCAATGCTGCAATAAATGATTTTTTAAGCATAATATTCTTTTTCTACCTTATTTATTAGTTCGATAAGAGAGTCGGGGTTGGGGGTCTGAAGCATCTGAATGCGCGTCTGTCGGAAGTTGGGAATACCCTTGAACAGCGGAGTTGCTGCAATGTGGCGGCGAATGTGCAGAATTCCGCGAATCGGGTCAATGCGCTCAACGCTCTCGTTGATTTGTCGGCGCAGGTAATCAAACTGACGGTGAACGTTGATGGGTTCGCCGATTTTCAGCTCATGGAAAATCCACGGCGCACCAATTGCTGCCCGCCCAACCATCACGCCGTCTACGCCATAGCGTATGAATGCCTCATCAACCTGCGCCTTGGTGGCAATGTCGCCGTTGCCAATCAGGGGAATTGTCAGCCGGGGGTTTTCCTTGACCCGGGCAATCATTTCCCAGTCGGCCTGACCGGTGTACATCTGCGAGCGCGTGCGCCCGTGCACGGTCAGTGCTGCGATGCCGCAATCCTGCAGCTGCTCGGCAAGCTCCACTATGATTTTATTTTCGCAGTCCCAGCCCAGGCGGGTCTTCACCGTCACGGGAATCTTCACGGCGTTGACCACCGCCCGGGTAATCTCCAGCATCTTGGGGACGTCTCGGAGCAAACCCGCTCCGGCACCCTTGCCGGCCACTTTCTTCACCGGACAGCCGAAGTTGATGTCGAGAATGTCGGGGCTTGCCTCCTCAACGATTTTGGCGGCTTGAACCATAACGTCGGCCTCGCGGCCATAAATCTGAATTGCTACGGGGCGCTCGCGGCTGTCAATGTTGAGCTTGCGGGTGGTCGCGGCAATGTCGCGAATCAGGGCATCGGCGCTGACAAACTCCGTGTAGACCATATCCGCGCCGTTTTCCTTGGCAATCAGGCGAAAAGAGCCGTCAGTAACGTCCTCCATCGGAGCCAACATTACCGGGCGCTCGCCTAAGTCTATCGTTCCGATTCTCATAGCGCTATACTCGTTGCTTCAATGGGTTTTGAAAGAAACAGCGACCCGGTTTCCGAGAACTTTTCGGCGCTCTCAGTGGTGAGATATTCCGTGCGTCCGCTTTTGCTCACGCGGGCATCCATTTCGGGATGTCGGTGCAGGTAGTCTTGCAGCGAGCGGGCCACGATGTCGCCCTGCGTCACAATCTTCACCTCCTCGGGCATATATTTGCGGATTTTGCGCAGCAGCAGCGGATAATGTGTGCAACCCAGCAATGTGGTGTCAATCAGCGGGTCGCGGTGCAGGAGCCGGTCTATGTATTTCTCAACGAAATAATCTGCGCCGGGATTGTCGAACTCGCGGTTCTCGACCAGCGGCACCCACAGCGGACACTCCTGCCCGGTGGTGATGAAGTCGGGATACAGTTTGGCAATCTCAATGTCGTAGCTCTGCGAGCGGATGGTGCCAGGGGTGCCGAAGATGCCTATGTGGCCGTTTTTGGTATATTGGCCGATGGCTTCAACGGTCGGGCGGATAATGCCGAGTACACGTCGTTCGGGAGCCAAATGAGGGAGGTCGAGCTGCTGAATGGAGCGCAACGCCTTGGCTGAGGCTGTGTTGCACCCTAAAATCACCAGCTGACACCCGAGTTCAAACAGCCGGGTGACGGCCTGAAGCGTGAATTGATACACTACCTCAAACGAGCGTGAGCCGTAAGGTGCGCGGGCGTTGTCGCCAAGATATAAATAGTCGTTTTGGGGCATCAGCCTACGTATGCCCTCAAGAATGGTGAGGCCGCCATAGCCGCTGTCGAAAACGCCTATGGGACCCGGAGTCTTTATGTCGGCGAGGTTCACTCTTTGTTCTTGAGAATGTCGCGGATTTCAGTGAGCAAAACTTCTTCCTTGGTGGGTTCGGGAGCGGGGGCGGGGGCTTCCTCCTTGGCTTCTTCCTGCTTCTTGAACTTCATAATGGCCTTGAGGGCGCAGAAAATCGAGAATGCAATGATGAGGAAGTCAACGATGTTTTGGATAAACATACCGTAGTTGAGCGTAACGGCCTCCTTGACAACCTCTTGTGTGGTAGGGTCAAGCACGGCGTCGTGGAGCACGGCTTTCAGTTCGGTGAAGTTTACGCCGCCGGTGAGGATACCAACGCAGGGCATAATCACATCGTTGACCAGCGAGGTTACGATTTTACCAAACGCGCCGCCGATGATTACACCGACTGCCATGTCGAGAATGTTGCCTTTCATTGCAAAGGCTTTGAAATCAGATAAAAAGCTCATAGGTTTTGGGTTTTGGGCCTTGGGCTTTAGGCCTTGGGCTTTGGGTTTATTATGAATTATGAATTAAATTATGCATTATGCATTCTCAATTATGAATTACTTCAGTTCCATCAGCGAGTCTTTGAAACCGAGGAAGTAGAGTACGCCGTCGAGGCCGATGGTCGACAGGCTCTGTTCGGCAGTCTGCTTGACTTTGGGTTTGGCGTGGAATGCAATGCCAAGACCGGCAGTGGCAAGCATCGGCAGGTCGTTGGCACCATCGCCCACGGCAATGGTCTGCGCAATGTTGACGTTTTCAACCTGAGCCAGCAACTTCAGCAGTTCTGCCTTGCGGCGACCGTCAACAACCTCGCCGACATAGCGCCCGGTGAGGTGACCGGTCTCGTCAACCTCAAGCTCGTTGGCATACACATAGTCAAAACCATACTTGCGGCGCAGATAGTCGCCAAAGTATGTGAAACCGCCCGAAAGTATCGCCGTTTTATAGCCGGCGCGTTTCAACACGGTCATCATACGCTCCAGCCCCTCGGTTATGGGCAGATGTTCCGCAATATCTTGCATCACGCTGATGTCCAGTCCTTTAAGCAGCGCAACGCGCTCCGTAAAACTCTCCACGAAGTCAATTTCGCCGCGCATGGCCCGCTCGGTGATTGCCTTGACCTGATCGCCAACCCCGGCGCGCATGGCCAGTTCGTCGATAACCTCGGTTTCGATGAGGGTGGAGTCCATATCGAAGCAAATCAGGCGGCGCGTACGTCGAAACACGTTGTCTTCCTGAAAGGAGATGTCAACATCGTTGCTTGACGCGATTTCGAGGAATCGGCGGCTCAGGCCGCTGCGATCGGCAGGATTGCCGCGCACGGCCATCTCGATGCAGGTTTTCGACTTTTTGTCTTCCTTGTGTTGCAGCGAGATGCGCCCGGTTAGGCGCTTGATGTTTTCAATGTTAAGCCCCTCGGCGGCGACTTCGGCAGTGAGTTTGGCAATATGGTCGGCGGTAAGTCGGCGGCCAAGCATCGTGATAATCCAGCGACTCTTGCCCTGCATATTTACCCAAGTTTCATAGTCGTTGACGTCGGTGGGCGTGAAGCGGATGTTGAGATTCAACTCCGATGCCTTAAAAAGGAGGTCTTTCAGAATGTTGCCCGAGCTTGCCGAGTCGGTTTTTATGAGAATGCCCAGCGAGAGGTAGTGGTGAATAGTGCTTTGGCCGATGTCGAGAATCGAAGCCTTATGCTGACCGAGAATGCCTGTGAGCGCCGAGGTGACGCCCGGGCGGTCAACTCCGGTTATGTTGATGAGAATCAGTTCTGTTTTATTATCTTTCATTGAGATGATAACTTATGAGGCCCATCATAGGGCGATCTTGAATTTGGTCGATAGTGAAGCCGTGGAGCGCGGCGCGAGCGCGGAGCTGCGGCTCAAAAGTCTTGGCTACGCCGCCCACGGCGCGCAACTTGCGGTAGTGGTAATAATACGGCGACATCGCGTCGAAGAGCGCGTCAAACTCAGCATCGATTACGGCACTTAGGCGCTCGGAGTGCTCGGCAATAAACGGAACGAGCGACGCCAAAAATTTGTTTGCCTCGGGGCGGCGATACACGCGTTCAAGAATTTCGCCGTAGCCCATTTCGAGAAAGCGTTCAAGCTCGGGGCGCAGCAGCCCGGTGCGATACGCCGTATTGAGCAAACGTTTACCCAAAGATGCACCGCCCCCTTCATCGCCGAGTATGAAGCCGAGCGGCGGCATATTGAGCGTAAGAGAGTGGCCGTCGTAGAGCGCGGAGTTGCTTCCGGTGCCGAGAATCAGCGCAAGGCCGGACTCGCGGCCATAGAGCGCACGTGCCGCCCCGAGCATATCGGAGGCCACCTCCACGGCCGCACCAGAGGGCATTGCGCCGACAACCTTGGTGCAGATTTCGGGAGTTGCGCATCCCGCTCCATAATAGTATATGGCATCGGGTGTCAAGCCGCCCAGCGCTTCGACGAAGCGCCGGCGCAGCTCTTCCTCGCTCATCTGCGTGGCATTAATTCCCGGAGTCACAAACGTGCGGCAGTCCGCAGCCGAATTGGCCGCGCACCACTCCACTTTCGTGCTTCCTGCGTCTGCAATTATAATCATAAGCGCAAATTTAAGAAAATTTAATCAATTACCAAAATCAGCAAGGAGTGGCTTCACAGTCACTCCTCGTCAAATAATAAACCAATCATTATCACATTTCTTTCACACAATAGAAAAAGCTTTTGTTGTCTTTGCTATTATAACAACCTCACCGCAAAAAAAGTTCATAAAAAGAGAAAAAGAGGGGCGCTCACGCGTGCCTCTCTCTCCATTCATCACATTATGCTTAATATCTTGACTCGACCACATCCCAGTCGACAAAGTCCCAAAGCGTTTTGAGAGCGTCGGCGCGACGGTTCTGGTAGTCGAGGTAGTATGCGTGTTCCCAAACGTCGAATGTCATCAGCGGCGTAAGCCCGTGGGTCATCGGATTGCCGGCATTCGACAGTGCCTGAATAAAGAGCTTGCCGTCGGAATCTGACGACAACCACACCCAGCCGCTGCCAAACAGCCCCGCACCGGCCTTGACAAACTCATCCTTAAACTGGTCGAACGAGCCGAAATCGCGGTCAATGGCCTTGCGTAGGTCGCCGCCCGGTTCGCCGCCTCCCTCGGGGTTGAGGCCAAAGAAGTAAAAAATGTGGTTCCAAGCCTGAGAAGCGTTATTGAAAAGAGCGCCGTCGCTCTCGGTGATAATCTCCTCGAGGCTCATATCCTCAAAGCGTGTATCTTTAATCATTGCGTTAAGATTGTCGATATACGCCTTTTCATGCTTGCCATAATGAAACTTCACGGTTTCTTCGGAGATTGCGGGAGCAAGGGCGGCGGTGTCGTATGGTAATTCGGGCTGAACGTATTTCATAGCAGTTGTTTTAAGATTAATTTCATCGTTATAACAAGCCGAGGAAGCAAAAGTTTTGCTCATTTCGTCATTTTTAACTATATTTGCCCCAAAATTAAACCAATCTCACTAAATATTATGAACTTCAATCTTAAAGCAACACTTGCTGCTGCAGTGATGACCCTCGCGGGCATTGCCAACGCTCAAGTGCAATTTTCTACTACCGACTCCCCGGTGTGGTATCAGGTACGCTTCAGTCGAGGCGATGCAGCCATCGCCGACCAAGGCGCCGGCAACCCGCTGAAAACAGCGGCATCCGCGCCCACAGCCGACGCTCAACTTTGGCAATTCATCGGCAATAAAGACAGCTTTATATTGCGCTCAAAACTCGGCAACGAAGTATCTTACTCCGACGCAGCATTTCGCACTGCTGCCGAAGGTGTGGCACTCTATATTACCTCCACTACCAACTCTGACCATGCCGGTGCATACGAAATCGGTCGCGTAGGCCAGTCCGACCATATGAACCAACACCAGGGTTATGGTACCGGTCGCGAAATTCACGAATATACCGCCAACGACACGAACAACCCCCTGAAAATATACACCACCGACGGCACAGTAGTAAACATCGACTTCTCCGTACTACCCATTTTCAGCAACGACAACGAAGAAGTATACTACTATATGCGCTGGAAAACCCAAAGCATCGTTATGAAAGCCAACGGCATTGGCAACCCGGTGCTTCAGGCTAAAGCCAACCCCACAAACGCTTTCCAATGGAAGCTCACCGGCACACGCGACAACTGCCAAATTATCAATAAAGATGGCGGTTACTTGGCTCTTGTGGGCGATGCAACCACAAAAGGGAGCATCAAACTTTCATCCGAACCTTACGCTCCCGGCTTCAAGCTCGTCAGCACCGCCGACTTCCAAAATTTTGAAATTCAACCCAACGGACAAGACAAGAACATAAACCTCTTCCAAGGCGCAAACGTTGGTCAGCAGTACGCTTGCTGGGATGCCGGCGACTCAGGCAACGCTATGAATTTCGTAGCCGAAAAAGATATGACTTTCGGCGAATATACCATCAACGGCACCACAACTTGGACTCCCGACAACAATATGACCCTTTGGTATAAAGCCCCCGGCACCGGCTGGGAGCAGCAGGGTCTGCCTATCGGCAACGGCCGCTTCGGCGCCCAATTGCTTGGCGGCGTTTACGAGGAGGAAATTTCATATACCGAAAAGACCCTTTGGACCGGTTCAACCGAAAGATATAACAGCTCATCAAATGAAACCGGCTACGGTTCATTTCAGGCTTTCGGAAACCTTATGATTACCATCCCGCTCGATGACCAAAACTTCGGATGGGGTGCCGACAAGGCCGTCAACGACTATTACCGTTCGCTCGACCTCACCACCGGCCTCGCCGCCACCCACTTCAAGTCAGCCGACGGAACGGAGTTCAATCGTGAGTTTGTCGCTTCATACCCCGACGGCGTTATTGCCGGACACCTCACATCGTCTGTTGCCGGCAAACTTAACCTGACGTTCCGCATTGACCCCGGAATGCTTGAACCCGCCACCGAAAAAATTCCCACAGTAACTTACAGCAACGACGGCTACGCCTCTTTCAACGGCAAGTTCCAAACCGTCAGCTTCGCCTCAACCCTCAAAGTCGTGCCTGTCGGCGGCACAATGACCGCATCCGACAATGGCATCACCGTTACCGGCGCTGATGAAATCCTCGTGATTCTCGCCGGCAATACCGACTATGACCCCATTGCCTCGACTTACACCTCAGGCACCGCCACCCTGATTGACAACATCAAGACTCAGGCCGATAATGCCGCCGCCAAAGGATGGCAAGCAATCTACTCTGCCCACGTAGCCGATTATCAGCCGATATTCAACCGCGTAGAGCTGAGCTTCGACGGTGCCGTCAACGACATCCCCACCCTCCAACTCAAAAATCAATACAACAGCGGTAACGGCCCGGCAAAATACACGCGCCAAATCGAGCAACTGCTCTTCCAATACGGCCGTTATTTGGCAATCTGCTCCAACCGCGGACTTGACCTCCCCAATAACCTCCAAGGCATTTGGACCGGCTACAACGCCAGCCGCCGTTACTCCAATTCCAATACTCAGCCCTGGAATGCCGACATCCACGCCAACATCAACATCGAGATGAACTACTGGCCCACCGAGCCCACCAACCTCTCGGATATGCACGAATGTTTCACCAACTACATCATCAATCAGGCCACGGTTCAACCCCAATGGCGCGACAACCCAGCCAAATATGTAAGCAACCCCGCATCAACACGAGGATGGTCAATCTTCAACGAAAACAACATTTTCGGCGCAGGCTCCGGCTGGGGCAACAACTATGTGGTTGGCAACGCCTGGTACTGCTCTCATATTCTTGAACACTACCGCTTCACCCAAGACGTTGAATTCCTGAAACGCGCTATGCCCACCCTTTGGGGTGCCTGCGAATTTTGGCTCGAACGTCTGCGCATTGCCGGCGACGGCACATACGAATGTCCCAACGAATCTTCTCCCGAACAAGGTCCCGGTTCAGAAAACGCCACCGCCCACTCTCAGCAGATTGTTACCGAACTCCTTGCCGGCGTAATTGAAGCCATCGACATCCTTGGCGAAGACAACTGCGGCATCAAGGCTGCCGACATTGCAATACTTCGCGACACATATAAGAAGATAGACAAGGGCCTCGCCACCGAAGAGTTCACCGCTGCACAGGGATGGACTGCCAACGGCCTTAATAAAGGCGACCTCCTTCTCCGCGAATGGAAATACAGCGCTTACACCGCCGGAAATAACGGCCATCGCCACCTCTCTCACCTTATGGCACTCTACCCCTTCGGACAAATCACTCCCGACTCCAAATATTTCACTCCGGCCGTAAACTCCCTGCGTCAACGCGGCGACGATGCAACCGGATGGTCTATGGGTTGGAAAATCAACCTCTGGGCACGCGCACTCGATGGCGACCATATGCACCAGATTCTCAAAAATATGATTAGCGGCAAACTTTACGCCAATCTCTACGACGCACATCCGCCGTTCCAGATTGACGGTAACTTCGGTGCAACCTCCGGTATAACCGAAGCCCTCCTCCAAAGCCACAGAGGCCTCTATCTGCTGCCCGCCCTCCCTTCAGCATGGAAGAATGGCCACGTCTACGGCCTCAAAGCACGCGGCAACTTCACGGTTGATCTCGACTGGGCTGACGGTAAGCTCAAAAAAGCCACCATTACTTCCAACGCCGGAGCAAAACTCAACCTCCGCGCCAACGACCTGCTCAACACCCGCATCACCGTCAACGGCCAAACCGTTGAACCCATCGTATACACCGGTAACTACACCGCCACTATTCCCTGCGAAAAAGGCGACGTTATCGTAGCAGAATACGACCCCGAATACACCCAGCCCAACACTGCCGACGGCAAGCACCCCGACGTAGTTGACGAAAACCAGAAAGAACCCGAACAAGACTCGCTGAGCGAAGTTGCGCTCCCCGGCGCACGTGTCTCGGTCAGTAATGGCGAGATAAGCGTTTCTGGTGTTGAGGTGGCAGCGCTCGAGGTGTTTGACCTTGCCGGTCGCACCCTTGCTGCCGCAAAAGCTCCGGCAGTGAAAGTCGGCGCAAAGGGCGTGATGCTTGTTAAAGTCACCGCTCAAAACGGCGATGTCCAAACCTCCAAGATAATCCTTTAATAACCAAATTTCCAAAATATTTAAGTGAAATTATGAAAATCGACAATTACAATTTCGCCGGCAAAAAGGCAATTGTTCGCGTTGACTTCAACGTACCCCTTGACGAGAACGGCCACGTTACTGACGACACACGTATTCGCGGCGCTCTCCCCACCCTCAAAAAAATCCTCGCCGACGGCGGCTCACTCATCATAATGAGCCATATGGGCAAACCCAAAGGCAAAGTTAACCCCAAGCTCTCACTCGGCCAAATTAAAGACGTGGTAGCCAAAGCTCTCGGCACAGACGTAGAGTTCGCCCCCGACTGTGCTAAAGCCGCCGACCAAGCCGCAACCCTCAAGCCCGGCCAGGTTCTGCTGCTCGAAAACCTCCGCTTCTATCCCGAAGAAGAGGGCAAGCCCGTTGGTATCGACAAAGCCGACCCCGCCTACGACGAAGCAAAGAAAGCAATGAAGGTTGCTCAGAAAGAATTTGCCAAAACCCTTGCAAGCTACGCCGACGTTTACGTTAACGACGCTTTCGGCACAGCTCACCGCAAACACGCCTCCACAGCCGTTATTGCCGACTACTTCAAACCCGAAGACAAGATGCTCGGCTACCTGATGGAGAAAGAGGTGCAAGCCGTTGACAACATTCTCAGCGACATCAAGCGCCCCTTCACCGCCATTATGGGCGGCTCTAAGGTTTCCACCAAAATCGGCATCATCGAAAACCTTATGGACAAGGTCGACAACCTGATTCTCTGCGGCGGTATGACCTACACCTTCGCCAAAGCTATGGGCGGAAATATCGGCCAAAGCATCTGCGAAGAAGACAAGCTTGACCTCGCCCTCGACATTATGAAGAAGGCCAAAGAGAAAGGCGTTAACCTTGTTCTCGGCACCGACTGCGTAGCCGGCGACCAATTCTCAAACGACGCCAACACTCAGGTGTGCTCCGTAATGAACGTTCCCGAAGGCTGGGAAGGTATGGATGCCGGCCCTGAAAGCTGCAAGGCATTTGAAGCCGTAATCCTCCCTGCCAAGACAATTCTTTGGAACGGCCCTGCCGGCGTATTTGAGTTCGAGAAATTCACTACCGGCTCACGCGCAATTGCCGACGCCATTGTTAAAGCTACCAAAAACGGCGCATTCTCGCTCGTTGGCGGCGGCGACTCCGTAGCCTGCGTCAACAAATTCGGCCTCGCTGACGAAGTCAGCTACGTATCCACCGGCGGCGGTGCTCTGCTCGAAGCCATTGAGGGCAAAATCCTCCCCGGTATTGCAGCCGTTAAACCCTAATCGGCAGATTGTTGCTGCAATCTTTTTTTAGACGCAAAAACATAAACCTAAAGCTAAATTAATCGCGTTCCCAGGCCGGAAACGCGATTAATTTTTTTGTGTTAACGCAATTATTTAAACAACTCATTAATGATGGAGGCAACAGCTTTTACTTCCTTGCTTTCAACATTATCAAAATCGAAGCCCTCGAAGTTGAATTCATTCACCGAACGAGATGAACTGCCACTACCGTATGTGATGAAGTAAACCACTTCACGGTTAAGAATTGTAACACTAAGTAAAACCAATGTGTTCTGATTAGGCGAAAAGAAATAAAAATCGCTGCCGCCGGACTTAAAGGGGAAGTAGCGTTCCATCAAAAACTCTGACATCGTTTCGGCAGATAGGGAAAGAGCCGGTATAAAAGAAGTTTCCGGTTCATCGTCACCGCAAGATGACAAGCTAATGCCGCCGAAGAGCAACGCAACAAACTTCGGCGAATGATATATTATTGCGGCTGTCGGCAATAACAACAACGCCACTTGTGAAAGGCGAAACTCTTATATTCTTAGATGAGGTGCAGCGCTGCGACAATCTGATAACTGCAATTAAATTTCTTGTAGACGATGTCCGATACCATTACATCCTCAGCGGTTCATTGTTGGGTATAGAACTCAAGGACATCAGCTCACAGCCGGTGGAATATTTGAGTATAATGGAAGTATATCCATTGGATTTTGAGGAATTTTGTATAACTTTGCGGGCAGTATGAAGAATATCCGCAATTTTTGCATCATAGCGCATATTGACCACGGCAAGAGTACGCTTGCCGACCGCCTGCTTGAGTACACCAACACCGTGAGCCAAAAAGATATGGAGGCTCAGGTTCTCGACGATATGGACCTTGAGCGCGAGCGCGGAATCACCATCAAGAGCCACGCTATTCAGATGGATTATGAGCTCGACGGCCAAAAATACGTGCTCAACCTCATTGACACTCCCGGACACGTTGACTTCAGCTACGAAGTGAGCCGCTCCATTGCCGCCTGCGAGGGAGCACTGCTCATCGTTGATGCCTCGCAGGGCATTCAGGCACAGACGATTTCCAACCTCTATATGGCAATAGACAATGACCTGGAAATCATTCCGGTGCTTAACAAGTGTGACCTCGATTCGGCCAACCCCGAGGAGGTGGAAGACCAGGTGGTGGAGCTGTTGGGTTGCAAGCGCGAGGAGATTATCCGCGCCAGCGGCAAAACCGGCATGGGCGTTCCGGAGATTCTCCGCGCTATCATTGAGCGCATTCCCGCTCCGGAGGGAGACCCCGAGGCTCCGCTCCAGGCGCTGATTTTCGACTCGGTGTTCAACCCTTTCCGCGGCATCATTGCCTACTTTAAGGTTGTCAACGGTACGCTGCGTACCAACGACTTCGTGAAGTTCGTGAGCACCGGTAAGGAATATCACGCCGACGAAATCGGCATTTTGCGCCTCGATATGGAGCCGCGCCGCGAAATCTCCGCCGGCAACGTCGGCTACATCATCTCAGGCATCAAGACGAGCAAGGAGGTTAAGGTGGGCGACACCATTACCCACGTTGACCGTCCCTGCGCCGAGGCCATTGACGGCTTTGAGGAAGTCAAGCCCATGGTGTTTGCCGGCGTATATCCCATTGAGACCGAAGACTTTGAAAATCTGCGTTCTTCGCTCGAGAAACTGCAGCTCAACGATGCATCGCTGACTTTCCAGCCCGAAAGTTCCGTAGCCCTCGGCTTCGGATTCCGCTGCGGATTCTTGGGGCTACTGCATATGGAGATTGTTCAAGAGCGACTCGACCGTGAGTTCGATATGAACGTAATCACTACGGTGCCCAACGTAAGCTATCGCGTCTACGACAAGAAAGGCAATATGACCGAGGTACACAACCCCGCCGGCCTGCCTGACCCCACTCTGATTGACCACATCGAGGAGCCGTATATCCGCGCATCGGTTATCACCACCGCCGAGTTTATCGGTCCGATTATGACCCTCTGCCTGGGCAAGCGCGGCGAACTCGTCAAGCAGGAATATATTTCCGGCAACCGCATGGAGATGATTTTCGATATGCCCCTGGGCGAAATCGTCATCGACTTCTACGACAAGCTGAAAAGCATCTCCAAGGGCTACGCATCGTTTGATTACCACCTCCACGACTTCCGCGAGAGCAAACTCGTGAAACTCGACATCCTGCTCAACGGCGAGAGCGTCGACGCGCTGTCAACCCTCACGCATATTGACAACAGCGTGACCTTTGGCCGGCGTATGTGTGAGAAGCTCAAGGAGTTGATTCCCCGCCAGCAGTTCGACATCGCCATTCAGGCCGCCATAGGTGCAAAAATTATTGCCCGCGAAACAATCAAAGCGGTGCGCAAAGACGTTACTGCTAAGTGCTACGGCGGCGACATTTCGCGAAAACGCAAACTCCTTGAAAAGCAGAAAAAAGGCAAAAAGCGTATGAAACAAATCGGCTCTGTTGAGGTGCCGCAAAAAGCATTCCTCGCCGTGCTCAAACTCGATTAGGCGTTGGGCCTTAGGCTTTAGGATTTGGGCTTTAGGTTATTGGAAAATGAAAATTACTAATTACTAATTTCTAATTACTAATTAAAAAAGTGTCAGAAAAAATTGACTGCGACGAAAAGCCGCAAGCCCCCAAGGGGCCGGAAATCAACAATATGCCTCACCGCGTGTTTTTCGCTGCCCGGCAGGCCATAGCCGGCCACGCCACCGGCGGCAACATCCTTATCCTCGCCACAGTTCTGGCGCTGATAATTGCCAACATTCCCGGGGTCAACACCCTCTATGAGGAGTTTTGGACCCAGGAGGTGCGCTTGCAAATCGGCTCATTCAACCTCTTCAGCCACGCCGGTCACCCCATGAGCCTGCTGGCGTTTATCAACGACGCCTTGATGGCAATATTCTTTTTCAGCATCGGCCTGGAAATCAAGCGCGAGGTGCTGGTTGGCGAGCTATCATCATTTCGCCAAGCGCTGCTCCCCATAGTGGGTGCATGCGGCGGTATGATAGTTCCAGTGGTTATTTTCTTTGCGCTGGCAAAAGGCACTGACTACGTTGGTGGCGCAGCAATCCCTATGGCCACCGACATTGCGTTCTCCCTTGGCGTTCTTGCCATGCTCGGCAACCGAGTGCCCATCGGACTGAAAGTGTTCCTGACCACCTTGGCCGTGGTCGACGACATCGGTGGCATCGTGGTGATTGCCACGTGCTACTCTACCGACCTCCACCTACAGCTCCTGGCCTACGCCGCAGTGCTTCTGGCAGTGCTTTATTTGGGCGGCTTCTTCCAGATTCAGAGCAAATGGTTCTATGCGCTGCTTGGAATCGCGGTGTGGTTCCTGTTTTTGAACTCCGGCATTCACCCGACAATTGCGGGCGTATTGGTAGCATTCTGCGTTCCGGCCAAACCGGTCTACGCCCCGGTCAAGTACATACAGAAAATCCGCAACGCCATTGGCCACTTCCGCTGCGAAGATGATGAGGAACTCAACGAGAAGACCATACTCTCAAACGAGCAGATGAACTGGCTTAAAGAAGTGGAATCGGCCTCCGACAAGGTAATTTCCCCGCTCCAGGAGCTTGAAGACTCGCTCCATTCAGTGGTCAACTTCTTTATTATTCCGCTCTTTGCGTTTGCCAACGCCGGAATCTTCCTGCTGGGTATGGATCCGATGTCAATCTTCGAGGGCGTTTCGCTGGCAATTATCTGCGGCCTGTTCTTCGGCAAGTTTATCGGCATTTTCACGTTTAGCTGGCTCTGCATCAAGCTCAAGTTCGCCCCGATGCCTCGCCGGGCCACATGGAACAGTTTTGCTGCCGTGAGTATGCTCGGCGGCATCGGTTTCACGGTGTCAATTTTCATTGCCACGCTCAGTTTCCCGGGCAACGCCCCCCACATTCTCGACCTGCTCAACCACGCCAAACTGGGCATTGTTGTCGGCTCGATAGTTTCGGGCATAGTGGGCTACATATGGCTGCATTTTGCCTTGCCAAAGGCCTCCGAGATTGAAAACGATGAAGAAGACTGAATTGCAAATAGCGTAGTTTCAGGCGGTTATAAAAAGTATGTTTAGCAACATATTAAAATATTTGCACCGCTGAAGTTATTTTCTCACTTTTGCATACAGAAAAATCATTCAATCTTTTTTACCTTAAATATTGTACCTATTTGGAAACATTCGACGGGTGACCTTGTGAAAGTTCACCCGTTCTTCTTTTTCCTAAGCCGGAACAGCGCGGGGAAAAGTCCTAACAGGAATATGCCAAGATTGATGAACACGTAGAGCAACGTGATTCGACCGAAAATTCGCGGGCCATTCACGGCAAAAGTCTGCGATAGGTCGCTATCCGGGGTTATCCGGTCAAGATTGATTGAAGTGAGCGTGCGCTTCCAGGCAACCACGCCGTCTTTAAGATAGATAACTGCCATATGTCCGCGAGCCACAGCGCTGATTGCCTTGGCATCGGCATAATACACAGGGTAGGTTGCCATCATCAGATCAAGGGCGTGGGCTACCGCTGTGGAGTCGCCGGCGGTTACGCCGACAAACGCTCCGCGCCCGAATCGTGACTCCATGGCTTGCTGCAGTTCGTTGGCGGTATAACTCCCGGCAGCCGATGCATCTGAGGGGTAAGGAAACAGCAGCAGCATCTGCCCGGGGGTAACACCCAAAACCTCCTCGGTAACGTCACGGCCGGTTGTGCGGTCAAACAGCGCCAACGCCTTGGGCGAAGGTACCACGTCGGCTCTCACAAATTCCCAACCTGAATCGTCGTCGGGGAGTTCATCTTCAGTAAACACGCGCACCTCGCCGCCGCGCTGATAAACGTAGACGGCTTCCTCGCCTTCCTCTACCAGCGGCTCGCCAACTGGATATGCGCGGAAGTCGAGCAGCGGCTGCTCGTGGTAGCCGATAATTGCCAGCAGGAGCATATATGCAACTCCGGCAGCAATCTCCACCCATTGAATCCACGGCGCAAAAAGCCACCGCGCCCGACGGTTGTAGCGACACAGAAAGATTGCCAGCGCCATCAGTACCACGTTTTTCAGCATCGTGGCCACATTAGATAGTATCAGGAAGTCGCCGAAACAGCCGCAATCGTCAACCGGGTTGACAATCGCTATATACACGGTCAGCGGCAGCATAAACGCCATAATTGCTGTAACGCTCCATGCCGCAGTGCGCCGCAAAGAGCCGGTGGCGAGCAATAGCCCTACAATAAACTCAACGAGAGCCAGCGCACAACCGCCCACAAGAACAAGGCCGGGGGGAATAGTCTGCATCAAGCCCCATGCGCCCAAATAGGCGTCAATCTTTGCCAACGAGCCGTAGGGGTCAACCATCTTGGTGACTCCGCTAAGCAAAAAAGTGCCGCCCAAAATCAGGCGGGCAACCCATACAGCAATTTTCATTCCGTGAGCTTGATAATGGCAAACACGGAGTAGTTAACCATATCCATATAGTTGGCATCAATGCCCTCGCTCACGAGCGTTGAGCCGCCGAGGTCTTCAATCTGCTTGGTGCGCAATATCTTCATAAGGATGAGGTCAACGTAGCTGCTGATGCGCATGTCGCGCCATGCTTCGCCGTAGTCGTGGTTCTTGGCCATAAGCAGGCGGCGAATCTTGTCAACGTTGGCATCGTAGAGCTTCAGAGCCTGCTCTTCGGTAATGTCGGTTGAACACGTGGGGCCAAGTTCGAGCTGAATCAGTCCGATGATGCCATAGTTGATTATGCCGACAAATTCGGGCAATATACCCTCGCCGACCGCTGAGGCGTTGTCGCCGCCAAGTTCCTGAAGTTCGCGGATGCGTTTGGCCTTGATATAAATCTGGTCTGTCAGCGACGAGGGGCGCAACACGCGCCACGCCGGCTTATAATCGTGGAGCTTTTTGGCAAAAAGCGCTCTGCAGCGCTCCATTGCCGCATCAAACTGTTCGTTAGTAGTCATATTCAAGAACAAGGTCATCAACATCAAGTTCAGAACCTGCGCCGCCAACAAAGTAGTCACCGTATTTCGACGTTGAGCACACTACGAGAATATACTTCGGAACCCTCGAGGTTGAGCGATAGCTGAGTTCCACGGCAACCTGAGTCCAGTTGGGAATATCCTCGCCATAACTGAGCGTGCCGTAGGCAATCACGTGGGGGTCGTTGGGGTCAAAGAGTTGCTGATTCTTGGGATTGGTGCGTATTTCATAAGGTGCCGACCAGTCGGCCAGGGCAACGTAAATCTGAAACGTGTCGGGTCGACCCTTCCAGTCGGCGAAGCGTGAGTCGGAGCCGACGTAGTTTATCGGCGCGTTCTTATAGCGGATAACTGCGCTGAGGCGCGTGGGGCGCTGGGTAAATTCGCGGCCAAAGTTGAGAATGCCGTTGGTGCCGTCGGTGCGCACGTAAACGCCGGTGAAGATATTGCCGGCAGCAAGTTTGCCGATGGAGCCGATACCCTTAAACTCACTGCGCAACTGCGCGGCATAGCCGGTGCCGGTGGGGGTGTCGGTAGTAGGTTGCGAGTTTGATTCGCCAAGGGTTGCAGCGCCGGTGTTGCCGGTGTCCCAGAATGGGGTGCCGCCCTCGGCCCAGGGGTTCCAAATCTTGCCGTTTAGCCACCATTCCTCAAATCCGGAGTTGGGTAGCTGTGCCTCAGTGCCGGTGGTGAACGTTTGCGTTGCCGTAACGTCGTCGCCGCAATATGCGCGTACCTCATAGGTGGTTGCGGGCGAGAGGTGTTTCAAGCAACCGCTCAGCTGCCCGCTGTTTGACTTTATGTCGGCGGCATCCATCTTAATCCAGTCGGTTTGACCCGGCTGACGGTATTCAAAACCGTTGTCTTTACCCTCGGCGGCATTGGCGTAGAACCAGGCCACGCGGGTCCAGGCATCAATCCGGGTCAGAGTCACGGAGGCATCAATCTGCTCCAGATATATTGTCCATTCGCTTTCACGGCCATAGTCAGACACCACAATATGCAGCGGCTTGGAGAGGTCAACCTTCTGCCCCACCGGGTCGGGGGTCATGGTCGAAGCGGTTGAGCCGAGTTTCAGCGAGGTTATGGTAATATTTTGGGGGTCAGTGCCTTTGGGCACGTAGAGAATCACGCGGCGGGCCGGAGCGTCGATAACCGGTGCGCCCATTTGCGGCTCGGATGTGATATAGCGCTCAATGGTTTGCTGCGCAGAGATGGTCCACACGTAATCTTGATAGAGCGACACCACGGCATAATATGGGCGTATCAGATTCAGCTCCTCGGGCAGATCGTTGGTGTATGCTCCTTCGGGCTCGAGCTTATAGCTCAGCAGCTCAACGTTTTGCAGGTCGGCCTCTTCGCCCATATAGAGCGTCACGGTGCGCTTCTGCGGATCAATCACGGCGGGGAGTTCCTCTCCCTCCACCATAATTGCGGTGATATTGGCCTGGATGCGAGGATAGGGGAGGTCGTTTTTTATGCAACCGCCTGCAAGCAAAGCAGCTCCGCTCAGGAGTGCCATCCGGATTATGTTTTTAAATGTGTACACCTAAGCCAAAGTTGATATTAAAGATGTTGAAGCGGAAGTTCGCGCCCGAACTGATGCGAGTACCCTCGTCTATTCCGTTGGTAAACTGATGTTCCTTGCGGTACTTGACACCGAAAACGCCAAACGAGAGGTTGAAGCTCACGTTTTCCATTATGAAAACGCTGACTCCGGGGCTGAAGTTCAGGGCTATTTCGTTGATGCGCGTATGGGTGCGCTTGGGTTCGGAGTTGTAGAGGCGCGTAAAGTCGCTGGTGCCGGAGGTGAACGACAGGTCAACCTCGTTAAACACGGCGAAACGCTTTGAGCGGTTGAGGCCGACGTAATTGCGGTAAGTCACCGCGCCGGAATATGTTGTCGACAGATATTCCACGTCGCTTAGGTGGAAGCTCATATCGTCGTCAATGTCGAGTCCGAGAGAGTTGATGCCACCCTCGGCGTGGGTATATACTACTTTCAGACCGATGCTCTGGTTATGGCGGAAGAAGTAGTGAACGGACGGTTTTACGGCATACGTTTTGCCCTTGAGCGAAACGTCGGTGAGCATACCGAGCAGCTGAATATCGTCGGTGTTGAGTTCACCATAGCTTGCGGTGAGGCCGAAGTTCCACTGCCCGCGAGGCACCACAAGGTAGTTGAACAGCCCACGGTGGAAGCGCGAAAAATTGCGTTCGGGCAGGATGACGTTGATTGTGTCGCCGTGAACAATCACAAGGTCTTCGTTCAGACCTCCGGGAACCGGTATTCCCTCGAGCTGATGACGCGCAAACTCTATGGCCGGGTCATAGACCTTGTCGTATGCCCGGGCGGCCATTGCCGTGAGGCAGAGCAGTGCCGAGGCCAGGATATGTCGCGTCAGTCGTTTCATCAGATGTAGAATACTGTGCCGAACGTGATTGAGAAGAGATTGATTTTGAAGTTCGCGGATTTGCGCTTCATATTGGCAATGTAGATTTGGTCGGTGGTCATCTTGGTGTCGTGGTAGTTGAAACCAAGCACGCCGATATTCACCTCAAGGGCTGAATAGTTGCTCAAGAACATTATCAGGCCGGGGGTTACGCCGACGTTGAGATTGAGATTGCGGGAGTATGTGCCGCTGAGCGACTGTCCGGTGCCGGTGGCGAGCTTGCTTTGTCCGCCGCTGACCTGGAGCTGGATTTCATTGAAGATGCCGAAGCGAGTCGAGTTGCCCAGGGCGATATAGTTACGGAAGAGCAACGTGCCGCCGTAGCTGTGGCTCAGCGAGTAAAGATGGTCAAGGCCGAACCCCATATCGGAACTCAGCGTGATGTTAGCCTCGTTGAGCTTGACCAGCGAGCGGGAATAGGAGAAGCGTCCGCCGGCGGCAAGGTCGTTGGCGAACGCAAACATACACATCGGGCTAACCTTGAAAGAGTAGCCGCGACCGGTGAGGTCTTCAAAGACCAGAAATTTGTAATTATCGTATTTTTCAGCCGAATAGCTCACGCTTATACCGGCAATCCACTCTCCCTTGGGCACGAAAGTGGTTTTTTCCTGCATACCACGGTTGAACGGCACCTGCGCACAGGCAGATACCACAGTCAATATCGTAACAGTCAGGGACGTGAGAACCCTGCGGATGTTTTGGTATGAGAGCATTTCGAGGGCAAAGTTACACATTTTTGCTGAAATATGCAACCGGGCAGCCGCTGTTTTTTACTTGTAGTAGTAGCCGGAGAAGCTGGCGTCGTCCCAAAGGCCGTGGTTTTCGTCCTCGGTAATGAACTGTATGCGTCCCTTTATCCAGGTGCGCAGAGCCTCGACATTGTAGTCGAAAGCCTTGTAGGAACTGCGCGCGAGTCCCTGATTATTAGCTGAAGGACGCAGCTTTTCGGCATAGGCATCAAAGTCGGCCCAGAATTGCTCCTGACGGTTTTCAACGAAGTCGGTCCATACCTGCTCAAAGCGGTCTTTAAACTGCTTGTTGTCGCAGAGAGTTTTGAAGAAATATCCGGCATATCCGTCGAGGCTCGTTGTTGAGTACCAATAATTCACGCCGAGGAGCGGATTCGTATAAACATCTTTAGCTCCGGAAATACTATATGTCGGGTTGTAGCCGAACGCCCAGTCAAAGTCCCAGCAAGGGCCGAAGATCCACTTGCCCCCCTTGGTTTTATACATATACACGCTTTTGGGATGGTCAATTTCCTGATTGCAGGCAAAGTCAAACACCATCATATAGCGCACAAGGCTTTCAAGGTCGCAGAGTTCAAAAATCTGCTGCGTATCACCTTGGCGCACAGCGGTCATCAGCCGGTCGAAGTCGGCTTTCCACTCCTTGACCCACGCGGCCTGCTCGGCGGGATCTTCGGGAGCATCGGGGTCTTTTATGTTGACCGGGAATACGAATTCTTCGCCGTCGGAGGGGTCGCGGAATGGAGCGCTGACAAAGAACACCTCGTCGCTCGGGCCGATAATGGTGTCGCGATAAAAAGTGACCCACTGACCCTTGTCGGAATCATAGTAGCCATCGCCCGCACTGCGTTTCGAAACGTTGCAGTTGTCGAGTTCGAGCAGGGCGGAGTTGGGTTCATCGGCCGCCTTGATATTGACGGAGCCGTTGTTGAACCCGACCTTCTCGGTCAGCATATATGAGCCCTTGTAGTTGCCGTTAAAGTAGACATCGACCGGCTCGGTGTGGTTAATCCACGGCATTTCAATGGATTCGCCGAACTTGAACGCCGCAAAATTTCGCATCATCGCGCCGTCGATATAGTTGGCGAGCAACACAAAGTTTTTGGCTTTCTTGGGGAGCATGAGGCGCTGTTTCTCAACGAACTTCAGGCGGTAAGGCTTCTTGCTGTAGCCCCAGGTGGAGTTGCCGCGTCCGCGCACCTTGACATCCATTTCGTAATCGTCTTGATGACCGCGACCCTCGAAAGTCAAAATGCCGTCGAGATAATCGGTTTTTGACTTCACGTCGTCGAGATACGGTTGGTCGGGAATGTCAATGTGAATGGCAGGCACATTGGGACCGAAACGGAAAAAGTCAATGTAGCTTCCGTAGAATTTTTGGGTCTCGCCTTCCTCGTCAGTAACTATCATCGAGCCGTCGGTTTCGTCGAAGGTCACTTCGACCACCGTTGACATATCATAGGTGCGATAGTCGTTGCCTTTGGGGTAGTATATATGGAGCCAGGGGTCTTGTGCCGTAGCCGTCAGCGATGCGGCAAAAAGAAGCGCTGCTATAAACTGCTTCATTAGTGTATGATTTTCAGGGTTAAACCATTAGCGGTAAGGAAGTAAACGCCCTTGCCGAGAGAACCGACGGCGAGTTCTGCCTCGCCAAGCGAATTGGCTAGGGCGGAGGCCACGCACTGACCGCCGACATTATAGAGTTCAACAACGCCGTTGCCGTACACGCCGCCAACTATGAGAGTGGTGCCGCGACGATCAAACGTCAGCGTGCGGTCGGCGGCATTAATGCCGTTGATGCCGTCTTTAGCGGGAATCACCCACTCACGGTTCATTTCAGAGGAGCGGGCACCGTCGCCGGTTATAAACATCTTGTCGGGGATATTGAACGTGTATGTTCCGGGGTCTACAATGCCGAGATTGGAAAAAGCATAACCGGTTTCACACGCGAAGTCGGCAAGCGAGACCTTGTCGATCAACATCATGGTTTCAGCGCCGCGCATCAGGGTTATAGGCTCGTCAACATCGGGATTCAGGCGCAGCTTGCGCGACTTGTTCACGCGGATTAAGATCTCATCAAGATTCTTAACCTGTCCGGCAGCGGGTTGCACCGTCACATTGTAGCGCGCATAGTCAATGTCTTTTTTATCGCCTACATATACCTGACCTTCATCAAAGTCATATTGCTCAAAGGCGAAGCGGGCAACCTCGTTCATATCATATTCAACGGTGATATACTCGTTGCCGAGCCTTACGAAGCCGTTAACTACCGAGGCGCTGAGCTTGTCGCCGCGAATGGCAATGCGGTGAGGCGTGGCGTTTGAACCAAACGGGGTGATTGATATGGCGTTGTAAGTCTGGTCGTCGGGTTTATCGTCGCCCGAGGTTGAGCCGTAATAGAGGTTCATTTCTGCACATGCAGCCGACGATGAGCTCGCCGATGACACGTTGACAAACAGAATGTAGCGCGAGTATTTTGCCTCATCAAAATCAACGTACTTCTCTGATGAATCGGCGCTCCAGTTGCCCATAAACGATGGGTAGCCCAGTTTGGCAATAATGTCGGAGGCGGAAGTTGCCGGGGTGTCGCTCATATCCGTGTCGCTCAGATATACGTAGTAAGCAGTACACGAGGTGTTGCTTGAACTCTGGCGCGGCAGGTATGCCAGCCCGGTAAAGGGAGTGCGGTCGCTGCCACGGTCAATCTGCACCCAGTGGGGGTTTGAGCGCTCGGGGGTACCGCTTTGGGCGAGGTAGTTGGAGTGCCAGCAGGTTGCCGGGTTATTGTCGTGGATGCCTTCAAGGCCAACAATGTCGGCATTATTACCGGAACCGGGCGAGCATATTGACGACGACATCCAGGTCCAACTGTCGCGAGTCAGATTATAAGCTCCGGAAGTCAGCGAAGTGGCTGCCACTGCGGCAGCTATGATGAGATATTTCTTCATTATCATTTAAAGGGAAGAGTTCCGCGTTTGTATGTAGTTTCAGGGTCATAAAGACCGTAGTTTTTAGATTTATCGCCGATAAATTCAAGGCGTTTTTCGAGCCATGCGCGGAGCTGGTTTATTGCGCCGACATAGCTGTCATCTACCACCTTGTCAAATTCGCTGTCAACCGACCCTGTCCACGCCTGGTTAATGTACCAGATTGTGGCATCGTTGGCTGCGCTGGGCTCGAGGGCCTTGGCATAAGCTTCAAAGTCGGCCCAGAATTCATCAATGTGAGACTGGAATTCCTGCCAGACTTTTTCGTATTCGGCCATAAATTCCTTGTTGTCCATAATTATGGAGAGGAAGAACTCGCCGCCGTTGCCCAACTGGTAGTCGCCGTTGATGGCAGTGGAGTTATTCTTTCCTGTTCCGAGAAGGAAGTTTTTGTAGCTCGGCTCATAGTTGACCGCATTCGACATATAGGGCCAGTTGTTGTCTCCGTTGCTCAGGCAAACCACATTGTACCCCGTCCATAGCAGCTCTACATCATTATATGTAAAAAAGCCCCAGTTATCAGTCCCATCGCCATAAAGTTTCTTGGCCAGGGCTACTGCTTCGTCGTGCATACGATCGAGCTCCTCGCGGCTCACTTCGCCGGGAGCTTCCGCACGATAAGTAGGACCATAGCCAAAAGCCCAGTCAAAGTCCCAAGCCGGACCAAAGAGCCATTTGCCTCCCTCGGTTTTATACATATAGGTGCTCTTGGGGTGGTTGATTTCCTGATTGCAGGCCAGGTTATAGAGAAACACATATTTGGCCAGCGAAGTGTAGTCAAGATAGTTGCCAACGTTGGTTCCGGCAGCAACGGCTTTTTCCATCTGCGCGAAATCGGCCACCCACTTGTTGAACCACTCTTTTGCCGCAATGGGGTCTTCGGGCAGGTCGGGGTCTTTGTGCATCAGCGGGAGGTTGAATGTTTCGGTTTTCACCTTAAACTCCTCATCGAAGCCGGAGTCGAGTTGGAACATGCATGTAATGGCTTCCTGGTCTTTGGGCATATTCACCGAGCCGTTGTTGATGCCAATTTTTTCAATCAGCATATATGAACCTTTGAATATGTTGTTGAAATATACGTTGACCGGGGTTGCGTGGGTGGGAAAATCCGCGCCGGAATATTGCGAGGCAAGGCAGGCCACTTCATTGCGCATAAACGACATATCTATGCGGTTGGCCAGCAGCACGTAGTTCTTGGCCTTTCGGTAGCCAAGGAGCTTGGTCTTTTCAGGCAGTTTGAGGCGATATGGCTTTTTGTCTTTATTCCACGTTGAGTTGCCGCGGCCGCGAATCTTCACGTCGCCGCTGAAATCTTCATAGAGCCCTGCACCGTCAATCGTAAGAATGGCATCGAGATAAGTTTCCTTGTCGGGAACCTCTTTGTAGACCGGATCTCCAATGGTGGTGATGCGGAAGGTGGGTACTCCGACACCAATGCTCCAATGCTTGATGTTTTTCAAGCTGATGCGTTCGCCCTCAGGATCGCCGCCGGCGTGTAGATTCATATATTGGCTTCCGGAGCTGAGAGTCTGGTATGTTATGCTGTCGACCTCGGAGTAAGGCATGGTTATAAACTTGCCGTATGTCAGGGTTTCATAAATCGGGCCATATTGGTCATAACCAATTTGATTGGTAGTGGTTTTGGTACCCTTGTCGCTACGATAAATGTGAAGCCACGGATTTTGGGCTACCGCGCATAGCGAGATTGCCGACAATGCGAGTATGGAAAGCTGTTTCTTCATAGCGGTCAGATGCGGATTTTAAGCACCGTGTTCCCGGCGCGGAGAATGTAAACGCCTTTGGGCAGCTGTGAAACGGCTACGGATGCGCGGGTGCCGTTGGAAACGGCGCGGGTCTGCTCCACGCCCTTGAGGTCGTAGACCACCAGGTCATCGCTGCCGTTCACCGTGATATCTTCAGCCGATATGCTGATGTGGGACACGTCGGCAACGAGCTCATCTATTGCCGACTTATGGTCGCCGTCGTAGAGGCCGGTGCCGTCAATGTTTTCGTATTTAAAATCGGCAATTTCGTCAAGAGCGTATTCCACAGTGACTTGCGGGTGGAAAATAAATATTGCCTCGGGGGCAAACTTGACTTTCATAGCCGGGTCGAGCTGTAAATGCTCAATTACGCCGTCAGTTCTTTCAATGCTCAACACATTGAACTGCGGCGAGGCGGCAGATGCCGCTAAGGCTATAGGCGCAGCGAGAGTACAGCATACTCTCCGTAAAAGTTTTTTCATGTGAATGATTTTCGGTTTATTGCGCGCCAAAGTTACGAAAACTTTTCGGCATTTCCAACACCTGCGGCAATAGTTGAATTATAGTATTCGGTAAGCCCCGTAACCTCGCGGCCAATCCAGGCTGGCAGGGGCAGCGCATCGTCGGCGGCCTCGAGTTCCACCTCGGCAACTACTATTTTTCTTGGCGAGGCAAAGACGTCAACTTCCCAGTTGTGTCCATCGTATGGCACAATGTAGCGGGTTTTGTCGATTATGGTGGTTTGGCTCAGGGCGAGGAGTTCTTGGGCGTCGGTCAGAGGAATTTCGTATTCCCATTCGCCGCGTTCGGCGCCTTGATTTTTGGATTTTACGGTCAGGAAGCCTTTATCATCGCGCACGCGCACGCGAACGGTGGCTTCCGGCTCAGCGCTGAGGTATCCCTGCATGATATGGCTTGACTTGACCGCCGCCGCAACTGCCGCCTCCAAGTCGTCAACCAAAAACTTCCTCTCAATCTCCTTGGCCATATTTTTCCAGATTGAGGGTGGAGCCGTCGAAGGTTGCGTAGCTCATGTTAGTGATCCAGTCGCCGAGAATGACTACTTTGGAGCCGGCAATCTGGCTGAGGGCAAGAGTATGGTAATGCCCGAAAACGTAGTAGTCGGGACGCTCGGAGGCTGGCAGAGCGGCATTGCGTTCGCGCACCCATTGATAGAGCGCATCAGGTCTTACCGGCTCCACATCCGGGCCGGTATGGTGGCGCATACGGTTTTTGCCGCTCCACCAGTAGGCGAAGCCCACTGTCCAGCGCGGATGTATGCCGGCGAAACATTTCTGCAGGAAGCGGTTGCGGAAAGTCCAGCGCATCAGCCGTTCGCTAAACGGTACCGGACCGAGGCCGTCGCCGTGGGCTATGCAGAATTTCTTGCCGTCGATTTCTTCTTCGAGGATTCCGTCGACCACCCGGATACCCAGTTCCTTGGGCAGATAGTCGAAAATCCATATGTCGTGGTTGCCGATGAGCCAGGTGATTTGAATGCCTGAGTCGGCGAGGTCGGCAAGGGTGCCGAAGAAGCGCACGTAGCCGCGCGGCACCACGTGGCGGTACTCAAACCAGTAGTCCAGCACGTCGCCAACCAGGTAGATGCGCTCGGCGGTAGGGGCTATGGAGCGGAGCCATTGACAAACAAGGCGCTCCTGCTCCTTGGGGTCAAGGAAGTAGTGAGCGCCTAAGTGTAAGTCTGAAATGAAATACGTCATAGGAATCCGAGTTCGAGCTTGGCTTCTTCGCTCATCATATCTTGGGTCCACTCGGGTTCAAAGACGATGTTGATTTCTACGGAGGCCACTCCCGGAATGGTTTCGAGTTTGAGGCGGGCATCGTCAACGAGGAAATCTGCCGCCGGACAGGATGGTGCCGTCAGGGTCATATCCACCTGAAGCACCCGCTCGTCGGTGAACTCTATGCGGTAAATCAGGCCGAGAGAGTAGACATCGACGGGAATTTCAGGGTCGAAGACCGTGCGCAGAAGCTCCACGGCCTTCGACTCTACTTGCAGACGTTCGTCGGGGGTTACTTGTATCACTTTTTCTTGCCGAGACCGTCAATGTAATCTTTGAGTGCCTGGTTCTCGGGGTCGAGTTCCAGCATCTTGGTGTACCAAGCCTTTGCGTTGTCATAGTCTTTCTGAGCTATGTAGTAGCTGGCGATGCGAACATATGCCTCATTATATTCTTCCAGACGCTTCTCCTTGTTGGAGGGGTCGGCATCGAGCTTTTCAAGAAACAGGGTATAGGCATCGACGGTAGGTTGGTCAGACTTGTTGCCATTCTTGGCGAGGAAAAGGCGGGCACGGTTGCGGTAAGGAACCACGTGGTCGGGAACGAGTTCAATAACGCGATCAAGGGCAGCGATACCTTTGTCGGCATAAAACGCACGGTCGGTCGAGGTGGAGTCGGCAGGAGAGGTCAACACTACGTTGTAGTAGCGGTTGCCGAGGTCAACAACGTCCTGAACCTTGTAATCCTTGTTGTATTCGCCGGTTTCGATGAGTTGCTCGAGCGTTTCGGCTGACTTGATGTAGTTGGCGTGTGCGCCCTCAACGTCTTCGGCTTTGTTGGCGCGGCTGCCGGCGTGCTGATATGCCAGGGAGAGGTCTTTGAGCAGGTCTTTTTTGTCGGGGTTAACTTCGATGGCTTTCTTGCGGGCTTCGATTTCTGCGTCGTAGTCGCCAACCTCAGCAAGGATATTGGCATAGGTTGAGTAGTCGGTTGCATTGAGCGGAGCGCCGGGAGTGTTGATGAAGTCTTCAGCGGCCTTGCGGGCACCATCAAAGTCACCCATTTTTTCCAAGTCCCAGAACAGAATGCGCTGAGCCTGAACGTTGTTGGGCTCCTTGGCGAGAATCTTATGGGCGAGGGCTACACTCTCGTCATAGCGGCCATCGTTATAGAGAAGCACGGTGTAGTGAGCTTCATCTTCAACAAAGTGGTTGGGGTTCTCGAGGTAGGTGGCATATTCCTTTGCGGCGAGAGCCCAACGGCCGGTGTCGAAGTAAGTGTTGGCAAGTTCGCGCTGGGCAAGAGCCGAGTTGGGAGCAATCTCGTTGAGGTCTTTCAGACGCTGGATGGCGTATTCCGGGTTGATACCTTTATATACGCGCGCGTATTTAACGTATGCCTCGGGGGAGTTGGGGCTGAAGTGAATGGCCTGCTCGTATTCCGAAGCGGCTTTGCCGATAGCGGCACCGTCGTCCATTCCGGCAGCGAGGGCTTCGTCGCGATATATGTCGCCTTGCAGAACGTAGATTGAGGGGTCTTTTTTGTCGCGGCCGCGTGCGGATTCAAGATATTTCTGATAATCCTTAGCGTAGGCAACCTTGTCGGCATCATAATATGCGCGGGCAATTGCGGTGTAGATATACGCCTTTTTCTCGGCCTTGACAGCTTTTTTGAACTCTTCATCGGCAGCTTTGGTATCGCCGTTTTTCAGGCAGATGGCTCCGAGGCCAACGAAGTTGTAACCGTTTTTGGGGTCAAGCTCGGTGCCCTCGGTGAAGAGTTGTTTGGCTTTGTCCACGTTGCCTTCGCGGAGTTCGATGGCTCCGAGGTAGTAGAGAGCTTCGGCGCGGTCGGTTTCGGGAGCGTCGATGGTTTTGGTGAGGATTTCTTTTGCGTTTTCGAGCTGGTCGGCCTTGTAGTAGTCAATGCCATCCTTGTAGCCCTGATGTTGTGCGGAGGCAAACACCGCAGTTGCGGCGGCCATTGCAAGCATTAGAGATTTGATTTTCATCTTCTTCTATTGTTTATACGGTTGATTTTATTATTTTAGATTGAATTCTTGTTTAAAAGTTTAAAGGTTTAGTGGGCGCGTTGCGCCCGGTTTAGGAGGTTTAGTATTCACTGCCCACTGCCCACTATTCACTAAGCTGCACCATTCGCGGCTGAACCGTGGCGGGCAGCACGCCGGTGAGCTGAATCACCTTTTGTCCCTGCATACCGGTAACGAATGCGTAAAAAGCACTGTTGAGCGTGCCGCCAACGCTGGTCGTTATCATATATATGGAGCGATAGAGCGGATAGCGTCCGTCAAAAATATATGCCTGATAGGGCTTATATGCCGTGGGGGAGTCTTCACTGCTGACGGCCAATACCTTGATAGCCGACGAAAAGCTGAGATTGGTGGTGTCGCTTGCTTCGGAGCGGGCGCGAACCTCCTCCTTGCTCAGCGTGGTGCCGTTCATATCGGTGCTTACCCAGCTTACGCCGATAATACCCAAAGCATTGGGGCGCTCGCTGACGGCCTTAAACACCTCGCGCGATGAACCCTCGGCGTAGACGTTGGGGCCGAAGTCGCGGCCACCGTTAATGCTGTCGCGCATGAACTGCACCAGCGAGCTGCCGTTTTGGTCAAAGACTATGCGTATGGAGTCCAACTTCGTGGGCCAAAGCTCTTTCCAGGTGCGCACGTCGCCCGAAAGCACCTCGCGCAGCTCTTTCATAGTCAGCGCCTCGATGGGATTCTTGGGGTTGACAATGAGCGCCACGGCATCTACGGCTATGCGCTGCTCGCGGGGTCTGCGCTTTTGGTTGCGCAAGCGGGTCTTTTCGGCCTCGGTGAGTCTGCGGGCGGCCACTATGGTGCGAATCGTATTGTCGGGGTTCATCAGCGAGTCAAAGGCCGCGCTCTGCGACACATAATAAGGTACCACCAGCGCCTGACGGCGAGTGTTATTATAGTAGTATTCAAACACGTCAATCTCCTGGTCCATAATGTTCTCAAACGAGGCATCACAGGCCAGCTGCATATGCTCGACTTTCTGCTCTACCTTGACGGCTTTCTGTTTGCCGCACGAGCAGAGCGCCAGGGCGGCAATCGCGGTTGCCGTCATTATATAATTAAACTTCATATATTCGAGTCTATACCTTTAAACTGGCGATAACCGCGCCAGATACCATAGAGGGTGAACAATACTCCGCCTACATAGCGCACCCACGTGAAACTTGAATCCCACCGGAAGAAGTTGATAAACAGCAACACACCCATGCCGATGTACACAATAATCATAAAGATGCCGAAAACGTTGCGCATCAGTTGTGGAGTGGTCGGGTGGTTACCACGATGGTCGGGGCGACGTACCTCAATCGGGTCGTCATGTTTTTCTTCGTTAGTCATAATGAATGCTGTTGTTTATTACTCTAACGTGGTTATGAGGCGTATAGTTCAGTGGCAAAGTTACAGATAAATTTCCGTCCTTGCAAAAAAATCACTAATTTTGCCCGCATGAAAATTCTTGAGGTCTCCGCCCGGGAGTATCAGCTTGCATTTCCCCGCCCGGCGGTGGTATATAATTCGGTAGCTTTCACGGAGCTCAATGCCGCGAAAGTCGACGTTGTTCGTCGCATTGTTATATATGGCGACAAGCCGCTGCTTGGCCTGACATTCGGCGAACGCGACGGCCAACTTAGAGCACCCTTTTCCGCGCCGTTTGCCTGCTTCGACTTCAACCGCGAAGTCCGAACCGAGCCTATGCAAGCAGCCGCAGCCGCTCTGCACGAACACTCCCGCGGAGCATTATTAACGCTTCCGCCCCCTTTCTATGCACCATCAATGAATGCCAAAACGCAACTTTCGTTATTCGCCATAGGCATTCTACCCAAATTCATTGACTGGAACTTCCATCTTGACCTCACAAGCCCATTTATCGAGCGTCTTGACTCCACCGCTGCTAAGAAATTACGCCGCGCCGAGCGCTCTGACTTTCACCTTGAATTATGCGAGGCAACCCGCGCATATGATATAATCCGCCAAAACCGACAAAATCACGGCTACCCCCTGGCAATGACCTTGGAGCAGGTAAAAGCCACAACCGGCGCAGACGGCCCGGTCAGCGCCGACTTCTTTGTGCTGACCAACGGCGTTATCAATGCCGCAGCCGCCGTGGTTTATCACGTATCTCCTCAAATAGCTCAGGTCATATATTGGGGAGATGTTCCTTGCCCCGAATGCCGTCACAGTATGAATTTACTTGCCCGCGAGGTTGCAGGGCATTACGCTTCGCGAGGCTATAAGATTCTCGACATCGGGCCGTCGAGCTCAGAGGGAATACCCTCCCCCGGACTCTGCGACTTCAAGGACTCCATTGGCTGCATTACTACCCCCAAACCAACAATTGTTCTTTAAAAAATCAGTAATTAGTAATTAGTAATTAGTAATTATTTTGTAATTTTGCAGCAAAATTTGAACGATATGCTCCAGAAAATAGAATCTCTCAAGGCAGAAATTGCCTCCCTGGCCGCAGCTACCGAAGCTCAAGTTGAAGAGCTGCGCATAAAATATCTCAGCAAAAAGGGAGCCATCTCTCAGCTGATGAACGACTTCCGCACTGTCCCCGTCGAGCAGAAGCGCGAATTCGGTGCCAAGCTCAATGAGCTAAAAAACCTCGCAACGGAGCGCATCAACGCCCTTCGCGCCGAAGCCGCCGGCCAGCAGGCTTACGCCGAAGCTGCCGCCATAGACCTGACGCGCACTCCCGCGCCCGTGCCTATGGGGTCGCGCCACCCGCTCAATATTGTCCGCGAGGAGATTGTCGACATCTTTTCGCGCCTCGGCTTCTCGATTGCCGAAGGTCCGGAGATCGAAGACGACTGGCACGTGTTCTCGGCCCTGAACTTCGCCGCCGACCACCCCGCCCGCGATATGCAGGACACCTTCTTCATCTCCCGCGAGCCCGCCGACGTGCTGCTCCGCACCCACACCTCCTCGGTGCAAACCCGCGTTATGGAGCACGCTCAGCCCCCCATTCGCATCATCTGCCCCGGACGAGTTTACCGCAACGAGGCCATCTCCGCGCGCGCTCACTGCTTCTTCCACCAGGTTGAGGCGCTCTACGTCGACAAAAACGTCAGCTTTGCTGACCTCAAGCAGGCGCTGCTCTATTTTGCACGCGAAATGTTCGGCCCCGAAACGCAGATTCGCCTGCGCCCCAGCTACTTCCCCTTTACCGAGCCGAGCGCCGAAATGGATATTTCGTGCAACATCTGCGGCGGCAAGGGATGCGGCTTCTGCAAGCACACCGGCTGGGTTGAAATCCTCGGCTGCGGCATGGTCGACCCCGCCGTGCTCGAGTCGTGTGGCATCGACTCCAAGGTATATAGCGGCTATGCCCTCGGCATGGGTATCGAGCGCATTACCAACCTGAAATATCGCGTCAACGACCTGCGACTCTTCTCTGAAAACGACGTCCGCTTCCTCTCGGAGTTTGTCAGCGCTCGCTAAATGACCAAGAAGGAACGCTACCGCCGCGTTTGCGAGCGCTTTGCAGAGGTGATGCCCGACCCAAAGACAGAACTCAACTACCGCGACCCGTTCACTCTGCTCTGCGCCGTGATACTCTCGGCGCAGTGTACCGACAAGCGCGTCAACATCGTGACTCCGGCGCTTTTCGACGCTTTCCCCACGCCCTCGGCCTTAGCTGCCGCCACGGCAGAGCAAGTCTACCCCTACGTCAAGTCGGTAAGCTACCCCAACAACAAAACAAAGCTGCTCTTAGGCATGGCCCGCACGCTCGTTGACAAATACGGCGGCGAAGTGCCCTCCGACATGGACGCACTGCTCGACCTCCCCGGCGTTGGGCGCAAAACCGCCAACGTGATTCTCGCCGTGGTATTCGGCAAAGCCGCTATGGCCGTGGACACCCACGTGTTTCGCGTCAGCGAGCGAATCGGCTTGACCACCAACAGTAAGACCCCCCTGCAAACCGAGCGCGAACTTGTTGCCAACATTCCCGCCGAGCAGCTCGGCCGCGCCCACCACTGGCTGATTCTCCACGGTCGCTACGTCTGCAAGGCTCGCCGTCCCGACTGCCTCAACTGCCCCCTTACCGACCTCTGCCGCTACTACTTACAGCCCCAGCATAGCAGCCGGAGCAATGCCGAGGGTCAAGCATAGCGCTCGAGCTATACGCAGGGTCGGCTCCGAGCGCCCCATTATATAATCGTTTATTCGAGAGGAACTTACTCCGATTTTATTTGCGAGTTCTTTTTGGGTATATCCGTGTTCCTCAAGAGCCAGGCTTATAAGTTCGCCGATTGTCGGTTTCTCAATCGGGTAATGTGTCTTTTCGTATTCCTCCACCACGTCAGAAACTATTGCCAACTCAAGAGCATTCTTATCGTCATAGGGCGTAGCGTCGGTCACCAACGGAAGCAGCTCCTCTATCTTATGAAGGGCGTAATTATATTGTTCTTTAGTTATTTCCATAGTACATTACTTAAATAGTTGAACAATCTATTTTATCATATTCTGAATGTGTTCCAACAAAGCGGATATAAATCCGCTCGTGTGTGAATTGTATCACTACGACCAAACGATAGCGGTTTCCGCGGATATTGAAAACATAACGTTGATTCCCCACATAATCGGTAGCCGGAAAATCCCGTCGTATATCGGCAAGGTTATGCCAGGTTGCATTCAGCGCTGCGTGATACCACCGTTCCAAAGCTACGCGGGAGTCTTCACAACCCGGAGTTTCAAAAAAATCCTTGATTTTCTTGTGTGATATAATTCTCATAACGCCGCAAAGTTATCAACAAAATTTCGTATTTCAAAATTTTTAGCCCTAAAAATTTTGAAAATTAGCTTTTATGGTTTGTTTGTAGTATCACATCTTTTTTGTAACTTTGCGGGCAAATGGAACCTCAATCTAATCTTACCCCGCTAAATCCGGAAGAAGTTCACGCCGCGACCCTCAAGTATTTCGACGGCGATGAACTTGCTGCCCGTGTCTGGGCCTCAAAATATGCCCTGAAAGACAGTTTCGGCAACCTCTACGAACTCACCCCCGACGATATGCACCATCGCCTGGCCCGCGAGTTCGCACGCATGGAAGCCAAGTATCCCAACCCTCTGAGCGAACAGGAAATCTTTGACCTGCTTAAAGACTTCCGCTACCTCGTGCCCCAAGGTTCGCCCATGAGCGGTATCGGCAACCCGTTTCAGGTAGTGTCGCTTAGCAACTGCTTCGTTATCGGCCTTGAAGACCCCGCCGACAGCTACGGCGCCATTCTCAAGCTCGACGAGGAGCAAGTGCAGCTGATGAAGCGCCGCGGCGGCGTGGGCCACGACCTCAGCCAGCTCCGCCCCAAGGGTATGCCCGTCAAGAACTCGGCGCTGACCTCCACCGGCCTGGTACCCTTTATGGAGCGTTACAGCAACACCACTCGCGAGGTGGCCCAAGACGGCCGACGCGGAGCCTTGATGCTCACCACCTCGATAGTCCACCCCGACTCCGAGGCGTTTATCGATGCCAAGCTCACCGAGGGCAAAATCACCGGTGCCAACGTCAGCGTGCGCATCACCGACGAGTTTATGCGCTGCGCCGAGTCCGGCGAACCGTTCACTCAGAAGTTCCCCATAGACTCCGCCGAACCCTCTGTGACCAAGGATGTTGACGCAAAGCGACTGTGGGCAAAAATCACCCACAACGCCTGGAAGTCGGCCGAGCCCGGAGTGCTCTTCTGGGACACCATAACCCGCGAGTCGCTGCCCGACTGCTACGCCGACCTCGGCTTCCGCACCATCTCCACCAACCCCTGCGGCGAAATCCCCCTCTGCCCCTACGACTCCTGCCGCCTGCTGGCTATCAACCTCTATAGCTACGTTGACAACCCCTTCACCTCCGAAGCTAAGTTCAACTACGAGCGCCTGGCAGACCACGCCGCCAAGGCTCAGCGCCTTATGGACGACCTCATTGACCTCGAAATCGAAAAAATCGACGCCATACTCGCCAAAATCGATGCCGACCCCGAAGACTCCGACGTGAAGCACACCGAGCGCCACCTTTGGGAGAAAATCCGCACACGCACTCTTATGGGGCGTCGCACCGGCTTAGGCACCACTGCCGAGGGCGATATGATTGCCGCTCTTGGCCTGAAATACGGCACCGCCGAAGCCACGGCGCAAAGCGTCGACGTGCACCGCACCATAGCCTTGGCGGCGTTTAATTCCTCCGTAACCATGGCCGCCGAACGCGGCAAGTTTGAGGTCTACGACTCCGAGCGTGAAAAGAATAATTCATTCATCAACCGCCTGTTTGATGCCGACCCCGCGCTGAAAGATCGCATGCTCCAACACGGCCGCCGCAACATCGCCTGCCTGACGATAGCCCCGACCGGCACTGTGTCGCTGATGACCCGCACCTCCTCGGGCATCGAGCCGGTGTTCATGCCCGTGTATCAGCGCCGCCGCAAAGTCAACCCCAACGACAAAGATGTCCACGTTGACTACGTCGACGAGTCGGGCGACGCCTTTGAGGAATACATTGTCTACCACCCCAAGTTCCTCGACTGGATGAAAACTCAGGGCATCGAAGTCAGCGCCAAGCTCTCTGCCGAAGAAATTGCCGAGCTCGTGGGTCGCTCACCCTACGCCGGTGCTTCTGCCAACGAAATTGACTGGCTCGAAAAAGTCAATATGCAGGGTGCCGTGCAGAAGTGGGTCGACCACTCCATCTCCGTGACCATCAACCTCCCCTCGACCATTTCCGAGGAGACTGTCAATGAACTCTATATCCGCGCCTGGAAAGCCGGCTGCAAGGGTTGCACCGTTTATCGCGACGGCTGCCGCTCCGGCGTACTTACCGCTATCACGCCCAAAAAAGAAGAGAAAAAACTGCTTCCCGAAGCCGGCCCGCTGCTTGCCAAGCGCCCGACATCGCTCGAAGCCGACGTGGTGCGCTTCCAAAACAATAAGGAGAAATGGATTGCCTTTGTCGGACTGGTCGACGGCAAGCCTTACGAAATCTTCACCGGACTGAACGACGACGAAGACGGCCTGTTCCTCCCCAAGTCCGTGACCCGAGGTTATATAATCAAGACCATCGACGAAGATGGCAACAAGCGCTACGACTTCCAGTTCGTCAACAAGCGCGGACACAAAACCACCATCGAGGGCCTCAGCGACAAGTTCAACCCCGAGTTTTGGAACTACGCAAAGCTCATCTCCGGAGTGCTCCGCTACCGTATGCCTATCGATCAGGTTATCAAGATGGTCGACGGCCTGCAACTCGACTCCGAAAACATTAATACGTGGAAAGCCGGCGTTGAACGCGCACTGAAAAAGTACGTGCCGAGCGGCACCTCCGCATCCGGTCATAAATGTCCTAATTGCGGACAGGAAACCCTTGTTTATCAAGAAGGTTGCCTGGTTTGCACCTCATGCGGCACGAGTAAATGCGGATAGCGGCCATGCGACACCTCTTTAAAGTGCTGACCCCGAGGCTCGCCGAAGGGCAGCGCGTTGCCGTGACAGGCAACATTCCCGCTCTGGGCAATTGGAATCTCGCCAAAGCCGTAGAAATGCACTGCGGCGGCATCCCGCTCTGGAGCGCTTACGTAGATGTAGAAAGTGATGCCGAATACAAATTCATCATCATCGACGGCGAACAAGTCACCTGGGAAGATGGCCCTAACCGGCATCTAACTATTGCCCACTCCTCCACTGTGCCACTGTGCCACTCTACCCCCCTCAACTTCCGAGGACTGCCAAAGTGGAAAGCCTCGGGCGTGGCCGTTCCGGTGTTCTCGCTGCGCAGCGAGGATGACTTTGGCTGCGGCGATTTTGAAGACCTCAAACTCCTGGCCGACTGGGCTGCCGAAACCGGTATGCAGGTCATTCAGGTTCTGCCGGTCAATGACACTACCCTGACCGGCACCGCCGCCGACTCCTACCCCTACAGCGCAATCTCCTCTTTTGCCTTACACCCACTTTACCTGCGCCCGCAGTTGCTCGGAGAGCCCAAAGATCCCGAAGAGTTCAAAAAACTGCAAAAGATGCTCAACGCCGTCGACACCGTTGACTACCCCGCCGTCATCGCCGCAAAAGAAGAATACGCACACCATATATATAAGGAGTGCGGCAGCGAAACCATCCTCAGCCCCGAGTTCAGCTCTTGGCTTGCCGCCAACTCCGACTGGCTCCTTCCCTACTGCTTTTTTAGAACCCTAAATAACCTTAAAAACCCTAAGAGCCCTACTGCCGCCGACGCCTTTTTCTACGCCTGGCTGCAATATCAGCTCCACCTGCAGCTGAAGTCGGCCTGCGACTATGCCCGCTCCCTCGGCGTTGCCATCAAGGGCGACATTCCCATCGGCGTGTCGGCCAACGGCGTGGATGCCTGGCAACACCCCGAGCTGTTCAATCTCGACATGTCGGCCGGCGCGCCTCCAGATGCTTTTGCCAAAGACGGCCAAAACTGGGGATTCCCCACCTACAACTGGGAGCGAATGGCTCAAGACGGCTACGCCTGGTGGCGCAAGCGGCTGCAACATATGTCGCAATACTTCGATGCCTTTCGCATTGACCATATTCTCGGCTTCTTCCGCATTTGGGAGATTCCCGCCGGTGTCAGCTCCGGCCTCCTCGGCCACTTTTCCCCAGCCCTACCTTTGAGTAAGTCCGACCTGTCCGACCTGTCAGACTTGTCCGACAATTCAGAACTTTTCATTGAAGACCCGCGCAACCCCGGCTATTACCATCCCCGCATTCTTGGCTACGAAACCGAGGCGTTCCGGCAGCTCAGCTCCGATCAGCAGGCAGCCTATCGCGCTCTTTATGAGGACTTCTTCTACCGCCGCCACAACGACTTCTGGGCCGAATCCGCGCTCAAAAAGCTCCCTGCGCTGGTCGATGCCACCCCGATGCTTGCCTGCGCCGAAGACCTCGGCATGATACCTGCATGTGTGCCCGAAGTCCTTGATGGGCTGCAGATTCTTGCCCTCGAAGTGCAGCGCATGCCCAAGCAATATGGCGTCAGCATTGCCAATCCGGCAGAATATTCGTGGCTCAACGTGGCCACTACCTCCACCCACGACATGCCGCCGCTGCGCCTCTGGCTGGAGCAGTCGGGTAGCGACTCCGCCCCCGAAGCCTGCGCGGCATTCGTGGAGCAACACACCGCCTCGCCCGCCATGCTCACCATTCTGCCGCTGCAAGACTGGCTCGCCATCGACGGCAAACTCCGCCGCCCCATTGCCGCCGAGGAGCAAATCAACATTCCCGCCATGCCAAACCACTACTGGCGCTATCGCATGCACATTACTTTGGAGAAAATGTTAAAATCCGCGGCTTTTAATGCTAAAGTTGTTAAATTAACCGCCCTCAGATAAATATTCTCTTAAAAAATTTGCATCATCCAAAAAAATTTGTAAATTTGCATCGGTTATATCCATGAAAAAACCACTCTCCATATTAATCTTAAAATTCTAATCATTTACTAATCAATCATTTATCAAATCATGAAGAAATTTACTCTTCTTGCGCTCGCTGCTATGGCTTTCGGCTCGGCATCTGCTGATTTCGTGGAGAAAGACATTTACGGGCTCAAAACCAGTGACCCCTCAGAAGGCGCTGAAAAAACACGTACCTACTACAAGATTCAAAACATGCGCGCTATGCGTCTGGACTACGCCAATAAGCACGTCTTCGACGCAAAGGGCGACACCATCGGCAAAGACAATGCCGTTATCGCACTTGACTCCGTGCTCTACTACTTCGAGGGCATGGAAGGTTACACCGAAGAAAACGCCGGCAAGGCCGTACGGAATTCCCAGGGCGTGCAACTCGTTACGCCCAAAACCTCAGATCTGAACGACAAGGGCGAAAACGAACACGCTTATATGGGTCTTTCCGCTCTCGGCGGCAACTGGTGGCTCTCTTTCTCTGCTCAGCCTGAAATTAAAGACGAACGCACCGAATACTGGTGGTTTGAAGATGCCAGCGTTGAAGGCGACAACACCTACGACAAGTCTCTGTGGATTCACAACGCAGTTATGGGCGGTATGGTTTCCGGTACTTCCGGCCACGTAAAAGACCTCGCCGGCTACAACCGCGCCAATATGGACTTCAAGGGTACCGACGACACCAACACAACCCAGAAAAAAGCCCAACACCGCTACTACCTCCTTCCCGTTAAAGCCGCTTGGGAAAAAGCATATGCCGAAGGCACTATCAGCGAAGACTGGGTTGACATCGTTCTCAACGGTCGTTCTGAAGAAAATGCAGAAGGTGAAAAAGTAGTAACACAAGGTGCTTCTCTGACCCAAGACCAATTGGACCACGCTTACGCTTTCTGCCGCACCAGCGAAATCAAGGCCGGTGACCAGCAGTGTCTCGACATGAACAACTACGTAAACTACAAGTATCGTGGCGTTAAGCGTGACGAAAAAGGCGACACCGTTTTTAATAAAAATGAAGCCGGCGAAAACACCACTCCCCAGTACTACGGATACGGTTTTGCCGGCGTTGACCGCACCTGGACCCCCCTCACCACCACCTCCAACTCCAACCACTGGATTAACAACGGTACTCTCTTCTTCTTTAAAGAAGCTGACCAAAGCAAGGCTATAGAGGCCATCGAACAATATGCTGACCAGATTGCCGCTGAGTTCAAAAAGGGCGCTGTAGAATCAGCCAAGGGCGAAATGATGAATGCCGCTCAAATCATCAAAGGTTGGACCAAACTTCCCGCCGTCTTTGGTGAAGAAAGCATAAGCGAACTCAACGCTCTTGCTACATATTGCGAAAACTGGAACGGTGAAGACGCTGACCCCGATATGGTAAAAGACCTTGACAGCCGCGCAGCTTTCATCAAACAAGTGAAGGCTCTTGCCGACGCTAAACTTTCTGCCGGTGCCGCTCTCGCAGGCAGTGGTTGCAAAGTTAAGTTCATGAATATGCTCCGCTTCGATTTGCACTCGAATTTCAACAATGGCTACATTGACGAAGACTATGGCGTAAGCGACAGAGGTTGCCTTACCGCAGGCAAAAATGTTACCTACCACGAAAACAGCGCCAAACCCGTTGCTGCTTTGAGAGGCCATGGTATCACCTGCGAAGCAGATCTCGAAGACTCGGAATACAAAGCTTGTGAATGGGAACTCGTTAACGCCGGTGCCGGTAAATTCTACCTTAAGAGCGTTCACAACGGGGAATACATTATGATGCATAGCATGATGCTGGAAAGTATTGCCGATGGAATTGACGCTGACCTGAATACCCTCAATGAAGACCAGATTTCATGGGCTACTACCGACGATATCACATATGCTGCACCCTTCAGCCTTCTCGGTTGCCCGACTGACGAAGACCCCCGCGGCGTTTCAGCAGAAGAAGAATCCGAATATCTGATGGCAATTCCCGGAGACTATCAGTTCAACCTCACCAATAAGGTTCAGCTCTATTGCACCTACGAAAAGAAAACCGGTCCTTATACCTACGATACTAAGAACGAGTACATCCACGTAGCAAACGCTAATACCGACTACCGTGTATGTAACTTTGCCCCCGTCCCCAACTCATGGCTCGCAGGTTCCAACACTTTCCAGATCATCCCGGTTGAAATGGGTGGTATCAGCGAAGTAGCAGCAGCCGAAAAACCCTACAATGCAGGTATCTATGACCTCCAGGGCCGCAAGGTTGCCAAAGCAAGCAAAGGTCTCTACATCATCAACGGTGTGAAGACCCTCGTAAAATAAGTCATAATGCATAATGCATAACCGAGGCGCGGCCATCAGGTCGCGCCTCTTTCATATATATGGTGGTGGCTACCCAACCACCACACCGCGACCTCACCATAGCCCGCTTTGGTCTAAGCCGGTGGTACTCCTCGCTCCACGTAATGCGACAAAGAGGCGGCGGACAAATGCCCGCCGCCTCTTTGTTGATTTTGTGTCTATTATTTTTTGAGGTTCTTTTCTGCTTTGGCTATTTTTTCTGCCTTGGAGGCCGGCTTTTTAGGCTCCTCTTTCTTGGTTACTGCTGGCTTTTTAGGTTCTGCCTTTTTTGCCTCTGCTTTCCCGGGCGCAGGGACGGGAGCGGCTTTCTTTTCGGGAAGGGCGGCTCCGGTGCGGAGATTGTGTTCAACGTTGAATTGCTCAAGCGAGCGGCGCAGCGAGTCGTTTTCCTTGGTGAGGGTCTCGAGCTCGGTGGCCTGGTTGCGGATGGTGGTGAGCAGCGAGTTGAGTTCCTCGTTTTCAATGCTCATGGGGTATTGCTCTTCAACGCGCACAATGAAGTCGGCCAGCACGTTCATATAGTTGGTGAAGGCTTCGTAGGGCGATGAGTAGGGCGAGAAGTTGGCGGCTGCTGCGCCGTCGCCAAACATCTTGGTCGACATGTAATAGAAATTGTCGGCACCCTGCAGGTAGAGCCAGTCCATTTTGAGCCGGCGGTCATCGCAAAGGCGCACGCGCTCCGTAACGGAATAGAGCTTCGAGAATGCTTCGTTTTGCAAGCGGTTGCCGAGCCATGCGGAGGTGTCACGGCCTTCGTCGACGGCGCTGACAGGGTGGCCAATGGCCAGAGTGTCGACAGCTTTGAGCTTGCTGATGGCTTCTGAGGGAGTCCAAAAGTCAATGCTGCGTTCTGCGGCAAAGCGGGGCAGCGCCTCAAGGAACTGGAATATGCCTGTGGAGGCGGGATGCAGTTCGCCAAAGGTTTCAATGTTCATGCAGAGGTTTATAATCTGCTCTTCGGCGGGAGTGGCGGCAATCCAGTCCATATACTTGTCGGCCGTCAGGGGGTAGGAGTCCCAGTTGGTGTCGGAGAAGCGGCGACTGATGTCGTCAGACAATTTCGAGTTGTTGAGCAGCAGTTTCAGTTTGGGAGCCGAGGCTGCGGAGTAGACGTAGTCGGGAGATTTCCAGCCGAGAATGTGCTTGGCTCCCTCGGTGATTACGCCCTTGAAGCCGAGTTCGAGAATCTGCGGAGCCATTTCGTCGCAGTAAATCAACTCTGTGTTGCGCATTACTTTGGGCTTCTGGCCAAAGAGGCGCTGAATCTTTTCGCTGTGGAGCTTGACCTGGTCGGCAAATTCTTCGGGTTCGGCCAGCGATGCCAGGGAGTTGGCAAAGGGACCGCCGAGGAATTCAACCTTGCCGGTGTCGGCAAGTTTCTTGAGTATATCAATGACTTCGGGGGCGTGTTGCTCGAATTGATCCATCACGTCGCCGGAGATTGAGAATGCGCAGCGGAATTTCCCCTTGGTATCTTGAATCATGCGGAGCAAGGTTTCGCATGCGGGGATGTATGACCGCTGGGCTATGCGGGTCAGAATTTCTTCGTTGGCAAAGTCATCATAATAATAGTGGTCATTACCGATGTCGAAGAAGCGGTATCTTTTCAGGCGGAACGGCTGATGAATCTGGAATATAAAATTAATGGCTTTCATAATTAACGGTTTAAGACTTGTTTGTATATGTTGATGACTTTTTGCCCGGCTTTGTCCCAGGTAATGCGGTTGACCTCGGCGAGGCCTTCCTCTTTGAGCTGGGCGTGCATTGCCGGATAGGTTATGATGGAATATATGGCATCGGCCATTGCGTCAATGTCCCAGTAATCGGTTTTGATTACGTTGGTGAGGATTTCGGCGCAGCCGCTCTGCTTGGAGATGATCGACGGCACTCCCATCTGCATCGCTTCGAGCGGCGAGATGCCGAACGGCTCTGATACGGAGGGCATTATGTAGACGTCGCTGGCCTTGAGCATTTCATACACCTGCTTGCCCTTTTGGAATCCGGGGAAGTGGAAGCGGTCAGAAATGCCGCGTTCGGCAGCAAGGTCTATCATCTTGTTCATCATATCGCCGCTACCGGCCATCACGAAGCGCACGTTTTTGTCGAGCTTGAGCACCTTGGCTGCTGCCTCAACAAAATATTCCGGCCCTTTCTGCATCGTGATTCGGCCCAGGAAGGTGACAATCTTTTCTTTCGGCTTGGTTACCTGCACGTTGAGCAGCTCGGGCGACAGCGGAGTCACGGCGTTGTGAACCGTGGTAACCTTCGAGGGGTCGATGCCGTATTTTTCAATCACAGTGCGGCGTGTCAGGTCGCTGACCGTGATGATATGGTCGGCGTTGTGCATACCGTCGAGTTCGATGTTGAACACCGTGGGGTTAACGTTGCCGCGAGAGCGGTCGAAGTCGGTGGCGTGTACGTGGATTACCAGGGGCTTGCCGGTTACCTGCTTGGCGTGGATGCCGGCGGGGTAGGTGAGCCAGTCGTGGGAGTGGATGATGTCGCAGTCAATGGTGCGGGCCACTACCCCGGCCATAATCGAATAGTTGTTGATTTCCTCGAGCAGGTTGTCGGGATATTTACCGGAGAACTCTATGCAGCCAAGGTCGTTGGTGCGCATATAGTTGAAGTCGGCATAGATATGGTCGCGCAGGGCAAAATAGAGGTCGGGGTTCATCAGGTTGCCGATGCGCTGCTCAACGTATTCGCGTGAAACGTCGCGCCAGGCCACCGGCACTTGCGAGGCTCCGATAATGTTGGCGAAGTGGCGGTCTTCGTCGCCAAAGGGCTTGGGAATAACGAATGTGATGTCCATGTCGCCACACTGCCACATGCCCTGGGTCAGACCGTAGCTGGCGGTGCCTAATCCGCCCAAGATGTGGGGAGGGAACTCCCATCCGAACATTAATGCTTTCATATGTTGCTGAATATTAGAACGGATTTAGTTTTTTGAGCATTCGCAGGGTGCGGAGCACTCCGGCGATATTTGTGGCGTGAGAAATGGTGCCGCGACCCTGATATGGCGGGTTGCCGTCATACATTTGGCTCAGAGAGCCGATGCAACCCTGACTCATTTCGTCTTCAAAGCCGATGAGCATACGGTCAATGTAGCTCACTCCGCTCAGGCCGAACACCTTAATATATGCGTCGGCATAGAAGCTGATAAGCCATGGGCGGGCGGGGCCGTTGTGCATAGCTTGTTCGCGCTCTTCGGGCGAGCCGACGTAGAAAGGACGGTAGCCATAGCTCTTAGGCGAGAGGGTGCGCAGCCCCTTGGGGGTGAGCAGTTCGCGGGTAACTACGTCGAGTACTCCTTTACGCTGACGGCGGTCGAGCGGCGAGTAGTCCATACCGATTGCTATTGCCATATTCGGGCGCACACTCGGGTCTGTATATTGGCCGTTGACGTAGTCAAAGAGGTAGCCATAGTCGTTGAGGAATGTGTCAACGTATGGCTGCTTCATCTTTTCGGCCTGAGCAGCCCAACGCTCACGTGTGGCGGCGAGGTCGGCATTGCCTTCAAGGAGACTGACACCAAACATCAACGCATTATACATCAGCGCGTTGTTTTCAACAAGATAGCCCGAGCGGGGCACCATCATACGCCCGTTAAACTGCGAATACATCCAGCTGGCGGCCTGATGTTCGCCGTTTGAGGAGATGAGGCCGGTCAGTTTGTCAACGAAGATGTTGGGATGCTTGTCGTCGAGGATATAGTCGAGAATCGTCGTGGTAAAGTCGGTGTAGAGCTCGCGGGCGCGCTCAATGCTTACGGCCTTGGCATACTGCTGGATACACCAGAGCGCCCACATCGGGATGTCGGGCTGGTCAATGCCCTGAATAATCTTGTCGAGCTCCCCTTTTTGGAAGTAGCGGAGCAGGGCGCGGTTTGCCGTAGCGGTGATTTTCTCAAAGTCGTCAACGTGGTCAATCGCAAGGGTGTTGCCGGGTAGCGACATATAAGTATTGCGTGCCAACACTTTGCCCCAGGGATAGCCTGAGAGCATATATTCGCCGCCCTCTATGCGCATATAAAATTGCTTGGCGGAGTTTTTCAGGCAGTTGTAGAACGAGCTGCGCGGCGTGCGTATGGCTATTTCCTTTTCATACATCTTGGTCAGCGAGCGGGGATTAACTTCCGTAACGCCGGCTGAGAAGATGATGCTCTCGCCCTTTTTGATGGGTACTTCGAAGTAGCCGGGCACCCACTGGTCTTCTGTGTAAGGAACTCCGCGCTCAAGGTCTTTTACGTATTCAATCCCTTTATACCAGTTGGGCTCGTAAACCCACTGAGGCTTGCGCGAGAACTGCATGAACAGGGTGGGGTAGCCGGGATACAGGCAGCAACTCACGCCGTTGTTCACCGGGGTGCATTCCGTGTTTATCGCGCCGTTTTCCTGAACCAGTGCGTTGACTTCGCGGAACGCAAGGAACGGACTGAAACGCAGCGTTGTGGCGCTATGAGCCTCTACCAACGTGTAGCGAATCAAGATGCGGTTCTCGTCGGAAATGAAGATTTTCTCCTTGGTAAGGACTACGCCGCCTACGCGATACGTGGTGCGCGGCACCTCTTCGCAGTCAAACTCGCGGATATACTTATGACCCTTGGGCGAATATACCCCGCCGCTGTAGCGGTGAAGTCCCAGGTTAAATGGCGCGCCGTGTTGAATCACGGTTTCATCCAAAGAAGATAGCATGACGTAACTGCTGCCGGGGTCTAATTCGGGGATAGGAATCACCAAAAGACCGTGCTGCTTGCGTGTGTTGCAGTCAACTACCGTAGTGCAATGATAGGCGCCCGTCTGATTGGTTCGGAGTATCTCCTTGGAGAGAGCGTGGTCCAAATTCATCATCTGGTTCCTATCAAATTTTAGGTAACTCATATAGTAGACAAATAATTAGAGATTATCGAATTTCGGTATTAACGCACGAAATTACGGCAGTTTTCCCGGAAATCCAAGAAAACTGCCGCATAACATATTTTTACCCGAATTTTACTTCAACAGATTATCAATACATCTGCTAAAATTGTAATGCTCATCAGCATATTTAGCACCCTTTGCACCCTTGGAAATAAGCTCCATTGATGATTCGTTTTGAGAGAGGCGGCGGAGGAGGGCGGCGAGGGGGGCGGGGGATTCGGCGGGGACGGACCAGCCGCAGTCGGCGTCGGCAATGGTGGCGGCGCCTTCGCCGTTGATCATGGCAACGATGGGTTTGCCGGCGGACATGTATGCCTGGAGCTTGGCGGGGACGGTGAGGGCGAAGATGGGGTCGTTTTTGAGGGCGAGGAAGAGGACGTCGGCTTTGGCGAAGATGGCGGGCATAGCTTCGAGGGGGAAGCGGCCGAGGAGGTAGACGTTGCCGAGCTTGCGGCGCTCTTTTTCTTGTTCGGCCCATTCTTTGCGGCGACCGTCGCCCACGAGGATGAAGTTGATGTTGGTGTCGCGGAGGAGTTCGGCTGCGTCGAGAATGTGGGGCATGTCTTGGGCATCGCCGATGTTGCCGGCAAACATTACGTTGAAGCCCTCGGGGAGCCGGGGAGTGGCAACGTCGGCCGGGGCGCTGAGGGCGTCGTCGACCCAGTTGGGGAAGAACTCGATGCGCGAGTCAAAGTCGCCCAAGGCGTTGATTGACTTGCGGAAGCCCTTGGAGCTGATGAGTATGCGGTCGGAGTTGCGGTAGATCCAGCGCGTCAGCGAGCGGAACACTCCGAGAACGTGGCGGTTGTGTATTCCTCCGGCGGCTTCGAGGCTTTCGGGCCAGAGGTCGAGCACCCAGAAGTGCATGGGAATGCGCTGCATCTTCTTGACCAGCACGGCGGGGATGCCGACCATGACGGGGGAGGTTTCGTGGACGAGTACGGCATCGTAGCGATGGCGCAGGCCGAGCCACAGGCCGCAGATGGTTGATGAGGCCGTGTGACTCAGGTAGTTGAGGGCGAGCCATTTGGCGGAGCCGTCGTGGCGCGGAATGATGAGCGAGCGCACCACCCGGACGCCGTTTATCGTCTCGACCCTGCGCCGGAACACGCCGTAGCCCTCGAAGTAATGCCCTCGCGGATAGTCGGGAATGGGGGCGAGGACGGTGACCTGGTGGCCGCGCCGTTGCAGCTCAAAGGCCATATCGTTGGCCTTGAAGTTCTCGGGGTAGAAGTGGGAGGTAACGAGCAGAATTCTCATTCTTTGCGCCAGACCATTTTGTTGACAACTCCGGTGTAGCTTTGTATGAGTTTGACGATCTTGGTGGAGACATTGGTGTCCACATAGTTGGGCACGGGGAGGCCGAGGTGGCCGCTGCGATTCATCTCTACGGCAACGTCAAAGGCCTGAAGTAGAGAGGCCTCGTCGATACCCGCAAGGATGAAGTCGCCCTTGTCGAGGGCTTCGGGTCGTTCGGTCGACGTGCGGATGCAGACGGCGGCAATCGGCTTGCCTATGCTGAGGAAGAAGCTCGACTCCTCGGGGAGCGTACCCGAGTCGCTTACTACGGCAAAGGAGTTCATCTGCAGGTTGTTGTAGTCGTGGAAGCCGAGGGGTTCGTGGGCTATAACGCGTCTGTCGAGCTTGAAGCCGCTTTGCTCCAGTCGCTTGCGTGAGCGGGGATGGCAGCTGTAGAGAATCGGCATATCGTATTTCTCGGCCATTGCGTTGATTGCGTTAAACAGGGAGAGGAAGTTCTTCTCCGTGTCGATATTTTCCTCGCGGTGGGCGCTCAACAAGATGTATCTGCCTTTTTCGAGTCCCAGACGCGTCAGAATGTCGGAAGCCTCAATGTCGGCGAGGTTGTTGTGGAGAACTTCTGCCATCGGCGATCCGCTGACGTAGGTGCGCTGCGGAGCCACTCCGGAAGCATTGAGATAGCGGCGAGCGTGTTCTGAGTAGCAGATGTTGACGTCGGAGATGATGTCAACGATGCGGCGGTTGGTCTCCTCGGGCAGGCATTCGTCGAAACAGCGGTTGCCGGCCTCCATATGGAAGATGGGGATGTGGAGACGCTTGGCGCCGATTACGCTCAGACACGAGTTGGTATCGCCGAGTACGAGCACGGCATCGGGCTGTGTTTCGACCATCAGCCGGTAGGAGGCGGCGATGATGTTGCCCATAGTTTCGCCGAGGTCTTTGCCTACGGCATTCATATAAACCTCCGGGTCGGCGAGTTTGAGGTCTTTGAAGAAGACGCCGTTGAGGTTGTAGTCGTAGTTCTGACCGGTGTGGGCGAGGATTACGTCGAAGTATTCGCGGCAGCGGTTGATAACTGCTGCCAAACGGATAATTTCCGGCCGCGTACCTACGATAATCAGCAGCTTCAGCCGCCCATCGTTTTTGAATGATGTATTATTCATTTTTACTTCTTAATTTTTCATTTTTTTGAGACTACTGTCTCAAAAAAAGTGTCGGGGCGGGAGGGATTGAACGGCTCGTTGCAGTATATGACGGTGACGAGGTCGTCGGTGTCCGACAGGTTAATGATATTGTGGGTGTAGCCGGGGAGCATATGCACGACCTCGATTTTGTCGCCGCTGACCTCCCACTCCAGAATTTCGTCAGTGCCGAGCTTGCGCTGCTGAATGAGGCCGTGGCCCGCAACGACGATGAACTGCTCCCACTTGGTGTTGTGCCAGTGTTCGCCCTTGGTTATGCCGGGCTTGGAGATGTTGACGCTCACCTGGCCGACGTTGGCGCTCTTGACCAGCTCGGTGAAGGAGCCACGGGGGTCAACGTTCATTTTCAGCGCAAAAGCGGCTTTCTCCTTGGGCAGGTAGCTTAGATAGGTGGCATATAGCTTCTTGGCAAACGACCCTGCGGGCATCTCGGGCATAACAAGCGTTTGAGGCTGAGCCTTAAACGTGTCAAGCAGGTCAACAATTTCGCCGAGCGTGGCTTTGTGTTCCGTCGGCACGTAGCAGAGGACTCCGTTGCTGTGTTCATGGCCCTGCAATGCGGCAATCATCTCGTCGACGAGGTCATCAATGTAGACGAGCGTCAGCTCCGTGGCGGGGTTGTTGACGGTGATGGGCAGGTCGTTGGCCTTGTTGTTGCAAAACGTTGCTACGGCAGAGTTGTAGTTCGGGCGACACCACTTGCCGAAGAGGTTCGGGAAGCGGTAAATCAGCACTTTGGTGCCGGTTTCGGCGGCATAGTCGCGCATCAGCTGCTCGCCGGCGCGTTTCGACTCTCCATAGGGATTGTCGAGCGCGGCCTGAGTTGACGACGAAATCATCACCGGGCAGGTGTTTTTGTGCTTTTTCAGCGTGTTGAGCAGAGTAGAGGCAAAACCGAAGTTCCCCTCCATAAACTCTTTGGGGTCTTGCGGGCGATTCACCCCCGCGAGGTTGAACACGAAGTCGGCCTTCGAGCAGTAGTCGTCGAGCTGTTCGGGGGTGGAGTCGAGGTCGTATTCCATCACCTCGGCGATATGGAGGTCGGGAAAGCGGCGGTCTTTGCCCTCCTTTATGGCGTTAAGCTGGGCGCAAAGGTTGCGGCCGACAAAACCCTTCGCCCCTGTAATTAATAATTTCATAATTACTCCGAGCGGATTTCGCGTTTGGTTTCAGCGTCTGAGAGCCCGAGGTCGGCCTGGATGAAGCGCAGACGCATCAGTTGCTCCTTCATACCCTCAACGTCGAGGCGGCGCGTGTTGTGGCTGTGATAATCCTCGATTTTGCTGATCTCCTCCGAACCTTCGGTGAAAAACTTGTCGTAATTCAAGTCGCGCGTATCGCAGGGAATGCGGTAATAGTTGCCCATATCAATGGCCTTGGCCATCTCCTCGCGGGTCACCAGAGTCTCGTAGAGCTTCTCGCCGTGACGTGTGCCGATAACTTTCACCTCCGTGTTGCCATACTCAGGCTTAACTTTTGAGTATACTTGCTTCAGAGCCTCAGCCAGGGTAGAGAGCGTAGCTGCCGGGGCTTTCTGCACAAAGAGGTCGCCGTTATGTCCGTGGGTGAACGCGTAGATTACCAAGTCTACCGCATCGTCGAGCGTCATCATAAAGCGCGTCATCTCCGGATCGGTTATGGTGATGCGTTTCCCCTCCATGATTTGCTCGACCCACAGCGGAATTACCGAGCCGCGTGAGGCCATGACGTTGCCATAGCGCGTGCAACAGATGGTAGTCGGCGCGCCCTCGCCCAGTTCGCGACCCTTGGCGATGGCCACCTTCTCCATCATCGCCTTGGAGATGCCCATAGCGTTGATGGGATACGCGGCTTTGTCGGTCGAGAGAACCACGACGTTGCGCACGCCGTGTTCAATGGCGGAGAGGAGCACGTTGTTCGTGCCGATAACGTTGGTCATCGTTGCCTCTATAGGGAAGAACTCACAGCTGGGCACCTGCTTCAGCGCCGCAGCCGAAAACACGTAATCAACGCCGCGCATTGCAACGTCGACCGATTGCTTATTGCGCACGTCGCCGATAAAATACTTAACCTTAGGGTTTTGCAGACGGTGGCGCATATCATCTTGCTTCTTCTCGTCGCGCGACAGGATGCGGATTTCCTTAATATCCGAATCCAGGAAACGGCGCAACACGGCATTGCCGAAACTTCCGGTGCCTCCCGTAATCAGAAGCACCTTATCTTTAAATATAGACATAAATTTTTAGGTGGTAGGTTTTAGGTAAGAGGTGGTAGGTTTTAGGTTTCAGGTTTTAGGTGATAGGAGGTTGTAGAGGTTGAGGTATTCGCGGTATTGGTTGGAGGCGTTGAAAAGAGCTACTGCGCGGGCACGACAATCGGTGGGGTTGAGCGCGCGGACGCGCTTGATGCCTTCGGCGAGCGCTTGGACATCACCCCGGTCAACGATGATACCGGTTCTTTCGTCGACTGCCTCCGGAGAGCCTCCGGTTCGGTAGGTAATGACCGGAGTTCCGCACGCGAGTGCCTCAATATTGACCGTCGGGAAGTTATCGCCCCAGGTGGGGTTAATCAGCGCATCGGCCCCGGCGTAAAGTTCTGCGAGTTCATGCGGCGAGCCGGTGCGCTCCAATCCGATGATTCCTTTCGGTAGTGCAGCGATTTGTTGCCGTGTTAATCCAACCATAACGATAAGTTGCTCCCGTGGAAGCAAATTGCGGAGCTGAATAATGTCATCAAATCCTTTTTCCTGAGTCCAGACGTTTGCTGCGGCTATCAAATACCCCCCCCCGTTAAAAGTTGTTAACATTTTATAGAGGTCAATATATTCGCGATAGCGCTCATTTTTGTCGAATAGTTTAATGGCTCTTTCACGACATTGTCGTTTCATCTCGGCGAGGTTTTGACTATAGAGCTTTATAATCGCATCGGCGAGCGCTTGGACATCGCCCCGGTCAACGACGATGCCGGTTTTCTCGTCGACTGCCTCCGGCGATCCGCCGGTGCGGTAGGTAATGACCGGAGTGCTGCACGCGAGAGCCTCGATATTGATCGTAGGGAAGTTATCTTCATACGTTGGGTTAACCAAAGCGAGTGCTCCCGCATAGAGCTCGGCAAGTTCGGCTGTTGAGTTCGTGCGAGTTATTCCTTCGATTCCTTTGGGCAGAGACTTGATTTTCTCCGGCGTCAGACCAACGAGTTTGATGAAGATGTCGGCAGGGAGTATGGTGCGGAGTTTGAAAAAGTCGGGCAACCCCTTGCGTTCCTCCCAAACGTTGGCAATGCCAAGAATATATTGCGGCAGTGTGGGACGTCTTAAACCCCATCCATCCATATTGGAAGTGAAAATATTGCAGTCAACGCCATTATGTATAACTTGGCGGGGAACGTCTTTCAGAAAACTTTCAGCGAGCAATCCGGCGAGCCAGTTGGAGACAGGCACGAGAGTCAGATTCGGTAGAGAGGTGAAGAGTTCGCGTTTGAGTTGCCAGTTGGCGGCGGAGCGGTCGGCAAGCATAGAGGCCGGATAGGTGCGAAGTCGCGGGCAGTGGCCGCAGCCGGTACGCCACTTTGGGCATTCATCAACGCCGAAATAGGCGCAATGGCCGGTGATAGGCCAAATATCATGGAGAGTCCACACCACCGGGCCGCCCCAGCGGCGCAGCCAGCGGAATAGCTGCGGATAGTTGAGGTAGTAGCCGTGGATGTTATGCAGATGCACCAGGTCGGGCTTCAGCTCATCCAGGCTGGAAATGAGGCGGCGGGTGGCACCTCGCGAACCGAGACCGTGATTGTCGAGCAGACGGCTTTCGAGGCCGTGGAGCCTAACTTCCCAATCCGACCCGACGCGCAGCGTCTGCAGCTGCGAGTTTCGACACGTACGCCCATAAACCAACCACGGCTCCCAACCATTGTCGGCTGCCAGCCGCCCGATTTCCTCGGCTATTCTCCCCGTCGACCCCACATTGGCCGACACGTTGATTTCAACAATTCGCTTCAATTAGCGACTTCCAGTCTTTAATGATATTATTTAGTTCAAACTGTTTGGACTTGAGGCGAGCGGCTTCTGACATAACGGCAATGCGCTCGGGATTGCGGGCAAGCGCTTGCACGCGGTCGGCAACGCTATCCAAATTTTCGCGTGGAGAGATTATCAAACCGTTTATTCCGGGGTCAATTATGTCGGCAAGCGATGAAAAAGTATTTATGGCTATGGGTACGCACCCATGCTGCATGGCCTCGACCAGTGTCATGCCCCAGCCCTCAAATTTGGATGTCATCAACATCATACAGGCACGGCGATAATATTCATCCGGTTTCTGAAAGCCCTCAAATGCCACTCGGGGTATTGTAGCTGCTTGTTGCTCCAACCGTTGCCGCTCAGGCCCATCGCCAACAATGGTGAGCTGCCAATCGGGCAGAACATTGCAGATGCGTTGCCAAATATTTAGAATGAGGTTGACGCGCTTTTCGCTGACGAGGCGGCCAACATAAAGAATCTCTTTCCTTTTGCAATATTCTGATAATGAGCGATTTGAAATGGGGGGGGGTAAAATGGGATTGTTGATTGCAGTGAGCTTGTGGTGTTTGGGCTCTATACCGGCAATCCGCGCGAAGTCAGGAATAAAACGCTCTGAAAGCAATACGTATTTGCTGCACGAATCCAATAACAAGCGTTTACGCTTACGCTCGCGATTCATCAGCCAGGGGTGGAGAACACGGCGCATAACACTGCGCGGCGAGGCATACCATGGCTCCAGAAAACGCTTGTTTTCAACAAAAAGAGGGGAATTATGCTCGCAGACTACCAGCGGCACCCCGGCGAGTCGGCAACAATCAGTCAGCATTCGCTCCGATGGGGCATAACTGTCTTGATAAATAACCAGATCAAATTGATTGTTGCCCAGCAATTGATTGAGAAACTCACGATTTGTTGGCGAGTCATAAGCAGCCTCCGGAAGTTGAATGTGTCGTATTCCCTCGGGGACCTTTCCCAACGTGAAGTCCGACAGATGGGAAACCACAGTGCAATCATAGTCAGCTGAGAGACCGGAGACAATTAGTGAAGTAACACGCTCAATGCCCCCGACTCCGGGGTATCGAGTCAAATAAAACAGCAGTCGTTTCATCAAATCCAGTTGTCGTTGAGATAAGGGGCGCGAGAACAGGGTCCGAAAGCAAATGGAGTGGGCTTTCCCATAGAGAGAGCGTCAGCGAGTTCCAAGAGGCGATGTGCCGCTTCCTCGGGGCTCCACGTTGACTGCATCTGGCGGCGTGCTGTGCGTGCGATTCGCTCAGCCCTTGCAAGGTTTCGACCCAGATCAATCACTTTATTGTTGAGGTCACTTTGGTCGCTGTCTCGAAAAATAAGCCCGGTAACACCGTGTTCAATCAGATATGGAACAGACCCAATCTTTGAGCTGCCAATGACCACACAACCGTTGCCCATAGCTTCGTTGACCACCGCTCCCCAGCCCTCACGCTTGTTTGAGGCAAAGAGTAGGCAGTGATGTCCCTGCATTTCGCGGTGAATCCGTTCGTTTGGAGTGCTTCCGTGAACAATGACTTCTTTCTCCAATCCCAATCTCTCAATTTCCTTTTTAACATCCGTGAGCATATAACCGGTGCCAAACATATCAAGTACGAAAGGAATCTTCGCCTCCTTCAGTGCTTTGGCGGCTCGCACATACATTACGGGTTGTTTCCAGTCAAGCATACGGCAAACACTCATCAAGCGGAACCTTTCTGTATCCTTGAAGCATGAAAAGTTATATTCCTCATTCTCTGCCCCTGCCGTAGTTGGGAAATAGCCCCAACGGAAGCAACGGTTGCGAAACATGCCGCGCTTCCAGTTATCGGCGGCTGCAAAAGCACTGGCGCCGAGAAAATACACAGGAGTATTATGCGAATATCGCCAATATTCCATTGTTGAGTTCAAAACGTTGGGCGATAACGCATTAATCCATCCGCGTTTGAGCGAACGCTCGGCGTATACAAACGTGAGGCGTTTAGCTCGCGTGCGCATATCCAAAATATGAGGTATATCAACCGCGCCATACATCATGGTTTGGGCTTCCGCTGCAAGTCGCATAGCCTCGTCGTTGGCTTCAGGCGATTCCCAGGCTCTGATCAGCCAGGGGAGATTGTCATAGTCAGGGTAACCGCTTTTATGCATCACGTCAGGCATCTTCATTGTTTCCACAAAACGGAATTTCCCCTCGGTCAGGCGATAAAGCTCGCACGCCAGCGGATACTGATGTGGATTTAAAAAATTTGACAAAAAAACAAACCTCATCAACTTCTCAGCACTTTATGCGAATGATACGCCAATGGGAACACAAGCATAAAGCAAATATTCTCATTTAATTTGGGAGATATGACATACCACATTGAAAGAATTATCCCAATCATCCCAATCATATAAAATGAATATAAAGCCCGATCTTTGTTTAATTTTTTTACGTATGGTAAATATTTTGCTAAAAATATAATTAAAACAACCACGCCGATAAAGCCGAAGGCAGAGACCCATACAGGAAAGAAGCAACCACCACCATTTGCAATTGGCGCATTTCGTTTGAAAAGACTTTGAACCTCCATTGAAGCTCGTGTCCATCGGGGGGTAAGTTCTTCATACCATAAACCCTGCATTCCGAGACCAACGCCGGTTAGGGGATGTTCGGCAAAAATCTTCATATCCACAGCGATAGTTGATGAACGCATCATTGTAGAATAATTGTTTTTATCCACTACTTTGCCATACATACGATATTCTAATGACTTGGTATCCATAGATTGACTTGAAAATTCAGCCGTAGAATATAATATGGCAATAAATAACCCTCCACAAAAAGCGGCGACAGACGCTATCTTGAGTAATGATGGCTTTGCTGCACATAATATGTAGCAAATAATAGCTAAAATCAGCATTATAGTTACTGACGAGCTATCAGAAGTCCAAAATATGACGAAAAACAATGCCAACATCACAATGTGAGTTCTTCTTTTTGGCCATTTATAGAGTACTGCCGTGCATAGATAGGGTATTATGACAAAAAACATATTGGACATAGAAGATGGTTCAGCGCCGAAAAGAGTGACTCCACGCTCTGAATTGATCATAGTGTCCGGATTATACAATAATAAGAAAGTCCCTAATAATGAATATATTTGTCTACATCCCGGAATTCCGTTAATCATACCAAATTGGATGTAACCAACAAATAGCAATACATATATAACGGCATCAAAAACTCTTCCAAGAGATTTGAAATCTTTTACCGACGATAAGCAGATGTAATTATAGTAAAGAGAAAGAAAAGTGATAAAATAATTTACAATATTCTCCATTGGAGCCATTAACGTCAGCTTCCCGTGAAATATTGGTATTTGCGTAGAAATAACCAGTGCTGCTATTAACGAATATATAACCATAAAAGCGTAAAGCAGCAATAATGGATACATGCGTTGCGGCATAGAAAATTTGCGCTTTCTCAACAACAGCACTACTCCAATAAGCATAATAATAGTGCTGAACTGAATCGTTTTTAAGGTTGTTGGCAAACCATCCGGCCTCGGTATGAGTCGTCCTAAGGGCATCATAAACAAGTACAGACAATACAGCTTCATATCAAGCCGCGTGATTTGTTCTGTATCAAAAGTTATTGGAGGGTATTTTATCATTATCAGATGTTTTCAAAGTGAAAATTACTGAGATTTATTTCATTCTTATTATGTGAGGCATGCTTAATCGCATCCAAATAGTCGCGCCAATTTTCCCGATGAAGTATTGCCGTTAACAGTGCTCCAAAGTCGCTCCAAAGGCAAGCAAAGCGGCTTGATGCGGTACCAAACAGCTTGTGGCTCAGATAACGCCGATGGCAAACAACTTGAAAAACGGCCAGACGCGACGGTATGCGATATTCGGTGGAAACATTGTGCTTGACGATGATTTCCGGAACCATTCGGCACGTCAAGCCCTCTGACTGCGCTGCCTTGAAGTAGCGATATGTGAAATCAAGATCCTCGGCATAGGCATAACGTTGCAGTTTTTCGTCGAAACGTAATGAATACCGGTCAATCAAACTTCGTCTGACTGCGAAGAAAAAGCCCATAGCCCACTCTGTTTCAACCGGCGAGGTCATTTTGATAGGAAATCGACCATACACGGCTTTGGTAACGTGTCCCTTATATCTGCGTCGCCACGATGATCGGCCGAAAAGCAAACCTAAGGTCGAGTTTCTGTTAATAAATTCTTCTCCTTCGTTTAGCCCGGCAATCATTGCCAGGTTTTCATTCTCAGAAAAGTGGTGTCGTAAGGTTCTGAATGTGTCAGGACTTACGTCTACATCGTCGTCCATAAACACAAGCACGTCGCCCTTTGCTTCATCTATGCCACGATTTCGAGCCATTGTTAATGACGGAATATCGTTATGAAGCAGTTTTATTACAGGCGACTGAGCGGCGAGATCAGCAATGCGTGTGGCAATCTGCGGCTCAGTGGTTTGGTCAATAATCAAAACTTCATCCGGAAGCTCATCGCTTTGGAGCAACACGGTTAAAGTCCGCTCCAATGATTCTGCACGATTATAAGTTGGAATAATTACGGAAAGCATTATCGTTTTATATTGCCAATAGACCAGGGCATAAATTTTTCAATAAAAGTGGATAGCGGAAAAATTATGGCTAATGTTATAATGGCGGCCAGGATACTGTAGAGATTGCTAACTCCGGTTATCGTGGCTCCAGGCATATGCGCAATAAGATAACCATAAGGGTAGATTAGAGGCAGATGCAGAATATATATAAGCAGGGAATTACGGCCGCATTTTTCCAGAAATTTTATGGGTTTTGTGCTTTTGAACGCTGTTAACTTTATAGATAGCCAAATAAAAAATACCGACAATGTGATAGCGGAAATGAAAAATGCAATTACGGAGTGTCCCAATTGTCCGGCATACATATCTGTAGTGCCATTGCATATGCCGATTGCAGAACCAACTATTAGAAATGCTATTGCCAGTAGTGCTGTGATTTTATCGCTGTGTTTAAGGCATAAAGTTCCCAATAATATGAAAGGTAAAGCGATTAATGCCATATCTATGCAGAATGGGATTGCCATACCGACTCCCCAAAAGTTCATACCTACCCCAATCAATGTTAACACACATATAAGTAGAATCTTTTTATAATTGGTAAATTTAAGACATCTACAAATAATGATTAACGCCGAGAAAAGACATGGGAGAAACCAAATATGACATGTTATGTACGTATCGCCTACTATGAGCTGACGAATCGCAAAAAGTTGGCCTATAATGTGTCCTAAAATATCATAAGTCGCAACTTCTCCTTCCAAATGCACACGTAAATAGTCTATGAAGATATAAAATGGTATGCAAAGCAAGAATCCATAAAAGTAATATGGAATCATCAACCGGTTGAAGCGTTTGCAGGCAAATTCAGTAAATTGATATTTTAGAGCCGAACTGATGAAAATTCCCGATGCCATAAAAAAAAGAGGCATATGGAACGAATAAATCCACTGTTTAATATAAGGATCGCCCGGAAGATGGCCAAGAACTACAAATATAATGGCGAGTCCTTTAAGGACATCGACCCATTCAACTCTTTTGGGTTGTGTCATTTAAAACGGAATTAAGAACTTTAATCCAACGCGATTTCCACAGTTCCAGATTAAAGGCATCGGTTGATGTTTTATATGCGTTTAAGGCTATTGCTTGCAGCTTTTTCGTTGGCAGATGTATGGCGGATTTAATGGCTTGGTAAACAGAGTCTTCGTTCGGGCTGCACAAAAAACCATTGTAGGAGTCAATTACCATATTGGTCATACCTCCAACGTGTGTGCAAACAGGAATGCAACCCGCCGACATTGCTTCAGCCAGTGACAGCGATGTACCCTCGGAATATATTGTCGGCACTACCGTTATGGCGTAATCTTTATGAAAGCTGATGCTTTCAGATGCCTTGTAGGAGGTAAACTTCACCTTGCTGTCCAAATATTTACGTAGAATTTCTTTCATAGCGCCCAAACTGGGGCCCTCGCCGGCAAATGTTACGTTAATCAGCTCGTTTTCGTCTAACAGCCGCTTGGCAACGTTGGCAAACAATATGGCACCTCGGTGCTCCACAAATCTGCGGGCAAAAACCACATTCAGGCATTTCTTTTCTGAAATCTCTTGCCATTTTTGTGCTAATTCATCCTCGCTGATTTTCCCTACTGTAAAGTTAGGTATCACACTGACCTTTTCATCTTCTTTAATCGAGCCGATGCAGCGGAACCAGTTATAGAAATTATAGTCTACGCAAACGGTGTTGCGAACCTGATGCAAGCGCTTTTCGTTGCGCAGGCAGCTCAAATATTTACGGAGTTTTTTTAGAAGAACTGATTTGCCCCAAAAACCGTCAATACTTTCGTTGGGAAAGTCAAAAGCCACGCCGTGTTGAATCTGAATTACGTTCGGCAGATTGCTTTTAAACGTTTGCTGGTCTGACTCAACAACAAAAACTACTCCGGGAGCATTAAACTTATTTACCCAATAGTCATAAGCCTTCTGAAAATCCAACGCACCATTGCGCTTAACCGGATATGGTCGATAATAAACAGTAAATTTTTCTGTTTCTATGACCCCTTCCTCTTTTGAATCTCTATTGTACTCGCAGATTATCACCTTGAAATCATCAGCGTGGGCCGTTGCCGATAATAAGTTGATATACGTCTGAATACCACCGACAGAGAATTGCCTGTCATAAATATTATATGGCATTCTCGCTAATATTACCAATGTCTTATTCATATGCTCAGTGTTTTGAAATCAGACTGCGAATCCACTTCGGGAAAGCCAGAACCATACGCCTGGCAATGTTAAATCTGATGGCCTTATTAATGCCGCATGCTTTTGCCGCTATCTTAAACGATTGCGTCTGAGAATAAACGTTGTGAAAAATGCGGGCAGATTCCGTGTAATGGGTAGGATGACGAAGTTGCGGATTGCCCTTAACGGCCTCCTCCACGCTGCGCTGCTCAAATACAGCCCGGGAGCTTACAGCGTCAAAAAATGCACGGCCCTGTGGCGTATTTATAAGCGCAAGTGACTTTTTTCCTTTATATCCCCCCATTGCGTCAGAGCTCAGACCCCAAAAGTCGCCAATAGTGATGTCTGAACACCTTTCGGGCCGGGCAAATTTACAAGAATAACAGGACATACGATATATCCAACCTCGCATAAAACCAAGAAGATACTCATCTTCATACTGCGATTTTATGTATATCGGATCAATTAGATTACCACACACTTGTGTGTGGAAATCTAATTTTCCACGGAAAATTAGATTTCCAATTGACGATCCCGAAGGTATTTTGGATTTTGCGTGTTGTAAAAGATATTCAAACGGCGGAGTGCCATGACAAACCAAATCAACAGTTATCAAATTAGAATAATCTTTACGCAAGAATTTTTTCAAGCCGCCAACGTTACACGGAAGTCCGATAAATAAACAGGGATGCCCCTGTTTGAGGTCCTCAACAATTTCTTTATAAATTGCTTCCGGGTCGCAATAAACGTATTTACTGCCTTTTAGCGACTCAATACCTTTAGCGTTGTTAATGCGTACAAAATGAGGATAACCGCCGAAAGCCGTAGCTCCGTAAACTATGCCTCCTCTATCAATCACCTCACGTGCGAACATCGTTGCTGCTCCTCCGGAGGTGCAGGTTTCGCGGTCGTTAAGATCTTTTGTGTACAGAGCATATGCTGCCGATGGATACTCGAATTTTGGCTCCATAATGATTGGACACGATTTCTCGCATAGTCCGCATTCCCGACACTTTTCAGCGTCTATAATCGGAATTTTTGCTGATAAATCACTTTGGCCAACTGTTATGGCACCAAATGGGCATGCGTTATGACATGCCATACATGAAGTGCAATGTTGTAGTTTTGCTAAATGTGGCATGCGTTTTGAAGATATAGTTTTGAATTAGCTATCAAGGAGTTTAGTTTTGAAAAATCAACTGTTGAATAGTCAATCCCTCCAAGATGGTCTATGCCCGAAGCGCTCTGCGACGTGAGCAGGCGGTCGTTAAGGGTCATCATATTTAGTAGCCCGGAAATGCGACTGTCTGCCGACTGCGGAATAAAACCCCAGAATTGTTTTTTGAATATTAATGAAAACGATATGGCGTGAAATGAGTTGGTGACAATGCCCGAAGCGTTTTTTATAAGGCTGACAAATTCCGCCGGGCCGCTATCATAACGATTCTTAAAACGATACTTAAGATCACGCAAATTTTTGCATATAACGATGACCGGTAATTTTGTGCTTTTTCCCAGCTTGGCTGCAAAGTCGCGCATTCCGGCAACGTCGCCAATGAAATAGCCCAAGATATATTCTTTCGGTAATTTAATCGACGAAGCTATATCAGCCCACTCATTGGCAGAAAGAAGAAACACCGGGTCACAAACAGTTGTTACCTCACTGTTTGTAGCTGCTGCAATAATTGGCGCGCTGTCTGCTTCGCGGCTTGATAGCGACCGAAATTCAGTTGCATATTTTCGTATGGCGTCTGAGGTCTTGGGATTGAGTGAGCCCTTGCCCAGAGATGGTGCATAGGCAATGCACTTATTTTTGTCGTTGACAAATGCCAGCATGTAACTGTTGTCAAAATCATCACACTCTACGTTCCAAATCTGGTCGCTGCCGCATATGAAGTAATCAAAATCAGGATTCAGAGCTGTTAATGCTTCCGGTTTACACATCGGATGTGTCATCGGTACATGCGACTTGAGGAAAGATTCAAAATTTGAGATATGCGACTTCAGTTTGCGGAAGTTAAGGAACGAATGAACGTTGCGGGCAACCGACATTATCCCTGACCACGGTTCAAAAATTTCATACATGCGGACTTGTGCTTCATTTGAATAATCAATGGTCCGTACATTAAAGCCTTGCGTACGCAAATATTTGTTGAGGGCGTAGCTTTGCAGTGAAGAACCATAGTTATAAGCCCGCGAGTATGTGATAATGCCAATATTGCGTTGTGAACTCATAGCGCTCTTATCTAATTCCTTTGAGAATCTTATATAGTTTGAAAGTTGGTCGATAAAATCCCAACATACTAAAATAGACCATAATTTTAGATGCCATAGAGCCACGGCGGTAATATCTGCAAGTATGTTTGAATCGGCCAAAGCGCTGCCTGAATTCCCTACTTGAATATATTCCGGCCGTAAACGCGCGAATTAATATTATGCTGAAAATTGATGCGTCGATACACTCGGTGTAGTCCTTGGAACTTCCCTCTTTAAGCGCTTCTTGGAATAGTATGTTGCGGTAATCCATGTCCATATCGGAGCGAGTCTTCTGCGAGGTAAGGCTGCCGGGATGGGCTTCGTAGTGGTAGAGCTGGCGGTGGAGGTGGGCGCATTTCAGCGGGTGCTTGAGCATGCTGTAGACCGTCGAGGCGTCTTCGCCGTTACTTACCCCCTCGGGGAGCCTGGCTGCTTTGGCAATCTCTTTTTTGACCAGGATTCGACATAGTCCCGCAAACTCCATCTTGCCCGAGAAACCGGTCAGGTCGCGCAGAATCTCAATCTGCGGCATAATGTGGAGCCCGCTCTTGGCGTAGTTCTTCTCGCGATAGTCATCGAACATCACGAAGTCCAGTCCGTGGGTCAGGGCGGCGGCGTAGAGTGTTTCATACATGTCCGGGTCTACCCAGTCGTCGGGGTCGCAGTGGATCAGGTAGCGGCCGGTGGCGGCATCCACGCCGTCTTGGCGCGTGCGGCTGACGCCTTGGTTGCGGGAGTGGCGAATAACCTTGACCTGCTCACGGCGCTCGGGATAATCCTGCAACACGCGCTGCATCACCTGGATGGAGCGGTCGGGCGAACAGTCGTCAACGAAGATAAACTCCATGTCGGCCAGCGTCTGGCCAAAGAGCGACCGCGCGCACCTCTCGATATACGGCTCGGCCTTATACGTAGCAATAATAACAGAAACTTCAGCCATACTTACTCAATCGCGGATTGTTTGGGTTTAAAATGGTTGGTCAGCAGCCTGAAGCCGACCGATGCGGGGAGAAAGAGATGGGAGTCGCGTAGCAGCTGACTCGGATTCAGGCCGTTGAGTTTAAGAATTTGGCGGCGATTCAGCGGCAGTTGGCGGCGGTAGGTTTTGTAGACTTCGAGCAGCTCGCCCTGTGGTATTTCAGCGAAGAAGGAAACGAGTTGAAAGAGTTTGTGGCGGACAAAGCGGTGAACGTCAGCGCTATACTTCTTGTCTGCGCGGTTAATCTCTTTTAAAATCTCCGTGAGAATCGTTTTGAAGCCGAGGGCTCGGCGGCGGGCGTTTTGGGCTGACATTATGCTGCCGGGGCGCACCTTGTAGTTATACGTGTTTGCGCTTATGGCGGCAATGCTGCCGGCTCTGAGTGCGCATTGAAAGCTCCAGAGCTCATCTTCGTGAATCAGGCCGGGATAGAATCTGAGGCCGTTTTCCTTGAGGAATTTTGCGGAGTATAACTTATTCACTGCCATCATATACCATTCGTTGCGGCAGTAACTGTTGGCAGTCTCCTGACCCGAGATTCGGGCGCCGTCGGTCAGATACAGGCGGGGAAAAACGTGTTTGCCCCCGGTAACCATATAGTCGCCAATAACCATGTCGCAGCGATGCCGCTCTATTGCTTCCGCCAACCGGCTGATGGCCCGGGGCAGAAGCTCGTCGTCGCTGTCGAGAAAGTAGATATAGTCGCCGGTTGCGGCATCGAGGCCGGAATTGCGGGCTTCGGAGAGGCCGCCGTTGGCTGCGCGGGCAATGATGCGAAAGTCAACCGGCCCGTTGTACTTATTGATGAATCGTCGGGCAACGTCCATGCTCCGGTCCGGTCCGCAGTCGTCAACTATCAGGCATTCAATTTGGCCGCCAAACTGCTGCTCGGCAACGCTGCGCAGGCAGTCTTCAATATATGGCTCCACGCCATATACGGGAATGATTACAGAAACTTTCATAGTTTGAGGTAATTCACGCAGTCGCAATCGCTGAGCCATGTGTTGTAAAACGACGACAGTTTCCCATAAGAATTGTCAATCAGCCAACATTCTCTGCCTAACAATACCGAGAGAATCATAACGTGCAGCCGGGTGGTGTATATTCGCCGGTAGGAGCTCACGAATTTAACCCCGATGCGCGTCATCATTGGCCGGTACCAGAGGCTGTAAAGACTGTCAACTGCTTTGTGGCTTAGTAGATTGCGGCGCGAGAGTCTGATGGCTTTGTCGGCAACGAAGTTGAATACTCGCTCCGAAAACATAAACTGGCCGTTATCTGCCATTGCCTCCATCGGGGGCCAGTCGCGGATGGCGGGGTTGGTGGCGAGGATTGATGCGGGGATGGGAGTTGAGGCGAGTTCTTTGTCTTTGCGCTTGAGCAGGAGGCTGCCTTCGGATGGCTTGCGGGTCCACTTATTTAGATAATCAGGATTAATGCAGAAGGCCATGTCGGGTACAAGGATAGACCGGGTGCGCGGAAAGTATTCGCGGGCCAGCGCCAGCGAGCGACTGTCGCGCATACAGAGCGTCAGGTCGCGGCATTGCTCCATAACTGCCCGGTCGACGGCAATCAGCGCCTTGTCGTCATAGTGCAACGTGTTGGGCATCACTATGATTCGGTTCTCCGGATTCAGTCTGATGCAGTTTATGGCATATTCCCATCCGTTACGCCATATGTCGCCCAAATATCCGCCACCGTGAATTAAGATTGCGACATCTTTGTTTTTGAGAGGCTTCTTGGGGTACGAAGCCCAGCCGCAAACGCCTAAACATTTATACGGCAGCGACTTCAAGAGATTGCGCTCACCCTCCCAAATCAAGATGTCGCCAATGTTGTTGTGATAGGGCAAGCCGAGCAGGTAATAGTCTCTATCTATCAGTGGAATAACTGCCTGACGGCATTCAGCTGCCAGTTGAGCCACTTTCTCTTTGCAAGTCATAACATTATTTGGTTTTATTTATTTGAACGAGTTGAGCTACTACCTGCTTAATATCGCGAGTTAGGGCGGCGCTGTTGCGGTCGCTGTCAATAGGGTCGCGATGTAAAACCTGATCGTGAATCAGCGCTATAGACCCTAAAAAGGCCTCCTTGCACTTGTCAGGGCTATTAAGTATTGCGCAAATATGGTCGCAAAATTCATCTACTTTTTTGTCAGAGTAGTTTTTCAGAGGGAATTTCTGCGAAAGCAACCGGAACGTGTAGAGCACGTGGAATTTTATCTTCTTATAACTCTTGGGCAAAGTGCCGTTGACAAACAGCTGCGACATTCTCACGTAGGCAAAGGCGCTGAGGTAATATAGCGCCGGATTGTTGTTTGGGTCAAAAACTCTGATGCCGTCTTGCGAAAAGTTTTCAAGCACCTGTCCGTAATAACCGCGGATTTTGCTCGGCTTGCCAAGAATCATCGAGATAAACGACGTTATCTGCATCCCGATACTAACGATTTGTGACGACTTGATATTTTTGTCCTGATGATATTGTTTGGAACGCCGTTCGTAATATAGTCTCTGATATTTTTGCTGGGCGTTGTAGTAATCTTCAATGCGGCGCTGTTCTTCGAGCAGCGACAGCAATTGCTCGCGAACTACTGCGGTCTGGCTGTTGTTGGCCACTATGATGCGGTCGCGTATATCTTTGTTTTTCGACGCGATTATTTTTACGCACAACTGCAGATTATCAATTCCCTCTTTGTCAATATTGTTAAAAATAACGTGGCAGGTCTGACATCCGTTCACTATCTGATAATCGTGGATACTCATATCTTTCATTACGGTGCTGACCTCTTTGGCAATGATGGTGATGCCATTGTTCATTGATGTAAAGAGGCTGATGTCGCCGTTCTTTATGGTAGCGTCAATTGCCGAATTTACGGAGTTGTTGCCCTGAAAAGCTCTGACGTTATCATAAAACACTTCTTCCCTGAAGTTGCTCGAATCATCAATTATTAGCTTTCTGAATTCCGACATAGGAATTAAACACAAATAGCTTGAATCAATTTCAGGCACCACCGGCAGCGGAATTTTATGCTCAAATGAGATTTTAACGTTGCTTTTCTCCTGCCCTGCCCGGTAACGGTCTACTATTGTGCGCTTGTCAAGGATTGTGCAACTAAGAGCGCTGAGACATTGATAGTTTTTTATTCTATGGTCATGCAGCTCAATGAGGGAATTGAAGTCTTGATTGTTATGATAGTCTCCCTGATATGAAAAATAGATGTGCATTTCGGGGAATGTGCCGTTGGCAAAGTTCGCACTGTTGCGATATATCTCGCGAATAATTTCGGCATACTCTTTTACGCTTTCATTGCAAGGCGGCAACGTGCAGTCAACTTCCAACGCAAAACGCAGCAAATTCTCCGCTCCATTAAGGGTTTTGGCCAAGTCTCCGGTGTCGGCCGTAGTTTGCGTTTTTGCCTGTGTTAAAATTATTTTGACCTTAAATTCCGAGAATTCGGATAAAATGTTTTGCGCTTGTTCAAGCCGTGTTATCGGTTTGCCGTTAATTAAAATAATAATGCCATCAAGGCCCCAGTCACCGCCCGCACCAACTTTGATCTCATCTAAGAGGTCGTTGGTTATGGTAATGTTCTTCAGATGATTAGATAGCAGACTGAAGTTTACAAAATGCTCAAACCGGTCTTCAACGGGCATAGCTTCAAACTCAAACTGCTTAACAAACTGTGAAATATGTGACTGTAAAATAACCATATTAACGTGCAAGTTTTAATTTTACTTTTGATTTTATAAGACTACGTTGCCTCCGTGTGATTCCTAAATACCAAACGATTGGTATGTATGTTATTATGAACACTATGGTTGAAGCTATAAATTGAAGTAAGGAAGACGTGTCTATCATTTTCCAAACAAGGAATGCTAAAATTGGAGATAAACCAAGTACTATAAATTCAGGCAAATACATATAGTTAATCATAGCTCGTATGCTATAATTAGAAAGATACTTAACGTAGAATATTCGAATTAGTAGGGCTGAAACGGCCATTAAACACTTGACAATGAATGCCCAATATGGCTCAAACCCAAACTTAAATAACATATAACTGACGCAAACAATCAGCAGATAGGTAGAACTTATGACGATTTGGTAGCTTTTAATGTGTCCATCGGCCTGAACAATCATCCAGAGGGGCGCACCAATTGCCTCAAATATTGCAGCAAATATCGCCAATTGACAAAAAACACCCGTGAATGGTGGTATCTCAGTAAGCCAAATAGAAAGAATATAGTCAATATTTAGAGCTATGGGAAATCCTAATAAAAAGATAAGATAGCAGGACACCTTGCTACTCAAACACATAAGTTTGAAAGTGGATTGGCGTTCATTTGCTGCATAAGTTTTTACTATTTGCGGCCTGAAAGCCGTTTGAAAATTACTTATAAACATGTTGATTGCGTTTACCACTTGATTAGTAATACCAATGGCCGCATTAACAGCAAGACCGAAAAATATATTAAACAAAACAGATAGACCCTGACTGCTCATAACGGTTGCGAAAGAGCCAAAAGTACTCCAACCGGAAAAGGATAATAACTCTTTTAATAGGGGTTTCTCCCAAATCCACTGAAACCTTGCAATAGTATAATGTTTACGACAATACCATACATAAACGACTGTTGAGATAATAACAGTAGATAAGTTAAGAATCGCAAAGAAAATCAATGTTTCACCGTAAGGCGCATATGGTAACAACCAAACGATTGCCAATTTCATTACAACCTCCAAAATTCCCATTAGTGCATAAAAATTAAATCGCTCATAGGCAATGATTATGGCATCAAAGGGTGTTCTTATAATTCCAAGCAGAAAAGATATGAGTACTATTTGATAAACGACGTTGGCAGCATCTATTTTATCAATAGGGATTGTAAGTTGAGAGTTTAAAAACCATACACCCAAACTTTCTAAAATAATTAGTAATCCTATACCAATAATTGCGTTGATTATCAGGCTCTCATTGAAAATCTTTTTTATACTGTTATTGTTTCTTTTTCCAATGGCAACATTTATGAACCGTTGAGTTGCAGAAGCTAATGGGCCATTTATAAACGAAACCATAACTATAACGTTACCAACAACACTCCAAATGCCAAAGTTGTCTATGCCAAGATATTTGAGATTAAGTCGTGAGGTGTATAGCGACACAATCATCGTTACTCCCATCCGGAAGTAAAGCATAAGAGTATTGTTTAGTATTCGTTTATTATTAACTGCATCCATCAGTTCAATACCGTTTTTGAAAGCGTATGCCAAATGACCTTCCTGAATTGGTCTATTATCACTGCAACTGCAAAAATTAAGATTAATACTCCAAGTATTGCTACTTGGCCATAATCGTAATAAGCTGTTTTTACTAATGGCATAAATACCGTAGAAATCACAAATGGGCTACAGTGGAGCAGATATACTCCGAATGCGGAGGCTGCCACGAAATTTATGAATTTGTTGGGTTTGATTTTCAAACGGCTGAAAAACATCAGTAGTCCGGCTGCGGCAGTGATTGCCAGGGGGGCATCATATGCAATCCAATTAAAGGGGAATTTCCAGGCGATTTGAATTGTCATAAAAAACGTTATCAGCGCAACTGAAACGAGGAAAATCACCCCCCCCCATTTGCAAACCGCTGATTTGTAGCGCCTTATATAGCCGGATAGCAGGTAGAGGCCACAGAATGACAACGCTGAGTAGCCTTCGTTAAAGTCCGGGCGTTTATCAATGAATCCCCAATATAGTTCCACGGCGAAGAATGATAACAGAACTATGGCGATGGTGCGTTTGTCGGTATGGTCGAGGAAGGTATTTAAAATAGGTGAGAGAACGTACATTATGGCGTATGAAACCACAAACCAACCGCTGTTTCGCAGCAGAAAAATTTTAAGGATTGCCGAGGAAGTAAACTCTACATATCCAAGAAAGTACATTATCAGAAACGTTAAGGCGTAGAAATATACCACTTGGAATATGAATGAGCAGAATCCCTTGAGGCTCGCCTTGATGCCAAACCAGCCGGAAATCATCACAAACACGTTGACCGCGCAGATGCACATTGCTTCCAGGGCGATGCGGCCGATTTCGGCTGCCGGGGCTGCCAAAATGTCCGCTTTGCCGGGCTGGCCGAATGAAATGTAGTTGGCGTGGAGAGCCAGAACCATAAACATTGCAACGATGCGCAACAGCTCGAAGTTTGATTGCCGCGGACCGCGGGTTATTGATGATATTTGTTCAGACATTTTGGTTGATTCGGGGTTGGGCAGTGGAGTCTGCAGCCGGGGTGATCAGTGGGGTGGGGAGGTCTACTACCCACTCTATGGCGTTGGAACCGAGGAGCTTGAGGCGATAGATGGTGCGCGAGAGTTGGCGGGCTACTGTGGCCGTGTGGCCCATGAATTCGCCGCCGATGATTTCCACTCGGTCGCCGGGGCGCAGGGGGGTGGCTCCGGCGGGGAGGATGTCCATATCGGGGGTGAAAGAGCCGATGGTGCGCCGATAGCAGTCAATCTGCGCGGCGGGAATGCGGGCGTAGGGACTGCGGGGCGAGCGCGTCTGGCGGTAGCCCCAGGCCAGGTCGCCAACGGCGGCAAAGAGGTCGGTGAGTTGCGCGGCGCGGGCTTGGAAAAAAAGCAGCCCGGCAACTACGGGGCGCGTGCAGGCCACGAGGCGCTTGCGCGTGCGCCGATAAATTTCTTCGGTGGGGTAATAGGTGGCACTCAGCGTGATGCCGGAGGCGCTGACGCGCTCTGTCAGAGCCTGATAGCTGACGTGGGGGCGCAGCTGCATGGCATACCATTCGGCGGGGTCGGAGCTGAGCAGGCGGCTCAGTTGGCTGCGCAGCTCAAGGCGCGAGTCGGCGCTGAGTTCGGCCGGGCGGATAAAGGCGAAGACCGGGTCGGCGGGCAGCGCGGGG
>JAMPBN010000001.1:634212-705183 GCA_023666665.1 Prevotella sp. | reverse complement strand
AGTATTCCTATAACCGATTTGCTCCTCTCAAAAATTTAGTTGCGGATTTGAGGGGTTACAGAATCACTTTGCGACCTGATGCGTTGATGTAGATGCCGTGGCGCGGGTGAGCCACGCGGCGGCCGTAGAGATCATAGTAAGTGGACAGTTGGGAGTGGACAGCGGGCAGTGAGCTTAGGGCGCTGAGACCGAGGGCTTCGTTCAGGGGAATGAAGCGGAAAAGCACGCGGGAGTCTTTAATTTCCATGCCGCCGCCGCAGTTGCACACCGCAGCATTGCCGTTGGCATCCGAACCCACGGCGAGCTGCACGTTTCCGCTTGCCACGGTAAAGATTTCCACAGCGAGCCTGCTTCATCCTTGCGCGAGGCGTTGAGACCCTTGACATTGTCGCCATTGGCGGCGAGATAGAGGTTTTCGCGCAGCGGGGTGGAGAGGTTATACCAGTGAGTGTCAGTGTCGGTCGACGACAGCGGAGGGGTAAAAGGGCGCCGGTCCGCTCACGGCCTCCTCCTTGATGACCTTCATCTCGTTGACAACTTCGGGATATTGGTCGGCAACATTGGTGGTTTCGCCCGGGTCGGCAAAGAGGTCGTAGAGCTGATCCTGATTGCTGTTGGCAAGCTCTACGTATTGCATATCCTGATAGTTAATCCAGCTGACCTTGGCCGCTCCGTTGTTGGCCGGGATATATTTCCAGCGGTCGGTGCGCAAGGCTACGTGGTTGGTAGTATTCTGCTCTGCCACCCAGGGGCGATGCTCCATTGACTTTCCGAGCATTTGGTCGAGCTGGTCGCCACTGTCGGGGGCAGCTCCGGCAGGAATTTCCCGGCCGATAAGCTCGCCCAGCGAGGCAAAGAGGTCAATATGGCTGATGAGCGTGGGGTTTTCAGCGGTTGCGGCCTGAACGCCTGCGGGCCAGCTGACAATGAACGGCACACGCGAGCCGCCCTCGTAGCCGGAATACTTATAGCCGCGAAGACCGCCGGAGGCCTTGTGGCCATTCTGTTCGGCGAGTTCAATGGCTTGGTCAACGTAGCCGTCGTCGAGCATCGGGCCGTTGTCGGACGAGAGGATTATGAGCGTATTGTCGAGCACTCCGTTTTCTTCAAGCGCCTTGACAACCTCACCCACAGTCCAGTCAAACGAGGCAATGGCATCGCCGCGCAGTCCGAGCGGGCTCTTTCCTCGGAAACGTTCGTGGGGCCAACGGGGCACGTGAACGTCGTTAGTGCAGAGATACATAAAGAACGGCTCCTCTTTATGTTCGGCGATGAATCGCGCCGAGTGGGCCACTATGGAATCGGCAATGTTTTCGTCTTTCCAAAGGGCGTTGCCGCCGCCTTTCATGTAGCCGATGCGCGAAATGCCGTCGACGATGCTGTTGTTGTGGCCGTGGTTCCAATCCATAATGAGCTCGTTGCGATGGGTCACACCAGTTGGCTCGCCATCAAAGTTCTTGTTGTAGTTCACGTAAATTGGTGCCAAAGGGTCGTAGTTGGCCACGGTGTCCTGCTCCAAATATACGCAGGGTACGCGGTCGGCCGTAGCGGCCTGAATATAGTGGTAGTCAAAACCGAGGTCGCGGGGCGTTACGTCGATTTTGCCGTTCCAGTCCTGATTGCCGGTCGAGGATCCGAGGCCGAGGTGCCACTTGCCGAAAGCGCCGGTGGCATAACCTGCGTCGTGAAACATATCGGCCATCGTGTAGCGGTCTTTGCCGATGATTGAGCCGGCATTGCCCTGGGCCACGCCCGTGCCGGCGCGGCGCCACGCGTATTCGCCGGTCAGAATCGAGTAGCGCGAGGGCGTGGAGGTTGCTGCGGTTGCGTGGGCATTGGTAAAGCGGATGCCGGAGTTGGCCAGGGCATTGACGTTGGGAGTCTGAACGGTCGTGGCTCCGTAACATTCAAGGTCGCCATAGCCGAGGTCGTCGGCAATGAGGAGAATCACGTTGGGGCGCTGCTGCTCCCGGGCTTCAGACGCAGCAATTCCGCCGACCAGCATGGCCGACAGAGTTGAGAATGCGATAGGCAGAGAGTGTCTTGTCATTTTATTATTGTCTTTTTACCATTTACGATATATATATGCCTTTTTGAGGGTTGGCAACTTTACGGCCGCTGAGGTCATAAACTATCCGAACTGCCGAGCCGGCTTCAACTTCGTGGATTCCCGACGTAATGGCAGGGTTCGATTCCATAAACCAAAGATTCAATAAGTAATTGCGGGCAGCACCGGCGGCATTGAGATACCAGGGGGTGGAAGAACTAATGCGTAGAATTTCTTCATGTGATAGATTTAAAGTGTTGGTTTTGCGCAAATTTACAAACTTCTGACGAGCCGAGCAAAATCACTCCCTCCCCCTCCATTTTAACACTCTTTAACGCAAATCTGCCAGCAAAAGCCGTGCGGCAGTGGCAGCGGCGTGGGTGGTGCCGAGTTTTTCGCGAATCAACTGATAGCCGCGAATCTGCGCGTCGTGGCCCTTATGGCCGGGGAGCACGTTGACCAGGTAGCGAAGCACTTCGATGGGCGTACACTTATGGAGCAGCAGTTCGGGAACAACCTGCTCGCCGGCAACGAGGTTGGGAAGGCTGACATAGGGAATTTTCAGTACTCGCGACATTGCGGCATAGAGTACCCGCGATCCGGTGTGGCGATAGCACACCACCTGTGGCACTCCGGCCAGGGCGGCCTCGAGCGAGGCAGTGCCCGAGGTGACTATGGCGGTAGAAGCGGCGTGCATCAGCTCGGTGGTGGCATTGAAAACGACCGGAACCTGAGTGTTATACCGCCCGGAGTCAACTCCCGGCGCTCCGGCAATCACGGCCTGATATTTGGACTGAAGCACGCGGGCGGCCTCGAGCATTATGGGCAGATTGCGCTGAATCTCCCCCACCCTGCTGCCCGGCACGATGGCTATAATCGGCTTTTCAGAAAGGCCGTGTTGGCGCTTGAACTCCTCGGCTGTCGGGGCCGAAGCGAGTCGGCGGTCAATCTCCTCGACCGAAGGATTGCCAACGTAGATACAGCGTTCATAGCCGTGGCGGCGATAAAACTCCGGTTCAAACGGAAAGATGCCGAATACCAGGCGGCAAAGTTCCTTAATCTTTTCGGTGCGCCACTCTTTCCAGGCCCATACTTTGGGCGAGATATAGTAATATGTGGGGATGTCGAGCCGCTTGGCTTCGGCAGCCAAACGGAGGTTGAACGACGGATAGTCAATCAGTATCAGCGCATCGGGGTGGATGCGCTCAAGCAGCGCACCGGCAACTTTCAGATTGTGGGCCACGGAGTCAAGATGTTTCACCACGTCAACAAACCCCATATACGCCATGTCGCGATAGTGGATTGCGGGCTTCACTCCGGCAGCCTGAGCCATCAAATCGCCCCCCAGGAACACAAAACGCGCCTCAGGGTCTTGCACCCGCAAGGCCTTGATGAGTTCAGAGGCATGGAGGTCGCCGGAAGCCTCGCCGGCACATAGCATATACGTCATAATCTATAGAAACTCCCAACGCCTAAAGCCCAACACCTAAATCTGCCTCGTCTTGTGAATCATAAGCTTGCGCCCCTTCATGTCTATGAGGAAATCCTGGTCAAAGAGAACGAGAGGGTTGACGGAATATTCGTCGGTATGCAGTGTGTCGCAATACACAACGTTGCTGAAGCGCATTCGGTTGCCGAAGCTCACGCGGCAGCGGCGCTGCGTTGGCAGACCGGTAACGGAATCAATATCTATTTTCGATGTCGCGGAGTGCATATTGTCGCGAGGCTCAACCACTTCGAGTCCCTGCATATTTCCGCAGGTGTCGAAAAAGTAGTCGCGGGCAGGCTCGTCGTTTACGGCGAGTTTCACCGATGCGCGGCCGGTGGCCCCAACATAGTTGCCGAATGGCGAATCGTGAACCGTGATGTTGCACACCGGGTAATATCCTTCGGGCACTTCTTTATAGAAGCTGACAGTACCCTCGGGCCAGAGATGTTCAATCACTACGTTGCGGAGCAAGTCCATACCAAACACGTTGGGCTGGTCATTGTCCACTACCAGGAGCTCAACGTCATGAATGATGAATATCGAGTCGGGCAGCTCGGGGTTGGGCAGCGTAACGTCGAGGATAACCTTTTGGGTATAAAGTCGGTAACGGCCATCGGTGTCGACCGTGTAAATCAGCGTGGGATAGAACTTCACCGGCCAGCCGAGGGAGTCAAGGCGGTGGGCCGAGCGACGGTTGATAAACGAATGGCGCGAGCCGAGGTCAAAGTTGACGATATTGCCGCTGACGGGACTGATTGACGAGTTGGAGCCGGCATCAAAGCGGCTTATCAAATTACCCTCAATTTCCTGGAACTGAGGGTTTACATTCAAGTGAGTCAGCTGCCACACGCTATATGCATACACTCCGCCTAAAACAGCGAGCAGAAATACCACCGATAGTAGCAGTTTTTTGGTTTTGGAACCCATTTTTTTCATATTGAGTGCAAAAATACGCAAAGGCTGTCATTCAGGCAACTTTTGAACATCTTTGCCACACATATTTAATATCGCTTTGCGGCTAATATTCGCTGAAGAATTTGGGACTCAGACAGATGCCTAAGCGGATTTCGCTATGGAATTCCTTGTAGGCAAGCAGTCCCTCGCCGTAACCATTGTAATATTGCAGAAACAAGTATTGATTATCGCGCTCCCAAAGTCGATATTTTATGTCGAGCTGCGTGTTCCAGTTAAAGGGATTCCAATCAGCGCGTTTGGTAAGGCAGGCTGAGGCTCCGAAGCGGCGCTTATTGTCCATGACCTGAAAGCCCATCTGGTAGATTCCGCAATATTTCAGAATGTCCTTGTTATTACTGCCGTCGATTATCGGAATCCAGAATTTGGCATATACTTGAATATTGTTATCAATCAAGATGTTGCCGCCAAAAGAAACCTTATTCCAGGAGCGGGAGGCATCGCCGTCGCGGCCATTGCTCTCGTGTTCTATCAGCAGGAATGCCTTACCCACGTAGCGCCCGGTGGTTGATGAGAAGAACGGACGCGCAATGCCGATACCGGGGTTAAAGTTGAGGTCGGTCATCGGCATGGAGTTCTGAAGCACGTTCCAAAAACACTTCTGCGTATAGAAGAGGTATAGATAAGTATTGAACGGGAGGGTTGTCCTGGTGAGCTTCTGCTGAATGGAAATCTGAAATTTGACGTTGGAGTTCTCGGCGGTGGGTTTGAAGCCGAGAGCGGTGCCAAACACAAAATAGTTATCCTTATAGAATGTGAAGTACGGCCCCGTGTCGTAGGCGCGACGCAGCGAATCGGCATCGAAACGCGACATGGTGTCGTTGGTCGACAATATCTGTCCCTCGACAGATATTGCCGCCAGCAGCAACATGAGAATAAATACAAATCGTCTCATAAGGATTTAGGACATAAAGACACAAAGACATAAAGTTGCGATTTTTATGTTTTTATGTCTTTCTGTCTTAATTATTGGACGCTGAGGGTTTGAGCCATTTGTCAAGCCAGCGGAAGAAGACCCGCTGCCACAGCACTGCATTCTGCGGCTTGAGAATCCAGTGGTTCTCCTCCGGGAAGATTACCATTTCGGCGGGCACGCCGCGCAGTTTGGCGGCATTGAATGCCATTTCGCCCTGCGACGAGAGAATGCGGTAGTCATATTCGCCGTGGGTAATGAGAATCGGGGTATCCCACTTGTCGACGAAGCGGTGGGGCGACATTGCAAACGTGCGCTGAGCCGTGGCGTTGCTCTTGTTCCAGAAGGCTCCGTAGGTGGGATTTTCCGAAGCCTGCCCGGGAGCGTTTTGAGCACCGCCGCCCATATCCCAGTTTGCGAACCACATCTCCTCAGTCTCCAAATATTGAGACTCAATGTTGAAGATGCCGGCGTGGGCAATCAGGCAGGCAAAGCGGTGGTCGTGGTTGCCGGCGAGCCAGTAAACCGAGAAGCCACCATAGCTTGCGCCGGTTGCGCCGATGTGGGTTGCGTCAATCCAGGGTTCGGTCTTGACATCATCAACGGCTGCGAGGTAGTCGCGCATATTCTGCCCGGGATAGTCGCCGGAGATTTGTTCGTTCCACTCGGTGCCGAAGCCGGGGAGACCGCGACGGTTCGGGGCGATGATTACGTAGCCGTGGGCAGCCATGAGGGCAAGGTTCCAGCGGTAGCTCCAGAACTGGCTGACGGCCTGTTGCGGGCCGCCTTGACAGTAGAGCAGTGCGGGATATTTCTTGGTGGAGTCAAAGTTCTGCGGTTTAACTATCCAGGTGAGCATCTCCTTGCCGTCGGTGGTCGGCACCATACGGCGCTCCACGGTGGGCATTGTGAGCTGAGCAAAAATGTCGTCGTTAACTTTCGAAAGAGGCTTGACGTCAAGATTTTCGGCAAGGAAAAGCTCATTGGGGCGGAGCATTGAGTGGCGCATGGTCACCACAGCGCTGTCGCTAAGCGGGCAGAGGCCGTCGTAGTCATACTCGCCTTGGGCAACTACGCTGATTGTGCCGTCGAGCAAAATTGAGAAGACTGGTCGAACGCCGTCGCGATACGCCAGGAAGAAAAGTCCGCGACCTGAGGGTTGCCAGGCAATGTCGTCGACCGTATAGTCCCAGTTGGCGGTGAGGTCGCGCTTTTCGCCCGAGGCTATATCCATCAACATAATGCGGTTTTTGTCGCTCTCATAGCCGTCGCGTTCCATGCTCAGCCAGGCAAGCTGCGAGCCGTCGGGCGAGAACACCGGGTTGGTGTCGTAGCCATACATCCCTTCGGTCAGCAACTTGGTAGTGCCGGCCTCAACATCGTAGAGGAAGAGGTCGGAGTTGGTGGAGATGGCGTATTCCATACCGGTCTTTTTGCGCGAGGTGTAAACCAGCTGCTTGCTGTCGGGACTCCACGCGAATGACTCCACACCGCCAAAAGGCTTCACCGGGCTTTCGTAAGGTTCGTCGGCCATAATGTCCTTGACGTTGCTCACCGACTTGCCGTCAAAATCGCCAACAAAAGGATGAGGAATTTCCGTAACCCACTCGTCCCAGTGCTTATACATCATATCGTCAATGATGCGGGCATTAGCCTTGGGCAGGTCGGGATAAACGTCTTGAGCGGTCTGAGCGTACTTGACGTTCTGAATCATCACGATTTTCTTCTCGTCGGGCGACACCACGAAGCCATTGATGCCTTTTTCGTCGGACGTTACCTGAGTGCGGTTGGAGCCGTCGGTGTCCATCACCCAAATCTGCGAATTTCCCTTCTTGTCGGAATAAAGGAATGCAATTTGCTTGCCGGAGTTAAGCCACACGGCATTGCCCTCGCTCTTGGCGGTGCGGGTCAGGCGCACGTGTTCCGCTTCGGGGTTAGCCAGGTCGGCGAGGTAGAGGTCGTTGTTCGACGCATTTTGCTCAACGCTCTCGTAGCTAACGGAATAGAGCAGCTTGGTTTTGTCGGGACTGAGTACCGGCGCACTCACGCGACCCAGTGCCTCAAGAGCCTCTATGGTAAAAACGCCGTCGGTCGACTCAAATACAGGTTTGTCAATAATCGGCGCTTCCTCCTCTTTGGAGTTTGAACACGCCGTCAGCGTAACAGCAGCCAAAGTAGCCATCAAAACTTTCTTCATTTCTTCGTCATAAATAAATATTCCCCGCAAATTTACGAATATTTTTTTTATTTCATCAAAAAAACCTTAACTTTGCCGCGTACTAAGCAATCCAATTCAATTGGATTAAATAGCACACGACATATTAAAAAGCGTTTATTTGCGCTTTGTTCTTGATAAACAGAAATTCTCGCAAAATTTCAATCGCTGTCAAGGCCAAGGTGATAATAGATGCCATTGCTGTATATGTATATCATCTACTGTTTCGCCAACAAGGTTTACATATATATAGCGCGGGCTTCTTGCGTCACCTATTCTGCAGCGATGGGCAATGCGAGAAGCCTCTGTTTTCAGAATAGGTGACTAATACGGACTCCTGCGCTTTTTATTTGTAACCCATTTTGCCGAAGAGGGGAGTCCGGAGGCACCGTTGATATTGGTATGAAACCAAGATGTTTATTTTTCTTTTGGATGTGCATGCTTTGCGTCTATACATTTGCCCATCCCATCAACAACTACAAATATCTTCTACTTGAACAGTATGACGATGTTCCGGAAGATGTTGAAAAAAGATTTTTAAAAGAGTTCCCTAAAATGGGTTTTACGATGGTTGACAATGAAGCCTACTCTCAATTCCAAAACAATGAAAAGAAACAAACTTTGATTGCAAGCTACAAACTGCGTGGCAGCGGCACTTGCTTGCTTCTTCTATCACTTAAAAACGCAGATGGAACCGTAGTCTATGATGATCTTCAAGTTGGAGATAGTGGCTTTATGAGCGCGAAAAATGACAGACAGAGTGCAATAACTCAACTCTTTCGGGAATTGGGGAAACTAAATTATCATTTTGAACCCGATTCGATTGCAAATTAATTATAATTTCTTACCAACACTTATTACATTATGAAAAAACGAATTGTTTTATTTGCTGTAACTCTCGCAGTGGCATCTGTGTCAGTATTTGGACAACCTGTTGCAAAAAAATACAAGAGCAGTGGTTTCTCCAAGTTTAGCATTTCTTATGGACTGACTATGTATCACTACGATAAAACGCTCAAAGACTATGCAAACTTCATCGGACAAGATGTATCAAACCCTCTCAATCTCGTTTCCATAGAATATGCTGTTGCCTGGAGACTCGGCTATCAAAGTAACTGGACTTTAGGCTTTGGATTTAGAGCCGGTATGGGTTTCAGCTCCGATAAATCAACTAAAAAACTATCTGACTCTCCCTATGGACAAGAATTGAACAGTCAACTATCTGAACTGAGAACTTTATATAATAGCTACGTTCAGGCCGGTTATCATGGAACACAATTAACAACCGTTAAATCCCAATTAGATGCCGCTAATAAATTACTAAACACAACTTATACGTTCTCTTCAAAAACGCAAATGATAACTATGACCATTCCAGTCAACATCGGTTATCAATTTTGCCTAAACAATAATGTTGGGCTAACACCGTACGCGGGCATCAACCTTAAAATCAACGCTTATGGTAGATCTAAAGACGAAGTGACTGATAAAAATGGTAACGTTCAGAAAGATTTGAGCGATTCCGATTGGGTAAGCATATATGACCCGGGGTCTCCCGACATAGCAATCGCACAATTTGGATGGCAGGCCGGACTTGGCTTATCCATAAAAAAATTTTACATTGGAGCCGAATTTGGAACAGATTTTGTGCCTTTCCGAAAAATTGAGATATCAAAACAATCGACCGGTAAAATTTACACACAAAACTTAACAATTTCAGCCGGCATATACTTCTAATCCGCTTAACATTAGCCCATAAATATAATTAAAACTGCGTCAATTTCGTCGCAGTTTTTAATTTTATATAACGATTATTCCCATTTTAGAAAGGAGAGTCGTGATAAAGGTTCGATAATGCGTATACTGGGAATATTTTTATATGATATTCGTTTCCTGCATTGGCGGGATTGGTTCTGATGATTTCGCCGAAGTTTTCGAGAGAGCAGCGAATGCCGTCGGTAAGACCCTTTTGCTCCATAAAAGACCATAGGCTTTTCATCCCGCCTTGAGTGCCGGCTTTTACCTCAATGGGTAAAATTTTGCCTTGCCGGGCTTCGACATAATCAACCTCAGCTACTGAATTACGCTCCATTCTAACCCAGCAAAAAAGATTATGGCGCAGATTGGGCGTTTTATATCTTACCATTTCAAGCCCGGCAATCATCTCTGCCATTGGACCTTTGTTTACAATCTCCACGACATCACCCGTAAGAATATGAGAAACAAGCTCTTGAACACTCCCCGACGACATATTCAACATTCTTAGCATCAGTCCGGGGTCGAGAGGAAAATACTTTTTGTATGAGCTGTCGGCCTCGCTGCCTAAAGGAATACCATTGGCATCCGTGCGGGTAACGCTCTCAATCAGTCCGGCCATAGAGAGAAGTTTGAGCGCATTTTTCACCTCCTGCGCTCTGTAATCTCCCACTTTTGAGCAGACAAATTTTTTTGTTGCCTGAACCGCCGTATTCAACAATGTTTCTCTCAGCAATTCCGGAGCGACTTTCTTACGGTATTTAGGGAAATCATCTTCATAGCTTATTAGAATATCGTCTTGAAGTTGCTGACACTGAACATAGTCGCCTGTCCTCACCCAGCGATCAACGACCTCGGGCATTCCCCCGACCAATATATACGTCTTAAACAACTTCACCAATCTGTCGTGAACGGCAGTCGGCAAAGGATTTGACGATGAAGCGGTATCTCTAAGTTTCAGCAGCTGAATGTTGCCTTGCGCCATAACAAATTCGTCAAACGTCATCGGATACATATACATTGAATGTATCCTCCCGACTCCGAAAGTGGGCAACTCTTCAAGGGCAAATTCAAGTAGCGACCCTGCGGCCACGACGTGCAACTGTCGCATATCCTCCTTGAAAAAACGCAACGACATTATGGCCTTGGGACACATTTGTATCTCGTCAAGAAACAGCAGCGTCTTTCCGGCAACTATTTCTGCATCGGCCAGTGCCCCTATTTCTTTTATGATTCGGTCAACATCAAGATTAACGTCAAATATGGTGCGAAATTCCGGATTTTTTTCAAAATTTACTTCTACAAAGTTTTTGAATTTAGAGGCCAATTGCCTTACAGCCGTCGACTTGCCTACCTGACGTGCACCGCGTAAGAGCAGCGGTTTATGGTCTTCATCAAGCCGCCACTGTTCAAGATATTTATCAATCAGTCTTGGATAATACATATAATTCATTGATTGCGTGCTGCAAATTTACGAATTTTGACGAAATCCAAAGAAATAATTTGACATTTTTTGACGAAATCCAAAGAAATAATTCGGCGATTTTTGACGAAACCCAAAGAAATAATTATTTCGGGAGCACTATGCGTTCACCAAGGTAGCGGGCAAGTTCGGCAATAATTCGGCGTATGGATTGCAACTCACTTAAAATTGCGGCAGCATCGGCATCTACGCGGTCAAGGGTGGAGCGCAGCTCTTTTTCGCGCCATTGCAGCGTGGCGATTTTCACGCCGCAGACCGCGCGTGGAGCTTTTTGCGGAAGCATTTCGCGCTCGGTCGGGATATGCACGTTCTTGGTGTGAATCTTGCTTAGCGGATACTTCTCGCTGGCAAAGGAGGTTGCCAGGCGGCGCACCTCATCGTCGGGGTCGGCCCCGAGAGTTGAGGTCAGATAGCGTTCCATAGCCTCGGCCATAAATTCTACCTTCGCGGCTTCTATCTGTTTTTCAAGCTCTTGCTCCTTGATTTTTATGGCATCTATTGAACCGGCGGCAAGCAGCTCGTCGCGGGCTTCCTCCCGCATCTGCCGGACAAGTTCTCCGGCACGTTGCTCTACATCTTCGCGCTCTCGCGGCCAGTTCTGCACGGCGGCCTGCACGGCGTAATACACCTTTTCCAAGTCGGGATTGGTGAGACGGATTTCGTCGCCGTCAAGTTCGCCCCTCACGTAGTCAATCGCCATGAGGTCTGCAACTTCGCCATCGGCATCAACCACCTGCGCCACAGTTTGCAACCCGAAGCGGGCAATCAGTCTGACGAGTTCCATCTCCGTTGGCCGCATATAAGCTTTTTGGTCAACGGTTGAGCGCACCGAGGGCTTGGCGGCAATGGTCACTTCCTTGGTCTCTTCGGGTTGCTCGGGGCGAGGCTGCGCGGCACGCTTATCGGCGGCCTCGTTCATATATTTGGCTACTTGGAGGGTTATTACCTCCTCGTCGCTTTCGAGCAAGCGGGCGCATAGTTTGATATATTCGCTGCGCTCTACGCGATCGGGTATCACGCTGATACTCCGCGCAATGCTGTTGATTACCCCGGCGCGGCCTATCGGGTCGCCATCAGCCAGAGAGTCGAGCAGTATCTTGGTTTTGAAGCGGATAAAGTCCGTTTCATTGCCACGCATATATTCCTCAATTTCCTCAAGAGTATGGCTCTTGGCAAACGAGTCAGGGTCTTCGCCGTCGGGCAGCAACATCACCTTGATGTGCATACCGTGGGCCAGCAGCATATCTATGCCTCGGAGCGAAGCCTTGATGCCCGCAGGGTCGGAGTCGTAGATTACCGTGACGTTTTCAGTAAAGCGGTGAATCAGAGCAATCTGCCCTTCGGTTAGCGACGTTCCCGACGAAGCGACGATATTTTCCACCCCGCGCTGACTCATAGATATGACATCCATATAGCCCTCAACGAGAATACATTTGTCGCGTTTAATTATCTCGCGCTTGGCTTGATAGAGGCCGTAGAGTTCGTTGCTCTTATGGTAGATTGTGCTTTCGGGAGAGTTTACGTATTTGGCTACGGTCTTGTCGGTTTTGAGCGTGCGACCGCCAAAAGCCACTACTTTGCCGCTGACCGAGAACACCGGAAACATTACCCTGCCGCGGAAGCGGTCGCACAGGCCGCCGCGTTCCGGCTTGGTGCAAAGCCCCGTATCCACCAGGGTTTTCTCGGAGTAGCCCTTGGCCATGGCCTCTTTCGAAAAAGCATCGCGCTGTTCGGGTGCAAAGCCCAAGCGAAAACGCTTTATGACCGCATCGCTCAGCCCGCGATGACGGAAGTAGCTAAGACCGACGTTGCGGCCCTCCTCAGTGTCGGTCAGGGTCTTTTCAAAGAACTGCAACGCAAAGTCGTTAAGAGCCAACATACTTTCGCGCTCATTCGATGCCGCGCGTTCTTCGTCGGTCATCTCATGTTCCTTGATTTCGATATTGTATTTATTGGCGAGCCATTTGAGAGCCTCAACATAGCTCAGCTGCTCCAGTTCCATAATGAAACCAACCGGGGTGCCCCCCTTGCCGCAGCTGAAACACTTGCATATGCCGCGCGATTTGCTAACGCTAAACGACGGCGTACGCTCGTTGTGAAACGGACACAGCCCCATAAAGTTAGCGCCTGCACGGCGCAACTTCACGAAGTCGCTCACCACCTCCACAATGTCGGCCGTGTCAAGAATCTTTCTGACTGTTTCCTGGTCTATTCTCGCCATCTCACCGCAAAGTTACAACTTTTTTTTCATTACGCCAAGTTGCGGAAAATCGTCCAGCCAATAGCGGCGATTATAAAGATAATCACGAAGCCGGAGGAGAAGATTACGCGGCGGAGGCGGGGAAAGCGGGGGGATTCGGCGGCGAGGCAGAGGGCGGCGAGGGGGAGGACAACAAAGACTGCCGGGTTGTCGGCCCAGGCTTCGGCAATGCGGCCGTGGAGCAGGGCGTGGAGGGCACGAGTGGAACCGCAGCCTGGGCAGTCCCAGCCGGTCAGCATTTTAAACGCACAGCGGGGATATGGGAATCCTCCCTCCATAGGGTTGAACAGAAACACTACCGCCAACAGGGCGATAAAACCCGCAAGCGCGGCGAGCCAAAGGGCGCGGCGGCGCATCACTTGAACGTATCGGGCAGGTCGTTTTCGTAAAGAACCGCGCTGCCGGGGGTGGCAATCTGCTGCAGCAGAGCCTGCGCGGCAGTAAATGTGTCGGCGGTATGCACCTCGATGTCGCTTCCCTCAAGGCCAGCGAGTATGGCTTCGCGGTTGTATTGTCCGACAACGATGGCAACGTCGGCACTCTCGCCGATTTTGCGGCCGAACTCGGTGTTTAGGCGCTGCTGCTCGTCGCCGAGTTCAATCATTCCGGGGGTGATGACTATGCGCTTGCCGCCGGTCAGCGACTTGAGCACATCCAGGGCCATTGCCGAGCCGGATGGGTTGGAGTTGAATGCGTCGTCGAGAATCGTCAACCCGCCGGGGATGCGCTTGATGCTCAGGCGATGTTCCACCTGCTCAATCTGCTCTACGGCGTAAGCAATCTTTTGCGGCTCAACTCCCAGGTGCAATGCAACGATTACGGCGGCTACGAGGTTGCTGACGTTACACTCGCCAACCAGGCGAGTATGCAACTTCAGTTCGCCGTCGGGGGTCAACACGGTGAAGTGCGTACCCGACGCGGAATATTCAATCTCGCCGACGGCAAACTGCACTTCCGGGCGCGGCTTGATGCCGTAGCGCACCACGGCAACGTTCTCAACCGGACGGTTGGCAACGTATTCAAAGTCGTCGTTGACCACTGCGAGGCCTCCCTGGGGCAGAGCGTCGATGAGTTCAAACTTAGTGCGCTGCACGTTTTCGATTGACTTAAACGACTCAAGATGTTGCGGGCCCACGGCGGTTACGATGCCGATTTCGGGGTGCACAAGATCGCAAATCTCCTTGATGTCGCCAACCTGCTTGGCACCCATCTCACATATAAAAATGCGGTCAAAGGGCTTGAGGTGTTCGCGGATTGTGCGCACAACGCCCAGGGTGGTGTTAAAGCTTCCGGGGGTCATACACACCGTAAATTCCTCGGCAAGAATGCGGTAGAGATAGTGCTTCGTGGAGGTCTTTCCGTATGAGCCGGTTATGCCGATAACCTTGAGGTCGGGCATCGAGGCGAGAATGCGCCTGGCATCGTTGATATATCCCTGATTAATATACTTTTCAACCGGCTGCAGCAACCACACTGCCCACAGCGCGAAAGCCGGAGAGCCGAACCAGCAGAGCAGCAACAGCACCGCAACGGAGGCGCAGAACGTTTTGCCGCCAATCGGTATCAGACTAAGCAACACGCACATAGCCGCTGCGAGCACGAACATCACAGCAAAGATGCGGCGCACTCGCGGAGTCCACACCACCGGATGCTTGTAGTTCTTATGGAGACGCAGCTGGCGCACTGTCAAAATGAGCGAAACAACCACCACGACAATCTCTGCAACGGTCGACGAAGTGTAGCTACTGAGGCACACAAAAAACATTGCTGCCACCAGAAGCTTAACCACGGAGGTAGTTTCGGCACTCGACTTCAGATAGCGCCAATAGCGGTCTATGCGGTAGGAGTTTTGCTGCACGGTCATCAGCGTGCGGCCGAATTCCAAGGCGAGCGCAGCCACGCCGAGTAAAATTGCTAAGATGCTAATTATCATGAGTTCAGAAAGGAAGTTAATACGGCGGCAAATTGGCCGGGGCAGTCAAGAAAAGAGTAGTGTCCCGCTCCGGGGAAGCTCACGAGCCCGGCATCGGGAATCAGGCGCTCCATTTTCTTTGCGTCGGCAAGGGGGGTGGCAGTGTCGGCCTCGCCCCAAATCAGCAGGGTTGGAGCCTTGATTTTGGGCATCTCGGCACAGAGGTCTTCATTGACCACCTTGCTGAGAATCTGACGCATACGCGGCGAGGCTCCGGCATAGTCGCTCGATCCGGCCTTGGCGCGCAGCTTGTTGAGCTTTTCTTCAGCTCGCTCGCGGCCGAAGAGCAAGTAGAGCAGCTGCTTTTTGGACTTGAACGTGTAGACCTTAAGGTAATATTTCAGCGAACGGCGTGGCTTAACCCCTGCGGCATCAACAAGGATGAGTTTGCCAACCGGATTGCGCGAGGCGTAGAGTATGCCCACGCGGCCGCCAAACGAGTGGCCGAGCAACACGGCATTCTCCCCCACCCCACAGCGGCGCATCAGCTCCTCAAAGGCGGCGGTGTAGGCCTCAATACCCCACACTGCAGTTGGCTCCGACGACTCGCCGAAGCCGGGAAAGTCAACGTTGATAACCGGCCGGCCGAGTGTCCGCACCACTTTTTCAACCGAAGCCAAAGTGATATGATTGCAGCCCCAGCCGTGCATCAGCACGACCGGAGCGCCTTTGCCGGGTTCGGAGGTGTAAGCAAACCTTACGCCGTTGATTTCAGCAAAAATCATTCTTCTGCGGAAGCAACTTCAGCCTCTTCGGCCTCAACCGAGGGCTTGATGTTGGGTTCTTCAAGACCGAGGTGGTGCTTGCGATCAATAACCTTGAGCCACAGACCGATAAGCAGCGCGGCAACGCCGAGACATGCGAGCATTACGAGCGCCCAGGTGTAGTTATAGCTCACGGATGCAACCTCTTCGGTCATAGTGCCATTGGCCACGGCCTGCACAATGTCGGAATTGGTGGAGTCGAGCACCTTGCCGATAAGGAGCGGGAAGAGCCAGAGGCCGATATTCTGAATCCAGAAAATCAGCGCGTAGGCCGAGCCGATAATCTTGCTGTCAACGAGCTTGGGCACTGAGGGCCAAAGCGATGCCGGCACGAGCGAGAACGATGCGCCGAGCACCAGAATTGTCAGATATGCAACGACAACGCCGCCAACCGGGCTGTCCTTAAACATCGGCAGGATGAAAGCAAAAGTCAAGTGGCAAGCAATCAGCAGCAAAGAGCCGAACACGAGCATCGAGGCGGCTTTGCCCTTATGGTCAACGTAGTTTCCGAGAATCGGGGTGATACCCACTGCGAGCAGGGGGAACACGGCGAAGATTGCCGAAGCCTCCTGGCGCATATATCCCATCCAGCAGTAACCCACAAGAGCCACTACCGAGAGCGTGAGCATGCCATAGCGCATGGCGGGTTTCTTGGAGAAGTTACTGATGAACGCTGCTGCGGCGCACACGAGCATTATCACGTATTGCACCACGGTGACTTCCTGACCGGCCCAGAAGCTGTCGGCCGCCGGGGCAGTGAGCGTCAGGTTGCACTGCAGCATATTCACGGCATACTTCTGGAATGGGAAAATTGCCGAGTAGTAGAGCACGCAAAGGAGGGCAACGAGCCAGAAGCCGCTCGAGGTGAGAATCTGACCGAGGTCGCTGATGCGGAAGGGGTCATCTTTTTCTTCTTCGGCGTGGGTCTGCGAGTCGAGCTTGCGGTCCATAAAGAAGTAGACGATAAACATTATCAGCGCAATCATCAGCATCACAAGGCCGAAAGCCACAGCGTTGCTGACTTTGGGTGTACCGGTGATGTCGGCAAAGAGCGGCGAGAAAATCATGCACGTGGCAACTCCGAGGCGGGCAAGCGCCATTTCAGACCCCATGGCAAGCGCCATTTCGCGGCCTTTGAACCACTTGACGATGCCGCGGCTCACCATGATACCGGCCATTTCCACTCCGCAACCGAAAATCATAAAGCCGATAGCGGAGAACTTGGCCGATGCGGGCATACCCTCATAGAAGGGCGAAACGCCGAGTTCATCGAAGCCGGGGATGTAGTTGAGATGTTCGGTAAACCATACCTGCAGGCTCGAACCGGCAAACATCTTGGTGGTGGCATACCAGTTGATTGACGCGCCGACAACCATCACCACTCCGGAGAGCAGCGCGGTAAAGCGCACACCCATCTTGTCGAGAATAATTCCCGCAAAAATCAGGAAGAAAATAAATACGTTAAGAAAAGTCTCGGAACCCTGCATCGTTCCGAATGCCGTATTATCCCAGCCAAGTTGGCTTTGAACCAGGTTTTTGATTGGCGACATTACATCCATAAAGATGTATGCGCAAAACATTCCCAGGGCCAGCAGCAGCAGCGCGGTCCAACGCGCCCAGGCCTTATCGCTAAGCACCTCTGCCGGCTTTGAAATCGTCGAATTTGTCATTTTGCAAAATGTGATTAAAAATTTTTCGCAAAGGTACGAATTTTTTTGAAATTTTCAATCAGAAGAGCAGCGCTATGCGATATACCGCAAAGGCCACCAGCCAGGCAAGCAACGTGTTGTAAACGGCGGAAAAAGCGCCATATTTCCATGAGCCGGATTCCTTGGTAATGGCAACGAGCGTGGCAATGCAGGGACAATAGAGCAAAATGAACACCAGGAATGCCAGAGCCGAGGCTGGGGTGAAGTCGGGTTGGCCGGTAGCGGGTTGCGGCGCGGTAAGGCGCTCGCTCAGAGCCGATTCGGTGACTTCTTCGCTGCCGGTATAAAGCACTCCGAGGGTGCTGACCACTATTTCCTTGGCGGGTACTCCGGCTATGGCGGCAACAGTGGCACGCCAGTGCATGCCGATAGGTTCCATCACTGGGTTTACCGCCTTGCCGAGCATTTCAAGATATGAATCCTGCTCGGGATTTTGGTCAGTTTTCTGCGGAAAGTAGTTCAGCGCCCACACAACTATGCAGGCCACCAGGATTATGCCGCCCATTTTCTGCAGATATTGCTTGCCCTTGGCCCAGGTGTGGCGCACCACGGCCTTCGCCGTCGGCACGCGATATGGCGGTAGCTCCATAACGAAGGGCGTTTCATCTTTTGTCCACACAAAGCGGCGCAGGAGCCGAGCCGTCAGCATTGCCATGCAAACACCGAGGGCGTAGAGACAGAAGAACACCAGCGCGGCATGACTGCTGAAGAACGTGCCGATGAGCAGCAAATATATCGGCAGTCGCGCCGAGCAGCTCATAAACGGATTTATCATTATGGTAATCAGGCGACTGGAGCGGCTCTCGATTGCGCGGGTCGCCATAATGGCCGGCACATTGCAGCCGAAGCCCATAAGCAGCGGAATGAAGCTCTTGCCGTGCAGCCCGATGCGGTGCATCGAGCGGTCCATGATGAATGCAGCACGCGCCATATAGCCCGAGTCTTCCATAAAAGAGATGCAGGCGTAGAGAATCAAAATATTGGGTAGGAACACTATAACGCTGCCAACGCCGCCAATCACGCCGTCGGCCAGGAGGTCTTTGAGCGGCCCGGCGGGGAAATATGTCTGCACGAGCTGTCCGAGCCATTCAACTCCGCTCTCAATCCAGTCCATAGGATATTGACCGACGCTGAACGTCAGCCAAAAGATGCAGAACATTATACCCAAGAAGAGCGGAATGCCGAACAGTCGGTTGGTGACGAACGCATCAATCACCGAGGTGGTGGAGGTTGACGACAGGCGCTCGCCGCTCATCGTCTCGGCCAAGGCACCGTCGATAAAGCCATATTTCTCAGCCGCGATTGCCGAGGTAACGTCCTCGTTCATGCGGGTTTCAATCAGCTTCTGTCCGCGCTCGCGCAGCTCATGGAGCTGAGGGTAGTAAGGCTTGTCGCGTAGCTGCGACTCCACCTCCTCGTCGCCCTCAAGAAATTTCAGCGCCAGATAGCGGGCGGCAAATTTCGGTGGTATGGAGGTGTCGGCCTTGATGATGTCTTTAATGGGAGTGAGCGCCTGCTGAATGTCTTCGCCGAGGGTGATATGCACGTGGCGCACCGACTCTTCGCGGCCTTCGTAGACGCGGATTATCGTGTCGAGCAGCTCGTGCATTCCCCGCCCGGTTTTACTCACGGTGGGAACCATCGGCACTCCGACCATTGCGCCAAGCAGCTCGTAGTCAAGTTTCTGACCCGACTCCTCGATCTCGTCATACATATTGAGTGCCACCACCATCGAGCGGTCCATGTCAATTAGCTCGGTGGTGAGATACAGGTTGCGCTCAAGATTCGAGGCAACCACGACGTTGACAATAACGTCGGGAGTCTCGGAGGCAAGATAGCGGCGAACATACAACTCCTCAGGCGAATATGCAGCCAGGGAGTATGTACCGGGGAGGTCGACGACGTTGAAGTGATAACCGCCGTATTCAAAGTGACCCTTTTTGGCCTCGACGGTCACACCGGAGTAGTTGCCGACGTGTTCAGTGGCTCCGCTCAGGGAGTTAAACATCGAGGTTTTGCCGCAGTTGGGGTTGCCGATGAGGGCAATGTTGATGGTGTGGCTGCGGCGTTCAAGAGCCGGAAGCAGCTCATCATCTTCGTTTTCGGCAAGGCGCGTATTGGCATCTGGAATTTCGGGGACCACGCCCTCGGCAGCCTCGATTACCTCGACGAGTTCGGCTTCGGAGCGGCGCAACGACACCTCATAGCCCAGCAGCGAATACTTCACCGGGTCGTTCATCGGCGCACACAGCACTTTGGTGACTTTCTTTCCCCTGACGAACCCCATTTCGGTAAGACGCTTGCGGAAGGCACCGCGGCCAAGGATTTTGACCACGTAAGCTGCCTGTCCGTCGCGTAGTTCACTCAATCTCATAAATATTGTCGACTTTTTAACTGCTGCAAATTTCGCAATTATTATCCGGGCGTAAAATACCCTCATTAGGGTATTTTGGGCATTGGGCGTTAGGTGTTAGGGGCCGACGACATAGAAAGCCGGGCTTTAAGCCTGAGCCCCCACGACAAAACAAGAGGCGCGACCACGCGGCCGCGCCTCAATTATGCATTATGCATTGTTAATTATGCATTACTTAACCAGGGTTTTCTTGCCGTTGATGATGTAGAGACCCTTGCCGGACTTGTTGACGCGGCGGCCTTGCAGGTCGTAAACCTCGCTGCCGAGCTGACCGTTGGCAATTTCAATGATTCCGGACTTTTCGGTTACGGTAACCTTGCAGGTTGCAGTGAACTCGCGGCCATAGTTGTCGGTGAGAGTTACGGTGATGGTAGCTTCGCCGGCCTTAACTGCAGTTACGATGCCCTCGGCGCTTACGGTAGCTACGGCATCGTCTGACGAAGTGAACTCTTTCTTTTCTACGGTTACGTCATCGTCGGCGGTGTAGTTTGCGCCGAGAGTTGCGGTTTCGCCCTCCTCGAGGGTGAGTTCTGTTTCGCTGAGAGTCAGTACCAGGTTGCCTTTGGCGGCTTTCTTGATGCTCAGAGCGGTGTCGCCGTTAACGGTAACTACGTAGTTGCCATCTTCGTCGGGGGTCAGTTCGGTGTCGCCGTTTTTCACCACTACGCCGTCGCCCTTAACGCTGAATGCAACTTCAGTGCCGTTAAACACGGTCAGTTCCTTGCTGAGGTCTTCAACGGCCACGATGCGGTCGGTGGTAGCGCTAACCTCAATGCCCTCTTCAACGTCGAAGCTAAGTTTGCTCTCAACGGGTTCGGTGGCAAGGAACACCTTGATTACATCGCCGTCTTCAACTGTAATTGTATGGGAGGTGGATCCCTCAAAATCAGGATTTACCAATTCGTTATTCTTGTAAACCTTACCAACTTTTGCTTCCTGACCATACCAGGACAGAGACATCGGATTCATAGCATCGCGGAAGTTGAATTCCGTGTAGCCGGTAGCGCCGTCAACTGATTTGGAATCACCACTGCGGTTACCACCAAAGCTGAAATATTGATCGGCGGCTTCTCTATTGTCAATCCAGAGTATAGCAGTCTTGTCGTAAGCGATTTTATAAGTAGTGAACTCAACCTCATCGCCGTCCTTAACGGTTACTGAGTTGTTATAATTAGATTGCAGATTTTCTTCAACGCCGTTGAGTTTTACGCTGACGAGTTCGCAACCGTCATTTATCTTCCAGCAGATACCGTTGTTGTTTTCAGGAATCTCAACTTCGTTTTCGCCGGCTTGCAGTCCTTCAAACATATAAGCGCCGCTATAAACATTGTAGCCGTTACCGACTGAGATGTTGGCGGGGTCGTCAACAATCACATTCACCTTGATGGTAGAAAGCTTATGAGCCGCGATGGTAAATTTGGTGTCGGCCATCAGCACACTTGAGGTATATGAGGTTGAAGCAACGGGTTTTTCGTTTTCTCCTACCTTAAAGCTGTCAATCTTGTAGAAATTATCGAATGTCAGCGCAATCTGCTGTCCGGCTTTGAGGTTCAGAGTTTTGCCATTGAATTCAATTTCCTGGTTATCGACTTTCACTCCGGTAATAAGATTTTCAGCAGCATCTTCGTCGGTGATGTCGAAGGTTGCAGTGATGTCAATGTCGGGGATTGTGGCGGTAACGTCAACGGTGCAGCCATCGGTAAGAGTCAGATAATAATATCCCGACTGGTCTTGTACGGGTTCGCCATTGAATTTCACTTCCCACAGAGGCACATTCGTCTGAGCGAAAACAGCGAAATTAGTTTCCGTTTCGGGGTTGAATTTGATTTCATTCTTGCCGGCCTGAAGGTTGGTGAAAGTATAAGAGTCGTTAACGCGGCGCACGGTGACATTCTCAGCATTGTCAATATTGAAAATTGCGGTGGCGGTGCGTGCTTTTTCTTCGTCAAAAGTGGTAATTTTATAGTTCTTGGTTCCGGAGACGTATGCGGAGGCTTGACCTGCGTAAACTGAAAGTGGTGAGCCGAGATCAAGATCAAGAATCTCCTTAATTCCATAAGGAGCTATCGCTTTAAAATATACGGTTTTATTTTTCTCTACCGTAACTTCGTTATCGCCGGCTTCGAGAATCTGCTCAACGTCGGAATATGTAGTAGAGCTATAGTAGCTGGTCTTTACGGCATTGTCGTTGTCAATGTTGATATTAAGGGTGATATAAGGGTCATCGTATTCTGCAACAAACGAGAACTCCATATCGCCTTTCACAACTCCGCTGTAGTAATTGAAATAAGATTGAGTAGTGCCGTTAAGGTTGCAGCTTGTAACGCTCCAGTTGTTGGTCTTTTCAAAGCTCAATGTGCTGCCGAGCTTCACAGTAAGACTCTCGCCGTCGAAGTCGTCAACCAATACATTGTCAACTTTCACGTTGGTAATACAACCCTTGCCTTTGGGATTGTAAGTAAACGTGATGGTGGCATCAGCATCGGGCCATTCGGTCTGAATATCAACCACATCACCGGGCATCACCGAGATATTGTAATATCCATAACTATCAGTTTTTGCGACACCATTTACTTTTACGCTGTAAATATCTTTGGATTCATAGTTTTTCTTGGTTATCTGATAGAAACCGCCGGTTTCATCGCATTCCAAGGTGTTGTCACCATCTACCAGGGTCACTTCAGTATGAGTTTTCTGGTTAAGCATTGTAACGGCAGCAGCATTGTCAACGTGAACGCTGAAAGTGGTATTGACTTCACCGCCGGCGGCCTCCTTGGTGGTAACGGTGTACGTACCTTCACTAATACCGAAGGCATAGCCCATTTGCCAAAAATAGTTTTCGAAGACTTCTCCTTCATAATACATGCAGTCATCGCCGTCAGGGTCGATAATGCTTGCAAATTGATAGCCATCTTTGCATGTGAAGAAATACATGTCGTCTTCTTCACAAGAGAACTTAAACGAGTTCCCCTCCGGTTGGATATTGTCGCCGTCCGGACTCTGACAAGTGACGCGCGAAGCATCATCCACATTGACTACGACGTTCAAGGCTGAGGCAGTATGTACTGCACCCGAAGCCAGCAACGCGCATAACAAAGTTTTTAGCTTTTTCATTTTAAGTAAGTGTTATTTGATAGGTTTATAAAAATTTGTTGTTCGTTATATTTAATTACAGTTTGATTTTGCGGCCGTTGATGATGTAGATGCCGTGGGCGGGTTTGCTGACGCGGCGCCCGGCAAGGTCGTAGATGCCACTGTCCACTGTGCACTTCTCACTTTCCACTTCTTCGATGCCTGCCTTATCAATGGTCAGGCGCTCGGTGGTGAGTAAGAGGTTTGGATATAGCTCGTTGGCCATCACGCACATTACTTTTTCGTCAAAGGTGGAGTGGAATGTGGTAATGCCGCCGTCAACGGTGTATTCCGTGCCTTCGTAGAGGGTTTCGCCCACGTATTCGCCGGAGTCGGCATCGAGGGTGGCCTGGCCGAGATACCATACGTAGGTCGTAGCGGTGCCTCGAATGTCGGCCTGGGCAGAGAGGTCAACCTGACCGTCAACGCAATCAACAACCAGGGGTTGCTGCAAGCCATAGAGCATCACGGTCATTTTGGGAGCTACGGCGGGGTCAGGGAGAGTGGCAAAGGTAAACTTGTTGCCCACAAGGCTCAGCGCCGCCAGGGTTTTGCCCACGGGAGCGAGGTCAATGGATGAGAGCTGATTATTATTGAGGAACAGCTGCTCCACGGCATCGAGGCCGCTGAGGTTGATGCTCTCAAAGGCGTTGCCGTTGAGGTGGAGGTCCCACAGGTATTTGTTGCCAAACTTAATCTCGGACAATTGGTTGTTGGCCATATATAGGCACTGCACTCCGGGAACCACCGACGCATCGAAGCTCGTAAAGGCGTTGTTGCTGAGGTTGAGCACCACCAGCTTGGGATATTTCGATGCGAAAGGGAAAGAAGAGAGCTGATTGCCGGTAAGGTTGAGCTCGGTAAGATTGGCAGCGGGGAGCGTCATCTTTTCGGCGGTCAGTCCGGCTCCGCCAATCGACAGGGCGGTCAGTGCAGTGAGCTTGCTTACGTCGATGCTGCTCATCGAAACGCCGTAGAGGGAGAAGACGGTGAGGTCTTCGGCAGAGTCGTAGGTGTAGATTTTCGCGGTTGCGCCCTTGGCGATGCTGAAGTTGTAAGAGAGCACTTCGTTGGCATTGAAAGGATATTCAATGTATTCGGTGCCGTCGCCGCGCCAGTCAATGTAGAGGGCCGAAGCCTTGCTGCCGCGCAAAATAATCTCGCCGGCGGCTGCCTGCTCTGAAGCGGCAAAGGTGGCAATCATATTTGTGGGTGCGCCGACCACGGTAACCTGAGTGGTTTTGAGCGTCAAGCCGGGAAACAGCGGGTTGGTCATCTCGCAGTATATGGCGCCGAGGTTTTCGTCGAGGAAGCGGGTGCCGCCGCCGTTGCAGTCAATGTCAACGCCCTGGGTCAGCACCGTGCCGTTGGCTTTCTTCCAAACGAAGTCGGTGTTGCCGTCGAGGTTCTGAGCCGTGAGATTTACCGCCGGAGCCTTGGCCTGGATTTCCAGGTCGTTGAGCGGCGAATAAATATACTCACAGTCTGCGGGCAGCGAGGCGGGCAGCGGCATGGTGGCAAACGTCAGCGAGGTGTTGCTCACGTTGAAGTAGTTCAGAGCCGTAAACTCATCGACCAGCAGCGAAGTAATGGCGTTGCCGCTGATGTTGATGCGCTCGGCGTTGAGCTGATAAGCAAGGGTGAGTTCGCCGGTGAGCAGGTTGTTGGAGATGTTGATGTCGGTGGCGTTGTCGAACTCGGTCATAGGCAGCTCGGTAAACTTGTTGCCGCTGAGGTCAAGCACCTTGATGGGGCTGCCGTCGCGCAGTTCGAGCTTTTCAAGGCGCGAGTTGTTGGCGGCTTTGAGGGTTTGAAGTACGTTCTTTTCATAGTCGCCGTAAACGCCGAGCAGCGAAAGCTCCATGAGGTTGTTGCCGCTGAGGTCGAGGTAGGTGAGGTTGCGGTTATAGCTGAGGTCAACGCTGTAGAGCGCGGCGTTGGTAACGCTGAGTTGCTGCAGGTTGGTGGCGGCCTTGAAGTCAATGGAATAAACGTCGACGCCGTCAATTGCAAAAGCCGTAAGGTCATTGCCCTCGGGCATATATATGGTAGGACGGCCATGGTAGTCAGAGGGAGCGGAGATTGAAATCCGGCTCAGCGCGTCAATGGCGGCTGACTTGGTGGTAAATTCCTGCAGAGTGCCGTTGCCAAAGTCAATAAGGAATGACTTGGGAGCGGCCTCGGTAGCTCCGGCAACGCCCACGTTGATTGTGAATTGCATCTTTGAGCCATCGATATTGAGGGGGAGAATCGCCGTTGGCTTGCCCACTTCAGAGGCTTCCTTGATGCGGAACATCGTAGTGGTCTGGCGGTATTCGTTGAATACGTCGTTTGAGAACTCTACGTAGACGGAGTCACTCACGGCTTTGAGGAAAGTAACCTTGCCGTCGGCGTAGGAATAGTTGGCGGCATCGAGCTCTACGGCATCGCCGGTAAACGGCTTGCGCATGAGCTTGGCGGTGGTTGTGGTGCCGTCGCGGAGTACTTTGTCGCTCAAATCAAGGGTGGAGCCGACACCATACACGCGCTCAACCTGCATTGGACGCTGCAAGTAGTAGTATTCTCCCCAGGTGGTTTGGGGCAGCGGCAGGGTGGTCAGCGTCATATTGTTGGTGGCGAGGTCAACGCTGTAGAGGTTAGTGTTCTTGCTGAGGTCTACCGATGTGAGCTGGCAGCGGTTGAGGCCGAGATTTTGCAGCTTTGTATTATTGCTCAGGTCAATAGATGAGATATTATTGCCGGTTAGGCTGAGGTAGAAGAGTTCGGGGTTGTGGCTCAGGTCAATGGAGGAGAACTTCACGTCGGTATTGATTGTGCCGCTGGCGTGGCCTGCCATAAGGTAAACCAGCGCGGGATTGCCCGAGAGGTCGAGGGTGCGAACGCGGCTTTCCGAAACGTTGAGGCTCGTGAGTCGCGGATTTTTGGTAACGTCGATGCTCTCTACTGCGGTCATTTCAATGCTGAGGCTCTGCAGGTTGGGGCATCCGGTCGGGTCAATGGTTTTGAGTCCGAGAGTATGGTATGCGTCAAACGTCACCAAATTGGGATAGAGCTTGAGGTCAAAATTGGGGTCGAGGTGGTCAATGATGTCAACCTCAAGAATCACCAGGTCGTTTTTCGGACCGCCGATAATCAGAGGAGTAGCCGCCGTAAAGGGGTTGTCAGACATATATATAGCCTGAAGTTTGGAGAGCGGAGTCAGGTCAAGGCTCTTGAGAGCGTTGTGTTCCAGCGAAAGGATTTCGAGGTTGGTGCAAGCGGCCAGGTCAATGTCGGTGATATATGCGCCGTCCATAACCACAACGTCGATTTTCGAGGCATCGCCATAGATTTTGATGGTGCCGTCGGCAGTTGCTCGGGCGGGAATCCATGTGCCGGTCCATTCGCCCGTAGAGGTATCGATGTTGGCTACGGAGATTTCCACTTCGTTCTTGCCGGCGCCCATATCAACGTCGATATAAGTCGCTTCAGTTGCACCGATTAGAAAGGAGAACTGATTTGACTCGCCAACCTCGGTGTAGGCCGATGAGTGAAGAGTTATGATGGGCTGCTCCTCAGCGCTTTGGGCTGAAACGGCAAAGGGAAGAAGTGCCAGGGCGGCGATTTTTACAAGATTTTTCATCGGCTTATTTTCTGGATATGTTTGTTGTTTACTTTTATTACGTAAATACCTTTGGGGAGAGAAGAAAGGTCGGCGGTGAGTTCGTCGCCCTCGGCTGTGAGGTTCATAACCTTGCGGCCATCGGAGGCAAACACCTCAACGAGCAGGTTGCATGCCGTGCCGAGGAAGATGTTGTAAACGTTCTCGCCGGCCGAGGTGAGAATCAGGCGGTCGTTGTCAACGTCAATGTCGCGGATTCCGGCTTCATACATACGGATTGCTTCCTTAAGGCCGCCGAGCACGTTGAACTTGCCCGCGCCCCAACGCTTGGGGTCATCGAGCTTCACGTAGTCATCAACAATGGCGGTTTTGGCAATGATTTCCTTGACATCGCTGACTGTCAGGTCAGGATTGGCTTCGAGCCAAAGGGCAATACCACCGGCAACGTATGGCGTTGACATCGAAGTGCCGACCTCCTGCTTCCAGAGGTTTGTGCGGCCCTCTTCGTCAAGTCGCGCCGAGCAGGCATAGTTGATGTCGCTCTCGCTCATCTGCTTGGCATATGGCCAGGAAATTGAGCTGACGAGTGCAGCGCCGGGAGCGCAAATCAGCGGGAGCTGACGGCCATCGCTCAGAGTGCCGTAGGAGCTGAAGCCGCTGATGCGGTTTTCAAGGAAGCCATCGCCCTGGTAGCGCGAGCGTCCGCCGTCAAGGCAGAGCCAGTTGTTGCGGGTATTGTAAGAGCCGACCACGATGACGTTTTCAGCCGTGGCCAAATCGGAGATGGTGCCGTCGGTAGAACCGTCGTCAAAGCCCTCTACGCCGTATGAGTCCATCCAGGTATTAGCGCCGTCGCCGTAGCAGGAAATGGTCTGGCCGGGGTGGCCCACAACCTCGAAGCCAAGCACGTAATTGTCGGTGAGGTTGGTTTCGGTATTGTTGAGCGCATAATAGTCAACCATGCCGTAGTAGCGGCCGGTCTGTTCGTCAACTTTTGCACCTACGCCAACATAGCCGGTGGAGTATGCCTTGAGGAACGTGGGGTGGTCTTTAACGTCGTCGTCGGTGATGTTGCCCATATTGCTTGTGGCGTAATATGTTCCGATGTTTTCACCGGCAATCGGCATATTAAAAGCCGCAACATAGCCGCGTGAACGGTTGTAGAGCACAGCTTTGACCTCAAATGGAGTGCCGTCGTTGCTCCAGATTTCCACAGAGCCGTTGCGGAAGTAGCCGCTCCCCTCCACTTCGGGGTCATATTGGTAGTAGTAGGGGTAGATGAACGTTTTCACCACCGAGTCGGTCTCGGTGAGAGTTTTTTGCAAGGCGATTTTGAGGTCGCCTTCGTTGCCGACGCTCATGCAGATGATTGCCTCCTTGCCGGCCTCGTTGAGATATTGCGCCATCTGCGAATTGGGGTCGTGGGGGCCCTGCGAGGAGCCGAGACTCATGTTCAGCACCATGGGGAGGTTGGCCCAGTAGCGATAGCTGAGCTGCGCCTCAACGCCATATGCTACGAAAGCATCCTGCAGGTCGCCGCAGCTCACGCTGAGAATTGCGCTCGGAGCCATACCGTAATATGGGCAGCGCTCAATTTCGTGGGGAGTGGTATTGATGGGAACTTCGGGGTTTTCACGCTCGGTGCCGACCATTACCGGGCCGTCGTAAGAGCCGCCGAGAATGCCGAGAGTGTGAGTTGCGTGAAATGCCGAGGAATTGTCGGTAACGAAGCCGTCAAGGTTCGTGTAGTTGTAGTGATCCTCGACTATAGCCGTTCCGGCAGCGTTTGCGCGGGCCCAGTAGAGGTATTCAATGCGCGGGCTGCCGTCGGGGAAGCGGAAGTTGATGTGGTGGGCATCAAGGCCTTGGTCCACGATGCCGGCAATCACTTTTTTGCCGGTGTATGTCTTGGGGAGTCCGGCAATTTCGGCGTTGAAATGAATGTCGTCGACCCGGCCGGCGGTGCGGGCCACGTCCATATTGTTTTTTAACTGACGCTGCAGGCTCATTGCCTTGACGCAAGGGAGGGCGGAAATTTCTTCGGCGCGGTCAAGAGGCACGCTGCATAGCGCAATTCCGCCGCGACAAGCTTTAACGTCTACACCTGCTGCTTTGAGGTCATCTGCCGTAAATCCATCACTTAGAGTCATCATTGCTCCTTGAACCGGTGACTCCGTTTCAGCCGCACGGCTCTTCGGGGTCAGCTGCTGCGCCTTGTAGTGGCGCACTTTAGCAAGGCTCTGTAAATCAAGCTTCTGGCCATAAACGCCGCATCCGAGCGCCGTCATAGCCAGCACAAACAAAAGTTTTTTCATTAAGTACGAAATGTAATAATCACGGAAACATTCGGATAATTTAAGCGGCAAATATACTAATTTTCCCGCAATTATGCAAATTGTTTTTTTGGGCGTTGGGCGTTGGGCAGTGGGCAGTGGGCATTAATAAAAGCGACGGACAAAAAGTCCGCCGCTTCCATATATGCGGGTGATTTTTACACGCAGGTTAGTCTTCGTCGAAAATCGGCTCGATATCTTCGGTGGAAGTAACTACGAGGCGCTCGTATTCGGGCAGACCGGTACCGGCCGGTATCAGCTTGCCGCAGATAACGTTTTCTTTCATACCTACCAGGAGGTCAGTCTTGCCTTGGATAGCGGCTTCGTTGAGCACCTTGGTGGTTTCCTGGAACGATGCTGCGGAGATGAAGCTCGAGGTTTGCAGAGCTGCGCGAGTGATACCCTGAAGAATCTGCTCGGAGGTTGCGGGCATAGCGTCGCGAACGGTTACGAGCTTGAGGTCCTTGCGCTTGAGGGCGGAGTTTTCGTCGCGCAAACGGCGTGCGGTGATAATCATACCGGGCTTAACGTTTTCGCTGTCGCCGGAGTCAAGAACGTATTTCTTGCCCCAGATGCGGTCGTTTTCTTCCTGGAATTCGCGTTTATCAACGATTTGCTGTTCGAGGAAGCCGGTGTCGCCCGGATCGATGATGTTGACTTTGCGCATCATCTGGCGAACTATAACCTCAAAGTGCTTGTCGTTGATTTTCACGCCTTGCATACGGTAAACGTCTTGTACCTCGTTGACAATGTATTCCTGTACGGCGGTCGGACCCATGATGTTGAGGATGTCTTCGGGGGTGATGGCACCGTCGGAGAGTGCCGTGCCGGCACGTACATAGTCGTTTTCCTGCACGAGGAGCTGCTTTGTGGTGGGCACGAGGTATTTCTTCTCTTCGCCGAGCTTGGAGGTAACGGTGATTTCGCGGTTGCCGCGTTTTACCTTGCCGAAGTGTACTTCGCCGTCGATTTCGCTGACAATAGCGGGGTTAGACGGATTGCGTGCTTCGAAGAGTTCGGTTACGCGGGGCAGACCACCGGTAATATCGCCGGCACCTGACTGGGTGCGGGTCATCTTAACGAGGATGCTGCCGGGCTTAACGTCATCGCCGTCTTCAACCATCAAGTGAGCGCCCACAGGGAGTACATAAGTAATAAGTACTTCTCCCGTATGGTAATCCATAGACAACGCACGTTTAGCATCTTGAGGGATAGCAATAATGCTCACTTCAGGAGCTTTAGTACGATCTTTTGATTCAATGATAATTTTTTCAGAGTTGCCGGTCTGTTCGTCGGTTTCGGTGCGGTAAGTAACGCCCTCTTCCATATTGTTGAACTGAACCTTGCCGCCAAATTCGCTGACGATTACGGAGTTGAAGGGATCCCATTCAGCAATAACGTCGCCTTTCTTGACGGTGTCGCCGCTGTGGAAGTAGAGCTTCGAACCGTAGATAATCGGAGCGGTTGTGAGCATCATACCGGTGTTGGGGTCATTGATGCGCATTTCTGCCAAACGGCCGATAACAACGTCGACGGGTTTTCCGTTGGGGCCGACTTCGTCGGTCTTGACGGTGCGGAGTTCTTCGATTTCGAGAACACCATCGTAGCGCGAGGTGAGGTTAGACACGGCGGCAACGTTGCTGGCCACACCACCGACGTGGAAAGTACGCAGGGTAAGCTGGGTACCTGGCTCACCGATTGACTGGGCAGCGATTACGCCGACAGCCTCGCCCTTTTGAACCATACGGAGGTTGGAAAGGTTGCGACCATAGCATTTTGCGCATACGCCGCTCTTGCTTTCGCAAGTGAGGACGGAGCGGATTTCGACGCTCTCAATGGGAGAGGCGTTGATACGGTCGGCTGCGGCATCGTTGATTTCTTCGCCGGCGGCAACGATGATTTCGCCCGTTGTGGGGTCAACAACATCGTGAACGCTGACGCGGCCAAGGATGCGTTCGCCAAGGGAAGCCACAACTTCGTCGTTGTTTTTGATTTCGGTGCATACGAGTCCGCGCAGAGTGCCGCAGTCTTCTTCGCGCACGATAACGTCGTGGGCAACGTCGACCAAACGGCGGGTAAGATAACCGGCGTCGGCTGTTTTCAGTGCGGTATCGGCAAGACCCTTACGAGCGCCGTGGGTTGAGATGAAGTATTCAAGCACGCTCAAGCCCTCTTTAAAGTTGGCCAAAATCGGGTTTTCGATAATCTGGCCGCCTTCGGCACCGCTCTTCTGAGGCTTGGCCATAAGACCACGCATACCGGAGAGCTGACGAATCTGGTCTTTAGAACCACGAGCGCCGGAGTCAAGCATCATATATACCGGATTGAAGCCCTGCTGGTCGGCAGCAAGTTGCTTCATCAGGGTATTGGCGAGTTCGGAGTTTACGTGAGTCCAAATATCGATAATCTGGTTGTAGCGTTCGTTGTTGGTGATGAAGCCCATAGAGTAGTTTTGCATCACTTCTTCAACCTGCTCATAGCCTTTTTGAACCATTGCTTCTTTCTCTTGCGGGATGATAACGTCGCCGAGGTTGAAGCTCAGGCCGCCTTTGAACGCCATATAGTAACCGAGGTTCTTGATGTCGTCGAGGAACTGGGCAGACCGGGGAATGCCACAAGTTTTGATTACCTTGGAGATAATGTCGCGCAGGCTCTTCTTTGACAGAATAGTGTTTACATAGCCAATCTCTTTAGGCACGTATTGGTTAACGAGTATGCGGCCTACGGAGGTTTGGTCTACCATACGCTTAACGAGGTTACCCTGTTCGTCTACGTCGTCAACCACTACGCTGATGGGGGCGTGAAGGGTTACGCGGCCTTCGTTGTAAGCGATTTCTGCTTCTTCGGGGCCATAGAATTTATAGCCTTCACCTTTGTCGCCGGGGCGCAGTTTGGTGATGTAGTAGAGGCCGAGTACCATATCCTGAGAGGGTACGGTGATAGGCGAGCCGTTGGCGGGGTTGAGGATGTTGTGCGCGCCGAGCATCAGCATCTGGGCTTCGAGGATAGCCTCATTGCCAAGGGGAAGGTGCACGGCCATCTGGTCACCGTCAAAGTCGGCGTTGAATGCCGTACAAGCCAGCGGGTGGAGCTGAATTGCCTTACCCTCAATCATTTTGGGCTGGAAGGCCTGAATGCCGAGGCGGTGAAGTGTTGGAGCACGGTTGAGCAGCACGGGGTGGCCTTTCATCACGTGTTCAAGAATGTCCCATACAACAGGCTCTTTGCGGTCAACTATCTTTTTGGCTGATTTAACGGTCTTTACGATGCCGCGCTCAATGAGTTTGCGGATTACGAACGGCTTGTAGAGCTCGGCAGCCATATATTTGGGGATGCCGCACTCGTGCATCTTCAGTTCGGGGCCTACTACGATTACCGAACGTGCGGAGTAGTCAACACGCTTACCGAGAAGGTTCTGACGGAAGCGGCCGGCTTTACCCTTGAGCGAGTCGGAGAGTGATTTGAGCGGGCGGTTGGCTTCGGACTTGACGGCCGAGGACTTGCGGCTGTTGTCGAGCAGCGAGTCAACGGCTTCCTGAAGCATACGCTTTTCGTTGCGCAGAATCACTTCGGGAGCCTTGATTTCAACGAGGCGTTTGAGGCGGTTGTTGCGGATTATGACGCGACGGTAGAGGTCGTTGAGGTCGGAGGTGGCGAAGCGGCCGCCATCGAGGGGCACGAGAGGGCGCAGCTCCGGGGGAATAACCGGTACGGCCTGCAGAATCATCCATTCGGGTTTGTTCTTGCCCTTTGACATGCGGAAGCTCTCAACCACCTGGAGGCGCTTGAGGGCATCGGTCTTACGCTGCTGCGAGCCTTCGTTGTTGGCCTGTTCGCGGAGCTGGTAAGAGAGGTCGTCGAGATTGATGCGGCTCAGGAGGTCTTGAATTGCCTCTGCACCCATCTTGGCAATGAACTTGTTGGGGTCAGTGTCTTCGAGCAGGGCGTTCTCTTTGGGGAGGCTATCAACGATCTGATAGTATTCTTCTTCAGTAAGAAGTTGGAGCGGCTCTACCGGTTCGCCGTTGAGTTCGGCAACGCCGGGTTGAACCACGATGTAGCGCTCGTAGTAGATTACTGCATCGAGCTTCTTTGAGGGAAGACCGAGCAGGTAGCCGATTTTATTGGGCAGCGAGCGGAAGTACCAGATGTGGGCAACGGGGACCTCGAGCTTGATGTGGCCGCAACGTTCGCGACGCACTTTCTTCTCGGTGACTTCCACGCCGCAACGGTCGCAGACAATGCCTTTATAGCGGATGCGTTTGTATTTTCCGCAGTGGCATTCGTAGTCCTTTACAGGGCCGAAAATGCGTTCGCAGAACAGACCATCGCGCTCGGGTTTGTATGTGCGGTAGTTGATGGTTTCGGGCTTCAACACCTCGCCGCTCGACTTCTCAAGAATCTCCTCGGGCGATGCAAGGCCGATGGTGATTTTTGAGAAAGCGGTTTTTGATTTGGGGTTATCTTTCTTAAATGCCATAATTTTATATTGGGGTTAAAGGTTAAGGGTTAAGGGTTATTCTGCGGGTGTCAGGGTCATTTCTTCACCCTTTACTTTTAACCCTTAACCTTTAGAATTAGTCCAGGGAGATTGAGAGACCGAGGCCGCGGAGTTCGTGGAGCAATACGTTGAGCGACTCGGGAATGCCGGCCTGAGGCATGGCATCGCCCTTGACAATCGCCTCGTAGGCCTTGGAACGGCCCGTAACGTCGTCGGACTTGATGGTCAGAATTTCCTGCAGGATGTGTGATGCGCCGAATGCTTCGAGCGCCCAAACTTCCATCTCACCGAAACGCTGACCGCCGAACTGCGCCTTACCGCCCAAAGGCTGCTGAGTAATCAGCGAGTACGGGCCGATAGAGCGGGCGTGCATCTTGTCTTCAACCATATGGCCGAGTTTGAGCATATAGATGACACCCACGGTTGCGGGTTGGTCGAAGCGTTCGCCGGTGCCGCCGTCGTAGAGGTAGGTCTTGCCGTAGCGGGGGAGTCCGGCTTTGTCGGTCCAGGCGTTGAGATCGTCAAGACTTGCGCCGTCGAAAATCGGCGTTGCAAACTTCTCGCCGAGTTCGCGACCTGCCCAGCCGAGCACGGTTTCGAATATCTGACCGAGGTTCATACGCGAAGGCACGCCCAGAGGGTTCAAACAGATGTCGACCGGCGTACCGTCGGCAAGGAACGGCATATCTTCCTGGCGCACAATTCGCGAAACGATACCTTTGTTACCGTGGCGACCTGCCATTTTATCGCCGACGCTGATTTTGCGCTTCTTGGCGATGTAGACCTTGGCAAGCTGCATAATTCCGCTGGGGAGTTCGTCGCCGATGGAGATGTCGTACTTCTTACGGCGGAGTTCAGCATCAATTTCCTTGCTCTTGCGCAGGTAGTTGACGATGCAGGCGCGGATGAGTTCGTTCTTATGGGCATCGGTAGTCCACTTCGACAGATTTACGGTATCGTAGTCAATCTCGCGGAGCACTGCTGCAGTGAACTTCTGAGTCTTGGGAATAACGTCAACGCCGAGGAAGTCTTTCACGCCCTGGCTTGACTTATTCTTGGTGAGTTCCATAAGCTTGCGCACGAGTTCGTCTTTGAGCTTGGACTGCTTTTCTTCGTATTCCTCGTCGAGTTTGGGGAGCAAAACGTTATTGCGGTTCTTGGAGGTTTTTTCAGCCTTTTTGAAGAGGTTGGTGCCGATAATTACGCCCTTAAGCGATGGGGTGGCACGCAGCGAGGCATCTTTCACGTCGCCGGCCTTGTCGCCGAAGATTGCGCGGAGCAGCTTTTCTTCGGGGGTGGGGTCGCTCTCGCCCTTAGGGGTAATCTTACCAATCATGATGTCGCCGGGAATCACGTGAGCGCCAATGCGGATTATGCCGCGCTCGTCGAGGTCTTTGGTGGCATCTTCGCTGACGTTGGGAATATCGTTGGTAAGTTCTTCCATGCCGCGTTTGGTTTCGCGCACTTCGAGCTGATATTCGTCAACGTGGACTGAGGTAAGTATGTCTTCGCGCACCATACGTTCGTTAAGCACGATAGCATCCTCATAGTTGTAACCCTTCCAGGGCATAAATGCCACTTTAAGGTTGCGACCGAGAGCCAGTTCGCCGTTTTCGGTCGAGTAGCCCTCTGTGAGGATAGTGCCTTTTTCCACACGCTGACCAACGCTGCAAATCGGGCGGAGGTCAATAGTGGTGCTTTGGTTGGTTTTGCGAAACTTGGGCAGCGAATATTCCTTAACGGCGCTTTCGAACGCAACGAATTCTTCTTCTTCTGTGCGGTCGTAGCGGATGCGGATTGTGGTGGCATCAACAAATTCTACCACGCCGGCACCCTCGGCGGTTACCTGAGTGCGGCTGTCGCGAATAAGCTGGCCTTCAAGACCGGTACCTACGATAGGCGCTTCGGAGCGCATCAACGGCACGGCCTGACGCATCATGTTTGAACCCATCAACGCGCGGTTTGCGTCGTCGTGTTCAAGGAAGGGGATGAGCGATGCGGCGATTGAGGCAATCTGAGTGGGCGATACGTCCATCAGTTCAACCTGATCGGGAGCCACTACGGGGAAGTCGGCATCCTGACGAGCTTTTACGCGGGTGCGGATAAATGTGCCATCGTCGTTAAGCGGAGCGTTGCCCTGAGCGATAATCTTGTTTTCTTCCATCTCGGCCGTGAGGTAAACCACATCGTCGTTGTTGAGGTTTACGCGGGCATCTTCAACCTTGCGGTAGGGGGTTTCGATGAAGCCGAGGTCGTTGATTTTCGCATATACGCAGAGCGAAGAAATCAGACCGATGTTCGGTCCTTCAGGGGTTTCAATCGGGCAGAGACGGCCATAGTGGGTATAGTGTACGTCGCGCACCTCAAAGCCGGCACGTTCGCGGGTAAGACCGCCGGGGCCGAGGGCCGACATACGGCGCTTGTGGGTAATCTCGGCCAGGGGGTTGGTCTGGTCCATAAACTGGCTCAGGGCGTTGGTGCCGAAGAACGAGTTGATTACCGACGAGATGGTCTTGGCGTTGATGAGGTCGATGGGCGTGAATACCTCGTTGTCGCGCACGTTCATACGCTCACGGATGGTGCGGCTCATACGTGCCAAACCAACGGAGAACTGATTATAGAGCTGTTCACCAACGGTGCGTACGCGACGGTTTGACAGGTGGTCAATATCGTCGACGTCAGCCTTAGAGTTGATGAGTTCAATCAGATATTTGATAATGGCAACGATGTCTTCTTGCGTGAGTACGCGAACGTTCATCGGAGTGCCAAGGTCGAGTTTCTTGTTAAGGCGATAGCGACCCACCTCTCCAAGGTCATAGCGTTTTTCGCTGAAGAAGAGGTTTTGGATTACTTCGCGTGCAGAGGCCTCATCCGGCGGCTCGGCGTTGCGCAGCTGTCGGTAGATGTAGGCGATAGCCTCTTTTTCGGAGTTGGTGGGGTCCTTTTTGAGAGTGTTGAAGATAATGGCGTAATCGGAGGGGTTGGCGGTTTCCTTGCGCAGCAATACGTGGCTTACGCCGCTGTCGAGGATAGCTTCGATGCCTTCTTCGGTGAGCACGGTGTCGCGCTCGAGTACTACCTCGTTGCGCTCAATGCTTACAACCTCGCCGGTATCTTCGTCGACGAAATCCTCTCCCCAGGTTTTGAGGACACGGGCTGCCAAAGTGCGACCAACGGCATCCTTGAGATTTTTCTTGGTGACTTTGACTTCTTCAGCCAGGTCAAAAATGTCGATGATGTCTTTATCGGTTTCGAGGCCGATGGCACGCAGAAGAGTGGTCAGGGGGAGCTTCTTCTTGCGGTCAATGTAGGCATACATGACGTTGTTGATGTCGGTAGCAAACTCTATCCAGCTGCCACGGAATGGGATGATGCGGGCGCTGTAAAGTTTCGTGCCGTTGGCGTGCATGCTCTGGCCAAAGAATACGCCGGGAGAACGGTGGAGCTGCGACACGACGACACGCTCGGCGCCGTTGATTACGAACGTACCCTTATCGGTCATATAGGGGATTTGACCGAGGTAAACGTCTTGAACCACTGTGTCGAAGTCTTCGTGGTCAGGGTCGGTGCAGTAGAGCTTCATTTTTGCCTTCAGAGGCACGGAGTAGGTCAGACCTCGCGTCAGACATTCATCAATGGTATAACGCGGGGGGTCAATATAATAGTCGAGAAACTCCAGTACGAAGTTATTGCGCGTGTCGGCAATGGGGAAGTTCTCTGAAAACACCTTGTATAATCCCTCGTTGTTACGTTCTTCGGGGGCGGTGTCGAGCTGCAGGAAATCGTGAAACGACTGCAGCTGTACCTCCAAGAAGTCGGGATAGGGAAGGGGATTTTTTACCGTCGCAAAGTTTACGCGCGGCTTGTTTTCGGTTACAGACATCTAAATAACTGTGTTGTAAAGGTTTGGATTGGAGATGAGGAGAAATGGAAGTAAGACACAATTAGGTAAAGTATCCGCGACATAGCGAACACTTTACCTAACTACCTGGGTTACAGGCAATCTTATTTCAGCTCAACTTCTGCGCCGGCTTCCTCAAGCTGCTTCTTGAGGCCTTCAGCGTCAGCCTTGGCGAGGCCTTCCTTCACTACGGAGGGAGCGCCGTCTACCATTTCCTTAGCCTCTTTCAGGCCAAGACCGGTGAGTTCCTTAACGAGCTTCACAACTGCGAGCTTGCTTGCGCCGGCGTTCTTAAGAACTACGTCGAAAGAGCTCTTTTCTTCTGCGGCAGCACCTGCGGCTGCGGGGCCGGCTGCTACTGCTACTGCTGCAGCGGCGGGTTCAATGCCATACTCGTCTTTGAGGATTTGAGCGAGTTCGTTCACTTCCTTAACGGTGAGGTTTACGAGTTGTTCTGCGAAAGCTTTTAAATCTGCCATTTTCGTATTTATTTTAGTTTGTTATTGACTTGGTTTGGTTTATTGCTTGTGTTGTGGCTATTTTGGGTAGGTTTAGCCTTCCTTTTTCGACAGGGTTTCGAGGATGCCGTGGAGCTTGGTGCCGCCGCTGGTCAGAGCGCTTACCACGTTCTTGGCAGGCGACTGCAGCAGAGCCACAACGTCGGCGATGAGTTCATTCTTGCTCTTGATTGCGCAGAGAGTGTCGAGTTGGTCAGCGCCGATATAGGCGGTTTCCTCAACGTATGCGGCCTTGAGAGCAGGGAGGGTCTCATCTTTCTTTACGAAGTCCTTGATCAGCTTGGCGGGAGCATTGCCCGTGTTGGAGCACATCAGAGTGGTAGCACCCTTGAGTGCGCCGTAGAGCTCGGAGTAATCGCCTTCCATTGCCTCGAGGGCTTTGTGGAGAAGAGTGTTCTTCACAACAACCATCTTAACGTCGGCCTGTGAGCAAGCGCGGCGCAGGGCGCTGGTCTTTTCGGCGTTCAGTCCGTTGGTTTCCACCAAGTAGAAGCAGCTATACTCTTTCAGAGTCTCGGTAATGTTGGCAATGATGGTTGCCTTTTCTTCCTTTCTCATTGTGTAGTATCGGTGTTAATAGTTTGGTGGATTATTCGTCTACGCTCTTGGCGTCGATTTTGATGCCGGGGCTCATAGTTGACGACAGGTAGATGCTCTTGATATAAGTGCCTTTCGCAGCTGCGGGTTTCAGGCGAATAAGGGTATTGATGAACTCGCGGGCGTTATCCTTGATTTTCTCAGGGGTGAACGACACCTTGCCGATTGAGCTATGAACGATACCGTTCTTGTCAACCTTGAAGTCTATCTTACCTTTTTTCACTTCTTCTACGGCCTTGGCAACGTCAACGGTCACTGTGCCGCTCTTGGGGTTAGGCATCAGGCCGCGCGGACCGAGAATACGGCCCAAAGCACCGATTTTACCCATTATGGCGGGTTGGGTGATGATAACGTCGATGTCGGTCCAACCACCCTTGATCTTGGCGATGTATTCGTCGAGACCAACGTAGTCAGCGCCGGCAGCCTTGGCGGCAGCTTCAGCTTCGGGCGCGCAGAGCACCAGGACACGGATTTCTTTACCGGTACCGTGGGGCAGGGTTACCACGCCACGTACCATTTGGTTAGCCTTGCGAGGGTCTACACCGAGGCGCACGTCAATATCAAGCGAAGCGTCAAACTTGGCATAGTTTACTTCCTTTACCAATTCTGATGCCTCAGCGAGAGTATACGCTTTCCCGGCCTCGATCTTCTCAGCAGCGAGCTTTTGATTTTTGGTCAATTTTGCCATGTTGCTAAAAGTCTTAATTAGTTATTACCGGGGAATTCGCCTTTTACGGTGATACCCATGCTTCTGGCCGTACCTGCAACCATACGCATTGCAGATTCTACAGAGAAACAGTTCAAATCAGGCATTTTGTCTTCTGCAATAGTCTTGACCTGCTCCCAAGTGATTTCAGCTACCTTCACGCGATTAGGCTGAGCCGAGCCGCTCTTTTTCTTGGTAGCTTCCAGCAGTTGGATGGCAACCGGGGGAGTCTTGACGATGAAGTCGAAGCTCTTGTCCGTGTAGTAAGTGATTACTACGGGGAGTACCTTACCGGCTTTGTCCTGGGTGCGGGCGTTGAACTGCTTGCAAAACTCCATAATGTTGATGCCCTTAGAACCCAGCGCGGGGCCTACTGGCGGAGAGGGATTGGCAGCGCCACCCTTGATTTGCAATTTGATCTGTCCAGCAATTTCTTTAGCCATTGTGTTACAATAATTAGAAGATTGTGGGGTTTATTCTGATGCGTTTGTTCTCGTCGATTTTCTGTTTGATTCTTACGTTAAAACGAGGCCGGATTCGTAACCATCCGCCCTCATTGCGAGTATCATTCTTTGTCGGTTGAGAAGTCGCGCTCTACTTGCGAATTGTCGAGTTCCAAAGGAGTTTTTCGACCAAACACCTTGACCATCACTTTCAGCTTCTTCTTTTCGCGGTTCACTTCCTCGATTTCACCGATGAAGGATGCAAAAGGTCCGCTGATTACCTTAACACTCTCGCCGACCATATAGTCGTTGAGGCCGTCTTCCAGCGGGTCTTCGTTCATTTCGTCGACCTGACCGAGCATACGTTTAACATCAGCTTCGCGCAGGGGCAGAGGGTCGGAACCCTTTTCGCGGCCGCGGAGGAAGTCGATTACGTTCGTAGTGTTGGCCAACACATATTGTGCCTCGCCGGTAGGCTGAGCCTCAATAAACACATAGCCGCTATAGAGATTACGCTCTTTAACGACCTTCTTGCCGTTGCGAACCGCCAGAACTTTCTCCGTAGGGATGAGCACCTGAAAGAGGTAATTGCCCATGTCGGTGTTGCGCATTTGCGCTTCAAGCACCTCCTTGACTTTAGCCTCTTTGCCGGAAATAGCGCGGAGCACATACCAAGCTCGCGGTAGCGGCTTCTTTACGTTTTGGTCCTTGCTTGTTGCAGCTGCCATAGTGTTTGCTTTGAAGTTCAGTAGTTGTTGTGGGTAAGTGATTAGCTCTTGAGGCTGTAAATCAGCTCCATGAGATGTTCAATAATCTGGTCCATGCAGAGTATCACCAATGCGATAATGATGGAAGCGATGAGCACGATGATTGAGCTCTTGACCAGTTGGGTCTTGGTAGGCCAAGAGGTCTTATACCGCAGTTCGGTGTAAGACTCTTGAAGATCCGTAAGTAGTTTCAGTTTTTTCATTGTTCGTTATTTGAGCACGGGAAGAGAGGCTCGAACTCCCGACACCTGGTTTTGGAGACCAGTGCTCTACCGACTGAGCTATTCCCGTGTATGTAATGTCGGGTCGGAAGACCCGACATTAGGGGTTATCCTTGTATTAGTCGAGGATTTCGGTGATTTGACCTGAACCTACGGTGCGGCCACCTTCGCGGATAGCGAAGCGAAGACCCTTGTCGCAAGCTACGGGGTTGATGAGTTCTACGTTGATTTCAACGTGGTCACCGGGCATTACCATTTCTACGCCTTCGGGAAGGGTGATTTCGCCGGTTACGTCGAGAGTACGGATGTAGAACTGAGGACGGTAGTGGTTACCGAAGGGAGTGTGACGGCCACCTTCTTCTTTCTTCAGTACATACACAGAAGCTTTGAATTTGCTGTGGGGCTTAACAACTCCGGGGTGGCAGATTACCATACCGCGACGGATGTCTTTCTTATCGATACCGCGGAGAAGGAGACCTACGTTATCGCCGGCTTCACCTTCGTCGAGGAGTTTGCGGAACATCTCAACGCCGGTAACTACAGACTTCATATCTGCGCCGAGACCCATGATTTGAACTTCGTCGCCAACTTTTACGACGCCGGTTTCAATACGACCGGTAGCAACGGTGCCACGACCGGTGATTGAGAACACATCTTCAACAGGCATGAGGAAGGGTTTGTCGATGTCGCGGGGAGGCAGGGGAATCCAGTTGTCGACTGCATCCATGAGTTCCATAACCTTAGCTTCCCATTCGGGTTCGCCGTTGAGGGCGCCGAGTGCAGAGCCGCGGATGATGGGGGTATTGTCGCCGTCATACTCATAAGAGCTGAGGAGGTCGCGCATTTCCATTTCTACGAGGTCGAACATTTCTTCGTCGTCAACCATATCGCACTTGTTGAGGAATACTACGATACGGGGAACGTTTACCTGACGAGCGAGAAGGATGTGTTCGCGAGTCTGAGGCATAGGACCGTCAGTTGCAGCAACTACGATGATAGCGCCGTCCATCTGAGCAGCACCTGTTACCATGTTCTTAACGTAGTCGGCGTGTCCGGGGCAGTCAACGTGAGCATAGTGGCGGTTAGCGGTTTCATACTCAACGTGAGCGGTGTTAATTGTGATACCGCGTTCTTTTTCTTCGGGAGCGTTGTCGATCTGGTCGAAGCTCTTCACCTCAGAAAGACCCTTCTTTGCAAGCACGGTGGTGATTGCGGCGGTGAGGGTGGTTTTACCGTGGTCAACGTGGCCGATCGTGCCAATGTTAACGTGGGGTTTGGTTCTTTCGAATTTCTCTTTAGCCATAGCTATAAAAATTGGTTTGTTAAGATGTTGCGTTTTTGACGTTAAAGCCTCGACAGCGCGCGCATGTCTACACACACCACCGAGACGTGGGAGCCGATGGCGGGATTTGAACCCGCGACCTCTTCCTTACCAAGGAAGTGCTCTACCCCTGAGCTACATTGGCAAATTTACCGATTCCGAGGCAAGCGGAACAGATGGAGCGGAAGACGGGGCTCAAACCCGCGACCCTCAGCTTGGAAGGCTGATGCTCTATCGACTGAGCTACTTCCGCGGAAGTCGTTGTGGGCGAAGATGGATTCGAACCACCGAAGGTATAAACCAGCAGATTTACAGTCTGCCCCATTTGGCCACTCTGGTATTCGCCCTGAATTATATCAAAATGTCAAAAAGTCTTAGACTTGAGCCTCTTGTCGGATTCGAACCAACGACCCCGAGATTACAAATCACGTGCTCTGGCCAACTGAGCTAAAGAGGCGGCTCGATTGCCGCGGTAGCAGACTCTTCTGCGCCTTAGCGACTGCAAAGGTACGACAAGTTTTTGAAATGCGCAAATATTTTTACCTAAAATTTTACAAAATTTTTGCAACTAACTGAAAGTCAAGCAGGTCAGGCGAGTCTGACCCATCCGGGTTATTTGAGGGCGGAGGGGGTGAAGTTGAAGCGGTAGGCGAGGGTGAGCATCGCGTAGCGCGGCAGGGTGTTGATCCAGGTTTCGGTGCGGCCTTGGGCGTTGACGCTGTAGGTAACGTCGCTGAGCTGACCGAGGATGTCTACGGCATGAAGCTTGACGGTGAGTGCACCTTTGAGGAAGGACTTTTGCACGTCGATGTTCCAGAGCCATTCGGTGGTGTTGAGCGCGGAGTCTTCGTAGCCGCGACGGAATTTGGCCGTCAGGGTGCTCTGTCCTTCTATGTTGAAGGGAAGGTAGAATTGTATTGCAGCATGCACTTCGGATTTCCAGGCCGTGATGGTGCGGAAGTCGGCGCGCGGAGAGGTGGAGTGCTGCCAGGTGGTGCCTCCGCGCAGGCCGAAGGTTGTGCCGTTTTTGAGTTTATAGTATATGCACGCTTCGCCGCCGAGGTCGTCGGTTTTCACCACGGAGCGCTCCGCCTCTCCTGTGGAGGCAACATAGTCTACGCTGTTGGTGTGGTCATAATCGGCAGAAATCCACGCGTCCCAGCAGTCTTGCGGTCCGAAAGGCACGTCATAGTTACCGCTCACGCCGGCATCCCAGTAACCATTGACAACACGTGGACGGTGGGTGGTTATGCCCGTCAGGGGGTCGAACACTGAGGTTTGGGCGAGAGAGTTGTTGTCGCGGTTATAATAAGCCGAAAGGTAACCGCGTTGGTGAGATTTATTGCCGTAATAGTCGGTAAATAAACGAAATGAATGTCGGAGCGGCGGCGGCACTGCGCCCATCCCCTCTTCCGGACCGAGGTAGACATTCATCGGATCGGCATTGCCGAAAGTGGGCACGAGTTCGGAGAGAGAACGCAGGGAGGTTTTCACGCTATAATTCATAATCGCGTAGAAATAATACAGCTTATTGCTTGAGCTAAAGCTCATGGAGAGACTTCCATCCTCGGTAGGGTCGCAGGAATTGACGCCATAATGAAAGTCGCCGTATGGCTTGTCGTAAGTAAAATGGCGCCAATATTGCCGGTGATCAAAGCTCATATAAATGCCGAAATTGGGATTGAAGCCGGAATCGGTAGGTGCGGCGGTTTCAATGCTGTATCGGAGTACCATACGCCCGAGCATTTCGTTGCTGAGGTCGAGCGACTTCACGGTGTTGTTTTCGTCAAAACTGAGCAGCGGGCGAATGTTTTCGGGAGCGGTAACCGAGGGGAGCGGATTCGAGGCCGGATCAAAGCTTTCGGCGAGCAGCTGCGCGAGCATCACGTTATTATTGAAGTCACGACTCAGGTCATAGCCAATTACCGGCGACACCCTGAACGTATTAATCCACTTCTCGCCGATATGCTTCTTGTCCCAGTCGTAGTTGATGTTTGCTCCCCAGCTGTCGTTGGAGTTTTTAGAGTCTGTCCATTGCTGCCGGTTGACGCGCGGCGCGCTCGGGTCGGCCATAAATGGCTGCTCATAGAGTTGGCCGTACATCTCTTTTCTAAGAGTGCTGTTACCCGAAGCGGAAAGATAGAAGACGCCGCGACCCTTTGCGGGACGCCACGAAGCGGTCATATACACGCTGAGCGTCTTCCGGTCAGCGCCGGGGTCGGAGTTTGAGGCGCGATAGGTTGAGGAGGTAAGCGAGCGCATCAGCTGAGGTGAAGCCGTTTGGGAAAACACGGAGTCAAGGGCTGCGCCACGGCTGCTTTCAGAGGGATTTTCCGAAAAGTTAGCCCAGCGGATCACAGAATGGTCTTTGCCTCTATACCACTTCACTGAGGGGCAAAGATAGAACGTAAATCGGTCGCCGAGATAGCGCATAGAAGCTCCGCCGGAAATGAAGTTCGACAGCGTGGTCTGAGATTGCGATGAGCGCTGATACTGATTGCCGGTGTCGTAAAACTTTGTTGAAGACGCAAGCTGTTCGTAGTCAAAATCATTGCGCTCGTAGCTCATATTTGCGGTGAGTTCCCATTTCTTTGTAGGGTTGTAGAACACATCGAAACCGCCAACTGCCACAGTGCCGTCACCCCGATTCATCATTCCGCTGTAGCCCCAGTCCTTATTTCGGGAGTCAGCTTTTGACTTGTTGTTGATATTGTTATATCCGCCGTATGCGCCCCAGCGGTAATTTTTGCCGAAGCCGATGGCGAAGGCGCGACCAAGATAGCGGCTGTCCCAACGCTTGGCGCTCTCCTTATTATATATACCCGGACCATAGCCGCCCTCAACGCTGAGAATCGTGGCCATCTGAAATTCCTTTTTCAGGGTTACGTCCATAACAATGTTTTCATCGTCGGGCGAGGATGTGAGTGTTTGGGAGGCGAGGGTTACGTGGTCATCTTTGGCAGCCTTGTCGTAGACCTTGATTTTGTCGACGGTATAGGCGGGGAGGTTTTTGAGCACCACTTCGGGGTCGCCCTGGAAGAAGTCGTTGCCGTCGAGGAGCAGGGAGGAGACTTTTTTGCCATTGACGGTGATGGAGCCGTCGTCGGTAAGTTGCGCGCCGGGGAGCTGACGCACGAGGGCATCGAGCGTGGAGCCTTCGGCGAGTTTAAACGCGCGGGAGTCGTAGACAATCGTGTCGCCATGCATCACCATTTTGATTGCCGTGCCTACCACTTCAACCTCGTTGAGGGCCGTTTCGCGCTTCGGCTCCATAAGGAGCGAACGGATATAAACAACGTCTTGCCCCTCAGAGACGACCTTAAAGTCGTGGCGCAGCGGTTCGAAGCCCTCGCGGTTGAGGATGAGAGAGTAGCTCCCTACCCCACCCTGCGCGAGGATGCGCAGCTCGCTCGAAGTAGTCATCTTAAGGTCATCGTTGCCCGACATCATACGGAAGTCCACCGGGACTGTGTCGTTTTGCACGAGGGCGACGAATACGCTGTCTACCGACTCACGATACCAGTCAGCCTTGGAGTAATCTTGTTTTTCGACATAAGCACGGAGGATGAACTGCGTCAGCTTTGCTGAGGAGGATAACGCGAACAATAGGCATAAAAGGGTGACGAATTTTCTCATAACGCCGTCAAAGATAAGCATTTCCAACGACATCCACAAACTTTCCATCAAAAATTTCAGGGGGGGGGCAAACCCCTGATAATCAGCAATAAAAGAATAATGTCAACGAACCGAAGCACTGCCGCAAATGTTGCGGGGCTAAAGTCCGCAACCTCCTGTTGCTGCGGGGGTGTATGACAGGCGGAAGTGGATGCGGGGGGTGGAGGCGACGCGGAGCTCGGCGTTGCCGTCGGGGGCGCGGTAGATTACGGCGCTTTCGCCGTATGTGCATTCGCGCATAAAGCTGACTTCGAGGCGACTGATGGAGTTTGCGGCGTGGAAGTCGGCAGAGTAGCAGTCCATAAGCATTTCAACGTAGCGCACGGTGTTGACGTGACGGTTGGAGTCGATGTCGCTGTATGCAAACGTGCGGCTCACGGCCGGCTCGGCATCGGCGGGGAGCGGGCGATGCTTGCCGCAAGGCGCTATGGGGCAGTCGATGTCGGGGCGCACCACGGCGCTAAGTGAGCTGAATGACGAGATGTCGCCGAGGGTGCGGCGCGCCATATCGATAGTTACCCACGTTGAGCGCACGTAGCCGCATACGCGGCCATCGGCGCCAAGCACACGGAAGTTGCGCTCGGAAAACGCACGGTTGAAGTTTTCAACCCAGGTTTCTATGGTGTATGTTTCATTTACCGCCGGCCACTCGGTCATCTCCACGACCATACGACTCAGCACCCAGCTGAGTCCGTGCTTGATAAGGTCGGCAAAACCAATGCCGAGGAGGTTGGCGTGGTCGGTAGCCACCTCAATGCAGCGGGCGAAGAGCAGGCCCACGGGCATTTTGCGCTCGGGGGTGACTTCGCCGGCTGCGAGATAAAACGTGCGACTGAGGAGTGTGAGGAGCGAATCCATCAGTCAATAATGGAAAATCCGGTGTATTTCTGCAAGCACTCGGGCACGCGGATTCCTTCGGGAGTCTGATTGTTTTCGAGCAGAGCCGCCATAATGCGGGGCAGAGCCAGGGCCGAGCCGTTGAGTGTGTGGCAGAGGGCGGTTTTCTTGTCGGCTGTGCGGTAGCGGCACTTCAGGCGGTTGGCCTGATACGTTTCGAAGTTGCTCACCGACGAGACCTCCAGCCAGCGCTTCTGAGCGCCGCTCCATACCTCAAAGTCGAAAGTAATCGCCGAGGTGAAGCTCATATCGCCGCCGCAGAGGCGCAGAATGTGCCAGGGCAAGCCGAGCTTGTCGAGCAAACCCTGCACGTGGTCTTTCATCTCTTCGAGGGCGGCATAGGAATCTTCGGGTTTCTCGATACGCACGATTTCCACCTTGTCGAACTGGTGCAGACGGTTAAGTCCGCGCACGTCTTTGCCGTAGCTGCCGGCCTCGCGGCGGAAGCATGCGGAGTATGCGCAATTCTTCTTGGGGAGCTGGTCGGCGGGGATGATAACGTCGCGATAGAGGTTGGTAACCGGCACCTCAGCCGTGGGGATGAGGTAGAGATTGTCGACCTCGCAGTGATACATCTGTCCCTCCTTGTCAGGCAGCTGACCGGTGCCGATGCCTGAGGCTTCGTTTACTACGTAGGGCGGCTGAATTTCGAGATAGCCGGCGGCGTTGGCCTCGTCGAGGAAGAACTGTATCAGGGCGCGCTGCAAGCGGGCGCCCTTGCCGATATACACCGGGAAGCCGGCGCCGGTAATCTTCACGCCGAGGTCGAAGTCAATGAGGTTGTATTTCTTTGCGAGATCCCAGTGAGCCAGGGCGTCATCGCCGAGTTCGGGCATCGGGCCGCCGGTTTTTTCAACCACGTTGTCGGCAGCGGTTTTGCCCTCCGGCACTCCGGCATAGGGAACGTTGGGCACACTGAGCAGAATTTCGCGAATTTCCGCTTCGGCGGCAGCAAGGTCGGCGGCAATTGCCTTCTGCTGCTCCTTAAATCCGGCTACCTGCGCCTTGGCAGCATCCGCTTCCTCTCTCTTCCCCTCTTTCATCAGTTTGCCGATAGAGGCGGCGAGTTTGTTGAGCTCGGCGGCGAGGTTGTCGTTTTTGAGTTGCAAGTCGCGACGGCGACCGTCGGCGTCAAGTACGCGGGCTATGGGTTCCTTGCCGTCAAACCCTTTGACGGCAAGACGAGCAATGATATGCTCTGGATTCTCTTTTATCTGTTGAAGTGTCAGCATGACAGTAGTTCTTTAACTTTTGCGCTGATTGCCTTGCCGTCGGCACGACCGGCGAGAGCCTTGGAGGCCACGCCCATTACGCGACCCATTTCCTTTGCGGAGGTGGCGCCGAGTTCGGCAATGATTTTCTGTAATTCTGCGGTGAGTTCTTCTTCGCTCAGAGCCTTGGGGAGATATGCCTCAATCACGGCGGCCTCGGCGAGTTCGTTTTCGGCGAGTTCGGGGCGATTTTGCGATGTGTAGAGTTCGGCGGTCTCCTTACGTTGTTTCACCATCTTGGCGAGGATTTTCATTGCCTGGTCGTCGGCAAGTTCGCCGTTGGAGCCTTTGGCCGTCTTGGCTTCGAGAAATTCTTTTTTAACGCCGCGGAGCGCTTCGAGGCGCACCTTGTCCTTGGCGAGCATAGCGCTCTTGATGTCGGCGCTTATTTGGTCAAAAATATTCATATCTTTACTCTTTTTCAGCCGCAAATATACGAAATATTTTTGAATCTCAGAGCAGGGGGAGCAGAAAGTCGCGCTCGGTGAGCTGCAAGGTATATGCGTCGGGGGCTATGGCCTTGGGCACAAGGCGGTCAATGGCGCTGCGCATCCCCGCCGCGCTGATGCCTAAAACGCTGTGGAGTTCGCGCTCGCTTGAGCGTATAATGATGTCGGTGGCTCCCGGCTGCGTCAGGGTCGTAACCCAGTATGCCAGGCGCTCGGTTGCCGACCCGGCAGCTATCGACATCAGGCCGTGGCGACCGCGCTGCGCCCCGGTGCATATCGTGTTGAGATAATTGAAAAGAAACACCGAGTCCATTGCCAGCATACGCCTGAAGTCTTCCTTGTTGATCTCCATAAACGACGCGGAGGTCAGCGCCGTGACCCGACAGGGATACGTCGTGTCGTAGCCAAACAGACAGTCGGGCGAAATCAGCTGAGGAGCCGCAAGGGTCTGACCTATCTCAAACTCGCCGTCGCCTCCGCTCATTGTCAGCCTTACCGACCCGGAAATCACGAACACCAGCGCGCCACACGCCTGTCCCGGCATAAGCACGGTCTCCCCCTCCGCGCCCTTGAAGAAGTGGAGCTTCATTCGGCCTGCCACTTCTTCGAGCCTGGCCTGCGAAGCGCCTCTCAGCAGCGGGAGTTGACGCAGCGTCATAAATATGCTTGAGTTTTCCTGCACGGCTTTGGGAGTTAGGAGTTAGGAGTTTTATTATAAAACGTATGGCGTTTCATAATTGTTGTTTCGAAAAAAACAATCGCGAAGAAACCTTGACGGCTTCTTCGCAAACATTTCGGCATTTCAGAGTAGCGGGACCGAGAATTGAACTCGGGACCTCCGGGTTATGAATCCGACGCTCTAACCAACTGAGCTATCCCGCCGTTTTGCGACTGCAAAGTTACGCAAATTTTTCGATACTCCAAATTTTTCGCCCAAAAATTTGTTTTGGGCGAAAAATGAGGCGGCTACCCTCACGGGCGGCCGCCTCCACAATTCATATCAATTAAACTAAATGATTGTATGTTTATTTTATCACCTTTTTGCCGTTGATGATGTAGAGACCGTGGGCGGCTTTGTTGACGCGGCGGCCTTGGAGGTCGTAGATTGCGCCGTCGGCTACTCTGCGGGTCTCAACGGTGACCTCCTCGATGGCCGTGGTCTTCTTACCGTCTTCGTCATCACCGAGCGAGGTTACGCGGACAGTGCCGAGCGTGGGCAAGTTAAGCGTTACGTTGCCAAGACCGTCGTAAGCGGGAGTTGCGGTGAAAGCAACTGTCTTCTGCTCGTACTTTTCGCCCTCGGCGCGGCGACGCACGGCAGCGGGGCCAACCTCAGGTTCGGTTTCAGGCTCGGTAACATTCTCCTCTGCCGGAGCAGGAACACTCAAAACGTGTGAGAACGTAATCTGACCATCCTCAGCAACTTCAGCGTGCCAATTGGAGAGATATTTTCTGTCATCATCGCTTGCGCTGATTTCACCGAGTTCCCAGCCTTTCTCGTTGTCGGCAGCATTGATGTAGCGGTCGTTGCCAACTGCCAGCTGATAAGCGTGGGAGTTTTGGAACTCATGGTAAGTCTTATCGGCAACGGCATTGTGGCCGCGAACCACTGCATAGTATTTGCTCTCGGCATCGGCATCTTCGTCAACGCGGTTTGCATTGAATGTGGTGAAGAACTGGCTCAGTCCCTCGCCGGCGTAGTAGCCGATGTGGTTGCCGTTTTCTTCAGAAACGCCCTCCCAGTCAATGGTGGCGGCGTGGTTATAAAGTGCAACCATTTCCTCCTTAACGGCTTCAATATCCGCAGCCGTCGGCACCTCAGGCACCTCCTCATAAGCAACCTCGCCGAATACGAAGCCGCAGCCGTCTTTATCATCGGTTGTGCCCGAAACACCTGCTACGGGTGCGGCATTGCCGGTTATCAGCATCATACCGGCAGGCCGGCCGGTGAGATTGTTCAAACCGCCGTGAATATTAAATATTGCTTCATCAGCGTTTGCGGTAGGTGTCCAACCGTGGAATTTGATTTCAACTGCCGTAGGAGTATCGGCGAAGAACCAGCTGAACTCAGACTGGTTATTGGTATTTGAGCCATATGCGGCAGCAAATTTCTTCGCGCCGAGGTTGTAGAGGTAATATTTACCGTCATTGTCGCTTACAATCATCCAGTGATAGTCAGCATTTTCAGGATTGAGAGCGTTTTGGATAGCTTGTTCCTTGTCAATCCCAAGTTTTCTTTCTCCTGTTGCCCATATAGCGTCTTCGCCTTCTTGATGAATAAGCAGACCGCGGTTGAAATTGTCGCCTGAGTTCGCGTAAGCAATGTAGTAAATTTTGCCCGGAGTAAGCAGTTGGTCAATTACAGGATAGCTTGCTGCAAGAGTTTCGCCTGCTTCGTCAATATATGCGTGGAAGCCGGGAGTATAGTCGGTTTCGGGTTCAGAGAAGTTCTTACCGTCGAACACCTTATGGTTAGCTTCCTTTTCTACTGCGAGATAGCTGCCCATAACGCCGGTTTCTTCGCTGATTGCCGTTCCACCGGTGGTGTTTATCTGCAAGTATACGAGCTTGTTACTTGGGTCGCGGTCAACACCGCCGGTAAAATGAAGAACTACCGCTGTGTTTGCGGGAATAACATCGCCTGTGATGGGGGTATAGCTTACTTTACCGTCAACTATTTCAACCTTATTTGCAGTTACGCCGGCTTTGAGATTCAGGGATACCGGTGCGCAAATACTTGCGAAGTTCCCCTCAGATCCCGGAATCGGCAGATACGTCTGTTGTGTAATTTCCCAACGACAACCATTTTCGTCAGAACTGTTGCAATTTACCTCATCGCTTAAATTGTAAATGTATCTGCTTGTTGAGGGGATAATGTTGTATTTACCTTGAACTCCTGATTCTGCAAATTCTACAGCACCTACCTTTTCCGTATTGGAAGGCATTACCGTAGTCCAAGAACTATTATCTGAAAAGTTGTTCTGTATGAATTTGCCAAGAACAAGGCCGTCTTTAAGAGCGACAATGCGTTTATCCGCATCATAATAGAAAATAGTTTCTGTAATATTGGCATCTGTCGACATACGTAATTTGTTTCCATCCTCTGTATGGATAGATGTCATATACTTTTCATTTGTTGCCCCTTTGAAGCGATAGAAATGCCCGGCCTGCGGCATATTTAAAGAGTTGGCTGTAAAGCCGCGTAGGGTTGTTGCGACATTGCGGATGGTGGCAATTTCTACATTTTCTGCTTCGGCAGCTGCTATAAGGGTGTTAGCTGTAGCTTTATTTTCGTCGGAAACAGAATACTCGCCGAGGCCATCGTGAAGCAGACCTTGATAGTAATCTTTAGCTCCTCCCAAGTCTTCAGAAGCAGCTTGTTGGTCGGATATGATCGTTATTACCCACGATGACTTTTCTCCTGCTTCCCAACGGAATAGGTCGTTGGTTCCATTAGAATGCCAGTATGCTACATCCGCATTTACGCTTGGAGTAAAAATACCGTGACGAGAATATTGTGTATTGTAGTCGATGTTGTATATTGTAGCGTTGGCGACATTGTCGGTGAATGTAGCGTTTGTATTGTTGGCCGTGGGGTGAACGATATATTTTTGCAGATACTCGTTTTTTATTTTAAACCCGAGGCTGTCTTCACTCGCTTCAAGAGTAAATACTCGGCTGCCTTCTCCTCCTGACCAGCGGCGGGGATTGCCGTTTAGCTGACTGATATAATCGCCGGTTTCTGTGCCATGTCGAAATGTCATATGCAGACCATTAACCAAATTGACGAATGCTCCTTTAAGAGCCTTATATTCAGCTTCCTCCTTGCTCCCGGAATTGGCCGTTACAGATTGCCATGCAGCTATACGTTCGGAGGCTACGCCATCAATGGCGGCGATAATGTCACCGTGATTTTTGAGCTTATTATATAGAGCCACACCCTCAGCGTTCTTGAGATAGTTGCTGAACTCAGTGGCTAAAGCCAAATCAAATCTGTCTGCTTTAGCCGCTTCATAAGCTTGAGCAACGTCGGTAGCCCCTTCGTAATCTGCTATGTTAGCCTCGTAATAGGCTATAAGGTTGTCTGATGAAGTAAAGAAGCGGTTAGATGAACCATTATCAGCAGCAGTCCATGTTTGGAAATTATGATTGGGATTACCTCTGTGGTTCAAATAGCCACTCTCACTATTCCCTTGAACTAATTTAAAACAAGCGTAAGTATCGTTAGGATCGCCATCATACACAGTTGTAGGATATACCTTCCAAAGCAAATTCTCAGGATTTTCTACCATTTTGCCCTTGCCGTCTTCAAGCGTTAAATAATAACCTTGACCTGCAGCACGGTTTACAATTTTGAAACCGGTATTATATGAACCTATAAAAGCAAAAAGCTGTTTGTCAGGATAGAGCTCTTGTGTCGGTCGCGCCACTTCATCGTCAGACAGGATAGAGCCATCATTATGAGTCCACATATAAGGTGCCTGATTGCCATGACTTTCTATTGCTACCCATTTCAATGAGTTCCAATCTTCCGTTGCGGAGTATGGGAATGGCAAATTTAATGAGACTTGAATATCAATCGTTTGATTTTCTGAGCCAAATATACCGACTGCTGCCGGTGTATAAAGTTGTGCTTTCTCGCTGTATTGTGCGCCTGGAAAGCCAGATACAGTAACGGATTTTATGACATTGTCCCCCTCTTTAAAGTTAATTGTGAGGTCTACAGTAGTAATAATGCTTACTCCATCGGCTTCAATATCATAAAATTGATACCAATGAGAAGCATTGTCAGTGGTGGGATTCCACGTTACCATTGACTTATCAGTTTTACCATCCCAATATTGGTCAGACTTTGCTCCGCTATCGTTTGTGGCTTCACTCTTAACCTTAAACGCCTTATGTTCGGAATTGAGGGTTAATGACCAATTACCGGGGGTATCACTCAGGGACACACAAGTACTTACCTCGTCAAAAATTGATGGGATATATTTATTCGTACCAAGGTGCTTGAATTGCCAAATTCCGGTTTCTGTCTCGGTTGCCTCAAATACATACCGGTCATATAAAACTTGACCTGCTGATGCTGAAGTGTTGTTTTCACCGGTTATATTTGAAGAACCGTCATCAACTTTTCGCCACGCTCTGCGATCAGTGTCGCCATTGGCAGTGATTTTTGAGGCATCGTAGATGAGATATTTGCCTCCGGATTTAAGCTCTGTAACAGGGGTAATGGTAGAAGTCCATTTTACGGCCCGCTGTTGAGCATTCATCTTACCTGCGCCAAAGCATAATATGCTAAGCGCGAATAAAAAGAGAAGCTTTTTCATTCGTAATAGTTTTTGTAAAGATTGATTTATTGATTAGTAATTGATATTTTCATCGTATGGCCGCGACGTGGCCGACGCGTACAATTCACGACGAAGCGGGCGGCCACGTGGGTGCGGCCGCCTTTATTTTGGATTAAAGACAGAGATTTAGCCCGAATTATGCAATCATACTTGCGTAATTGGGGGGGGTAATTTGTTGACTTACAGTCATTTAAATAATTCTACGCGTCAATTGATGCGTCGCAAATATACAACATTCCCCGCTCACCACCAAATTTTTAACAATTTATTTGCAGTTGGGCAGAGGGCGATGGGAATTAGGAATTAGGAATTAGGAATTTCACATTGCACATTACACATTGTTCATTTTTAATTGTTCATTGTTCATTTTTAATTGTTCATTGGCGGCCAATGGGCGTTGGCGGTGAACTTTTCGGGGCGGGAGGGGTTAGATTTTTATGAAGCCGTTGGAGAAATATCTGCTGCTTACGCTGCGACTCTTGGTGCTTGCCGCTGCCGGACTGCTCGTAGCCATAATATCGGTCGACGCGTTCCGCTCAATGAGTTTTGTTGGCGACCCTCTGTATCAGCGCGTGCAGACGTGGGTGTGCTACTTTTTCCTCTTCGACATCGCCGTAGAGTGGCTCCTTGCTCCCCGCAAGCTCCATTACCTTTGGAGCAACCTCTTCTATATCCTCGTCAGCATCCCTTACTTGCAGATCATCGCCGCGATGCACTGGCGCGTACCCGAGCCGGTGGGGTTCGTGTTGCGCTTCGTGCCGCTGGTAAGGGCAGCGTTCGTTATCGGCATGTTGGTGGGAGCCACAGCCCGCAACCGTATGACCACGATGTTTACCAACTATATGGTGTTGCTGTTGGCGTCACTATACTTCGGCTCACTGATGTTTTTCATTGCCGAGCAGCCGGTCAATCCCGGAGTCACGGACTTTGGCAACGCCCTGTGGTGGGCAATTATGGATATGACAACCTGCGGCAGCTCCATTTCGGAGCTTACGCCCACGGGGCGGGTGCTCGGTGTGGTGTTGGCCGCCGAGGGGCTGATTCTCTTCCCGGTGTTCACCGTCTACATCACCTCTGCTCTTGCCGGCAATCCGCAACCCGCAAAAGCCGCGTAACCATGGAACACCAGGTTTCATAGCACAAAAAAAAGGGCGCAGCCGGGAAGCCGCGCCCTCCATAATCATATAGAGGATAAACAGTTAAACTGTTAAACAATCACTCATTAACTGCGTCTTTAACCTCGATTTCGGGCTGCTCAACATATTCCTCGCAAGTTGCGGTGATGTGGATAGTGTGGAGCACGTCGTCGGGGTTCTCGGGGTCGGTGATGCCGCCGTTGCCCTTTTCGGTGAAGATAATGGTGTAGACGTAGCGCTTGCCGGGCTGCCAATCAACGGGCACGGGAACGTAGAGGAATTGAGCCTCGCCGTCTTTTGTGTCAGCATAGAGGGTAACGGTTTCGTGGCCTTCATCAGCCTTGGCGTTTTGAGCAGTGATGTTGCAGCGAACCTTGATGTAGACCTGGTTGGTGAGCCGGGGAACGTTAAACTCGTGTTGAACTTTTTCGCCGTAGTACTGCGGCAGGAGCTGCATCACGTTGGCCCAACCGGCCTTGACGGTGTGGTCATCGGGAGCTGCGGTGAGAGCCACCTTGTCGGTTTCGGTTGAAACTTCAGCGGCCTGATCGAGGGTTACCATATAGGTATTGTCGGCGGCTGCGCCTTCGTTGAGGGTCCATTCGCCGTAGAGGGCATCTTTGGCGGGAGTTTCACCGAGGTCATACCAGGTGAATGTGCCGGCATTGTAGAGGCCGCGCAGACCAACTTCGGAGATAACAACGTTGATGTTTTTGTTTTCAACCTTGGCGTTGAAAACAACCTGGCTCAGAGCGTGCTTGAATTCGAGGTCAACGGGTTCTTCAGCCTTGGCACCGGCGTGTTTCACGGCGTAGATCAGGTCAGCCTGGTCGGCAACCTTTGCGGCTACTTCAAAGCCGGAGATGGTGGCTACGTAGGCAGTCTCGTCGGCGTTGAGGTTGAGGTCGAATATGGGGCCTTCCTGAGTGCATGACCAGCCGAAGAAGTCGAGGGTGTTGTCGGGCCAGTAGTAGTTGCTGTCAACGAAGTCATAAATAGTGTGGGTATTTGAAGCCTTTGAGAAGTCGGTTGTCATTTCGGCGTTCATGAAGTAAACGCCCTCGTTAACGCCGTTGCCAACAGTGTGGGCGGCAGCGAGTATGAGATTTTCGGGCATTACCTCGTTGCAGTAGGAGTTTGCGGCACGTGAGGCGAGATTTGCAACGCCGCCTACGCGGATTTGGTTGTTGTCTTGAGCGTAATCGGTGATTACCTCATCGTTGGAGCATGCTGTGAGCAATGCTGCGGCAGCGATACCGATAAAAAGTTTCTTGTTCATTTTTTTGTGTGTGAATAAATATAATAACTATTAATTGTAAGCTGTATTATCAGCCGAGGACCGAGAGAACGCCCTGGGCAGCAACATTACCGGCCGATTGATTCTCGTCGGAATAGTCGGAGGTATTGCCGATGACGCGAATCGGGCAGAGTACCTGGCCGGGAGTGGGGTCGTCGGTCAGACCGCCGAAACCGTCTTTGGAGAATGTGATGGTGTATACGTAGCGTATGCCGGGATACCAGGAGATTGAAACGGGAATTCGGATGTAGCGGGTTTCGCCGTTTTCATCGGTCGAGGAGCAGAACACCACTTCCTTGCCATCGGCGGTTGTGCCCTTGATGTCGCAGCTCATAATCAGATATGCCTGCTTGCCGGCGGGGAGAGTGGGAATGTGAAGCCCCGACATGGCTTTAACGTTGTGTTGAACGGTCATGCGGCGGCGAGCACCGAGCAGGGAGGGGTCGGTCTGGGAAATGATTTCCTGGTGAGCCTGCCGATAAGCGAACTGAGGCATAACCTGCAGCACTTTTGCCCAACCGTCAACGTCGGAGTGTTTGTCGGGCGCTCCGGTCAGGATGATTTCGCCGGATTTATGGTCAATCAAAGTGCCGTTGGTCGAAACCAGATAGCGTGCGTCAGGGGTCTGATTGCTGTTGAGGAACCAGCCGCGCTTATAGAGATTGTGGAAAGGTTTGAATTTTTCGGAAATAGTCAGGCCGGCGGCATCGTCGCCCGCGCGGTTTATGCGGCGGCGGTTGGATTGCATTTGGTCGCCCATATCCGTGTCGCGGATTTGACTTTCGGCACTGCTGATATTCTCGGCGTTTTCATACCAGTATTTATAGACCTGCGGGTCGGGGCAGATAAAGTCACCGCCGCTATACAGGCTGTCGAAGCCTACCTCTTTGATGCTCACGCTGATGTGTTCGTTTTCAACCTTTGCGCGGAAAACTACCTGAGCCAAAGCGTGTTCAAACTGCACATTTACGGTGGTGCGGTTTTCAACGTTGAGGCTTGAGGCGTAGAGCAGGTCGTGTTGCTGGGCCACGTATTCGTTGACGTAGAAGTTTTTGAGTACTGCCACGTAGGTTTCGTCGGCAAAGTCGGGCATATTGTTGAGAATGCTGTCGCCGCGATTAACCGACGAGCCGGATGAGAGCAGCTCGCCGCGCGACTCCGGTCTTCGGGTATTTTCAGTGGTGTCAATGACCGGGTCAAAGGCATAGAGGCCATTTACGTAGGCTTCGTGGGTCAGTGAATCCATCAGCTCGAAGTTTGTGGTTGGATAATAGGGGTCGTTGGTGTACCAGCCGTAGAAGTCAAGATTACCCTCAGGCCAGTAGCGCGAGCTGCCAACGAAATTATAGTTAAAGTTTGAACGCTGATGATCAGGACGAGTAGTATTAGTTTGGACTGCCGTCTTTCCGCCCGACATATAATCGTTGACAAAGTAGCGGCCGTCGTTGAACGTGTTAGTTTTGGGGAACACGGCCGAGAGATAAAAGTTCTCGGGCATATTGTCGTTGCAGAAAGCGTTTGATGCACGCGAAGCCGCCTGGGTAGAGGCTCCGACGCTGATTGCATCACCTTCGAGGTTCACATTCAGAACCTCATCCTGCATACAGCCAGTGAGCAGCAAGGCCGCAGCTATCCCTGTGATGTGTGAAATTTTCATTTTAAGCAAATAATGTATATTTTGTGTATGTTATTGTGTATTATATCAAATGTTGATGTCAAAGTTTTCCTCTTTGTATTCCTCGCCCGACGCGGAGAACTCGCCCGACACCTCGGGAGAGAACTCAATCTCCTTGCCCTCGAAGTCAACGATGAGGTGAACGTGGCGCGGATCGGGAGCGCCGCGCACCTGGTCGGTGAGGTCGAGCTTGGGCGAGGATTTAACGTTGAGGGTAAACAGCTTGCCGTCAGTGCTCTTAAAGAAGAGATGTAGCAAATGAGGCGACGTTGAATCGCGATGATAGCCAAAAGTAATGAAGTCGGCGCGGATAATGCCGTCGGCACCAATCCGGCACTCAAACGCCTCGGAGGCATTGACGCTGTGTTTTTCGAGCGTTGAGGGATATATGCCCCGCGCAAGTGCCTGCAGTGCGCCTGCAATGCCGGTAGGCTTTACGTCATATTTCAAATTTCGAACCTCGAGGTCATAGTAACACATCGGGTCAGAGGGATAGAGCGTGATCACCTGCTCCTTGGACTCGCGCGGACGATAGCTGTGGCCCATATCCTCGCGGAAAATCACGCACGTGTATGTAACTCCGGTTTCCTGAACGTCAACGTCGGCGGCCGAGGCAACCCAGGTGGTTTCAGGCTCGAGGATGAGGTTGGTGGGCGCGGTGCCGGCATTGAAGAGCAACTCTGACGAGGAGGCCGGGCGCGTGTGCAGGGAGTGTTCGCCGGAATATTTTGCCGAGGTGGTGCGATTCACTTCCGACTCCGCCGGGTGGCTCACAAGGGTATAACGTCCGGCAGGCACCTCAATGTATCCGCCGGTGGCACCGTCGAACATACCATAGAAAGGCGTTTGCATCGGATCGGCGGGATAAAACCACACCGACATCAGCGGCGGGCGGTCTACCTCGGGGGCATACAGCCAGTCGAACTCAAGACGCACGCGGACGCGATGGTCGTGGTGTTCGCACAGTTCCTTATGGCGGCAAGAGGTTAAAAGCAGCGCCATCAAAGCAAATATGTATAGCAATATGCGGCTTCGCATACTTCTTCCAAGTGTGTGTAAATCCAACCTATTTGGCTGAGTGTGTGATAATTGTATAAAATGTGTATCTATAAAATCCAGACAAAGTTACACACTTTCTCCCCTCGCACCAAATTTTTTAACAACTTTTTTAAGCGCAATCAATGGCGGCGGCGCATTGGGGGGAGGGCAATGTCCTCAAGATGTTGAAGTTCGGACCGGCCGTCGGGATAGTTTGTAATCAAGATTGTATCAATCTGCACCTCGAGGGACAGATTTTTGATTTTTACATAGTTGGCACCCGCGCGGCAGAGGCGCTGCAGCTTATTGCGGTCAATGCCGAAACGTTCGTCAAGGTGGTCGGCGCTGCGCGTCTTGACCTCCACCACGACTAATCGCCCTCCGGCTTGAGCAAGGATATCTACCTCAACGTTGCCAATCAGCACGTTGCTGTCAATTATCGCATAACCTTTCCCGGCCAACTCTTCGGCGGCAAGTTCCTCGCCGGCATTTCCTATCTCTTTGGTAGTCATAATCGTTATGGATGAACTTTGGCGGCAAGCAAGCGATGGCCCAGACGGCAGTACAGACACTTGCGCACATCGCAGTAGTTGCGGTGGGCCTGAACCATTGCCTGACTCACAAAAGCATTTGGGTTGGCAACTCCGGCAGCCTGAAAATCAGCGGTGTAGCGATTATGCTCGCCGGGCAGATGTTCAAGGATGGAAATGGCGCGGTCGGTCATTGAGTCATCGCCGATGGCGCTGCCATAGGCTACCATAAGCGGTGCCACCACGTTGATGATCAGCATATCCACCGTAGAAGCGCCAAGCGCAATGGGTTTCACCGACCCCTGCGACGAGAAATTATAGCGCGAGGCCCAGAATCCGGTCAGCTCATGGCGGAAAAGCTCGCGGGCCTGAGTTTCGGTTTCAACATCAACAATGCGCTGCATCAGGCTGAAGCCGCCGTAGACCATCCGCGCCAGCGTAGCCACGCGGCGATGGGGGAACGACGCGGGGCGCATCCTGCTCATTCGCCAGGTCAGCGCTGGTGGGGGTTGCAGCCCGAATTTCAGGGCAAGGAAGTCATATTCGCGGCGCAATTGGTCAACGTAAGCATTGCCCGAGGCTACATCGCCGAGCAGTCCGGTCTGACCGAAAAGCAGCGCCTCGAGGCTCAGCAGCGAGTCGCAATGCTTATGGAGCAACCGCAGCGGCAGCGAGGCCGCTACGCGCTCAAACGCATCGCCGTTGATTCCCGCGCCGAGGGCTCGCGCAAGGGTGATGAACGCCGCCTGCTCCCAGTCGCCCACCGAGCGTTCAAGGCGCTCGTTTATGGCATCGACCTTCTGATACAGGCGTTCAAAGCCGAGATTGTCGAGCCAGTCGCGAACAAACACCGGGCTGAGCGTACCCACCTCGGCGGCACACGCCAGGGTATTGGCCGGATTATTCACAAAAGCGGCATAGCGCTGCGAAAAGTCGCGGGCGCAGCGCAGTTCCATCTGCGGCAGCACGCGGCCGTCGGTGGTGCGGATTTCGCAGTCGTCGTGTTGCACCACGTGGAGAATCACCGAGTCATATGCTCGGTCGCGGTCGTGGCCGTGGCGATGCCAATCGCTGGCGCGGACGTGAATTTCAACGTTGCCACACCACATCTCCTCGCCTATCCTCACCTTGGCGTTGAAAAAGTCGGGGCCTGCATCGCGGTTGAGCTGGCCAACGTCGATCACAGCAACCGGGCGGCCATCGTTGGTACGCATCTCTCCGGGAATCCATAGGCGATGGTGCCAGACGTATTGCATCAGCTCTTCCATCGCGCCATAATCGCCACGTAGATGAGCAGCACCACGTTCATCATCAGGGCATAAACAATGGCGGGAACCGCCATTGTCGGGTCGTTAAACACCAGCGGCGAGGTTGAGAGCGCAATGGCCTGCGCGGCGTTCTGCATTCCCACTTCTATTACCAGGGTGCGGCGCTCGCGACCGTTAAGCCTCGCCAACCAGCCCAAAAACCAGCCGCCGGACATTGCCAGCAATATCATCAGGGTAATCACCCCGCCGAGCATTGCAAAATTCGCCACTATAACCTTGCGGTTGCCGATGAAAAACAGTCCTGCCAGGAGCATCAGCAGCGGGAATGCGAGTTTTTTGAGTACATTGTGTACCCTTTCGGCAGCCGCCTCGCGATAGTGCCTCACCAGCATGCCGATGAGCACCGGGACGAGTACCAGCACCAGGTTTTGCATCACCAGATTGCCCACGGGAAGTTTGAACATCGAGCCGAGAAAGAGCGGCAAAGTAAAGAGGGTGATAATCGAACTCAGCGCCGTGAGACTCACCGACAGAGCAACGTCGCCCTTGGCGATGCCCGAAAACACATTGCTCGAGCTGCCGCCGGGGCAGCACGCAATAAGCATCAGGCCGAAAAACATCGGCCCGCTGATTCCGAAAGCCTTGCATAAAATGAACACCACCGCCGGCAACAGCAGAATCTGACCGGTCAAACCGGCCAGCACGGCGCGGGGGCGGCGAGCCACCATAGCGAAGTCATCAACCCCGAGAGTCAACCCGAGGTCAAACATCAGCAAACTCAATATCGGCAGGACTATCAGCACCGAACTCATAGCGCAAAGGTACGAAAAATTTCCACACGTCGCAAAATTTGCCTATCTTTGCACTCATATTATAAACCAATTTAAACACACCAACAATGACAAAAAAACTATTGCTTCCGGCAGTTATTGCCGCCTCGCTGTCGTTGGCATCGTGCACGCTCAGCGACCCCGCCGAGGTTTCAGGCAACGCCGACGACCTGCGCTTCACGGGCTACACCAGCTACGGCATCAAGCTGATGTCGGTAAACTACGATGACCAAGACCGCGTTACTGAAATCAACATCGGCACCGAAATCTCTTACACGCTTTCATATAACGGCTCGGCCACAGTGCCCACCTCCATCACCTGCCGTGAATACAACTTCGGCTACGACTCCGAAAGCGATAAAGACGTGCGCTACCTCAGCGAGCTCTCCGAGTGGACCGGCATTACAGCCGCCAACGGCAAATATCTCGGCTCAATGAACGTCAGAAACACATACTACAGCGAGCGCGGAGCCACTCCCGAAGTCACCACCGGCACTATGCACTTTGACTATGACTCCAACGACCACATAACCAAAGAAACCATCACCGAAACAACCAACGGCGAAACCACTACCGACGTTCGCAACTTCAGTTGGTCAAGTGACCTGCTGACCGGATGGAACGACGCCGGTAGCACCCACCGATCCGAGAGCGCCACATACTTATATTCCGAAGTGGAAAACGAATACTTGCAGTGGGACCCCAACAACGGCGCATTCGGCCCGCTGGCCATCACCGGACTCTTAGGCAAGGCTCCCGCAAAGTTCCTCAAGTCAGAAACCACTTATATTGACGGCCGCAAAGACAACTTTCTGCAACACGCCTACACCCTGCTCGACAACGGCCTGATCAATATGGCAAAATTCAGCGACGGCAGCGAAGACGACGACGTAGCCCTGGTGTTTAACTTCCAATACGAAAAGAAATGAAAAAGATATTCTCAATACTTCTTGTGGCCGTATGCTCCCTTACGGCAGTTGCTCAACCCGACAACAACACTCTCAATAAAACCTGGGGCAAGGGTCGCTACACCCGCCTGGGCTACGCATGGTCGCAGACCGCCGACGAATATAGCCCCGCCGACAAAAGCAAATTCAGCTTCTTCCTGACCAAGGGAACAACCTACTACTTCCCCAAAAAGCCCATTGCCAATATGCTGAAAATAGGCATTGATGCCACCTGGTTCGACATTCAGGTAAGTAAATATGGCAACGCCTACTCAGACCTCAAATGGAGTTCGGAGTTTGAACCCGTTCAAGGCCCCGACGTTTACGATGAAGACGGCGACTTTGACGAGGAAGGCGAACTCTTTGACCTCGACAAAATCGGCACCTGGGGACTTTCCTTTGCCATGGGCATCGGTCCGAACGTCAGCATCGCACCCTTTGCGCTGACCAACATCAAGATTATGCAGCCGCTGCGCGTATCGGTCTACTTCCACTATGACCCCACCGTGATGCTCTATATGCGCAGCCAAAACAGCGACATAGAACTCTCTACCGCCTATGTCAACATGATGGACCTGGGCGTTAACCTCCACTACCGCAAAATCGGCATTGGCTATGAGGCCCGTTGGGGTAATGGCAAGTTCAAACCACTGGACTTCAGCGCAATGCTCGACGAAAACGGCGAAAGCCTCGGCACCGAAAAATACACCCGCCGCTTCGCCAACAACCGCATCTACCTCCAATTCACTTTTTAGGCGTTAGGCGCCACAACAATGCCCTCAATTTCTCAGCGCGGCAAAGATATGCCGCAATCACCCATACGCAAACTCGTGCCCCTGAGCAACGCCGCCAAAGCCCGTGGCCTCAAGGTCTACCACCTCAACATCGGCCAGCCCGACCTACCCACCCCCCGCGAAGGCCTCGAAGCCCTCAAACACATTGACCGCACCACCCTCGAATACTCTCCATCCGAGGGCCTGCTCTCGCTGCGCCGCAAGCTCAAAGACTACTACGACCGCTTCAACATCAAGGTCGACGTTGACGACATCATCGTAACCGCCGGCGGCTCCGAAGCCGTACTCTTCGCCTTCATGGCCTGTCTTGACCCCGGCGACGAAATCATTGTGCCCGAACCCGCCTATGCCAACTACATGGCCTTCGCCATTAGCTGCGGCGCAAAAATCGTTACCGTCCCCTCCAGCATCGACACCGGCTTTGCCCTCCCCTCTGTCGAAGAGTTTGAAAAGCTAATCACACCCCGCACCAAGGGCATACTCATCTGCAACCCCAACAACCCCACGGGCTATCTCTACACCATGAAGGAGATGATTCAACTCCGCGACCTGGTGAAGAAATACGACCTCTACCTCTTCAGCGACGAAGTGTACCGCGAATTCTGCTACACCGGAGCACCCTACATCTCGGCCTTCCACCTTCCGGGGATTGAAGAACAGGTGGTGCTGATTGACTCCGTGAGCAAGCGCTATAGCGAGTGCGGCATACGCATCGGTGCCATCATTACCAAGCATAAGCAGCTTAAGGAGAGCATCATGAAGTTCTGCATGGCGCGCCTGTCGCCGCCATTGTTGGGTCAAATCGTGGCCGAAGCCTCAATTGATGCCGACAAGGAATACATGCTCATGAACTACAACGAATACGTTGAGCGTCGCAAGTTCCTCATCGACGGCCTCAACCGCATTCCGGGCGTGTACTCCCCCATACCTATGGGCGCGTTCTACACCGTAGCCTCCCTGCCCGTTGACGATGCCGAAAAGTTCTGCCGCTGGTGCCTCGAAGAATTCGAATTCGAGGGTGCCACGGTGTTCATGGCTCCGGCCAACGGCTTCTACACCACCCCCGGAGCCGGCCGCAACGAAGTGCGCATAGCCTACGTCCTCAACAAAGACGACCTCGCCGCCGCCCTCCGTTGCCTCGCCGCCGCCCTCGCCGCCTACCCCGGCAAAACCAAAAACCTCTAAAGCCATGACTGCCATAGAGCTTAGACAGAGCTTCCATAATCTGACCGAGCAGGCAGAATACTTGCTACGGGAATTTTTAAGCCAATATGGCGGCGAGTGCCATTTTCCCAAAACGGATTGCCCGGTAATCGCCGGACAATTCAAATTTGGCGATGGCTCCGAAGATATTCTTCTGACGCATCTACTATTGCAAGACGGTAATTTGCTTTATGCCGGATACCCGGCTCGCTCATACTCAGCAGCCGAACAACAAATTGACTACATCGAGCCGGCATATTACCCCGACATCCTTGACGCAATCAAATAAATTTTGTATCTTTGCGTAGCCAAGCATGAGTAAAAAGACCAAAGCATACGCCATACCCGACGACATCGTCACTTCATTAGTAGCAGAAAGCCGGACATCTTACGGTATTCGTTCCTACGTCAGCCTGTTTAGCAGCGCCGGAGTGGGTTGCTATGGCTTTAAAGAAGCAGGGTTTAGCTGCATCGCTACGGTTGAATTGTTGGAGCGCCGCCTGAAGATACAGAAATACAACAACAAGTGTATGCTGCAGTCCGGTTATATCTGCGGCGATATGACTCTGCAGGAGACTAAAGATAAAGTTTTCCGCGAGTTAAGACTATGGGATGAATGTTTTGGCGTTAAGGATTTGGACGTTTTGATTGCAACGCCACCATGTCAAGGAATGTCAGTGGCCAACCATAAAAAGGGAGATGAGCTTAAAAGAAACTCTCTTGTGGTCGAGTCAATCAAAATAACCAAAGAGGTACAGCCCAAATTCTTCATTTTTGAGAATGTCAGGGCATTTCTCAGTTCTATTTGCACAGACGTAGATGGCGTTGACAGACCAATTCAAGAAGCAATTACGCTAAATCTTGGCGGCAAATACAACATACTCTATCGAGTTGTCAACTTCAAGGACTATGGCTGTCCGTCAAGCCGGACGCGCACTCTCGTTATTGGAGTTAGAAAAGATCTGCAAGACATTACACCATATGATATATTTCCCTCCAAATCTCCCGAAATATCGCTTCGCCAAACCATCGGCCACTTATCTCCGCTTAAGACGATGGGCGAGATTTATGAAACCGATATATATCACAGCTTCAGAAAATATGCGCCCCATATGGAAGCGTGGATTTCTGAAATCAAGGAAGGACAGTCCGCGTTCGACAATGACGACCCGGCTCGAATACCCCACACCGTAAAAGATGGTGTTATAGTTTATAACGCTCAGAAAAACAGCGACAAATACACTCGCCAATTTTGGGACAAGGTGGCCCCATGCGTTCACACCCGCAATGATATTTTAGCCAGCCAAAATACCGTACACCCCGCCGACAATAGAGTTTTCAGCATCAGAGAATTGATGCTGATGATGTCAGTTCCCGAATCGTTCAGATGGACAGATATCCCGGTTGAACAACTGAACAAATTGTCGATAAAGGAGAAACAAGACTTCTTGAAGAAAGAAGAAATGAATATTCGCCAGAATCTTGGCGAAGCTGTTCCTACAATTATTTTTCAGCAAATTGCCAATAAAATAAGTCGAAAGCTACAACGGCCAACGTTCTCAAACGCTGATGCTTCAGCACGCGTTAAAGAACTTATGTTGACCAATCGCGACCGGATTATTGGCTACATAAACAAAAGCCGGTTGGCGTTCCCGGTTTTGTCGAGAACCGTAGAAATGGCAAATTGCCAACGGGATAATACTGCGGCTTATTATACCCGGCAAGACGTATGCTTTGCCATTGTTAATACGCTGCCGGATGCAAAACAATTCAACACCCTGACAATACTTGAACCGGCTGTTGGTGTGGGGAACTTCTTGCCAATACTTTTTGAGAAATATGCATCCGTACCCTCTGTTACGGTTGATATGGTGGACATAAACCCTGATTCCATCGACATTCTCAAAGCCATATTGGGAAAGATAGCAGTACCCTCAAATTTCAAGCTCAATTTTATCGTTGACGATTTTCTTCTGCACAATTTTCCTCGGAAGTACGACATTGTAATTGGCAATCCGCCGTATATGAAACTCACCAACAACAAGGCTCTGCTTGCAAAATATAAAGAACAAGCTTTTAACAAGGCAACGAATAATACTTTTGCCTTTTTTGTTGAAAAAGCTCTGTCGCTGGGTGAATATGTATCCTTAATTGTGCCAAAAAGCATAATAAACGCTCCTGAATACAATGCCACAAGAGAGCTGCTCAACAACTGCGCAATCACTCATCTTATTGACTTTGGCGAAAAGGCATTCAAGGGAGTCAAAATTGAAACAATATCGTTTACAGCATCTACGCGAAAGAAACAGGCATCAACCGCCATATATTCGTATATTAACGATACCGTACGCGAACCGCCTCAACGCTACATAACCGATTCTGCCTTTCCATATTGGCTGCTATATCGCAATAAGCAGTTTGACGAAGTGGCACAGTCAATGACATTCGGTATCTTCAAATCTTATAGAGACCGTGTTATCACCAAGTCCGCAACCAAGCCGACCGGTAAGATCAGAGTGCTGAAATCTCGTAACATCGGCAATAATCAAATTATTGATATTCCCGAATATGATTGTTATGTAGATAATATTGAGCCATACGATGTTGCAAAATATCTAAATCACACAGAGTGCGTGCTGGTGCCAAATCTTACATACAATCCAAGAGCGTGCTTCTTGCCTCAAAACTGCATTGCCGACGGTTCTGTGGCCATTTTGACCCTTACTAATCCCCATGAGAAAGTCACTCCCCACGACCTCGCATTCTATGCTTCGGAAAAATTTTCTAAATTCTATAAGATTGCGCGAAATCTTGGCACCAGGTCTTTGAATATTGACAACAATTCCGTCTTCTTTTTCGGAAAACTAACTCATAATAAATCATGAGAGATACCATAAACAACTATCTTGAACAGTTCGATTTTGACATACGCAAAACTCACGACGCAAGATTTGTTGACCAAAAATGCACACCCGACTTGATTTGCTTTATGGCGGACTGCATATTAAACACCGCTGCATCTCAGCCCATATTTACCGCAAATGATGTTTGGCAGAGCCAATATTTCAAACACCACTGCAAAGCCATTTACAACAAGCCGGACGCTGATGATGTGAGAGCAAAGAATGAATACAACAAATGGTTCTCCCAGTCTATCAAGCTATTTTGTACGGCCGGGCTGCTTGATGCGGATTTGTCAACTCGCCCTGCAAAATATTCAATCAAGAATGAAGATATGCTCGATTATATATCACGCAAGGACTGGAATGCATATAACTTTCTATACTGCTATTTTTCAAAAGTTCTGAAAGACAGTGGATTTTGGAAGCATTTCGAAGCTTATCTTAACAATGTCGGCAAAGACCATACTGCAGCAAAAGTGGAAATTTATAATCGTTATTACCGACTCATAAGCGGCAATACCCCTTCCAAATCCGCAATCGACATTCACCGAATGTTTCATAAGGTTTTGAACGTTTTAGCCGTAGAACATCGAGTACCCGGCAGCAGTGGAGAAGAGCCAAGACTATTCTCTGACTTGATGTATAACACCAAGAATTGGCGTGATTTAAATAAGGACAAATCCATTACTCGTCAAGAGGCTCGCGAAAACAAACAAGACACCGACCAACAAGAGGCATATAACAATTACTACATACAAAAAGCCATATCGCTTATTCGGCGCATTCAGCAAGAAAGCGAAGTCCATGATGCCTGGTCGAACGCCCCTGCCACGCAAGTTCATCATATTTTCCCTAAATCTCAATATCCGGAAATTGCTCATTACGTGGAAAACTTGATTTTGCTCACCGCAACTCAACACAATACCAAAGCTCATCCCAACAATAACACCAAAATAATTGATAGAGACTATCAACTGGTTTGCCTGTTGGCAAAATCTGATACTATCGAAAAGTCCCTCCAACAAATTGGCGAAAAATATTATCGTAAGGGGGCATTTCTTTACGTCATAAATATTGGCCTCAACACCAATATTGAGTCGCAAATCAGTTTTTCTGACTTAAAAAAAGAACTTATCCGGATATATAACGCATCATAAAAAATGGATAATAATCAAGAGCGGGCTGAGTGGATTGAACTGCTAAAAAAAAATATGACTATGAAAATCAAATGTAACGCATATTGGGCAACGCTGTGGCAAGTGGCCGTGGCGCTGCTGCTTCTATGGCTCACCCGCTTCGCTTTCTACTGGTATAACGCCGACGTTATCGGCAACATCGCCGCCTCCGAGCTGTTCAAGCTCGCCCTGATGGGTCTGCAATACGATATTTCCACGATTGCCTACGCCAACGCGCTCTTTATAGTGATGCGCTTTCTGCCGTTTCAGTTCACCCTGCGTAAGGGCTGGCGCATTGCCGAAATGATAGTCTACGGCATCTGCAACTCCGCACTGCTTATCATCAATATTGGCGACATCCCCTTTTTCCGCTTCAACGGCGGCCGTCTGCGCCTCGACTCTTTCCTTGAGTTGATGAATGCCGAAATGGTCGGCACCACGTTTAGCTACGCCGGTCAATACTGGTGGGCATTTCTCGGCGTTGCCGCAATGATTGCGCTGCTGCTATTTCTTGCGCTTAGGTTCTCGCCCACGGCCATTGCCCGCACTCTGCGCGGACGCATCGGAATGTTTATGCTCGCCGCTGCGCTGACTTTTGTTGGTATGCGCGGATGCCATATCACCGGCCACCCCATCGGCATTGCCGATGCCGCCGCGGCAGTGCGCACCCCACCCCATGTCAACGTGGTACTCAACTCCCCATTCTGCATTCTCCGCTCGCCGGCATATGCCGCCGGAATGCAGACTTACGCATTCTTCTCTGACTCCGAGCTCGCCGAAATCCGCTCATCCATACAAGACCCTGCAGCGCCCCTCGACGCCGACTCCATCAAGGACGCCGTTCGAGGCAAGAACCTGATGCTCATAGTCTTTGAAAGCGGCGGCCAGCTATGGTTTGACTCGCTCAACATTATCCGCAACGACTCGGTGCGCGGCCTTATGCCCTTTCTCGACTCCATTGCCTCGCAATCCATGGCGCTGACCGAAACGTTCTGCACCGGAGCGCGCACCGTCGAGGGGATGGCAGCCATTACCGGCGGAGTACCCACATTCGGCCAAATGAAGTGGATGACCTCAAAATATGGCGTTCTCAGCGTTGACACCCCCGCCAAACTCCTTGCCCAAAAAGGCTATGCCACAGAGTTCTATATCGGCGCAAACCCCGACGCATTCACTCTCGGGCCACAAGCCCGTGCCTTTGGCTATCAACACGTCACCGGGCGCAACGAAGTCACCCTGCCCGACAACGACACCACCACCGCCAGTTGGGGCTACTGGGACCACATTATGGCACCATACGTTGCCAAATCAATCTCCTCGCTGCCGCAACCATTCCTCGCTTGCTGGCTCACGCTTTACCTCCACGCCCCATTCCAATTCCCCGGCAACCTGACACTCCCGGCCAACTACCCTCCCACCCACGACACCATGCACCTCGGAGTTGAATACCTCGACTACTCCCTGCGCTGCTTCTTCGAGAAGGCAAAGTCTCAGCCCTGGTATGACAACACCATCTTCGTCATCACATCCGACCACGGCTTCCGCGACCTCCTTGACCGTCGCTACAACGGAGCATACATCTACGGCCACATTCCACTGCTGCTCTACACCCCCGACGGCTCGCTGAAACCCGCAAACCGCGCCGACCGACCTATGGCGCAGTTCGACATCGCCCCCACCCTACTCTGGCTCGCCGGCTATGATAAACCCTACGTGGCCGTCGGCACCAACTGGTTTGACGACACCAAACCCCACTATGGCGTGCAGCAACGAAACAACACCTGGCACCTCACCGGCCCGCGCTACCACCTGGCCATTCCGCTCACCGCCGACCGCATCGAAGCCGTCTACGACCCTCACGCCGACCAGCAGCTCCAACAGCCCCTGACCGACTACGACACTGACGAAGTCAACCGCATGTTCCGCTGGTTCCAAGCCCTGCTGCAAGACTACACCACCCGCGCCAACACAGCCCAACTGGCCATATAAATATAAATGTTAAAAAATCGCCTAAACTTGCATCTCGGCGAAAATTTGCGTAACTTTGCAGACTCCCAACACATCGGGGCTGACTGGTTTTGACAGCGTGAAGAAGTGGTCAGTAAGCATGCAGAGCGATGATGCCCACGCTCTTAAATCTGAGACATCAAAAATTCAAATGGCGAAAACAACTACGCTCTCGCTGCTTGATTGAAGTATAGTAGATCAGCTTTATCTGCGTAACAGTTACGCAGACGAGACATCGCCCGAGAGTCCTGGACCCGAGACTCCTCGACAAGGCGGTGCAGCAAAATCGGGTATAGGAAGCGCGGCGCTCCGACAAGCTTCCGAAACCTTTAGGAGATAAGGCAGTGGTTGGGCGTTTCGGTCCTGCCCCCGCACGAAAACCAATCCGAAACTAAGCATGTAGAAAGCTCATCAATTCCACGTTTGGACGAGGGTTCAACCCCCTCCAGCTCCACTTGAGGGTTCGGAAAACGCTGGACGTTTCCCGGCCAACCA
>JAMPBN010000001.1:520535-634112 GCA_023666665.1 Prevotella sp. | reverse complement strand
AGTATTCCTATAACCGATTTGCTCCTCTCAAAAATTTAGTTGCGGATTTGAGGAGACATTAATTTACCATGATTGTTTCGTTTTCAGATTTCTGACTGCAAAGACAGGCAAAATATCGCGATTTTTTATGTAACTTTGCGCTCCCTAAATGTGCAAAATCAACAGATATGGACAAACTAACAAAGCTAAAAATCTGCGATTGGTTGCTTCTGGTGGTTACTCTTGCAATGCTGGCATCAAGCATTCAGCTTTATGGCTGGTGGCTCGGCATGGGGTTCATTTGCCTCCACATTGCCTTGGGCATCATTTTCTTTCTGCTGATTGGCTGGCATCTGCAGCTGCATTTCAATTGGCAGAACTGGTTCCAAAGATTGATGCAACAGAAATCACCGGTAACGAAATTACTCGCCGCCGTCGGAACGCTCACCTTGCTGACCGCCATCATTTCCACCATACTGATGTTCATCACGTGGCATCACTCAGCAATCGGCAGCTGGCACGGCTATTTAGGTTTCGCATTCCTCGCGCTCGCCATTGCCCACATAATCAAACGCATCAACTTCTACAAACGTTGAGAAAGCAAGTCGCGCAACACTATGGCATTGTTATGCTCCGTGTCGTGCGACGAATACAGCAGGGTCACTTTCTCCTTGCCGCTAAGGGTCTTCTTCAGCTCGTCAAGAGCCGGATTCGCCAACAGTTCCCGGCGATAACGCGCCTCAAACTCCGGCCACTCAGCCTGCGGATTGGCGTGAAACCACTCGCGCAGCTCCGTTGACGGAGCAATCGCCTTGTCCCACAAATCGTAATGAAACGTTTCGTGCGACAACCCACGCGGCCACAACCGATCAACATAAACTCTGAACCCATCGCCAACCTCCTCCGGCTCATACGCCCGCTTAACATTTATTACTTGCTTCATACCTCCAAAACACCCCACTACCACCAAAAGTTTCATTAAATGGCATTATGGGTTAGTGGATCCGTTCCCTGCCAAAAGAGCCGGAAACCACCGTCATTTCCTCAGTTTTATACGCGCCTACGGTTAAGCTCGTCTTGTTAGGGAATATGGCGGTATGCCATCCGTATAATCTTTCTGCGGTCAGCTTCTTGTCGGGCTTGGAGGTAGCATCAAACATCATTTCGACTATACCCTCAACATAATGAGTAGGGTCCTTTTTCGTCGCATTTACTGTTTTACGGGTTTGAAGACGCGGCGTTGAATGACCAGGGCCGCGGAGATCACGGCAATGCCGGTAACCACCCAGCTGATGGGATAGATTGCAAGCAGGGTGGCAAAATCGCTGCTAATCAGCTGATATACTCCACACCACGCCAGGCGTAAAACGCACGTTCCCACCACGGTGAGCAGCATCGGAAGCACCGAGTAACCTAAGCCGCGCATATAGCTGCCCGACACCTCATAGGAGCTTGCCAGAGCCTGGAAGGCCAACGCGGTGTGGAAGCGAATCAACCCATAGCGAATCACCTCGGGGTCGGAAGTAAACAGACCCAGACAGGCGTTTCCCTGCCAGATAATCACCGCGTTGGCCACTCCGCAAAGCACCACGCTATAAGTCATACACACCGCCCAGACCCTCTTGCAGCGGTTGGGCAGGTTGGCACCATAGTTCTGGCCGGTGAAAGCAATGGTGGCCTGACTGAATGCCGCCACTATATAGTAGCAATACGCCTCATAGGTCAGCGCTGCAGCAGAGCCGGCAATCGCATCGGCACCAAACTTATTGATTGATGCCTGAATGAAGATGTTAGAGATGGAAAACACCATACCCTGCATCCCGGCCGGAATGCCTATCTGAAGCATCTTCTTGAAGTCAGTGGTTGAAAACGAATGGTTTTTAAGCGACAGGGTCACCGGCTCAGGCTCCCTGACGAGGAAACATACCATAATGCCGGCATTGACGGCATTGGAAATAACAGTAGCCCATGCCACTCCATCAACCCCCATACCAAACACCGCAACAAACAACCAGTCAAGCACCAGGTTACAGAGCGTAGCCACCAGCAGCGAGTAAAACGGTCGCCGCGTGTCGCCGATGCTGCGCATAATAGCCGAGCCGAAGTTATAAATCATTATAAACGGCATTCCGCAGAAATATATGCGCAAGTATGTTGCGGCAAGGTCTATCACATCGGGCGGAGCCTCCATAGCCTCCAATATGGGCCGCGCCAGCGAGGTGCCGAGTCCCAGCAATATGAAGCCTGAAAGCAATGCCACAATCATCACCGTAGAAACCGAGCGCTTTACCGCATCAAGTTGCCGGCGGCCTATATACATAGCAATCAACACGTTAGCACCTACAGCGATGCCTAAAAACAGATTCACCAGAATGCTGATTATCGGGCCGTTGCTGCCCACTGCGGCTATGGCGTGGCTCGTGGAATAACGGCCAATTACGGCAACATCCACGGCATTAAACGATTGCTGCAGCACTCCGCTGGCAATCAGTGGAATGGCAAAAGCGAGTATTTTTCCGGCCAATGGGCCGTGGAGCATATCCACCTGCCTTGAGCCGTGTTTGGTTCTGTCCATCATCAGCGATGCATCGTTTTTTCCGACTGCAAAGTTAGCAACATTTCCCGACTTGTGGCTATTCCCCAAAGGAAATTTGTAACGCTCGCAGAGCGGTTAGCGGAACCAGGTAAGTTGCTTCTTGGCGTAGACGCGGGTGTTTTTCTTGATGCGCTCAATCGCCGTAGTGCGGTCCATCAAGCCGTCGAAGTAAGCAAACATCTCCTTGAAGCCCACAGTGTTGAGCGAATTGAGATGGCGCAGCGGATATAGCGAGCGCGCCTCCTGCTCCATGCCGTCGGCAACCATACGGTCAACCCGCGCATTGATTCTGCGAAAGAGTTCCTCGCGTGGCAGCTCTATAACCCGCTTTTCAATCTCAAACGGTCGGGGCTTGGCAACTCCGGTGCGCAGCTCGCTTACCTTTTTGCCGCTCTCGCGGATAATTTCCAGTGCGTGGATAAGTCGGCGGTGGTTGTTGATGTCAACCCGCGCATAATATTCCGGGTCAAGGCGCTGCAGCTCCTCGCGCACGGCCTCAATGCCATGCTCGTTGAAGAATCGGAGCGTCCCTTCTCTGACTGCATCGGAAATCGTGGGCAGCAGGTCAAGACCCCGCGTCAGAGCGTCGATATACATCATCGACCCGCCGCACACTATGCAGCGGTCAAGGCCGCGCCGCTCCATATCGGCAATCAGCTGCAACGAATCCTCCTCGAACCGCGCTGCGCTATAATACTCGTCAAGTTCCAGCTGCTCAACAAGATGATGCGGCACTCTGGCGCGCTCCTCGGCAGTGGGCACGGCAGTGGTAATCGGCATATGGCGATAAATCTGACGCGAATCTGCAGAGATGATTTCACACCCCCACTCCTCGGCCAGGTCCACTGCCAGCGCCGACTTGCCCGAAGCCGTCGCCCCCATTATCACCACCACTTTCATCATCGATTTTAGTATATTAAGGTTATTTTATTGATTTTCACCGCAAAGTTAATGATTTTTCAAAAATCCAAACCAATCAACCGCCATTTTTGGCAAAAATCCAAACCAATTATCCGAAACCCGGTTCGGACACTGCAACGACAGATGCAAAAGACTGGCACAAGTGAATGACTGCGAATAAGTGTAAAACACAATACTACTATAACTCAATCTAATATAACAATCGTGAATGTTAAATATTTAATTGGCAACGCCGTTCCGCCTGTCTTAGGCAAGGCCATCGGTCTGGCAGTTCGTTTCTCTAATGAAGGCCTGTAATTCCAGGCGGTTAATATTAGTACTGCGACCAGTCGACCCAGTTGGTGGAGGGGTAGCGCCAGGAGTCGCCGTAGGCTTCGGGCAGGGGTACGTCGCTCCATACCTGGAGAATTGAGTCCGGCTCGGTGGCTTTCAGGCAGTTGGCGTAGCCGGCGGGCACACAAACAAGGTCGCTCTTTTTGTCGGAGAGGTGGAAAATCTCCGGCTGCAGGTCGAGCGAGGGGTTGTCCCAGTCATCAATTTTCACAAACGCCATAGTGAAGCCACCCTTGATGCAGTGGAACCACTTGCGTTCGTTCTGATGTCCGTGCCAACCGCGCACAACCGATGCGTCGGGGTGGTGAATGGTGTATGTACGCTTAACGCCGTCGAAGCGAAAGTCGTTGAGCGACATTATTTTGCCGCGATAATCTTCAAAAATTTCTCCTTCAATTAACTTTACCATAGATTTTAGGTGTTATGTATTAGGTATTGGGGTTCAATCATAACTCATTACTCATCTCCTCTCTCCGCAACTCCGCCACTTTGCCACTTTACCTTCAACGTCGTTTTCAAGTATGGAGAGGTATGACGCATAGCGGCTTAGTGCTATTTTATGTTCTTCGACGGCTTTGAGTACCGCACAGCCGGGGTTATCCTCGGTGTGCAGGCAGTCGGAGAAGCGGCATTCCTGACCGGCGGCAAAAATATCGGGGAAAAAATGTCTCACTTCGTGGCGGTCAAAGTCGAGGGTGCCGAAGCCGCGCACGCCGGGAACGTCGATGATGCGTCCGCCCCCGGGCAGCGAATACATACGCGAGAACGTGGTGGTATGCGTTCCCGAGTCGGTGGCATCGCTCACTGCGGCCGTGACAGCCCGGGCATCCGGCACTAAAGCGTTGATTATCGACGATTTGCCCACTCCGGAGTTGCCGCTAAGCAGCGACACTCGGCCGCTGACTTCGGCGCGGAGTTCGTCGAGGCCTTCGCCGGTCTTCACGCTGGTGCAAATCACCTTGTAGCCGATTGATTTGTAGAGATATTCAACTGCCTTGAGCAGCTCAATATTGTCGGTATCAGTGAGTAGGTCAATCTTGTTGATTACCAACACTGCCGGAATATCGTAAGCTTCGGCGGTGGCGAGAAAACGGTCAATGAACGTGGTGGATGTTTCGGGGTGTTTCAGCGTGACCACGAGGATTGCGCGGTCAATGTTTGCTGCCAATATGTGGCTCTCTTTCGAGAGGTTAGATGCGCGTCGGATAATGTAGTTTTCGCGAGGGTCAATGGCCGTTATATATGCAAGTTCTGCCCCGGGAGCAAGGCTGAGAGTGACGCGGTCGCCAACGGCCACGGGGTTAGTGGTGCGAATGCCCTTGATGCGGAGATTTCCCTTTGCGGCGGCGGTGACAACCTGATCCGTGCCATCGAGTTCCACTTCGTAGCGGCTGCCTAAATTGCTGATTACAAGTCCGTGCATCAATGAATTACCAAATCGGTTATGGCGCCGGGTACTCCGGCAAATTTGTTAAGTTCCTCAACCAGACGCGTGCGTTGAAACATCAGATCCTGTTTCACGGCAGCCGATGAGATATAGACGTGCATCACGCCCTGCTCCGTGACGTAGCGGCGCGTGGTTATGCTGTTGATGCCGCCGCCAACAATGTTGCCCCAGTTGACCAGAGCACGATAGCGGTCGGCATTGTCTTTCTGTCCGGCGCGTTCAAAAACGTCTTGAATTATGTCGCCAATCTGTTGCGGTTCAATTCGTTTCATAGTGCAGAGGGGTAAACGCGCCGTTGCGGACCTCCCAGAGGCGATAGTCGCCGCCTGTGCGAGTCATAATCTCATCGAGGTGCGAGCGGTTGGTGTCGGTAATGAAAATCTGTCCGAATGCAGGGTCGTCGACAAGGCGCACAATGGCCTCAACCCTCGTGGCATCGAGCTTGTCGAAAATATCATCGAGGAGCAGCAGGGGCTTCATTCCGGTGGCTTGCTGCAAAAATTCGTACTGGGCAAGCCTCAGAGCGATGACAAAGGTTTTGCACTGCCCCTGCGAACCCGTGCGGCGCATATCCATGCCGTTGAGTGTCAACTCAATATCGTCGCGATGAGGTCCGGCGGAAGTGTGGCGCAAAATAAAGTCGCGATCACGGTGTTTAGCCATCATTTCCTCATATGACACATATTCCTGACGCTGGCTGACATAGCACAAACCGGGCTGCTCCGAGCCGTCGCTTATGCGGCCGTAGAACTTACTGAAAATGGGGCGCAGACGCTCCACCCAGTCGGTTCTGACCTCATAGAGATAGTCGGCAGCGCCCTGCATCATAGTGATGAGCGACTCGTGAATCACCGTGTCGGAAACGCCATCTTTGAGTAGGCGGTTGCGCTGCTCCAAGGCGCGGTTATAGCGAATCAGCGCATCAAGATAGCGGGGGTCGCTCTGACTGATGACCATATCCATCCAGCGGCGGCGCTCATCGGGGCTTTCGCGAACAAGGTCAACGTCGGCAGGCGACACCATTACCAGCGGAAACACACCAATGTGTTCCGACATTCGCTGGTATTCCTTGCCCTTGCGCTTGAGGCTCTTGCGCTTGCCATCGGTCAGACCGAGGGTAACGTCTTCGTCAACGCCGCGACGCTCATATTGCCCGCGTACCATTGCAAACTGCTCGCCCGAGCGAATCAGCATTGCATCCGGCACACGACAAAAGCTCTTGGTGAAGCTCAGCGTATATATAGCGTCGAGCAAGTTACTCTTGCCCATACCGTTGCGGCCCAAAAGTCCGTTGACTTTGGGCGAGAACTCCAGCCGGGCTTCGGCAATGTTCTTAAAGTTGTCTAAAGCAAGCGATTTTAGCTGCATTAATATACGTAGGTGCCTATGGATTCACCGTTTAGCACCCTCTCAAGATTGCCGGGGGTATCCATATCGAAAACTATGATGGGGAGGTTGTTTTCCTTACACATCGCCGTAGCGGTAATGTCCATAACTTTTAGGCCTCGTGAAAGCACCTCGTCATAGGTAATCTTGTCGAACTTGGTTGCCGAGGGGTCTTTTTCGGGGTCGGAGGTATATACGCCGTCCACCCGCGTGCCCTTGAGCATAACGTCGGCTTCAACCTCGATGCCGCGCAGCGATGCGCCGGTGTCTGTGGTAAAGAAAGGATTGCCGGTGCCGCAGCTGAGAATGGCCACTCTGCCCTCGCGCATTGCGCGGATTGCTTTCCACTTGCTGTAATGCTCGCCAATGGGGTGCATCGCAATGGCGGTAAAAACCTCGGCGGGTTGGCCGATGGCTTCGAGCGCAGAACTGAGTGCCAGAGAGTTGATTACCGTAGCAAGCATACCCATTTGGTCGCCCTTAACGCGGTCAAAGCCTCGCGAAGCTCCTGAAAGGCCGCGAAAAATATTGCCGCCACCAATCACTATAGCAACCTCAAGGCCGCTGTCTACTGCGGCCTTGATTTGCTGTGCATACTGGGCCAGGCGCTCAGTATCAATTCCCTGCTTCTGCTGAGCAGCGAGACTTTCGCCGCTCAGTTTCAGCAATACTCTATTGAATTTTCTCATATTTTTTCGGCGCGTTGCGCCAAGGTTAAGGGTTAAGGGTTAAGGGTTAAGATTATGGCTTTTGCGGCTGTTAGATAGAAAGGTAATATCTTCACCTTTCACCCTCCACAATAACCCATAACCTATAACCGATAACTTTCAAATTGCGGAACGCAATTTGACTCAAAGAATAGCTGAGAGGTTGAAGCGCTGGAACTCCAGGTCACCGGCTGCCTTGGCGGCCATGCTCGGGTCGAGCTTCACGGCCTGACGCAGAGCGTTGGTCAGCATTGACTCATTGTTGGTGCGGGCACCGAGCACTGCGGTGAGATAATACGTAGTGGCATCGGGGTTAGCAATGGCAGCGAGGGTCTTTTTGGCAGCAGAGTAGTCCTTGGTAAGAATCTGAGCCAGAGCGGCATTGTTTGACTTAACGTCGCGCATCGCGCGGGCAGCTGCGGCGTTGTCGCCTTGCTTCAGATAGTAAACGCCCAGGGCTTCGTTGAGTTCGGGAACGCCGGCGGCATTGCCAAAGCGGGTCTGCGCGCCGTTATAGTCGCCATCGTTAAGAGCCACGAGGCCGATGTTCATCTGCGGCTCAGCCTGGGCGGGAGCGAGGCGGCCGGCCTGAGCAAAGCTCTGACGGGCAGCATCATAGTCGCCGAGCTGATACTGAGCCATACCGAGGTTGTTGTAAGCGCGATAGTCGGTGGGATAGAGTTCTGCGGCTACGGAGTAGATTTGCGCACGCTTTTCGGGGTTGTCGGTGAGAGAGGCGTAGTAGAGAATCTCGTCAACTGAAAGTTCTGACGGATTCTTTGCGAATGTTTCGGCAATTTCTTCGTCGCTGCGGCCGATAACGTTGATTTTGGCGCTGATGCGGCTATAGCGGAGCTGCGGAAGAATTTCTTCGGCGAGCTGCTCAAACACGCTTGAGAGATTATGGATTTCGCGTTCGCGTTCCTCGGGGTCGCTATACATTGACAGAACACTAAGAATCAGGTCTTTGTCCTGAATATTGCTTTCGCTGACGAGGCGACGGAAGCCCTCCCAGTCTTCGGGAGTAAAGTCGGCAGTGAGTTCACCGAAGCTTACGCCCTTGAGCTGCTTGTCCATATAGCCCTTGGTGGTGTCTTCACGCTTCTGGGCGAGCTTTTTGTTGAAGTCATAAGATCCGTCGGGCGAGGCATAGCTCTGAATGTTGATTTCGGTGATTTCCTGGCGGGCATCATTGTTGGCATCCTGAATGCGTGAGTTCAGGCCGGTCATCTGGGCGGTGCGCAGCTGATTGTCGCGAATGTTTGCCTGGTTGATAAGGAAAAGAATATCGGCATCAACCTTGTCTTGGATAACGCGCTGGAACTTGTCGGCGGCATATGCGGGAGTAACGCTCGCTGCATCGGCAAGGGCGGCAGTGGCAATAACGCCATCGGCCACGGCAACGCGGGGCAATACGTATTGCTTCTTGCCTTGCTGAACGGTGAATGCCAGTTCGAGCTTGCTGTTTGCCATAGCGGGTACATAGGTGTAGTTCACGGGAATGGTTACCGTACCGCCGTTATCGTAAGAAATAACGGGGTTGTTACCGCGAACTTTCTCGCCCTGATAAGAATAAGAAGCAGAGGCGGTTTCACCATAGGCATATGTCAGATAGGGAGTTACGGTGAGTTCCGCGTTCTTGACAAAATATTTTGCGGGGATGCGGGCGGTAACGCTCGCCGGAACGTTCTGACCAACAACCTCAAGAGGGTTGGGATTAACGGTGAAATAATCGGCGGGCATCTGACCCAGCTTCTTGGAGCAGCCGGTAAACATTAAGGCGGCACCCATCAGCAGCACGAGGCTGCGTGACTGAATTTTGACGTTCATTAGTAAATAGTTAAAAAGTTAAGTCGTGAATTTGTTTTGCGCAAATTTACGACTTTATTATGAGATGTACAATACACCGAAGCATTAATTAAAACCGGTTCCTTAATATTGTAGTTTTTTTAGGGGGGGGGAGATAAAAAAAAGAATGAGTAAGCAAGACCGAAGTCTCAACTATACTCATTCTCCTCTCTCCTCGGCGGTATGGACGGGACTCGAACCCGCGACCCCCTGCGTGACAGGCAGGTATTCTAACCAGCTGAACTACCACACCGTTTTTGGCAACTTATGTTTTGAACAATGTCCTTTGCAAAGTTTTGCGGTCATCGTTATGACCTCTTTGCGAGTGCAAAGTTACGGCGAGTTTTTGAACTGTGCAAATTTTTTTGCATAAATTTTTAAAATATTTTTCAAATCATTGTCTGACAGGGCGTTCACCCCAGAGTAATTTTATGCGGATTGTTTTGGCGAAGTCGTGGTCGGGGTTTTGAGCCACGATGATGTGAAAGGGGGCGGCTTCGACGGAGATTTTTGTGCCGGCCGACATAGGTAGTGAGCGGCCGTCGAGGCTGAGCATAAACACGCCTTTGCGGGCTTGGACGGCGAGGTCGATGCGGGCGTTGCCGTCAACGGCCAGGGGGCGCATTGCGAGGAGGTGGGGAGCCACGGGGGAGAGGAGAAGGGCGTTGACGGTTGGCGAGAGTATGGGGCCGCCGACGCTGAGGTTATAGCCGGTGGAGCCGGTGGGGGTTGCGATGATGAGTCCGTCGGCCTGGTAGGTGGTGAGGGGGGTGCCGTTGACGTTGGTTTCGACGGAAATCATCGAGGCAGTGTCGTTCTTGAGCAGGGCAACGTCATTGAGGGCGTAGGGCCAGCAATCGTCGGGGAGTGGCCGGGAGCATTCAACGTGGAGCACTTTGCGAGGCTCGAAGCGGAGGTTGCTGAGGGTGCGGGTGTCGGCGGCAAGGAAGTCGTCGATGGTGAAGTCCGTGAGGAAGCCGAGGTGCCCGGCGTTGATGCCGAGGATGGGGATTCCTGAGGCTCCGACCCAGCGGGCAGTGCGCAGAAATGAGCCGTCGCCGCCGAAGCTGAGTGCGAGGTCGGCATCAATGGCGTCGCCGTGGTCAATGGGGCGGATAGAGTCATTGAGCGGCCCGAGTTTGGCGACTATGGAGTTATAGAACGAGCGGGAGACGGTGAGGGTGTCGGCAAGTTGGCAGACGTGGTGCCAGATTTTGGCTACCAGCCCGGCGTCGAACTGTTCGATTTTGCGGCGCGAGCCGTGGATGAAAATTTTCATATGTTGATGATGTGCAACAGTTCTGCCGCGCGTTGACGTATGTGGTCGGCGGCGGGTGAGTCTTCGTCGTCGCCGTCGGATGAGATGACTTCGTAGCCGTAGCGTTCGAGCGAGCGGGCGGCGGAGCGTGGGTTGCGACGGTTGGTGCGCAGGTCAATGGTGATGCGTCCGTCGTCGAGCCGGCGGTCGGTGACGTTAAGATTTATGAGGTGCGCATCGCTGTCTTCAATAGCGCGGGCAAGGGTTGAGGCGCTGAAGTCGGCAGCGTGACAGGCCACAATAAGCCTTGAGGCTTCCTGGAGGGGCGGCATCAGATGCGCAAATATATCATTTCCCTGAGTCAAATTTTTTCCTTTCTTATAAATTTCGTAATTTTGTGGTCGCCTATAGACATAACAAATAGCGTGCCAAATATGATTTGGTTGATGCAAAGTTACAAATTTACCGCATAAAAAACAAATGACACAGCTTAGTGTAAATATAAATAAAATCGCCACGTTGAGAAATGCTCGCGGCGAGGACAAGCCCAATCTGCTGCAAACGGCGCTTGATTGCGAGCGCTTTGGGGCGCAGGGAATCACGGTGCATCCGCGTCCGGACGAGCGCCACATTACCCGCGCCGACGTGTTGACCTTGCGCCCGGCGCTGCATACGGAGTTTAACATCGAGGGTTATCCGAGTCAGGAGTTCATGGAGTTGGTGCTTCGCGTGAAGCCCGAGCAGGTTACTTTGGTGCCTGATGCTCCGGATGCAATAACGTCGTCGGCCGGTTGGAACGTAATTGACAATATGGAGTTCCTGAGCGAAATCGTTGACAAGTTGCGCGAAGCGGGCATCCGCTCGAGCATCTTCATTGATGCCAACCCGGCTCAGGTCAGTGCTGCAGCAAAGGCCGGAGCTGATCGCGTGGAGCTTTACACCAAGCCGTATGCCGACAACTATCCCACCAACCCGGAGAGCGCAGTTGCGCCCTATGTGGAGGCAGCGCGCCAGGCTCGCAAATGCGGACTTGGGCTTAATGCCGGCCACGACCTTAGCCTTGAGAACCTGCGATTTTTTGCCGAGCGGGTGCCTCACCTTAATGAGGTGAGCATTGGCCACGCGCTGATTTGCGATGCTCTCTATCTTGGACTTGAAGAAACCATAAAGCGGTATAGGGGGGCGTTAGGAGTTAGGAGTTAGGAGTTAGGAGTTAGGAGTTTAAATTATACATTAGGCATTAAAAATTATGAATTGATATATGGAAGAACTGTCACTTTGGAAACTTTGCTTGCAGGGCGGGTTTATAATGATTCCGTTGGCGCTGTTGGCGCTGATTTGCATTTACATATTTATTGAACGCGCATTGGTCATCAGCCGTGCCGGTCATCAGGACCCGACGTTTATGAAGCGTATCAACGACTATATTCACGATGGGGAGATTGAGAGCGCCCTAAACCTCTGCAAGAACACCCCGACAGCATACAGCGCACTGATTGCTAAGGGCTTGACGCGCATTGACCGCCCGATGCAAGACGTGTTGGTGACCATTGAGAATATGGGCAACATTGAAATTGCCCGCCTGGGCAAGGGACTGCCCTGGCTGGCCACCACGGCAGCAGGAGCGCCGATGTTGGGCTTTTTGGGCACCGTCATCGGTATGGTAGAGGCGTTTCACGCTATGGCTACGGCAGGTTCCGCAGCAACTCTCGCTACTTTTGCCGACGGCATATACACGGCCCTGGTGACCACCGTGGCCGGCCTGGTGGTTGGCGTTGCGGCACTGTTTGCCTACAACTACCTGGTTGCCCGCCTTAATTCCGTTATGACGCTGCTTGAGGGCAAAACCATGGAATTCATGGATGTGCTCAACGCCGAGAGCCACACGCCCAACGCTCAGCGCCTAACGCCCAACGCCTAATGCCTAAACCCCCATGGCTCTGAAACGACAATTTGATATGTCGGCCACGTTTTCAATGGCTTCGATGACCGACGTGATATTTCTGCTGCTCATCTTTTTTATGGTGACCAGCACATTCGTGTTTCCCAACGCCCTGGAGGTGAATCTTCCCGAGAGCGCCACGCAAACCACCCTGAAGCCGTCGGCGCGTATCTATCTGGATGCCGAGGGACGCACGGCCACGATGTATGGCGAGGGAGCGGACTGGCAGCTGCTGGACTCGGTGGCACCGCAGGAGCAGTTGAAGACTTTTTTTGCCATAGTGCGTCAGCAGGAGGGGGAGGAAAATCCCTCGGCGTTCGTAGCATTATATGCCGACCGCGAGGTGCCCTACGGCTCGGTCGTGGAGATGCTCAACTTAGGGGCGGAAAACGACGTGCGCATAGTCCTGGCAACCTCCGCACCACAAAAATCAAATGGAGAATAAGCGCGACAAGTTACTTGCCCTTGGCCTGACGGTGCTGATTGCGCTGCTGATGGGGCTGATGCTGGTGATGGTACACATCGCCCCGGCCTCCGCGTCGCTGCCGTCGGCCACCGACCCGGAGGAGCAAGAAATCTTTTTCGCCGACATTGACTATAACGAAATCTACGCCGACCCTACCCCACAGGTTGACGGCGAGGCCACCTCGGCTGCGGCGAGCGACGACGGCGGCGCAGACCTTACATCTACGTCGGGCGAGAGCGTTCCCGACCTCGTGGCCGACAAGACTCCCAAGCCGGACAATACCCAGATAGCCAAACCGGAGCAGACAAAACCCGCCGGACCCACCAAAGAGGAAATCGAGGAGCAGAAACGCGCTGCCATAGCAGCAAAATTCGGCAAAGCCACCGGATTGCAAGCCACCAACAATCAGGCAGCCGGAAGCTCTACGGCAGGAAATGCCGCCAGCGGCGACAACCCTACCTCCACCGGGCTTGGCCTTGACGGACGCAAGCTGCAAAACCGCCCCGACCCCGGCATTAAAAACGCCGTAGGCAAGGTGTGGGTCAAGGTCAGCGTAAACTCTGCCGGACAGGTCACTTCGGCAGCATTTGTGCGCTCAAGCGGCTTCGGTTCACGCGAGGCGGAAGTGCGCCAGGCCTGCCTTGAGGCCACCAAAAAGCTCCGTTACTCACCCAACAACGAAATACCAACCCAATCGGGCACAATATGCTGGAACATTAAATGAACGCCGCCCTCATCACCGACCCCACGCTGATATTCTTCATCGTACTGGCAATCATACTGTTGGCACCGATGTTGCTCAATCGGCTGAAGATTCCTCACATCATCGGTATGATAGTTGCGGGCGTGTTGATCGGGCCATATGGGTTCCACCTGCTCGACAACGACGCATCGTTTAAGATTTTCGGCCAGGTAGGGTTGCTCTACCTGATGTTTCTCGCCGCAATAGAGATTGACTTTTTTCACTTGCGGCGCAACTTGAGCCGTGGCGCAGTGTTCGGGCTGCTGACGTTTCTGATTCCACTGGTTTTAGGTTTTTTGTCGGGAATATATTTCTTCAACACTGACCTGGTAACGGCGTTGCTTTTGGCTTCGATGTATGCCTCGCACACGCTGATAAGCTATCCTGTTGCAGTGCGTTTCGGAATCACCAAAGCTCCGGCGGTGCTGATGGCGATTGTGGGCACGATCATTGCCGTTATTGGCGCGCTACTCACCCTTGCCACAGCGGTCAACGTTCACACCACCGGCTACTTTTCATTTCTTCAAATCGGCATATTGCTTGCCAAGCTCATAGCGTTCTGCCTGGGCGTTTCGGTGGTCTACCGCTATATGGCGCGTAAGTTTCTGCGCAAGTATCCCGACCGGGTAATGCAGTTCGTGTTCATACTGGCGCTGGTGTTTTTCGCGGCGTGGCTTGCCGCAGCCATTGGCCTGGAGGGAGTTTTGGGCGCATTTTTTGCGGGGCTTGTGCTTAACCGCTTCGTACCCAACACGTCGCCGCTTATGGCGCGCCTTGAATTCGTTGGCAACGCGCTGTTTATTCCCTACTTTCTCATCGGCATCGGCATGATGATTGATGTCAGGGTAATCGCCTCACTCGACACCCTGCGCATTGCCGGTATAATGCTCGGCGTGGCGCTCGTGGCCAAATGGCTGGCGGCATGGATTGCCGCAAAAATCTACGGGATGAAGCGCGATGACTGTCAGGTGATGTTCGGCTTGACCACGGCCCACACTGCAGTGGCTCTCGCAGTGGTTTCCGTGGGCTACAGCTTCGGGCTATTAGACACTTCGATGCTGAACGCCACGGTGCTAATGATTCTGATTACCTGCGCAATAGCCCCAATGGCAACATCGGGAGCCGCCGGGCGTATTAAGCTGCGGATGCTCGAAGAAGCTCCGGTGATAGAGATGGGTCCGGAGAACACGCTCGTGCCGGTTGACAACCCCATAACCGCAGTGGCACTGATGGAAGTGGCCATGATGATTCACCCGTCGGACCGCACGGAGTCAGGCCTGATGGCGGTACACGTCAGGACATCAAACTCGGCCGCAGCCCGCGCCAACAGCGATGCGTCGCTAAAACTTGCCCGCGAAGCATCGGCCACGGTCGACGTGCCGGTCACCACCATAGAGCGTTACGATGCCAACATAGCCTCCGGGTTGCTCAACACCATCAACGAGCGCGACATCAGTTGCATAGTTATGGGCCTGCACCGACGCACGTCGCTGGTTGATTCGTTTTTCGGCCAAAAGCTGGAAAATATCCTTGAGCAGAGCAACCGTATGTTCTTCATTTGCCGACTGTTTAATCCGGTGAACACATTGAGGCGTATGGTGGTGGTTGTGCCTCCCAAGGCGGAATTTGAGTCAGGTTTCCGCCTGTGGGTAGTTACGTTGGGACGCCTTGCCCGCAACCTTGGCTGCCGCATCATCTGCATCTGCTTCCCCAAGATTTCGAGCCTTATCAGCGGCATACTCAACCGCGAGCGCATTGACGTGCGCCTGGAGTTCCGCAACATTGAGCAATGGGATGACTTCGTGTTGCTGACCAACCGCATTGCCGACGACGACCTGCTGGCAGTGGTTTCCGCACGCCCCGGTTCGCTGAGCTACGGAGCCGACGTTCACGAGATGAACAGTTTCCTCCAGAAATATTTCACGCAGTCAAACCTCATAGTCATATTCCCGCAACAAAGCGAAAAGAACGCCGACGCAATGACCTTCATTGACCCCATCAACAACTAATGCATATAATTCTTGAAGATATTGAAGAGGTTCGGACGGCACTGATGCCGCTGACCTTGACTCGCCCGGTTGGCGCGTTGCCCGCCGGAATCTGCGACACCATAGCGGAGCGGTGGCAGCGCCTTATTCCCGGAGCCACCATAGATTACAAGACCGAAGATTATCTTTCAGCGAAATATCCTTGCGGAGGCGATGGCATAACCATCCCCGGCCACATTTTGCCTACCTCGGAGCTTGCTCGGAAACTTCTCAACGGCGAAGATATATCCCGGGCAAGAGGCTACAGGCACCTGACCGACATTTTCCGACTGAGCAAGGAACTCATCACGGCCGATTTTGCTTTGCTGACTGCAGGGCGCAAGTCTGCTCCGCTGCCGCAATCGTGCACGCTGATTGGCGATGCTTCGCAGCTATTCATTGAAGAAGGCGCAGAAGTTGAGGGAGCATTCATTAACGTTAAGGCCGGGCCGGTTTATATCGGAGCCGGAGCGGAAGTGCAGGAATGCGTGGCGCTGCGCGGACCGGTGGCCATCGGTCCGAAATGCCGCGTGAGAGCCGGAGCGCGACTGCTTCCCGGCACGAATCTGGGGCCGGTTACCCGCGTGGGCGGCGAAATCAGCAACACGGTATTTTTGGGCTACGCCAACAAGCAGCACGACGGCTTTCTCGGCGATGCCGTTATCGGCCAATGGACAAACCTTGGTGCGGGATGCGTTGCCTCAAACCTTAAAAACGACTATGCGGAGATTCGCTTGTGGAGCTACGCAACGCGGCGTTTTGAGCGCACGGGGCTCCAGTTTTGCGGCCTGATTATGGGCGACCACACCAAGGCGGCAATCAACACTACATTCAACACGGCCACGGTGGTTGGCGTTGGGTGCAACATCCACGGCTATGGCTATCCGCGACCGTTTGTCGAGTCGTTTACCGACGGCGGTTTGCAAACAGTAAGTCGCGTTCCGCTGAAAAAGTTTCTGCAGACCGCGACTATTGCCATGAGTCATCGCGACGTTAAAATCTCAGACGAGGACATCGCGATATTGACTCACCTATATAATTCAAGTTCCTCAAGAAATTGAGGAACTTGAAGGTTAATGGTTAGTGGTTAGTGGTTAGCAGGGGATTATTCAAAAATGTGTTTGAGTTTGGAGAAGAGACGGCGGGTTGTTGACTCGTCGGGTTTGATGTTGGGCGCATTGCGCATAGCTTCAAACTGCGCTTTTTGCTCGGCGGTGAGGTTCTCGGGGATGTAGACCATAATGTTGATAAGCTCGTCGCCCTTGGCTCCGGAATTGGGGTCGGGAAGACCTTTGCCTCGCAGACGAAGCACCTTGCCGGGTTGAGTTCCGGCGGGGATGTTCAGGCGCGCACGTCCGGTGACGGTGGGCACTTCAACCGGCCCGCCGAGGGTTGCCGAGGGGAGGTCGAGCATCAGATTGTATATCAGGTCGTTGCCGTCGCGAATCAGCTCGGGGTGCTTGATTTCGTTGACCACTACAAGGAGGTCGCCGTTCACTCCGCCATGGGCCGGGGCATTACCTTTACCCTTGACGGTGAGTACCATACCGTTGCTAACACCTGCGGGGATGGAGAAGCTGACGGTGTTTTCCTTGCGCTGCACGCCGGTGCCGGAGCAGTGGGAGCAGGGTTGGGAGATGATTTTGCCGTCGCCGTGACATTGCGGACACACTGACTCGCTCTGCATTGCGCCGAAGATTGATTGCTGCATCTGCACGATGGTGCCTTGTCCGTGGCAGGTGGGGCAGGTGGTGAAGGCAGTGCCGTCTTTTGCGCCGGTGCCGTTACAGAATGAGCAGGCATCGTTGGTGGGAATTTTGAGCGTCTTGGTAACGCCCGAGGCGATGTCGGCCAGCGAGAGCTTGACGTTGATGCGCAGGTCGGAACCCTTGCGCACGGGCTTGCGGCCACGTGCGGAGCCGCGTCCGGCCGCACCGCCGAATCCGCCGCCAAAACGTCCGCCGAAAATGTCGCCGAACTGCTCGAAAATATCTTCCATCGAGAAGCCGCCGGCATGGAATCCGCCAAAGCCTCCGGCACCTCCGCCGGGGAATCCTTGCGGCCCCATATTGTGACCGTACTGGTCATAGCGTTGACGCTTTTCGGTGTCGGAAAGCACGTCGTAAGCCTCGGCCGCTTCCTTGAATTTTTCTTCGGCTTCCTTGTCGCCGGGATTGCGGTCGGGGTGATATTTCAGCGCCGCTTTGCGGTATGCTTTTTTAATTTCATCGGCCGAGGCTGTCTTGCTTACGCCAAGCACCTCGTAGTAGTCTCTTTTTTCTGCCATAATTATTGACCTACGGCCACTTTAGCGTGGCGGAGCACTTTGTCGTTCAACATATAGCCTTTTTCCAGAGTGTCAATGACTTTGCCTTTCTGTTCCTCAGGGCCGGGAACGAGGGCAACGGCGTTGTGTAGTTCATCGTTGAAGTCCACGCCATTGGTGTCCATAGCCTTTACGCCATTCTGCTCCAGATATTTAACGAATTTATTGTAAATCAAGGTCATTCCCTCCTTTACGGCCTCAGCGCCCTCGGTGTCGGTAACGGCCTGAAGTCCGCGCTCAAAGTCATCAACTATGGGCAGAAGGCCTTTCATAGCGGCTTCGGCACCGTTGCGAATCAGTTCAGACTTTTCCTTGAGCGTGCGCTTGCGGAAGTTGTCGAAGTCGGCCATAAGGAAGAGATATTCCTTTTTCTCCTTTTCGAGGTCGGCTTTAAGGCGCTCAATTTCAGCAGCCTCGCTATCTTCTTCAGCATCAGCCGCTTCAGTAACTTCGGGCGCATCAGTTTCTTCGGGGATAATCTCCTCGATTTCGGGTTCTTCTTGTTTCTTATCTTGTTCGTCTTTCATATCGGTAAAATTTTTCAGTATTGGCATAGCAAAAAATATGCCAAATAATCACGCATTATCTTGATTAACGTTTAAGTTTGGGAAAGCGTTCAAATTTCTTGCAAACATGCACCGCGCAGTAGGGAAGTTGCTTGGCAATCATATCGGCCATAATCATTGGGTCTATCTTTGGGAACAGGCCGTAGACGGCTGAACCGCTGCCGCTCATCGACGTGTAGATGGCTCCGAGTTCTTCAAGTGTGGCCTTGGCCTCGCCGATTTCGGGGTATAGGGGAATCACGGTGTCTTCAAATGCGTTGGTTACGCTTCCTTGCCAGTCATCGACCGAGCGGCGCACACGCTCGCTCAGCGGCGTTTCCGGTTCGGAGACTTTGACCCCGCGATAAGCCTCGGCGGTAGACACGCGGCAGTCGGGCTTGACTATTGCCAGCGTGAGTGCCTTGAGTTCCACCGGCAGCGTAATTGGAGCCATCTCGGTTCCCGTGCCGGTACAGAGCATCGGCTCGTCGAAGATAAAAAACGGGCAGTCGGAGCCAAGTTCGGCAGCCAGGTCGGCAAGTTTTTCGTCGTCAAGACCAAGGGAATATAGTTCGTTGAGTCCGCGCAGGGCGAATGCGGCATCGGCAGAGCCGCCGCCGAGTCCGGCACCGTCGGGAATGTTTTTGTGCAGGCGGATGTGGGTGGGAGGAAGACTTCCAACTTCTGCGGCCAAACGGTTATAAGCCCGCATCACGAGATTGGTTTCGGTGGAGCAGTCAACGGGTCGGCCGGTGCATTCAAGGCGCGTCAAGCCGTCGGTTGCCGGGGTGAGTTCAAGGAGGTCTTCCCAGTCGGTTGGCATCATGACGGTTTGAAGCAGGTGGTAGCCGTCGGGGCGCTTGCCAACTATGTCGAGTCCGATATTAATTTTAGCGTGAGGGTAAAGAAGCATTGTTTAGGCGTTGGGCGTTAGGTGTTGGGCGTTAGGACCTGTTTGAGGGCGGTGGCGGTGTGGCCGGGGATAGCGACGATTTGTTCGGGGGTGCCGGTGGCGACGATTTGGCCGCCACGGTCGCCGCCTTCGGGGCCGATGTCGATGACGTAGTCGGCACATTTTATTACGTCGATGTTGTGCTCGATAATCAGGACTGTGTGGCCGGCTTCAATCAGGCGGTTGAAAGCGTGCATCAGCGTAGAGATGTCGTGGAAGTGGAGTCCGGTGGTCGGCTCGTCGAAGATAAACAGAGTGGGCCGGGGCGACTCCTGGGCGAGATAGTAGGCGAGTTTGACGCGCTGATTTTCGCCGCCCGAAAGGGTTGACGATGACTGCCCGAGCTTCACATAACCCAAACCCACCTCGCGGAGCGGCTGCAAGCGTTCCACGATGCGGCGCTCCGTGGCGGTTTTGCCGTCGGAGAAAAAGTCTATGGCTTCGTCAACGGTCATATCCAACACATCGGTAATGGTCTTGTCCTTATGTTTGACCTCGAGGATTTCAGGTCGGAAGCGGAGTCCGCGACAAGCCTCGCAGGGTATGGTGATGTCGGCCATAAACTGCATTTCGATGGTTATGGTACCCTCGCCATTGCACTCCTCGCAGCGTCCGCCGGGGGCATTGAAGCTGAAAAATGCCGGGGAGTAGCCCATAAGCTTTGAGGCCTGCTTAGAGGCAAAAAGCTGACGGATTTCGTCGTAGGCCTTGAGATACGTTGCCGGATTTGAGCGCGTGGAGCGGCCAATGGGGTTTTGGTCAATGAAATCAACAGCCTCAATGCGCTTGATGTCTCCGCTCAGCCCTGAAAATGCTCCGGGCGCGTCGGCCTGGTCGCCGAGAGAGCGCACCAGGGCTCGATAAAGAATGTCGCGCACCAGGGTAGATTTGCCGGAGCCGCTGACTCCGGTAACCACTGTCATCACTCCTAAGGGGAACTTTACGTCAATACCCTTGAGGTTATGCTCACGGGCACCCTTGACTTCAATAAATCCGGTAGGGGCTCGTCGCGAAGTGGGCACCGGGATGTCGCGTCGCCCGGTGAGATAGTCGGCCGTGTAACTGCCGTTTGCCTTGGCGATTTTATCGGCCGGGCCTTGATAAACTATGGTGCCGCCATTGCTGCCGGCCATCGGGCCAACGTCAATGATATAATCGGCGGCGTCCATGATTTCGCGATCGTGTTCCACCACCACTACGGTATTACCCAGGTTACGGAGCTTTTTTAGCACGCCTATTAGGCGCTCGGTGTCGCGGGGATGCAGTCCGATGCTGGGCTCGTCGAGAATATACAGCGAGCCAACGAGGCTGCTGCCCAGGGAGGTTGCCAGGTTGATGCGCTGACTTTCGCCACCGGAGAGAGTGTTGCTCAGGCGGTCGAGCGTAAGGTAGCCGAGACCAACGTCATCGAGAAACGTCAGGCGGTTGCGTATCTCAGTGAGCAGGCGGGCGGCAATCAGAGAGTCTTCGGCGTTGAGCTGCAAGGCATCAAACCAGCTTCGCAGCTCGCTGACCGGCATAGTGACCAGTTCGGTAATGGTTTTGCCGCCGACTTTGACGTATTGGGCTTCGGGGCGCAGACGTCCACCGTGGCAATCGGGGCAAACGGTCTTGCCGCGATAGCGCGAAAACATCACACGGTATTGAATCTTATAGAGATTCTCCTCGACCATCTTGAAAAATTGGTCGATGGAGGCAAGATAATATTTCGGCCCGGAGTAGTCGGGGGCTCCGTGCCAGAGAATATCTTTTTGCTGTTGAGTCAGTTCGGCGTAAGGGGTATGAATGGGGAAGCCGGGGTTTTGCTTGATGAAGTATTTTTTCCATTCGCTCATCTTCTCGCCGCGCCAACAAACCACGGCATCGTCGTAGACCGAGCGCCCCGGGTCGGGGACGACCAGCCCCTCGTCAATGCCCATAACTTTACCAAAGCCCTCACACGTTGGGCAGGCGCCCACCGGGTTGTTGAAGTTAAACATCATCTCGGAGGGTTCAACAAAAGTCATACCGTCGGCCTCAAAGCGGGTGGAGAACTCGCGTCGTTCAGGCTCGCTCTCGCCTGATTTCCACGCCAGGAGAGTCATAGCATCGTGTCCCTCAAAGAGGGCTTCTTCGGCGCTTTGGGCAATGCGGCTTACGGTGTCGGCCTCGGAGTTGACGCTCAGGCGGTCAATCACCAGTTCCATATCGCTGAGGTCCGGATTACCGCCGGCGGTTATAAGTTCCTCTATATCTATAAACTTACCATTGTGGATAAGTCGCGGATAGCCGCCCTTGAGCAGAACGCCGAGGTGCTGCATCGGCGAGCGTCCCTCGGGAATAATAAGCGGCGAGGCAATCACGATGCGCGTGCCCTCGGGGAGGGATTGTGCGGCATCGAGAATGTCTTTGACGGAGTGCTTCTTTACTTCGGCTCCCGATATGGGTGAAAACGTATGGCCCACACGGCCGAAGATCAAGCGCATATAATCATATATTTCGGTCGAGGTGCCAACGGTGGAGCGGGGATTCCGGGTGTTGACTTTCTGCTCGATGGCAATAGCCGGGGGCAGGCCGATAATCTTGTCGGCCTCGGGCTTGCGCATCTTACCCATAAACTGCCGGGCGTAGGCCGACAGCGATTCAACATAGCGCCGACGTCCCTCGGCATAGAGGGTGTCGAATGCCAATGATGATTTGCCGGAACCGGAGAGTCCGGTTATCACAACGAGTTGATTTCGCGGAATGGTAACGTCAACATTCTTGAGGTTGTTGACTCGGACTCCGCGAGCTTCTATATCATTCAAAACTTAAAAGTCTGTTTTGTTTAATTTAGTTAGCTTGACCACTGCTTTGCCTGCTGCATCGAGTAGCTCTACGCTGTCTTTGTGGTGACGTGCGTGAGTAACCTCCTCAAGGGCAATGAGCAAAGCGGATTCGGTTTCGATGTCGGGACAGGTCATTCGGGTGGTGGCGAGGTCGGAAAACTGCACTGCGGCGCTGGTTTGCGGATTGCGGGTCAGCTTGCCGCTGAGGCGGTTGCACCCGGCATTGCCGGTTACGGTGTTGGAGTCAACATCGAAGACCAGGCGGGCATCGGCCACGTTGATGGCGTGTCCGTTGATAGCCACAACCTGCCAGGGGCCGTTGAGGAAGTCAATGTCGGAGCTGCGCAGAGTCATCACGGTGTGATTGGCTGCATTGTAGAGATTGAGAATGCGCGAGCCGTCGGCACCGTTTGAGGTCGAGAAGCTGCTCACGTCGTTGAGCGCCTTGGCTATGGGATAGGCCAGGGTGTCGCCCTCACACATCTTCATCGTAGTGGCAACGTTGCTCAGCTGCAGCGTCTGACCCGAGGGGATGCGATAGGTGCCGTTAATGATGTTGCAGCCGTCGTGGCCGTAGAACCGCGCCTCTGTGGGAATAAATTCTATGTAGGGCCATTCCTCGTCTTCAAAGTGGCGCAAGGTGATTGTGCCGACCGATTTGATATACCATCGGCCGTCGAGACTTTTGGCCGGTTTACCGGTGGTCGTGATGGGATATAGGGGTATGGCATCGCCCGAGTTGAAGCTTTCGAAGTTGTTGCGCTTCAGTGCGGAACAACCCGAAAGCATCAGGCCAATGCCAAGAATTATTGCGATATGTTTACGTTGCATTTTGAGCTTTGTTTAGGGTTGAGGGTCCAAAAGTACAACACGGTAGTTGCCCTGAGCGTTCATTTCCTTCACAAAGTTTTGCACCATTTCGGGAGTAATCGAGCCCACCTCGTCAACTGCGTTGCTGAGCAGATTCTTGCCGGTGAGGGTCCAGCGGTTGATATATGCTGCCCACGCGCTGTTTTGCTCCTTGCTCTCGGTGTAGCTCTTAACGAGGTATTCCTTGACTTTCGACAGTTCTTCGGGGGTGATTTTTTTGGCCATGGCGGTAAATTCATCGGCAATGGCTTTGAGTACCTCCTGTTTCTTTTCGGGATTCATGGGGAAGGCGGTCATCACGGTGGCGTTGCGGCCGATTTCGGGGTTCACGTTGCCCGAGGCGCCGATTGAGTAGACAGCACCCATCTCCTCGCGTACGGTTTTAATCAGGCGGGCCGAAAGAATCTGGCCGACGATGCTTGCAAGCTTGGCGTTGACGGAGGTAAACGGCACTGTGGCGGTTTCAACCACGGCACACCAGGTCTGCGGGGTCTGCATCGGGGTGGTAAACGTTTCGGTGGCGCGGCCTCCCTTGATTTCATAAATCGGGTCGGCGGAATCTACGCGGCGGGGAGCAAGACCGGTGCCGGGAAGTGAGGCAAGATATTTTTCGGTGAGTTCCATAAGTTCCTCTTTGTCGAAGTTGCCAACGAAGGTGAAACTCCACTGCGAGGCATCCTGCACGCGGCTCTTGGCGAGGTCTTCAACTCCCTGGCGGGTGCAATCCTTGAGTTCCTGAGCGGTAAGCACCTGCTGATAGGGGGAGGTGTACATTGCTTCACGGAGGTCTTTGCCGAAAATAAACTGCGGATCCATCTCCTGGTTTTCGAGCAGCCCGATTTGCAGCGAACGCATTGCCTCAAATTCCGATTCGGGATAGTTCATCATAGTGAAGTAGCCGTAGATGAGTTCAAACAGAGTGGCGAGGTCCTTGGGGGTGGATAGGCCGCTGAACTGGGTGGAATAAAGACCGTGGTCAACCTCGAAGCCAACCTTTTTGCCGCTGAGATATTTGCTTAGGTCGGCGTTGGAATACGTGCCGATGCCGAAGGTGTTGGCAAACACTTCGAGGGCGAGGGCATTTGCGGGAGTAGTGGAGGTGTAAACCTGGCTCAGGCCGCAGGGAGCCGAAGCGCTGAACACTATTTCGTCGGGCTTGGTGTCGGAGTATTTGTAGAAGACCTTGGCGCCGTTGCTGAGCATCCACATTTCGGTGTCGGCAAAGTCAGCCACAGGGCTTGCCATAGTGATTTTTCCGGCCACCGGGGGTATGGGAATCAGCGGGTCTTCGCGCACATTGTCGGTAAATACTTCGATTTCCTCGGCATCCACGCTCTTCATCATATCATCGAGCTGCTTTTCGGTGGGGAGCGCAACGGTTGAGGGGAGCATGCAGAGTACCACGCGATTGTCAGTGCCGGTCATATAATCATACGTTTCATTGATTTTTTCGAGGGGATACATCTGCGCAATCTGCTTCATTATCTGATACTCAAGTTCAATGTCAAGCATCGGGGTGCCATCAATGAAGTGGCGAATCATATCCTGAGTGTATGTGGCGTTTCGGGTGGTTGCGCGGTTGTTGTAGTTGCGGTCAAGGGTGGCAAGGAACTCGGCCTTGGCGCGGTCATATTCGCTTTGGGTGAAGCCGCCGCGCTTTGCACGAAGCACCTCGCGATATATGCTTTGCAGCGTCTTGGCAATGTCACCGTCTTTGGCGGCGGCTATCACGGCAAACATCTGCTCTGACGAGGTCATCAGATAGTCGTCGATGGTTGACTGTGCAAAAGCAAACGGAGTGGTGGGGTCAGACATCATTTCGGAAAAACGCGAGTTGAGCATCATATCAATCATCGTTTCGATATAGTCCTGGACGAGTTGTGCCTGAGTGTTGCGCCACTCGAGGGGCAGCGGTGCGTGCTTGAATATCAAGTAAACAATGGAATTGGGCATCTCCTTGTCGGAACCGATGGAGTAGATGGTGCCGGGGGTGTCAGGCACGTTGAACTGGATACGCGGCGCGGGGTTTGCGGGCATCTCGATGTCTGCAAACATCTCTTTGATAACCTGCTCGGTGCGCATGGGGTCAATGTCGCCGCTCACGATGATGCCCTGCAGGTCTGGGCGATACCATTTTTCGTAGTAGTCGCGCAGGGCCTGGTATGGGAAATGGTCGATTACCTCCATTGTGCCAATGGGGAGGCGGTGGGCATATTGCGAGCCGGGGAAAACTTTGGGGAGCGCTTCCTCGAGAATACGCATCTGACCCACCTGGTTGGTGCGCCATTCTTCGTGAATCACGCCGCGCTCCTTGTCAATTTCTTCGGGGGAGAGGAGCAGCTCATTGGCCCAGTCGTGGAGCACGAGCAGCACGCTGTCGGTCACTTCGGTGCGGGCGGTGGGGACGTTGGTGATTTTATAGACGGTTTCATCGGCTCCGGTGTAAGCATTGAGGTGAGCGCCGAACTTCACGCCAATGCTCTCGAGATAGTCAACGAGCGAATTGCCTGGGAAATTTTTGGTGCCGTTGAAACACATATGCTCGAGAAAGTGGGCCAGTCCGCGCTGGTTTTCTTCTTCGAGCACCGAACCGACCTTTTGGGCAATATGAAAATCGGCCTGTCCCTTGGGAGTTTCATTATGACGGATAAAGTAAGTCAACCCATTGGGGAGAACGCCGGAAATCACGGCGGTATCAGTTGGCAGCGGAGGGAGTTGCTGCGCTCCGGCGCAAAGCGAGGCAATCAGAGCCAATGCGCCAATCAAAAGTTTTTTCATATCTTTATCTGGTTATGTTTTGTTTCAATATTCAATTCATTTTCAAAGCATTGACAGTGCCCGCTTGATGGCGACCTCGACCGTGGCGGTGGGTTCGGCACCAAACACCTTAGCGAGCGCTTTCTGAGCCTGAGCCTTCTGATAGCCGAGCATCACGAGGGCGGCCAAAGCCTCAGCCCTGGCTTCGGAATCAACCGCGCCGACCATAGCCTCGGCTTCCGCGTCGCCGGCCATGGCGGCAAGCTCTGCGGCATTGACTTTGTCTTTGAGGTCAACAATCAGGCGCTGGGCCGTCTTCAGGCCGATGCCCTTTATGGCTTTCAACTTGTCGGTATCGCCGGCCAGAATACACATTTTCAGTTGCGAGGCCGACAGTGACGACAGTATAACCCGCGCAGTGTTCGGTCCGACTCCGCTCACGCCAATCAGCAGGCGAAACAGCGCCCGCTCCTCGGCTGAGAAGAAACCGAAAAGATCGTGGGTGTCCTCGCGTATGATTTCGTGAACGAGCAGTTTCACCTCCGTGAGTTTTGATATTGCGGAATAGGTATTTACCGAAATATTCAGCAGATAGCCGACTCCGGCGGCCTCAACCACGGCCTCGGTGGGCGATGTGTGGGCAAGCTGCCCCTTGATATATTCAATCATAGAGCGCAAAGTTACGAATTTATTCCCGAATTTATTGTATCTTTGCGTTATGAAAACCGCGTTAATCACAGGCGTTACGGGTCAGGACGGCTCGTTTCTTGCCGAACTTCTTCTTGACAAGGGTTATGATGTACACGGCACCATACGCCGCTCGTCAGTAGACTTTCGCGAACGCATTGCCCACCTCGAGGGCCACCAGCGCTTCCACCTGCACTATGCCGACCTCACCGACTCGATGAGCATACTGCAGGTTATCGGCAAGGTGCGCCCCGACGAGGTCTACAACCTGGCGGCGCAGAGCCATGTGCAGGTGAGCTTTGACTCGCCGGAATATACCGCGAACACTGACGCGACGGGAGTTTTGCGCATACTCGAGGCAGTGCGCATGAGCGGACTGGCCAAGACCTGCCGCATTTATCAGGCCTCGACTTCGGAGCTTTACGGCAAGGTGGAAACAGTGCCTCAGAATGAGCAAACGCCTTTTCACCCATATTCGCCATATGCCGTGGCCAAGCTCTACGGGTTCTGGATTGTCAAGGAATATCGCGAGGCATACGATATGTTTTGCTGCTCGGGCATTCTGTTCAACCACGAGAGCGAGCGGAGAGGCGAAACGTTTGTGACGCGCAAAATCACCCTGGCGGCTGCACGCATCGCCCAGGGCAAGCAGGAGAAGCTCTACCTGGGCAATCTGTCATCGCTGCGCGACTGGGGCTATGCCAAGGACTACGTCGAGTGTATGTGGCTGATACTTCAGCAGCCCAAGCCCGATGACTACGTCATTGCCACCGGCGAGCAGCACTCGGTCCGCGAGTTTTGCCTGTTGGCATTCCGCCGTGCCGGCATAGAACTCGAATTTCGTGGCGAAGGGGCAGATGAGAAGGGTTATGACAAAAAGACCGGCAAGGTGCTCGTGGAGGTATCGCCCGACTTTTATCGTCCTACCGACGTTGTCAACCTGTGGGGCGATTCCTCAAAGGCGAAACGCGAACTCGGCTGGGACCCGACAAAGAAAACCAACTTTGAGCAGCTGGTAAACCTTATGGTAGATGCAGATATGGCCAAAGTAGCCGTTGAGAAAGCCGGCGAGGCCGTGCGCACCAACCTTGCCGAATATCTTGAAAAAGGCATTGTAAAATGAAAACGTCTGACAAAATATACGTCGCCGGCCATCGCGGAATGGTCGGATCGGCAATAGTTCGCGAACTGCGCCGACTTGGCTACAACAATATCGTTACGCGCAGCCACGCCGAACTTGACCTCATCAATCAGCAAGCCGTCAATGATTTCTTTGCCGCCGAGCGACCCGACTACGTATTTCTTGCTGCGGCTAAAGTTGGCGGCATTGCCGCCAATAGCGAGGCTCCGGCCGATTTTATGTATCAGAATATGATGCTGGAGATGAACGTGATAAACGCCGCATGGCGCAACGGAGTGAAAAAACTCGAATTTCTCGGCTCATCGTGCATATACCCGCGTATGGCACCGCAGCCAATGAGGGAGGACTGCCTGCTCACGTCGCCCCTGGAGCAAACCAACGAGGCATACGCCCTGGCAAAGATTTCCGGACTGAAGTATTGCGAATACCTTAACCGACAGTACGGAACTGATTATATCTCCGTTATGCCCACGAATCTTTACGGCCCGAGCGACAACTACCACCCCACCCGCTCTCACGTATTGCCGGCACTGATTCGCCGCTTTCACGAGGCGAAAATTTCGGGGGCAGAAAGCGTCACTTGTTGGGGCGACGGCTCGCCGCTGCGCGAGTTTCTCTACGTTGACGACCTGGCAAACCTCTGCGTCTTTTTGATGAACAATTATTCTGGCAACGAAACGGTCAATGCCGGAAACGGCAAGGAGCTGACCATTAAAGAACTGGCTGAACTCGTAGCCAAAACCGTCGGTTTTGAGGGGGAAATAATCTGGGACACCACCAAGCCCAACGGCACACCGCGCAAGCTCCTCGACGTGAGCAAGGCGAAAGCATTGGGCTGGAGCTACCGAACGGAGCTCGCCGACGGCATCAAGCTTGCCTACGAAGATTATTTATCGCGGTTGATAACGTGCTGAAGCAGTGACAGCAGAGCCTCGCGGGCATCGCTGCTCTCAAAAGCCCCACAAATGGCCTCTTCAGCCTCGGCGGACAATTCCGCCATTTTTGCGCGGGCATAGTCTATACCGCCGTTGGCTATGGCGTATTGCGTCAGGCGGTTAATCTCGTCGGTGTTGAGACTGTCTTTGGCCACGAGCGCCAGCATCATATCCCTTGAGGGGGCATCCTCACGCAGCAACACGCTCAGCAGCGGGAGCGTTACCTTGCCCTCGCGCAGGTCGTTGCCTGTGGGTTTGCCGATTTCTGCCTCGCGGGGATAGTAGTCAAAAATATCGTCGGTAATCTGGAAGCAGAGACCAAAGTTTTTGGCAAACAGGCGCAGGGCTGCCAGGCGCGGGTCATTATCGTTGATTCCGGCAGAATATGCACCCATTTCGGCGCAGGCCACAAAGAGCGAGGCGGTTTTTGAGTCGATGGTGTTGAAATATGCCTCTTCGCTCAAGTGGTGATAGCGGGCATTGTATATCTGATTGAGCTCACCCTTACTCAGACGGCGACCCAACGCCGCAAGAGTGTCGATTATGCGCAAATCTTCTGTCACCGCCGCCATTTGCAGCGCGGTAGAGGTAAAGAAGTCGCCAACCAACACGGCGATGTGGTTATCCCAAATGCCGTTGATTGTCGGTTCGTTGCGGCGCATTTGCGACTCATCTACTACATCATCGTGAATCAGCGACGCGTTATGAAGCATCTCTACCGATGCGGCGGCAGAAATGATTTTGGGCGAAGATTGTTCGCTAAACAACCGCGCCGAAAGTATCACCACAATGGGACGAATCTGCTTGCCCTTGCGCTGAAGATATTCGCGCACAATGCCGTTCATCATATCGTTTGGCGACGACAGAGCGAGCATTATGCGGTCGTTGAGTTCGCGCAGTTCGGGAGCTATGGCCCGGGCAATGGGTTCGAGAGCCGACTTTGTGGTGTTTTGCGGATTCATTTCAGCATTTGTGTAAGGCCTTCAATGGCATCGTATGCCGTCTGGTCGGGGCGAATCGGGGTAACGGTTACATAGCCACGATTGAGCCAGTAATTGTCGCCGGCAGGATTTTCAGGTTCAAAATCTTCATATACGCCGGTCAACCAATAAAATTTATGACCGTGAGGCGAGGTATAGTCAGAATACTCCTCAGTCCAGCGTCCGGGTGCGCAGGCTGTCACTTTTATACCCTTGGGGGTACAGTTCTTGGGCATATTCACATTAAGACAAACCCCTTTGGGCAGACCGGATTTCAGCACGGCTTCGATTATCTGCTTTATAAAGGGAGTGGTCTGCGAAAAATCGGCGTTGGGGTCGTGGCTCAACAAACTGAAACCGATTGCCGGAATGCCAATCATACACGCCTCCATAGCAGCCCCCATAGTGCCGGAATAGATGTTAGAGTTGCCGGAATTGGAGCCGTGGTTACAACCAGAAAGCACCAAGTCGGGGTAGCAAGGCAACGCGGCGTGGAGTCCGAGCTTTACGCAATCGACCGGAGTACCCGTAACGGCAAACATCTTCGCTCCCTCATAGTCGGGGTGTTGAATAAGATGCAGCGGTCCGTTGACAGTAATGGCGCTCGACATCCCCGAACAATGTCCGGCAGGAGCAACGGCATAGATTTCCGCTCCGATGTTCATTTGGTTGACGCAGTCAATCAAATGGCGCAGTCCGCGGGCGGCAATCCCATCATCATTCGCAATCAATATAACCATAATTACTAATTGCTAATTGCTAATTAAACGAGATGTGCAACGTTGTCCTCGCGGCTGCCGGGCAGGAGGTCAACCACCGGAATTTCAATCATCGTATAGCAACCCGGTTGCTGACGCATTGCTGCGCGGGCCGCGCCCACAAGAATCTGCGCCGTCAGGGCGGGGTTATTGATTGCCATATTGAACTCCAGACGCTGAGAGGGTGTGCGACCGCTCGTGCCCTTGCGGGTCATATTCACGCCGTGGCCCATATCGCGAACTGCATCTACCGAGTCAACCTGAATAACGTGGGTTTCATCCGACGCAAAATAGGGATCGGCCTTGACTGCGGCGGCAACCTCCTCGAGTTTTGCACCGGGAAGCAGCTCTACGTAGACCATACGGCGATGAATGCCCGTGCCGAGAGGTATGGTCATTGAAAGGGCATCCTTAACTCCGGCTTTGGAGCGAACACAGACGCTATGTCCCATACTCATTCCGGGACCGAAGTTGGTATATGTAACACCCTTGGGTGCGGCGGCCTCCATAAGTGCGCGGACAACCGAGTCACTGCCCGGGTCCCAGCCTGCGGAAATCACGGCAACGGTGCCGTGTTCGCGGGCAACTTCGCCGAGATGTTTGCGCAGCGAGGGGATGGAGCCGTGGATGTCGAACGAGTCAACGGTGTTGATTCCGGCAGCAAGATATTTCGCGGCATTTTCCTCGACGTGGCGAGTGGGAGTTGCGAGAATCGCGACGTCAATCTTACCAAGCTCGGCAATGTCGGTAACGACTTTATAGTCGCGAAGTTCCGAGGGGATATTCTCCACCGAGCGGCGCACTATGCCCGCGAGTTCCATATCGGGAGCTTCGAGCACGGAGTCTAACACATAACGGCCAATGTTGCCGTAACCAACTATCGCTACTTTCATTTTCCTGAAATATGTTCTACAATTTCTTTTGTGTCGCGGGCTATGGTAAGTTCCTCGTCAGTGGGTACTACCACCACTTTAACCTTTGATGCGGGGGTGGAGATTACCGTTTCGGTGCCGTGGACTGTGGAATTGACGGCCTTGTCGATTTCCACGCCCATAAATTTCAGTGGTTCGCAAACGTTTTCGCGAACGCCGGTCTGATTTTCGCCGACACCGCCGGTAAACACGATGATGTCAACGCCACCCATTTCAGCAGCATAAGCGCCCACATATTTTATAATGCGGTGTTCATACATATCGAGGGCAAGCGTGGCGCGTTCGTGGCCGGCATTTACCGCTGCCTCAATCTCACGCATATCGTTTGAGATACCGCTGATAGCAGCAACGCCGCTCTCCTTGTTGATCATCTTCTGAATGTCGGCATCGCTCAGCCCGTGGCGTTCCATCAGGTAGGTGAGAGCTCCGGGGTCAACATCGCCGCAGCGAGTACCCATCATCAGTCCCTCGGTAGGAGTCAGACCCATTGAGGTGTCAACGCTCTTGCCGCCAACGATAGCGGTTATGGAGCCGCCGTTGCCGATATGGCAAGTAATTATGCGCTGTTTGGCAATATCCACGCCGAGAATTTCGCAGACGCGCTGCGACACATAGCGGTGGCTCGTGCCGTGGAAACCGTAGCGGCGCAGGCCGTCTTCTTCGTAATATTTGTAAGGCAGAGCATACATATATGCCTTTGCGGGCATAGTCTGGTGGAATGCCGTGTCAAAGACACCAACCTGAGGAACATCCGGCATCAATGCATCAATAGCTTCAACGCCGGTCATATTGGCAGGATTATGGAGCGGGGCAAGAGGATAGCACTCGCGTACCATCTTCTTAACCTCATCGGTAATCAGCACGGAGCCGGAGAACTTGGTGCCGCCGTGAACCAGACGGTGTCCTACGGCATCAATATCTTTGAGCGAGGATATGCAACCGAACTTGGCATCGGTAAGGATGTTGAGTACTGCCTCAACCGCGCCTTTGTGGTCAACGAGGCCGAGTTGCTTGACTTCTTTTGCACCGTGGAATTTAAATTTGAGGAATCCGTCGGACAGTCCGATTTTTTCAACGCCGCCCTCGGCCAACACCTCTTCTGAGGTGGTATCTATGAGTTTATATTTTACGGAGCTGCTTCCGCAATTGAGAACTAATATTTTCATTGGTTACAGGTCATTATGATGGTTTTGTAGATGTCTTCCCACGATGCGCCGCGGCTGAGGTCGTTGACCGGAGCGGCAAGACCCTGAAGCACCGGGCCGATGGCCTGTGCGCCGCCGAGGCGTTGCACGAGCTTATAGGCGATGTTGCCAACCTCGAGCGAGGGGAACACCAGCACGTTTGCTCTGCCGGCAACTTCCGAGCCGGGAGCTTTCTTCTTGGCTACGACATCAACGATAGCGGCATCGGCCTGAAGTTCGCCGTCGAGGTCAAGACATGGGTCCATTTCCTTGGCAATCTTGGTTGCTTCGACTACCTTGTCGACGCGTTCACCCTTGCCGGAACCCTTGGTTGAGTAGCTGAGCATGGCAACGTGGGGTTCGATACCGGCAATGTTGCGGGCGGTTTCGGCAGAGCTGATGGCGATTTGGGCGAGTTCTTTGGCGGTGGGGTCGGGAACTACGGCGCAGTCGGCAAATACCATAACGCCGTCGGTGCCGTAGTTAACGCCTTCGGACATAATCATAACGAACGCGCCGCTGACAACGTCGATACCCGGGCGGGTTTTGATAACTTGGAATGCGGCGCGAAGCACGTCGCCGGTGGTGTTTTCAGCGCCGGCAACCATACAGTCGGCATCGCCGCATTTTACTATCAGGCAGCCTAGATAGAGAGGGTTGGCGGCAGTCTGTTCGGCCTGCTCGGGAGTCATTCCCTTCTTTTTGCGCAGCTCCAGGAGTACCGGAGCATACTTTGCGATAACCTCGGAATCGGCGGGGTTCACAATCGTGGCGTTGGCGATTGCAGAGAGGTTGTTTTCCTCGGCCAAAGCGTTGATTTCTGCGGGGTTGCCGATGAGAGTTACGGGAGCAAGTTCTTCGGCGAGAATACGGTTGGCGGCCTTGAGAGTACGGATTTCAGTACCCTCGGCGAGCACTACGCGGCGCTGACGAGTGCGCGCACGTTCGGTCATTTGCTGTAGGAGGTTCATATCTAAACTTGAAATATGGTCATTTATTGGTGCAAAGTTACGCAAATTTTATTGATTACGAAACAGCTTTCCGCCGCGAATGTAGAGCTGGCCGGCGCGCGGGTTGGCAACAGGGCGACCTTGCAGGTCATATACGGTCTGCGAGTCAACCTTGGGGCTGGCTGTGCTTACTTCTTCAATAAGACCTGACTCTGCATTGCTGATGAATCTGTAAGATGTTGTTTCCTTGATTCCGATTGTGCCAAAATACGAAGTTACCTTACCGGTGACTTCAACATAACGGCCAAGGTTAGTCGGATTATCTAAGAGGTTCAGCTCCTTGCGCACATTGCCATCGGGGAGTTGTACCGGAATGATGTAATCGCGATCGCGTTCATCGGAGTCATCTGCCATAAGAATATTTGTTCCACTTTTGCAGTTGGAAGCAGTGAAATATACACCTTTATCATTCCAATTATTTGCCCAGCCAATGATGTAGCCACGAACAACCGAATTAGAAGGAGCGCCGCCGTTGAGAACGTCGCTGACGGTGTAGAAGTCGCCGCCAACTTCACCGCCGGGGTTATTTCCGGCACCGATGTTTTGGCTTACTGTGAACATCACGCCGCCGTCGGAGGTCACGGCGATGTTGCTGAGATCCAGGCCTACGGAGTTGCCGCTCCACCACTTGGGAGAATATGAGGTGACTTTCGACTTGCCGGGGAAGCAGTCGCCCGAGTCGCGTTCTTCCTTAGAGGTTTTGCCGTCGGCCTCGATGAGGTCTACACCTTGATGTCTCTGCAGGTTGTTGACGGCGTTGTTACCCCAGGTGCCGGAATCATAGTCAACGTGCCAAATCAGCATACCCTCGCCGGGCAGATACTTGTCCCAACCTTTCTGCTGACGAGCCTCAATGAGATAAAATTCCTGCGAGTTCGTGGGGCTTGTGATGGAATATGCTTCGTTGGCATAGTTGATGTCGGATAGGAACAGGTCGCCGGCATCGGCGGTCAGTTCGGTGAGGTCTATCCAACCCATAGCGTTGCGCTCAAATGCGCCGTAGGCCGGGGGTGTGCGGCCGTCGTTGTTGTAAGGGCCATAGTCAAGCACGCTCCAGGAGCCGGGGGTGTAGGTTACACTTTGGTCTTCGGTGTGGTAGAGGTCGGGCAAGCCCATCACGTGAGAGAACTCATGGACGAACGTGCCGATGCCGTCGGGACCTCCCTTGCCGTTATTGCTATAAATTTCCCACTCGTTGGAGCAGCCATAAGTGTCAATGGTCACGCCGTCGAGTTTGAATGTAGCATCTGCTTCGGAGAGGGACCAAGAGTGGGGCCAAACACTGTCTTCAACGTCGGAGGAGGCTTCGCCCTCGCCGGCGTAGATTACGTAGATGTTGTCAACGTAGCCATCGTTGTCGCGGTCGTAGCCCTTAAAGTTCACTTCGGAATCGAGAGCCTTGCAGGCCTCAATAACCATTTCCTCGGGAGCTTTGTCATCTCCGTAAAAGTCATTACCGCCGTAGTAGCTGCGTTTGTTTTTGAGCGTAATGGGGCCAAAGAGGTCAAACTGGCAGTCAAACTGGCCATTGCTGGAATCAATGAAATATTCGTGGACGGAGCCGGTGCCGTTATATTCGCTGAAACCGTCTTTATTAAGCATATCGGTGAAATACTGCTTTGCGCGGGCATCGTCGCCGATTTTGAACTTGCAATCTTTGTATTCCACCAGAATGACTATGGCTTTTTGCTTACCCTTGCAGGGGAAAGTGGAGCCGGGAAATTTGCCGACGTTACCGGGAATGCGGCGGGCGGCGCGGCGGGCGTTGGCCCGCGATTTCAGGGCTTGAACGGTCTGTTCCGTTGCCGGAACGAGGCGGCTGTCTTCATTAACTGTGTATTTTTGGCCGTTGGCATCTTCCCAATAGTGTCCGAACTCATCGCCTACGCGCTGCACACGGACTGCTTGGCCATTGATGTCGGTTTTCTCATAATACCCGCGACGAGCAGGTACGCCCCATGCCGGCAACATCACTGCTCCGGCGAGCAAGAGAGAAAGAAGTTGTTTTTGCATTGTGTAATATTATTCTGTGTATAAATAACGTTTTATAGATTTCTTAGGTGTTTTCTCAAACTCTTCGTCAATGAATTTCACGGAGTGGATGCGCTGGTAAGCCTCGAGGGTGGGGTTGAGCGTCTGAATGTCCTGGTTTATGCGCTCCATAACCTGGTCGCGACTGAGGCCGTCGCGCTGTGCCTCGTCGAGGTCGGGATAAATCAGCGCTTTCAGGCGCCCTTCTCCGGCGTCAATCACGAGGCTTTCGGCCACGTATGGGAGATTGTTGAGTTTCTGTTCAATCTCTTCGGGATAGATGTTTTGACCGTTAGGTCCGAGAATCATAGTTTTGTTGCGACCGCGCAAGAAGATATTGTTGTCAGCATCGATTGTGCCCACATCGCCGGTAAGCATCCAGCCGTCGGGGCGCATAATGGCCTCCGTGGCCTGGTCGTTCTTATAATAGCCGAGCATCACGTTGTCGCCCTTAACCATAAGTTCGCCGGGGATGTGTTCGGGGTCAGGCGAGAGGATTTTTGCTTGCATACGCGGCACTACGGCACCGCACGACGTCGGTATATACTCGCGTTGCTGCTCAACATTGACTCCCTTGGCGAACGAGAACCCGATAAGCGGGGCACATTCGGTCATACCATATCCAACGGTGATGGGGAAGTTGATACGGTGCAGAAATTCCTCAACTTCGCGATTGAGTGCCGCACCGCCCACAATCATCATTTCCAACTTTCCGCCAAATGTCTCCATCAGGGCTGCACGAACCTTTTCAAGCACCTTTTTGTCGATATACGGAGTGTGGAGCAGCAGGCGGTTGAGCGGACGATCGAGTGTGGGGAACACCTTGGTCTTGATAATTTTTTCAATAATCAGAGGCACGGTGATAATCAGTCGCGGCTGAGCCTGACGGAACGCGTCGACAAGCACCTTGGGCGAGGGCTGACGAGTCAGGAAGTAGAGGTGTGCGCCCTTGCAGATACCGTGGCAAAGGTCAATCACGAGGCCATACATATGAGCCATCGGGAGCATACACACCATAGAGTCGCCGGCCTTGGGCATATTATGAAGAAGACGAAGCACCGCCTCCACATTGCTCCAAATTGCGCGGTGAGGCACCATTACGCCCTTGCTGAAGCCGGTAGAGCCGGAAGTATAGTTAATCAGCGCAAGCGAATTGCTATCCTTGACTTCGTAGTAGTTGACATCTTCGGGCGTGAAACGCTCGGGATATTTTGCACCGAAATATTCATTTAGGTGTGCGCGGGCTTCAGAGAGTTTATCATTACGCGAGAAGAAGAGTGAAAAGTCGTGAATACGCACCACTCCGGCAACATTCGGCATCAAATCCGGGTCAAGATTTTCGTAGATATGACTGTCTACAAAAAGTAGCTTGGCATCGGAGTGATTTACAAGATGATGAAGATTGTCCGGCTTAAACTCATGGAGCAGAGGCACCACTACCGCGCCATACGTCATAATGGCAAAAAAAGACACAGCCCATTGAGCCGAATTTTTTCCGCAGAGCGCTATCTTGTCGCCGGGTTGGATGCCGGTGTGTTCAAAGAGGAGGTGGAGCTTTGCGATTTTACGCCCAAGATCCTTATATTGCATTGACTCGCCGTTAAAGTCGGTAAGAGCCTGACGATTCCACTCCTTGCGGATAACGTTTTGGACTATGTGTACGATGTCTTTCTGTTCCATGGTGATAATGATTGTTAGTTAGAGGAAGTTAGAGGAAGTTAGAGGGAGTTTCGGAGAATTTCGGCAGCGTGCAGCAAGCCTTCGGAATCTTTGCCACCGGCCTGAGCGAAGCCGGGTTGACCGCCGCCGCCGCCCTTGATGGCCTTGGCAGCCTCGCGCACAATCTGCGAGGCGTTTAGTCCACCCTTAACGAGGTCGTCGGTAAGCATCACCGTAAGTAACGGCTTGCCTTGCGGGTCTTTGGTAGCGCCGATAAATGCGGTAGTATCGGGCGAAATTGCGCGAACAGCAAATGCGAGTCCCTTGACTGCATCCGGAGCCATAACGCCGCCGACCTCAATAACCTTAACGCCGTCGCGAGGCTTGGACTCTTCAACGAGTTTGGCAGCGTGTTGCTGAATCTTTTGCTTCGCTGCTTCCTCAGCTTGGTGGCGCAGCTCGGTATTTTCTTCGAGCGCCTTGCGGATTGCGCCGGCAAGGTCGGGGGTATTGTTAAACATTGCGGCAATGCCCTGAAGAGTATCTTGAACCGTGTCGAGAAGTTTCTCGGTGGCAGCTCCGGTGATAGCTTCGATACGGCGGATTCCGGCAGCGGTAGAACCCTCGGAGATAATACGTATCAAGCCGATGCACCCGGTGTTGGGTACGTGGGTACCGCCGCAGAGTTCAATGCTCTCGCCGTAGCGAATTACGCGCACTTCATCGCCGTATTTCTCGCCAAACAGCGCCATAGCACCCATTTCGCGGGCTTTGTCGATGGGTACGCAGCGGTGTTCGTCAAGCGCAATGGCCTTGCGAACCATTGAGTTGGCAATATGTTCCACCTGGCGGAGCTGCTCGGGGGTAACTTTTTGGAAATGGGAGAAGTCAAAGCGCAAGATGTCAGGACTCACGAATGAACCTTTCTGTTCAACGTGTGTGCCAAGCACCTGACGCAGAGCGAGGTGGAGCAAGTGAGTAGCCGTATGGTTGCACTCGGTTGCGCGGCGTGCTTCGGTATCTATTGCGGCGGTGAATTGCGCTTCGGGGTTAGTGGGGAGCGTTTCGGTGAGATGAACGCTCATGCCGTTTTCACGCTTGGTGTCATAGATTTTAACGATCTCGCCGGTAACGTTATCGGTCAGTGTTCCGTGGTCGCCTACCTGTCCGCCCATCTCACCGTAGAAAGGTGTTTGAGAGAGAACTATCTGATAGTATTCGCGACCCTTTTGCTTAACGCGGCGATAACGCAGAATTTCTGCGGGGCAGGCGGTGATGTCGTAGCCAACGAACTCCTGTTCGCCGGAGCGTAACGTCACCCAGTCGGCTGCCTCGACTGCGGCAGCAGCGCGGGCGCGCTCTTTTTGTTTCTGCATCTCGGAGTCAAACTCAGCGTGGTCGAGTGTCATTCCGTTTTCTTTGAGAATCAGCTCCGTAAGGTCGAGCGGGAAGCCATAGGTGTCGTAGAGCACAAATGCCTGTTTGCCTGAGATTTCCGTTTTTCCGGTAGCCTTAGCCTCAGCCATTGCGGTTTCGAGCATCTTGATGCCGTTTTCGAGAGTGCGGAGGAATGAGTCTTCTTCCTCCTTAATTACACGCATTATCAGCTCGCGCTGTTTGGGTAATTCGGGATACGCCTCGCCCATTGATTCGATAAGCGTATCAACGAGCTGATACATAAATGCTTCGCGTTGCGCCAGGAAAGTATATGCGTATCTTACGGCGCGACGCAGAATACGGCGAATTACATACCCGGCTTTGGCGTTGCCGGGAAGCTGGCTGTCAGCGATGGAGAATGCGATGGTGCGAACGTGGTCGGCAATCACGCGCATCGCGATGTCAACCTTCTTGTCGTCGCCATATTTTTTACCGGAAAGGCGTGAAATCGTAGAGATGAGGGGCGTAAACACGTCGGTATCGTAGTTTGAGGTCTTGCCTTGGAGCGCCATACAGAGGCGTTCAAAACCCATACCGGTGTCGATAACCTTGGCGGGCAGAGGTTCAAGAGAGCCGTCGGCCTTACGGTTGTACTGCATAAACACGAGATTCCATATTTCAATAACCTGCGGATGGTCGTGGTTGACGAGTTCCGCACCGGGCTTAGCCTCGCGTTCCGCCTCAGATCGGAGGTCAATGTGGATTTCAGAGCAGGGGCCGCATGGGCCGGTGTCACCCATTTCCCAGAAGTTATCGTGCTTGTTGCCATTGATGATATGGCTCTTGGGGAGGTGTTTTTCCCAAATTGCGGCGGCCTCATCGTCGCGGGTCAGCCCCTCCTCGGGAGAGCCCTCGAATACGGTTGCGTAGAGGCGGTCGGGATTGAGTTTCAGAACGTCGACGAGATATTCCCAGGCCCAGTCAATCGCTTCCTGCTTGAAATAATCGCCGAAGCTCCAGTTGCCGAGCATCTCGAACATGGTGTGGTGATACGTGTCCATGCCAACCTCTTCGAGGTCGTTGTGTTTACCACTGACGCGCAGGCACTTCTGAGAGTCGGCCACGCGGGTATATTTTGCGGCTTTGTTGCCGAGAATGATGTCTTTAAACTGATTCATTCCGGCGTTTGTAAACATCAGAGTGGGGTCATCTTTGATGACCATAGGGGCAGAGGGTACGATTTGGTGACCCTTGGAATTAAAAAACTCTTTGAAAGAGTCGCGAATTTCTTTAGCTGTCAGCATAACTGTTTTTTTGCGTTATATAATGTGCAAATTTACACAAAATTTCCAAAACCACCCCAATTTGTGCAAAAAAATAGCTGTTGGGCGTTGGGCATTGGGCGTTAGGCGCTGGGCGTTAAGCAAAAAAAAGCAGCGAACAAAAGTCCGCCGCTTCCATATTTATTATAACCTGTTGGTGGTTTACATCATACCCATGCCGCCCATGCCGGGATTGGGCATTGTGGGTGCAGGGGTTTCTTCTTTCTTGTCGGCGATGACACACTCGGTGGTGAGGAACATTCCGGCAATCGAGGCAGCGTTTTCAAGGGCTACGCGAGTAACCTTGGCGGGGTCGATAACGCCGGCGGCCATCAGGTCTTCATACTGGCCGGTGCGGGCATTGTAGCCGTAAGCGCCTTGACCGTCCTTGACTTTTTGAACCACTACGGAGCCTTCTTCGCCTGCGTTGAACACAATCTGGCGGAGCGGTTCCTCAATAGCGCGCTTAACAATCATTATACCGGTGGTTTCGTCGTCGTTGCCGCCTTTAACGTCGGCCAGCTTCTCGGTAGCGCGGATGTAGGCCACGCCGCCGCCGGGCACGATGCCCTCGGCAATTGCGGCGCGGGTAGCGTGGAGAGCGTCGTCAACGCGGTCTTTCTTCTCTTTCATCTCAACTTCGGAGGGTGCGCCGATATGGAGCACGGCAACGCCTCCGGCGAGTTTGGCAAGACGTTCCTGAAGTTTTTCGCGGTCGTAGTCGCTCTTGGTGGCCTCTATTTGAGCCTTGATTTGAGCCACGCGCGATGCGATGGCTTCAGAGGAGCCGGCGCCGTTTACGATGGTGGTGTTTTCTTTGTTAACGGTAACTTTCTCGGCACGGCCAAGCATATCAATGGTGGCGGCTTCGAGCTTCATACCCTTTTCTTCGGAGATTACCACCCCGCCGGTAAGGGTGGCGATGTCTTCGAGCATCTCCTTGCGACGGTCGCCGAATCCGGGAGCCTTGACGGCGCAGATTTTCAGCGAGCCACGCAGGCGGTTAACAACGAGGGTTGCCAAAGCTTCGGAGTCAACATCTTCGGCTATGATGAGCAGCGGGCGACCGCTCTGAGCCGTAGCTTCGAGAATGGGAAGCATATCCTTGAGGTTGGAAATCTTCTTGTCGTAAAGCAGAATGAACGGCGAATCCATTTCGCACTCCATTTTTTCGGTGTTGGTCACGAAATAGGGCGAGATGTAGCCGCGATCAAACTGCATACCTTCAACGATGTCTACGGTAGTTTCGGTGCCTTTGGCTTCGTCTACGGTGATTACGCCTTCGGTCTTGACCTTGCGCATGGCTTCGGCAATGAGTTGTCCGATGGCTTCGTCGTTGTTGGCAGAAATGCGGGCCACGTCTTCAATCTTCTTGAGGTCGTCGCCAACTTCTTCAGCCTGGTCGCGTATGGCTTCAACCACGATGGCCACGGCTTTGTCGATGCCGCGCTTGATGTCCATAGGGTTGGCACCTGCGGCAACGTTTTTGAGGCCTACGTTGATGATGCTTTGGGCCAAAACGGTAGCGGTGGTTGTGCCGTCGCCTGCGTCGTCGCCTGTTTTGGAGGCCACTTCCTTAACGAGCTGAGCGCCCATGTTCTGGAAGGGTTCGTCAAGTTCAACTTCGCGGGCCACGCTCACACCGTCTTTGGTGATATGGGGTGCGCCGAATTTCTTTTCGATTATAACGTTACGACCTTTGGGGCCGAGGGTTACTTTAACCGCGTCGGCAAGAGCGTCGACGCCTTTTTTAAGCTCTTCGCGAGCTTTGATATTGAATTCTATTTCTTTTGCCATAGTTGGAGTCGGCGGCGTGCCGCCGAAAGTTATGAGTTATGAGTTATTGGTTATGGGTTAGAGATGATGGGGCTCACATTCCGACATTCATCAAGCGAGGGTTGCGAGCACATCGCTCTGGCGCATGATGAGGAGTTTTTCGCCATCGAGTTCCACTTCGGTTCCGGCATATTTGCCGTAGAGAACGGTGTCGCCTGTTTTCAGCACCATTTCTTCATCTTTAGTGCCATTACCTACGGCGAGAACTTCGCCTTTGAGGGGTTTTTCTTTTGCGCTGTCGGGGATAATAATACCCGCCATCGTAACTTCTTCCGCTGCCATAGGCCTGATTACCACGCGGTCAGCTAAAGGTTTGATATTCATATTTTGGGTTATGAGTTAAAGGTTAATATTTCGTTTGATAGAAGAACGGCAAAAAGCGTGCCAAAGTGACATTTTGTCACCTCAACAGCGCTTGCTGCCATTTAAACAATTCCAACAGGGTCAGAGTTCAAGCAGGCCTTGCGGCAATGCCATAATCACTCGGCGACTCTCCAGGTCAATGTCAGTGATAAACTCGTCAACCGCAGGAATCAACCGCCCGCCCACGTCGAAATACCATGCACCGGGGGTGAGTTCAGTCAGCGAATCCACAGTGCCGATTGCGGTATAGGTGGAAGAGTCAACGACTTCAAACCCTACGAGCTGCGATGCCTGCATTTCGTCGCCATCTGCCTCTTCAGGGTCGGCATAAATATATAAGGTGTGGTTTTGAAGCCGGGCGGCATCTGAGTCGGAGCGGACATCGTCGAGCGTCAGCAGATAACTTTCTGCGCCACGCTGACGCGCCGAAACAACGAAGAACGGCACGTCGAGGCCGTCAATCTCCACAATAAGGCACGAACCCGGCGCGAAATCGTCGTCGGGTTCACACATATCGGTGAGCTCCACATTGAGTTCACCGTGAATGCCGTGGGGCTTGATAACTTTAGCCACGGCAATTTTAACTTTTCCGGGCAGCAGCATTAATTATCTGCGTTTGCGTTTCTTTTTTGACTGCCCCGGCACCGGAACAATCTCAAATTCGTGGAGGTGCACCTCATCGAGGTTCAGCAGAATATTGCCGTTGGAGAGCTGCGCAAGGTCGGCAAATACGCGCTTGTCGGATGCCACCTCGGGATTGTCGGCCAAAAGCAATTTCTTCATATGGTTGGCCAGAAGCATCACGAACTCCTCACGGTCGGGGTCGTCGGGAGCCATTGCCGTTGCCGCATCAATCATCTTGAGGATATTTGCGCCATAAACGCGCTTGGTGATGTGATGCTGGGGAATCTCTACCTTGTCGGGCCGGGAGCTGAGACTCTCGGGGCTTATGGGCTCCGAGGGGTAGTCAATGTCGAGCTTGAAGTTAGACATTATGGCAAGGTGGTCCCAAAGTTTTGCACGCCACTCGGGGTTGGTGCGCAACGACGGATTGAGCCGGCATATGGTGTCAACAATCGCACGAGCGCAGGCATTGCGCTCGTCGCGATTTTCAATTGTCAGGCAGTGATCAACCATCTGCTGCACGTGGCGCCCATATTCGGGCATTGGCAGCGGTTCCTGTTTGGTGTTGTAATGAAGCATTATTCAAATTACATATTCATGCCGCCGTCTACCTGGATAACCTGACCGGTTACGTAGGCCGACATATCGGAGGCGAGGAATGTGGCAACGTCAGCAATATCTTCGGGTTTGCCGCCGCGACGCAGGGGGATTTTTTTTGTCCACTCTTCACGCACTGCTTCGGGAAGCGCTGCGGTCATAGCGGTTTCGATAAAGCCGGGAGCAATGGCGTTGGCGCGGATGCCGCGGCTGCCCACCTCTTGAGCTATTGATTTGGCAAGGGCAATAAGGCCGGCCTTGGAGGCAGCATAGTTACATTGTCCGGCGTTACCGTGTACGCCTACCACCGATGCCATATTGATAATGGAGCCGGCGCGCTGCTTCATCATCACTGGGACTACGGCCTTGCAGAAGTTGAATGCGCTCTTGAGGTTAACGGTAAGAACTGCATCCCACTGGGCCTCGGTCATGCGCATCAGAAGGCCGTCTTTGGTAATGCCGGCGTTGTTGACCAGGATGTCGATGCGGCCGAAATCTTCGAGCACTTTGGCAACAACCTGCTGGGTCTGTTCAAAGTCTGCGGCGTTTGACGCATATGCTTCAACCTTAACGCCGAGGGCAGCGATTTCTGACTTGGTTGCTTCGCCATTTTCGTCAATTACGAGGTCGGTGAATGCAATGTTGGCACCCTCTGCGGCAAAGCGGAGTGCAAGAGCCTTACCGATACCGCGAGCGGCGCCGGTAATAAGGGCAGTTTTTCCTTCGAGTAGTTTCATTGTTTTTGTCGGCGGCGATGCCGCCGAGGGTTATGGGGTTATGGGGTTATGAGTTTATTGAGTTATTTCTGTTTTGCAGGGCGGTGAGTATAAATTCTATGCAGTCAACCCGCCATTTCTCGGCCCGGTCGGTGTTGATTTCGGCCACCTGTGTCCAGTCACTGCCTCTGACCATCAGGGTAATGATTGCCGCGAGTCGGGAACATTGCTCGGGGTCAAAGTCGCCGCTCTTTATGCCGTCGTTGATAATCTCTTCGATGAGTTTATAAAGGCGGGCGTTTACGAGATTGCGGATTGAATCGGCGCGTTTGGCATCGTTGGAAAAGAGGGAGCGGAACCACACCTGATAGCCGCGCTGATTGTTTTTAGGCACGTCGATGCGAAATTCCATCAACGCACGCAGACGCTCCGGAGGGGTGGTAAAGCCGGCAATGGCATTTTCGATATCGGCGAGCACGCGGGTGGCTTCAGAGTGAACCACGGCTTCGTAGATTTCACTTTTGGTGCGGAAATAGGTGTAGATAGTGCGGCGGCCGCGGTCAGAAGCCGTAGCAATATCATTCATAGTGACGTTGTCAATGCCCTGGTGGACAAAAAGCTGACGCGCCACGTCGATGAGCCGTTCACGAGTGCGTGATGCCATAACGTGGCGCAAAGTTACGCAAAATTTGCCGAATGTGCAAACTTAGATGCGTTCAAGTACCGTGGCAACCAAATCTTTGATTCCCGACTTATAGTTGGGGTTGGCAGTGTTGTTGAAGCGGTTGGCAATTATCGAGCAGACGGTCATTGCGCGATGTCCCATCAGTCGGCCAAGGCCCTGAAGGGGAGCTGACTCCATTTCGTAGTTGGTGATTCGGCGACCATCGTGCTCAAACGTTTCAATGCGCGAATTGAGGTCGGGGTTGGCAAGGTGCAGGCGCACTTCGCGGCCTTGTGGGCCGTAGAAACCAACTGCGCTGATGGTATTGCCGCGCACCATATCGTTGCCGCCGATTTGGCGAACCAACTCCGCATCGGCATCTACCACGTAGGGTTTTGCCCACAGGGGATTCCAGCCGGTGTGCTCACACAAGGCGTGTTCAAAGTCGAGGTCAGCAATAGAGTTGCGCCCGGCGTAGTAGTTGAGCACGCCGTCAAAGCCGATGGCTTTTTCGGCAATCACGGGAGTGCCGAGGCTGAGTTCGGGCTGCAGGGCGCCGGAGGTGCCGATACGAACCAGAGTGAGTGAGCGGGTTTGCTCACGCACTTCGCGTGTTTGGAAGTCAACATTGGCAAGGGCATCGAGCTCGGTGATTACTATGTCAATATTGTCAGGTCCGATGCCGTGGCTAAGACACATAATCGGCTTGCCCTTATATGTTCCGCCAATGCAGTGAAACTCGCGCGAGGAGGTTTCAAAGGTCTTGGTGTCGAAAAACTCGGCCACCATATTTACGCGACCCGGGTCGCCGACAAGGATTACACGGTCGGCGAGCTGGTAGGGGCGAATGTGGAGGTGAAAAACTGAACCGTCGGGGTTGATTATCAGCTCAGAGGGGGGAATAATTCTGGTCATGAGGTTTGAGGGGTTAACTATTTAAGCGAGTTGGTAGCGGCCGCCGGGGAGAGCCATCACAACCGACCGGAATTCCAAATCTATGAGTATTGACATCAGTTTGCTGACACCAAAACCCGTTGCGGCGGTCAACTGCGAGAGGCTCGAGTCGGGGTTATGCTCCAAGAAACTAACAATCTGACTCTCGTCAGAGTTCAATTCCATTGGTAGCGCGGGTGCTTCTTCAGGGCGGGCTTCAAGCATAGGCCAGTGCATAGCGCGACAAAGGTCTTCGGCATCGCGAATCAACATTGCCATACTTCCGGCAATCAGGCGGTTACATCCCGCCGAATACTGGTCGCTAATCCTGCCAGGCACGGCAAACACGTCGCGATTATATCCTACGGCAAGGTTTGCGGTAATCAGCGCCCCACCCTTTTCGGCACTTTCAACCACCACGATGCAATCGCAAATGCCGGCAACTATGCGGTTGCGGGCCACGAAGTTACCCTTATGTATGGGTGTGAGATGTCCGTATTCGGTCACGAGCATCCCCCCTGAGCTTACCATAGTCTGCGCATCGCTGCGATGCTCCGAGGGGTAAACCGTCTGCAGCCCGGTGGCCATTACGCCCACTGTAGGCACATTGGCTTTCAGCGAGGCGCGATGCGCAGCAATATCAATGCCGTAAGCAAGCCCGCTGACTATCACAAGATTTGACACCTTGGAGGCGAGGTCGCCAACAAACTTCCTCACAAAGTCCAGGCCGTAGGGGGTGGCGTGGCGTGTGCCGACAATACCCACGAGGCGACAGTCGTTCAAATCAAGATTGCCACACGCATAGAGCATCAATGGGGCATCTTCGCACTCAAGCATACGGCGCGGATAGCCCGGCTCTGTGAAATACAGCGGACGAACCGAGTGGCTTTCAATAAACGCCGATTCTACAACCGACTCCGACAGAACCCGCGCACGATATTCGTCGGAATAGATTCGTGCCTTGGATTGCGTAAGATAGCGCAGCCTCGTTTCACTCAGGGCAAAAAACTCGCGTTCGCTGCCAACGATTCTCAGCAGCTCGCGCCCGAGGGTCACGTTCATACCGCGTATCGACGAGAAAGCAATCTGATATTGCAGCTTGGTGTATTGCATCAGTCGGAGAGATATTTGGCAAACGCCCGGGCCAATTCGTCCCCCCGGGTAAGCTTGCCGTTAATAATGTTGACTATTGTAACCTCGGCATCCACTACCGGAGTACCTTGGGGAGTTTCAATCCATTGGTGAAAAATAAAACGGGGGCCTTTGCGCCGCAGATTAAGGCGCGAAACAAACTCTGCACCAAGCCCTAATGAAGTTTTATAGGTGATGTCGACATGTCTGACTACCGGCGACATGCCGTTTTGGCGCATGGCACGAAACGACAGACCCGCCATTTCGCAGAACTCATGGCGAGTATGTTCGAGGTAGTTAAGATAGCAGGCATTATTGACAATGCCCTCAGAGTCGATTTCATAATCGCGCACTTTCATACGCAATTCGTAAATTGCCTCATTCTCCATTAGTACCGCCGCAGGGAATCAAACCCTGATCTGATGAACCGGAATCATCTATTCTATTCGTTGAACTACGGCGGCTTTCTTCGCGACTGCAAAGTTACGCAAAAATTAGTAATTAGTAATTATTTTTTCCGGAAAAGTTTTGCGGCGAGGCGCAGGGCAGGAAAGCCGCCAAGGTAGGTTAGCAGAATGCCGAGCTTGTTTTTGAGGCGCACGCGGGGGTTGAAGAGCGACTCGCGGCGGTAGCGAAGGATTGTGGCGCGGCAGCGGGTTTCGATGTCGGGAGCCGCGACTTTGTAGACGGTCAGGAGGTTGAAAATGTTGAACGCAGCGGAGAGAGCGCGGTCGCGGGCGGCGCGTTTGAGTTCAGGGGTTGGCATCACCGCCACGAGCTCGTCAGTAACGTCGAGAACCACGGCGCGACCGAGGTTGAACGTGTGGAGGTAACTCGCGGGGTTGTCGGTGTAAATGTATACCGGCTCAGGGAGGTATGCAACCCGGTTTGCAGCGAGAAACATATGGGGGATAGTGCGCAAATCCTCATACCAACCGCTGCGGAAAGGTTCGGCCTCGCAAATCTCGCGACGGTATAACTTGCCGCAAGCTGAGTTGTTGATTCGACACTGGTAGAGAACATCGGCAACAGCCTCGGCGGGGGTAAATTGCAAAACCGAACAGGTGGCAGCGGTCTTTAGACTGCAGCGCGAGGTCAAAAATTCGGCAGCAACAATGTCGGCTTCGGTTTGTGTTGCTGCAGCGTAGAGCAGCTTTAGGGCATCGGGCGTAAGTTGGTCGTCGGCGTCGAGGAAAGTGATGTATTGGCCGGTAGAGGCCTTTACTCCCTGATTGCGGGCGTTGGCCAGACCGCCGTTTTGCTCCAGAAGGAGCAGGCGCACGCGTGGGTCGGAGGTATAGTCGGCGCAGATGGCGGCGGAGTTGTCGGTTGAGCAGTCGTCGACCAGGATTAGCTCGAAGTCGCGAAAGGTTTGCGTCAGGGCGCTCTCAATGCATGGGCGCAGCAGCTGCTCCCCGACATTATAGACCGGAACGATGATGCTGACTGTGGGCATCAGAGTTTGCGGAGCACCATGGCGGTGCGCGGCGGCAGGTAGAGTTTCAGCCATTCGCGGCCGGCGGGGGCGTAGAGTTCGTCGTATTGCGTGAGGTGGCGCGTGGAGAGGTCAATGTTGCCATAGCCGCCGAATTCGGGCTGATCGGACGACATCACACCGACGTATTCTCCTGCAGGTGCCAGCAGGCCGTAGCCGCTATATGCCTCGGTAGGGGAGAAGTTAAACACGAATACCAAGTCGCCGCGCATGAATGCCAGCACCTGATCGTCGTCTTTCTCCCAAAGCTTCACTACCGGCTCGTTTTCAAAGCCCTTGACTCCGCCTATGAGGTGAATCATCGCGTTGTCGAAGTTGTTGAGCTGGAAGTACTTGAGGTAGTCGGAGTCAACAAGTTCCCACTGGCGGCGCGCATATTTGTAGCTCCAGCCGTTGCCTTCGCGGGGGAAGTCTATCCATTCGGGGTGGCCCCATTCGTTGCCCATGAAGTTGAGGTAGCCGCCGTTGATGGTTGCGCAGGTAACCAGGCGAATCATCTTATGGAGCGCCATACCGCGGGCAATCATGGGGTTTTGGTCTTCCAAGGCCATGTGCCAATACATATCTGCATCCATCAGTCGGAATATCACCGTCTTGTCGCCCACGAGCGCCTGGTCGTGGCTCTCAACGTAGCTGATTGTCTTCTCGTCGGCGCGGCGGTTGGTGAGTTCCCAGAATATGGATGTCGGGTGCCAGTCCTCGTCTTTTTTCTCCTTGAGGGTCTTAATCCAGTAGTCGGGAATACCCATAGCCATGCGGTAGTTGAAGCCGATGCCGCCATCTTTGAACGGCACTGCTAAGCCCGGCATACCGCTCATTTCCTCGGCAATGGTTATGGCACGAGGATTGACCTCGTGAATCAGCTTGTTGGCCAATGTGAGGTAGGTTATGGCATCGGTGTCTTGGCTGCCGTTGTAGTAGTCGTCATATCCGCCGAAAGCCTGGCCGAGGCCGTGGCTATAATATAGCATCGAGGTTACGCCGTCGAAGCGGAAGCCGTCGAAGTGATATTCATCGAGCCAGAACTTGCAGTTGCTCAGCAGGAAATGAAGCGTTTCGCCCTTGCCGTAGTCAAAGCAAAGGGAGTCCCAAGCGGGGTGTTCGCGGCGCGAGGCATCGTGGTGGAAGTAAAGGTCGTATGTGCCGTCGATGCGGGCAATGCCTTCGACTTCGTTTTTCACTGCGTGGGAGTGCACAATGTCCATAATCACGGCGATGCCGCGGCTGTGGGCATCGTCAATCAGCGCCTTGAGTTCCTCGGGGGTGCCGAACTTGCTTGATGCGGCGAAGAAACTGCTGACGTGGTAGCCGAAAGAGCCGTAATAGGGGTGCTCCTGAATGGCCATAATTTGTATGCAGTTATAGCCGTCTTTGGCAATGCGAGGGAGAATGTTTGTGCGGAACTCCTCATACGTGCCGATGCCCTCTTTGTCTTGCGCCATGCCGATGTGGCATTCATAAATCAGCAGCGGGTCAACGTTGGGGCGGAAAGTTTTCTTTTTCCATTTATATGGCGCGTCGGGAGCCCAAACCTGAGCGGAGAAAATCGGCGAATTTTCGGCTTGAACCACACGAGTTGCATACGCCGGAATGCGCTCGCCGCGGCCGCCGGGCCACTCTACAAGCATCTTGTAATACTGTCCGTGTTTAATCGCATCAGCGGGAAACGTTCCCTCCCAAACGCCATAACTGCCTTTGAGCTTTTTCAGCGCATATTTTTTAGACGGCTTGAAGTCGTTAAAGTCGCCGATGAGATATGCCGCAGTGGCATTAGGCAAATTTTCGCGGAATATCCAAGAACCATCGGCCTGACGATGAAGACCGAAATAATTATGCGCGTTGGCAAACTCGCTGAGCGACCCGACCTGTTGCGTCAGGTCAGCCTCGCGGCGCACAGCATCTTGATGCCGTCCCTCAATTGCGGCTGAGTAAGGTTCGAGCCAGGGGTCATTCTTAATCAATTTCAGGCGCGATTTGCGCGTCTTCATTTCTATTTTCATGGCTTTGGTTATTTCATTGGTATAGCGCAAAGTTATATTTAATTATGTAAAAATCCAAATCTTTTGTAACTTTGCCGTCGCAAACACGTCTGCTATAGCAAAACCAAGGGCAAGAATTAAGCCCATCGGAGTTAACAAAAGTTAAAACCCTTATAAATTCTTGCTATTTCAAAATATTGGCGTACCTTTGCAGTGTGTGTTTTTCATAGTATTAGATTAAGATAAAGGTTACGGAGAGAGTCGTCGGGATGACGACTCTCTTTGTTTTTTTGCAATAATTTTCATAACTTTGCGGGTATGTTACCGAAATTCTTGCGCAATATGCTTGGCGGCGACGAGGACTCCGCAGTGGAGTTCGACGACATTGACCGCCCTTCAACAAATAACACGACAACCACCGGGAAGCAACCGGCAACCGCTGCAGAGTCTGCCGACCTCCCCGAGGAGCTGCTCGATGCCATCCTCGCGGTTATTAACTCGCAGCTGCCTCCGATTGTGGCAGAGTGCATTGACCGCGATGCGCAGCGCCGCCGCTTGGCAGGGTTGCTCGGTCAGCCGCTCTCCGACTTCGCCGAGAGCGCTCGCCGCAAGGCCGTCAGCGAACTTACCGGCGACCGCGCAAAAATGCAATCGGAACTCGATTCGCTGCGCGCCGAGCGTAAGGAAGTGGCCGGCAAACGCGAGGAGCAGAAAGCCGCGCTGCTGAGCGAACAACGTCAGCGACGCGCCCTGAGCGACCGCAACCGCGACCTTGAAGCGAAAATTGACCAGCTCGACAGCGAAATAGAGCAATACAAGCTTACCATCTCATCGCTGATGAACAAGATGCGCGTAGCCGAAGTCACCGAGGGCGACTCCTCGGCACTCCATTCCGAAATTGAGAAGTTAAACGAAGAAATCAAATCCTTGAAGGAAACCATTGGCGCGAAAGAGGCAGAAATCACCTCGCAGGCTGAAAAAATTGCCGAATTTGAAAGCCGTTCGGCAGTAGACGCCGCCCTTGAGCAGCGCCGCGAGTCCACCGGTGAGGCTGATGGCGAAACAGCCACGCCTCCCAAGAAGCGCCGCTCGCGTCAGCGCAAACAAACAGCGGTTTATGACCCCAACAATGACGCTTCGGCCGACATTGATTCTGTAGACTGGCTTCTGCCCGGGGGTGTTCCTGCAGGCCACGTTAGCCACGTTGCCGACCCCGACTTTGGCTATCAGCCCCCCAAACAAGCCCCCGAACCCGACCCGGATGCGCAGCTGACGCTGTTTTAGGAGTTTGCAGTTAGGAGTTAGATTATTATTATATGAGAAAGATATTTGCTTGCATACTTACTGCTTGCGGGGCTATGGTTGCCTCGGCGATTGCAACAGTTGACATCAACGCATTGAGTGAATACGTTTATCCGAACAACGGCTCGACATCCGCATCGCTCAACTTTATGCCCGACGGCTTGACTTATCTGCAGCTCAGCGCCGACGGCAAGACCATCAACCAATACGAAACCGCCTCGGGCAAACTCACGGCCACAATTTTCGACGTTGCCAAAACCCGCGGCGACAAACACCTTGACCGCATCAACGGCTACTCCGTCAGCCCCGATGGCTCGCTGCTGATTGTGTATCAGGAAAAAGAGCAGATTTATCGCCGCACATTTCGCGCCGCATATTATATTTTCGACATCAAGCGCAACACCCTGCGCCCGCTCTCTACCGAACACCACATGCAGCAATCGCCGGTGGTCAGTCCCGACAGTCGCATGGTGGCATTTATGGCCGCCGACAACAACATTTATATCCACAAGGTTGACTATGGTTCGGAAGTAGCCGTTACCACCGACGGCAAGGTCAACTCAATAATTAACGGCGTGCCCGACTGGACATATGAAGAGGAGTTTGCCACCTCGCGTTCCATGGAGTTTGCCCCCGACAACTCCGCGTTGTCATATCTGAAATATAACGAAACCAACGTACCCGCATTCAGCTTCACAATGTATGAGGGAGCCTGCAACCCCATGAAGCAATATGCCCTCTATCCCGGCGAGTTCACTTATAAATATCCGGTAGCCGGAGAACCCAACTCAAAAGTGACGCTCCACAGCTATGACGTAGAGACCCGCAAGACCAAGGACATCACCCTCCCCTCTACCGACATTGAATACATTCCGCGCATCCACTACGGTCCAACCGCCGACAAGCTCATAGTTCTGACCCTCAACCGCGACCAAAACCGCCTGGACTTCTACTCGGTAAATCCCCGCTCAACCGTGGCAACTCAAATCCATCAGGAGAAGAGCAACGCTTGGGTAACGCCAGAATGTTACGAGAACGTCAGTTTCGAAGCCAACTCTATGGTGATTTTCAGCAACCGCACAGGCTGGTGCAATCTCTATCGTCTTGATTACAACGGCAATGACCTCGGCGCCCTTACGGAAGGCAACTACGACATAACCGCCTATTACGGCACCGCGCCCGACGGCTCATATTACTACCAAAGTGCCGGCGACCCTATCAACCGCCTGATTTTCAAAGTTGACGGCAAGAAAAAAGCACACAAGCTCATCACTCCCCGAGAGGGCTGGGCATCCGCGACATTCTCATCGGCTTGCAACTACTACGTACTCAACTACTCCACGTCAGCCACTCCGCCGGTATATACCCTGGTAAAAACATCCGACGACAAGACTGTACGCACTCTCGAAGACAACTCTGCAGCAGCTGCAAAATTTGCCTCGGCTCCCAAACGCGAATTTTTTGTTTTCTACCTCAACGGCGTTGCACTTCACGGCTGGATGGTCAAGCCCAACGATTTCAATCCCTCAAAGAAATATCCCTGCATCATCAGTCAATACAGCGGCCCCGGCTCACAAGAAGTCAAGAATCAATGGCAAATTGACTGGCCGCAATACTACGCTCAACAGGGCTACATCATTGCTTGCGTTGACGGCCTCGGCACCGGTGCCCGCGGCCGCGAGTTTGAACAATGCGTCTACAAGAACCTCGGCTACTATGAAACTGAAAGCCAAACCGCACTTCTCAGCCACTTGATGACCCTCAACTACATAGACTCAAAACGCATCGGCATCTATGGCTGGAGTTTCGGCGGGTATGAGACGCTCATGGCCGCATCGTCGGGCGCGCCATTTGCCGCAGCTTGCGCCGTAGCCCCGGTGACATCTTGGCGCTATTACGACACAATCTATGCCGAGCGCTATATGTCTACCCCACAGGCCAATCCCGAGGGCTACGAGCAGTCCGCGCCGATGAACCGCGTCAATAAGCTAACCTGCCCGCTGCTGATGATGAGCGGCACCGCCGACGACAACGTGCATCTTAGCAACACCATGGAATTTGCCGCCAAGATGATTTCGCTGAACCGCTGGCCGCAGATGCTGCTCTTCCCCAATATGAACCACTCCATTTACGGCTGCAACACCCGCGCAGTAGTTTATGCCCGCATGCTGCAGTTCTTCAACGAAGAGCTTGGCAAATAAACCCTTGATAGTAATCACCGGACCGACGGCATGTGGCAAAACGCGACGTGCCGTCGAACTCGCTGCGGCACTCGGCAACGCAGAGATAGTCAGCGCCGATTCGCGCCAGGTTTACCGCGATATGGATCTCGGCACCGGCAAAGACCTCGACGAATATGGTTCAATACCCTACCACCTCATTGACATTGCCCCCGCAGGGTCAAAATACAACCTCTACGAATATCTGCGCGACGCCAACGCTGCGATTGACGACATAGAGTCGCGAAGCGCACGGCCGATAGTATGCGGCGGCACCGGGCTATACGTTGAGTCGCTGATCAACGGCCTGCGGCTCCCCGAAGTTCCCGAAAATCCTCAGCTGCGGGCCGAACTTCGCGGCAAGTCGCTTGCCGAACTCACTGAAATGCTCGCCGCGATGAAGACTTTACACAACACCACCGACGTTGACACCCCGGCCCGCGCCATCCGCGGCATTGAGATTCAGACGTTCTACGCCGCGCATCCCGAAGCAGCCGCCCAGGCCGAACCCCGGCCACGCCCGGCAGTAATCATAGCGCTCAATATTGACCGAGAGGAGCGCCGTCGCCGCATATCGCAGCGCCTCCAAGCGCGCATCGATGCCGGAATGGTTGACGAGGTGCGCCGACTGCTTGACAGCGGCATCGCGCCCGATGACCTTATATATTATGGACTCGAATACAAATTCCTTACCCAATATGCCATCGGTCAGATTGGCTACGACGAGATGTTTCGCGGACTCGAAATAGCCATACATCAGTTTGCCAAGCGGCAGATGACCTGGTTCCGGGGAATGGAGCGGCGCGGTCATCATCTTCATTGGCTCAACTACGACGACCCTGATTTACTGACAAAAGCACTTGAGTTATTGAGGTGAAAAGATTCATTTTTATATTATCTCTGCTATTTTGTATCAGCGTCAGCGTCGCCGCTCAAGAGGTGGATTTCGAAGTTGAGCTTGACGATGAACACCCTAAAGCCTCTTCCGACACTCTGCCACTGCCCGGCAATTGGGCGCAACAGCTTTGGCGCTCCGGGTTCAACATCAACGACCCGCGCATCCACTACCCGCGCTTCATGAACTTTTGCTGCAAGGTCTACAACTGGGCCGACGAAACTTTCAACCGCTATGACACGGCCTACGTGGTGGGCACCGGCAAGAACTGGAAGTTCATCATCGACTCCACCAACGAGATGCAGCGCTATGGCTATCTCTTTGACATACAGTCGCCCGACAAGGCCGACCTCGTGAGCATCCGCTCCAATCTCGGCTACGATTTGGGCGCACGGTTGAGCTTTATGGCCGTGAGCATCGGCTACACCTGGAACATCAACGAGCTGATAGGCCGCAACAACTCCCCGCGCTCCACTTTCAATTTCCAGTTCACCTGCGCACGCTTCTCGGCCGAAATCACGCAGCAAAGCATCCATGGAGGCACCTACATTGACCGATTTGCAAAATACTCCGAAGGCCGCCGCATTCATCTGCCCCTCGACAACACCAGCAACGAGCAGCTGATGATCAACGCATATTACTTTTTTAACTTCCGCAAATACTCCCAGGCTGCGGCCTACAGCTACTCGAAATATCAGAAACGCAGCGCCGGGAGCTGGCTCGTCGGGGTTCGCTACATCAGCCAATATCTGATGATGGACTTCACCGATTTGCCCGCCGATGTGCTCTCATACAAGCCCGAGCAACTCCCGCTGCTCAACAAATATAAATTTCACGACATCTGCGTTCAAGGCGGCTACGCCCATAATTTTGCCCTGCCCCACAACTGGCTGATAAACTTCACCATTCTGCCGGGAATGGGATTCAGGCGTTCACTCATCAAAGACAAGCCCTCGGCCTCTGAAATGGTTGCCGTGAACCTTGACGGCCGCGTGAGCCTCGTCTACAACCACCGCGCCTTTTTTGCCAATCTTCAGGGCCGCGCTACCGGTATCTTCCTCTTCAACAGCGGCTACTCTTTTCTTATGGCCTCAGAATTTTTCACGCTCAAGGCGGGCGTGAGATTCTGATTGCAGATAATTGCAGATTATCGCCGCTTCGGGGTTGGTATTTTCATAAAAAAACCGTACCTTTGTGGGGTTATGCAGCCATTCGTTCATCTCCACGTCCACACGCAATACTCTGTGCTTGACGGCCAAGCCTCGATTCCAAGCCTCGTTGATAAAGCAATTGCCGACGGCCAACCCGGTCTGGCCATCACCGACCACGGCAATATGTTTGGCATCAAAGAGTATTTCAACCTCGTCAACAAAGTCAACTCAAAGCGCAAAGAGCAGGGGTTGGAACCATTCAAAGCCATTTTCGGTTGCGAACTCTACGTTGCCAAAAAGTCGCTCAACGACCGCGCCGACAAGTCTGACAAGGGCTACCACCTCATTGCGTTGGCCAAGAATGCCACCGGCTACCATAACCTCATCAAGATAGTATCAAAAGCCTGGACCGACGGCTTTTATCACCACCCGCGCACCGACAAGAAAGAGCTTGCCGAACACCACGAGGGCATCATTATCTGCTCCGCCTGCCTTGGTGGCGAGATTCCGCGCCTTATCCGCGCCGGTCAGCTCGACGAGGCCGAAAAGGCAGTGCTGTGGTACAAAGAAGTTTTCGGCGACGACTACTATATTGAAATTCAGCGCCACAAAGCCACTGTGCCCAACGCAAACCACGAAACTTTCGTTGAGCAGCAACACGTCAACGCTTTCCTCATTGAGTTTGCACACAAGCACAACATCAAAATCGTGGCCACCAACGACGTTCACTTCACCAACGAAGACGACGCCGAGGCCCACGACCGCCTGGTGTGCGTGGCTACCAACCATTTCCTCAGCGACTCCTCGCGTATGCTCTATACCAAACAGGAATGGATGAAGACCACCGAGGAGATGAACCGCCTTTTTGCCGACATTCCCGAGGCGCTGAGCAACACCCTTGAGGTGCTCAACAAGGTTGAGACTTACACCATTGACCACAAGCCGATTCTGCCCAACTTCCCGCTACCCGACGGCTTCACCGACAATGATGACTACCTGCGCCACCTGACCTACCAGGGGGCATATCAGCGCTGGGGTCAGGAGCTAACCGACGAGCAGAAAGAGCGCATTGACTTTGAGCTCGACACCATCAAGAATATGGGCTTCCCGGGCTACTTCCTCATTGTGCAGGACTTTATCAAAGCCGGACGCGAACGCGGCGTTAGCATTGGCCCGGGCCGTGGATCGGCCGCCGGCAGCGCCGTGGCTTATTGCCTTGGAATCACTCAGATTGACCCCATAAAATACGACCTGCTGTTCGAGCGATTCCTCAACCCCGACCGTATTTCCCTGCCGGATATTGACATAGACTTCGACGATGACGGCCGCTCCGACGTGCTGGCATACGTAACCGAAAAATACGGCGCTGAAAAGGTTGCCCGCATTATCACCTACGGCACCATGGCGGCAAAGAGCGCCATCAAAGACGTGGCCCGCGTTGAGCAGCTTCCCCTGGCCGAGAGCAACCGCCTGGCCAACCTCGTGCCCAAACGTATGCCCGAAGTCGACGGCAAGGAGCTGAAATGCACTCTGAAAAACTGCTACAAACACGTGCCTGAATTTGCCCCGGAGCTGCAAAGCGACAACCCCCTGGTGCGCAACACTCTGAAATATGCCCTGCAACTTGAGGGCAACGTGCGCAACACCGGCGTACACGCCTGCGGCGTAATCATCTGCCGCGATGCCGTCAGCGACTGGGTGCCTCTGAGTATTGCCACGGATAAAGAAACGAACATGAAAATGCTCGTAACCCAATACGAAGGCTCCGTAATCGAAGAAACCGGCCTGATCAAGATGGACTTCCTCGGGCTGAAAACCCTCTCAATTATCAAAGACGCGCTCTATAACATCAAGCAGACCCGCGGCTTTGACCTTGACATCGGTGCCATTGACATCACCGACCCTGCAACGTATCGCCTCTACAGCGAGGGACGCACCGTGGGCACTTTCCAGTTTGAATCGGCCGGAATGCAAAAGTATCTGCGCGAGCTGCAGCCCTCAACGTTTGAGGACCTTATAGCCATGAACGCCCTCTACCGGCCCGGCCCAATGGACTATATCCCCGACTTTATTGCCCGCAAGCATGGCCGCAGCCCCATTACCTACGACATCCCCGAGATGGAGAAGTATCTTAAAGATACATATGGCGTTACGGTATATCAGGAACAGGTCATGCTGCTGAGCCGACTGCTGGCAAACTTCACCCGAGGCGAGTCTGACACCCTGCGCAAGGCTATGGGTAAGAAGCTCATCGAAAAGATGAACCACCTCAAAGGCAAATTCCTTGAAGGCGGACAGGCCAACGGACACAAAGCCGAGGTACTTGAAAAAATCTGGAAAGACTGGGAGAAATTCGCATCATATGCGTTCAACAAGAGCCACGCCACGTGCTACTCTTGGGTAGCATTCCAAACCGCATATCTCAAAGCCAACTTCCCGGCAGAATATATGGCGGCAGTACTCTCGCGCAATATGGGAGACAAGCTCTCCGGCTTTATGGACGAGTGCAAGCGAATGAAAATCAATGTCAAGGGTCCCGATGTAAATGAATCATTCTCAAACTTCGGTGTGAACAAAGACGGCGATATTCGCTACGGACTCGCAGCCATCAAGGGCATTGGCGAGGGAATCGTCAACGCCATCATTGAGGAGCGCCAGGCCAACGGCCCATTCCAAAACATCTACGACTTCATTGAGCGAGTGCCGCTTAGCGCCGGCATAAACCGCCGCACCATTGAAAACTTTGCCCTGGCAGGAGCCTTTGACTGCTTTGGCGACGACATTAAGCGCTGGGACTTTTTCGAGGTCAACACCCGCGACGAAAACTTTGCCGAACAGCTCGTCAAATACGGCCAGCTCTATCAGCGCGACCGTCAGCAACAGGCGGCCTCGCTCTTCGACGACTTTGCCGACCCGGCGCTCGACACTTCCGGCCGTCCGGCCATAAAACCCGCCATACCCTGGGTTCAGACCGAGGTCCTCTCAAAGGAGCGCGAGCTGGTAGGCCGCTACCTCTCGGCTCACCCTCTGGATCCATTTTATATGGAGCTGACATATGCCACTACCTCCATAAAAGACTTCACCTCTGAAGATTTCATTATTGAAGAGGGCAAGGAGATAGTGCTCGGCGGTATGGCAACGAAGTTCGAGACCCGCCCCGGAAAGAACGGCCCGTGGGGCATCTTGACGCTTGAAGACCACACCGGGTCGTGCGAAATCCGCCTCTTTGGCCAGACATACTCGCAATTCAACGGCTACTGCACCAATGGGCAGTTTATCCGCGTGATTGGCAAGTATCAACGCCGCTTCCGCGAGGGCGAGCTGCGCTTCAACATCGTAAGCATTGCGCGCCTTGACGACCTCAAAAACAAGGTAGTCAAAGGCATTGCAATCCGAGTGACCACCGACCGGCTCAACGACACCCTCGTTGGGTTGCTCAAAGACCATTCTCACAACTACAAGGAGAACCCCGGAGAGCTCCACTTTACCGTCTACGACCCCAAGCTGAACCGTGCCGTAAACCTCGCAGCTCAACGCACTATCCCCATCAACAAAGATCTCGTTGATATGCTCGACAGCGAAAACATTGACTATAAAATCATTAGGCAGTAGGAGTTGAGAGTTAGGAGTTAGGAGTTTGAAACTAAACTATTAAACAGTTAAACCCTTAAACAGTTAAACCTTTAAACAATAATAAAAATGACATTTACTGACGAAAACATTCATGACATTATCGCCTCAGGTCAACCCGTGATGATTGACTTCTGGGCAACCTGGTGCGGTCCCTGCCAGAGCATGGGTCCCGCAATCGAAGCCGTAGCCAAAGAATACGAAGGCCGCGTAGCCGTAGGCAAGTACAATATTGACGAAGAGTCTGACCTCACAACGCAATACCGCATCATGTCGATTCCCACCATTCTAACCTTCAAGAACGGCAAAAAAACCGACCTCCGCCTGGTCGGTGCCCAATCCATCGACAAGCTCCGCGCAACCCTCGACTCCCTCCTCGCACTGTAATAAACCAATAACCAATCATTATGACACCTACTGAAAAGTTTAAAGGCGGACTTTGGTCCGAAAAGATTGACGCGGGTAACTTCGTCAGCCTCAACATCACCCCTTACATGGGCGACGCGTCATTTCTCTGCGGACCTACCGACCGCACCAAGCGCCTCTGGCTGCACTGCCTCGACGCCCTCAAGGAGGAGCGCGACAATGGCGGCGTACGTTTAATCGACGCCACCAAAATCTCTACCATCACCTCCCATGGTGCCGGTTATATTGACCGCGACGACGAGCTGATTGTCGGCTTGCAGACCGAGCAGCTTCTTTGCCGCGCCATCAAGCCTTTCGGTGGTATCAAAGTGGTTGAAAAAGCTTGCCGCGAACAGGGCATAGAGCTTCCTGAAAACATCAAGGAGATTTTTGCCCACTACCGCAAGACGCACAACGACGGCGTGTTCGACGTCTACACCGAAGAAATTCGCCGCTTTCGTTCGCTGGGCTTCCTGACCGGTTTGCCCGACAACTACGCCCGCGGCCGCATTATCGGCGACTATCGCCGCCTGGCTCTCTACGGCACCGACCGCCTCATCGAGGCCAAGCGTCAGGATTTGGCCGAGCTGCTCGGCCCGATGACTGAAGACCGAGTACGCCTGCGCGAGGAGGTTGCCGAGCAAATCCGCGCCCTCGATGAAATCCGCCGGATGGGCGAAATCTACGGCCTCGACCTCAGCCGCCCCGCAGCAAACGCCCAAGAGGCCGTGCAGTGGGTTTATATGGCCTACCTGGCCGCCGTCAAGGAGCAAGACGGCGCTGCAATGTCGCTGGGCAACGTCAGCTCTTTCCTCGACGTGTTCATTCAATATGACCTCGACAAGGGCAACATCACCGAAGAGTTTGCCCAGGAACTGATTGACCAGTTTGTAATCAAACTGCGTATGGTGCGCCACCTGCGCATGGCTTCGTATAACGACATCTTTGCCGGCGACCCCACTTGGGTGACCGAAAGCATCGGCGGACGCTTCAACGACGGCCGCACCAAGGTTACCAAAACCTCTTTCCGATTCCTCCAGACCCTCTATAACCTCGGCCCATCGCCTGAGCCGAATATGACGGTACTATGGAGCCCCGAACTTCCCGATGGATTCAAAGAATTCTGTGCAAAAGTCAGCATTGACACATCGTCAATCCAATATGAGAACGACACGCTGATGCGCGAGGTGCGCGACTGCGACGATTACGGCATTGCCTGCTGCGTGAGCTACCAGGCTATCGGCAAGCAGATTCAATTCTTTGGTGCCCGCGCCAACCTGGCCAAGGCGCTGCTGTTGGCAATCAACGGCGGCCGTTGCGAAAACACCGGTACTTTGATGGTCAAGGGCATCCCCGCACTTACCTCCGACACTCTGAACTTTGAAGAGGTGATGCACAACTACAAACTCGTGCTTAAGGAAATTGCCCGCGTCTACAACGAGACGCAAAACATTATCCACTACATGCACGACAAGTACTACTACGAGAAAGCCCAGATGGCGCTCATCGACACCAACCCGCGCATCAACCTCGCCTACGGCGTTGCCGGCCTGTCGATTGCCATTGACTCTCTCTCGGCAATCAAATATGCCAAGGTTACGGCCCGCCGCAACGACATCGGCCTGACCGAGGGTTTCGACATTGAGGGTTCGTTCCCCTGCTTCGGCAATAACGACGACCGCGTTGACCACCTGGGCGTTGACCTGGTTTATTACTTCTCTGAAGAGCTGAAGAAGCTGCCGGTCTACAAGAACGCGCGCCCCACCCTCTCGCTGCTCACCATCACATCAAACGTGATGTATGGAAAGAAGACCGGTGCCACCCCCGACGGCCGCGCCAAGGGTGTGCCGTTCGCACCCGGAGCCAACCCGATGCACGGCCGCGACACCCACGGTGCCATTGCCTCGCTCAGCTCCGTGGCCAAGCTCCGCTACCGCGACAGCCAGGACGGCATTTCCAACACCTTCTCAATCATCCCCAAGTCGCTCGGCCCGACCGACGAGGAGCGCATTGAGAACCTGGTCGGTATGATGGACGGCTACTTCACCAAAGGCGCTCACCACCTGAACGTCAACGTACTCAACCGCGAGCTGCTGCTTGATGCCATGGAGCATCCGGAGAACTACCCGCAGCTCACCATCCGCGTCAGCGGCTATGCCGTGAACTTCATCCGCCTGAGCCGCGAGCATCAGCTGGAAGTCATTTCCCGCTCCTTCCACGAGTCGATGTAATGTTCCGCGTTCACTCCTACGAATCAATGGGAACACTCGACGGGCCGGGCCTCCGGCTCGTCGTGTTCCTCCAGGGGTGTCCTTTCCGCTGCCTCTACTGCGCCAACCCCGACACCATTGACCCCATCGGCGAATCCACCCTCACCGATGAGGATGAAATTCTGCGCATGGCCATTGACCAAAAGCCGTTTTTCGGCAAAAGAGGGGGCATCACATTCTCCGGCGGCGAGCCCACCGTTCAGGCCCGTCAACTCATCCCGCTGTTTGAACGCCTGCGCGAGGCAGGCATCAACATAGCCCTCGACACCAACGGCGCGATAATCTCGCCCGAGGTTGACCGGCTCCACTCGCTAACCGACCTGGTGCTTCTCGATGTCAAGCAGATAAACGCCGACAAACATCGCTCGCTGACAGGGTTGAGCAACGAAAACACACTGCTCACTGCCGAGCGTCTTCGCGACAAAGGCATCCGCGTGTGGCTGCGCTATGTTCTGGTACCAGGCATTAGCAATGATCCCGCCGATATGCGCCAATGGGCGCAGCATTTCAGCGAGTTCAACAATATTGAGCGCGTGGAGCTGCTCCCCTACCACACTCTGGGCCGCCACAAATATGACGCCATGGGGCTGAAATATGCTCTTGAGAACACTCTGCTCAACACTCCCGCGCAGGTCAATGCCGCCCGAGAGTTGTTGGCCGGGTATTTTACCTGCCCGGTAATATCAAACTGACTTTTTGGGAAGAAGACGAAACGTCATCCGATGCAGCGGCGAGGGACCGTGCAGAGCAATGGCCTCGCGGTGCGCCGCCGTGGGATAAGCCTTGTTTTGCTCCCAGCCATATGCCGGAAAATCTTTGGCGGCTTTGCTAATCCACTCATCGCGGTGGGTCTTTGCCAGAATGCTTGCTGCTGCGATATTGGCATACTTCGCATCGCCCTTAACCACAGTGGTGTAAGGCACTCCCAAGCGCCACGGCGTGAATCGGTTGCCATCTACCACAATCAGCTGTGGCTCAACAGTTAGCAAGTCCAAAGCGCGATGCATTGCCACTATGCTTGCGCGTAGAATGTTTATCTCGTCAATTTCCTGCGCCGAGCAAGATGCCACAGCCCACGCCACGGCATCGCGCTCAATAATCCGGCGCATCTCTTCGCGCTGATGCTCAGTAATTGCCTTGGAGTCGTGGAGCAACGGATGGGTATAACCCGGAGGCAGAATCACGGCGGCAGCAAAAACCGGGCCGGCAAGACATCCGCGTCCGGCCTCATCGCAGCCGACTTCAATCAACTCCGTCTGAAAGGAAGTTAGCAATAAATCTCCGCTCATATCTCAATGCCGTAACGACGGAGAACGGCGCGAACTTTTGCCATAAACACTCTTGCCACCAGCGGCTTGTTGACCACCAAATCGACTCCCTTGTCATAAGCCACAACGGCATCGGAGGGCGACACGGCCACCACGGCGGGCAGGCCATCGCCGAAAGTCACACGCGGGTCGCCGTCGATTATCAGCAAGTCATAATCCTTGACGTCCGATTTTCTATATGAGCCGCGAGTCACCGCCGTCACCTGATAGCCGTTCGGGGCCATAAGGGTGGGCAGCAGAACGACGAGATTTGAATCGTCAGTTGCGAGTAATGCGCGTCGTGTAATAGTATGCTCTGCGGCTTTGTCCATAAAAAGTATAAGCAAATGTAAGAATTTTCGCGTCGCAATGTGGTTTCCGTAACTGATTTGTCGCAGCTTTATATCAGACTTGTTGCGGCAAGCGCGAAAATCGAGATTTTTGCCGTAGGATTGGCGTTGTGTAAGGCTTCCGCGCATGCATAAAGTGTAGCCCCGGTGGTGCAGATGTCATCAACCAAAAGGATATGTTGCAGTCCGGCTATGGCGGCAGATTTGGCGGAGTAAACGTGGCAAGCGGCACGTTGTCGCGCCCGGGCGTTGCGGCGCGTCTGCGAGGTGTGGCGGCGAGCTTTCAGGCCGTCGATTATCGGCAGAGCGGTCACGTCGCGGATGCCTCGCGCAATCCACTCCGTTTGGTTGAAGCCTCTGCGGCAATGATGCCAAAAGTTGAGCGGCACGGGGACGATGACTTCAACCGTGTCAAAAAATCCGTTTGCAGCAAGTTTCCGGCTATACTCACGCGCAAGCTGACGGCCGATTGTTGGCCGACCGCGATATTTCATATCGTGAATCAGCGCATCCTGGGGCGCATTGCGGCGATAAAAAAAGTATGCAACGGCAGCCTCGATAGGGACGAGGCCCTGAAGCTTCTCTGTCAAATCATTGTCTGCAGGGTTTTTCTCAAAACCGGTCAGCGGCAGATTTATGCGGCAACCAAGACACATCGGTCCCTCACCCCGGGTCATAACAGCGCCACAACAAGGACACAGCGGCGGAAACAAAACGTCGAGCATGCCGCCAATCAGCAAGTTACTCATCTACGTCGCGCCAATAATGTTCGTCGGAAAGCATCTCGCTGACCAACGAGGGTTCATAGCCGCGCCCCACGGCAAAACGGGCCAACCGTGCGTAGTCCTCACGATTTAACGGCGACGGCATATTGCGCCCCTTGGAGCGCAACGCCCCCGCAAGGTTGGCAAAATATGTTTCTTCGTCGAGTTCCTCGGCAATGGCAATGCGAGCAGTTTCATTATCAATCCCTTTTTGGTGCAACGACAAGCGGATTTTATTGACCCCCCAATGGGCATTGTTGACCTTATCGCGAACAAATGAGCGTGCAAAGCGCTCATCGTCAATAAACCGCTCGTTGACCAGACGCTGCACTACCTTATATGCTTCAGCGCCGGTTATGCCCCATTGGCGCAGCTTGGTGAGAGCTTCGCCGGTTGACACCTCGGCCATGGCGCAGCGGTCGGCCAGGCGAGCATATGCTTCTTTATCGGTCAGCGGGATCATAAATGGCGAAGCGCTCCTTGCCAAAGGAGTCGCGAAGTATTTCTGCACGCTTGAAGTCCTTGGCACATAGCGGATTAATTTCAAAGTAATAACTGTCGGCCTTAACGTTGCGCATTATGGCATCATAGAAGCGCAAGGGGTCGGAGTCAGGTACAAACAGCGCAAGCGATGGCTCGTGGTCAAGCACTTTCCTTTCCATTTCTTTGCGCTCGCTTTCAAGCACATATGGCGGATTGCTTACGGCTATGTCGAACTGGGCAGCGGACAGTGGGCAGCGGAGAATGTCGGCCTGAATGAAGTTGATTTTGACGCGGAGGTCGGCGGCGTTTTGGCGTGCAACGGCAAGAGCCTTTTCCGAAACGTCGACAGCGGTGACTTGCGGGAATTTCAGCGTCCGTGCCAGGGCAATGGCTATGGCTCCTGAGCCGGTGCCGATGTCAATCACCCGCAGGTCGGGTTGATTACCATAGCGCTTCACAATGATGTCAACGAGTTCTTCGGTTTCCGGACGCGGAATCAGCACGTCGGGGTTCACCCGCAGGTCCAGACCGTAGAAGCGGGCGTGGCCGAGAATATATTGAATCGGCTCGCCGGCAACAAGGCGGTCGAGTATCGCATTGACCTTGGGCGGGATAAACGGTGGCACTTCGCGATCGGGATTGACCACCACGTCGACCGGACGCATCAGCAGAACATCCTCGAAGATTATGCGCTCAAGGGCGCGGGCTTCGGGGTCGGAAGCAAGGCGGCTGCGGATGTGGTTTTTGAGCTCGTTGACTGTCATATAAATGAATAACCGGACTTGACAAGAGGTCAAGACCGGCTATTGTTCACTGTTTACTCGCAGAAATTATTCAGCAACAGCTTCAACAACTTCAACTACGGTGTCAACAGCAGCAGAGTCAGCAACAACTACAGTGTCAACTGCTTCAACAACTTCTACAGTGTCAACTGCTTCAGCTTCTTCTACATTAGCTTCTTTGTTACCGCAAGCAACGAGGGTAGCAGCGGCTGCTACAGCGAGCATCAGGATGTACTTTTTCATTTTTTTGAATTTTAATTTATGAAACTTTGTGATGTAATTTGATTTCTGTTCTAAAACCGATGCAAATTTATGCCAAAATTTTGAACCTGCAAACTTTTTTTAAGATTTTTTTTGATTTTCCTCAAAAAAAGATGTTTTTTAACATATTTCAGTATAAAAGTGCGCGGATTTCGACTTTTGGTTTATTATTTGAGCGCAGCTTTCACGGCGTCGTTGGGAACCATTTCTTCTTTGAAGATGTAAGCGCCTGTTTTCGGCGAGCGTTCCATTTTGATTACTTTGCTATAGGTACGGCCTTCACCCTTCTGAAGTGAGGCCACGGTTTTCTTTGCCATTTCCTGTAGATCTTATGGGGTGAATTACTTAATTTCTTTGTGAACGGTTACACGCTTGAGGATGGGGTTATATTTTTTCAGCTCCAGACGCTCGGTGGTGTTTTTGCGGTTCTTGGTTGTGATATAGCGAGAAGTGCCGGGCATTCCGCTTGCTTTGTGTTCGGTGCATTCAAGGATTACTTGCACGCGATTACCTTTTGCTTTCTTTGCCATGACTTAAAATCCAATGCATTTAATGTCGTTTTCATTAATATATCCCTTTTCTGCGGCCTGCATCAGAGCGGCGTTGAGGCCGAGTTTGTTGATGGTGCGCAGACCTTTGGCGGAAATGTTCAGGGAAATCCACATTTCTTGTTCAGGCCAATAGAACTTCTTGGTGAAGAGGTTCACGTTGAATTTACGCTTGGTGCGACGCTTCGAGTGCGAAACGTTGTTACCCGTCATGGCAGTTTTGCCCGTGATTTGACACATCTTTGACATGGCTGTAGGGTATTGTCTTCTAAGTGGTTATATTTATTTTTTATTTTCTCGAGATTTTGTCAGCACTCCCGGTTCCTTCGCTCATATCATCGGCGGGCGCATCACTTCCCGACGACTTTCCCGGAGCGGGGGTCGCTAAACAGAGTGCAAAGTAACGAAATTTCTCTGATTTACACAAATTTTTTCATACATAATTACATAAAGCCGCAATTTTTAGGACATAAAGACATAAAAACATAAATTTATGTCAATCAGCGGAGGAGGAGGCGGCCGCCGGCCACCGCCTCGGCGCGCAGCCGCGCAACCAGCCGGGCATCCAGCCCCGTGCGCCGCATGGCATCGAGCGTTTCGCGGATGCGCGGCTCTGCCGCTTCAAGCGGCATCGTGGCTCCGATGGGTAAAACATCGCTGATACTCAAGAGGTAAGTAAACCCATCGCGCTCCACCTCATATTTCAGCCCCTTGTGCAAATCGGAGGGTGAAAGTTCGGCGGGGATTTTAGTAATCACCTGCCGGGCAGGCACCCACGTGTCGCGAAAATAGTCATAATGAACGGCGCTTTTCAGCCCCACCTTTTCAAGACGGTCAACGTTGTCCTGATTGGGCGATGCATAGAGCTGGCGCACGGTGCGCAGCGCCGGGTCGTCAGATTCCAGCTTCAGATAGATGCCGCGCACCATCGGGGCATCAAGCTTCATCTGCCCGGGATGTGCCTCATAATATGCCTTGATGTCATCGTCGGTGAGTTGCAGCTCCGGGTCGGCATTAACCGCCAGGGTGCGATACTCCCACATTATCAAATCCCGGCGATACTGCTCGGTCAGTCGGTCAATCTCATCGGTGTCTTTAATAAGCCGGGCTGCTTCGTGAAGAATCAGGCGGTCAGCCACCCAGCTGTTGACGTAGGCATCGACAAACGCCACGGAGTCAACCTCGGCGAGACCAGCCGGGGTCACGGCACGGATGTCGGCATCGGTGAGCGATTCGCCGCCAATGCGGGCAACTTCGCCGTCGGCAAGTTCGGCATCATTATGTGAGCAGGCGCTCAGGGCAATAATTACGCCCAAAGCGCCTGCTATGTTTTTACACTTCATATTTCAGTGGTGGTGAGGTCTACTTGGCTTTTTTCAGCACCTTGTTGTTGACCTTGACAGGGAACTTCTTGCGCAGACCCTCCACGAATTTTTCTTCCAATTCGCGGGTGTAGTCGTTAGTGACGCGGTTGCGCACGTCGGCAACTTCTTCGGGGCCGTCAATCATATGGCCGAGGTAGGTGGTGAAGAATGCGTAGCGGTTGCTGAACTTGGGTTCGGGGCCGCCAAAAGCGATATAGTCAATCACCTGGTTTTCGCCCTTGGGAAGCACCACGCGCTCAATGCGAATGTCACGGGGGAAGCGGGCTTTCAGGCTGTCGCCGAGCACTTCGGGAGCGGGTTGTACGGTGGCGAGATAGTCGGCAACCTCATTTTTCAGCGAGTCAGAAGTGGCGTAGACAACGTAGCCTTTCCAGCGGGGAGCTGAGAAAGTGTAGTTGTCTTTATGTGCCTCGAAGTATTTTTTCAGACCTTCGGGATTCTTGGTGGGCTGGTTCCACACGTTGTCCTCAAGCGAGGCAACGAGCATCAGACCCTCGGCATATTCATCAGCCTGGCGGCGGAAATCTTTGTATTTATTGTAGAGTCCGCGCTCTTCATAGCCAATCAGGGCGGTCATAACGCGGCCGTTCATACGGTCCATAAGCTGCTTGGAAACGGGGCCGTTGCCGGGATGCACGCGGATGCCGGTCGAGAGGTAGTCGCCGATGGTTACTACGCTGTCGGCTACATAGTAGAGCGGAGTGGGGTCATTTTTCATCACCGACATCAGGGAGTCAAAGCCGAGTTCGTCGCCCATGGTGAGCATTTTTTCGCGGCCTGCTTCGTCGAAGCGGAAGTTGAGTTCCTTTTTGAGCTGCTCGGCGCGTACGGTGCGGGGACGCACGCCGCGAATATCGTGCTTCATCATCTCCTCAATCTGGCGAATCAGCGGCTCCTTGGCGCGGGGTTTGGTTTCATATCTCTTGACGATGTGCCAGCCGAAACGAGTAAGGAACGGCTTGGACATTTCGCCGTCGGCAAGGCTGAATGCAACGTCTTCAAACTCCGGCACCATCTGTCCGGGGCCGAATACGCCAAGGTCGCCGTCTTTGGCTGCGGAGGGGCAGTCGCTGTTTTGACGGGCCATAACGGCGAAGTCCTGACCTTGCAGCAACAGGTTATAAATGGAGTCAATGCGAGCCTTGGCTGCGGCAGAGTCGGTCTGCTCGTTCATCTGCACAAGGATGTGGGCGGCGTGGATGTCTCCGAGATATGTGCGGTCCTTGGTGGGGCGTACAATGTGGAGGCCGTATTGCGTGTTAATCACTTTTGACCACTCGTTGAGCGGAGTGTCGTAAACAATCTCTTCAAACTCATAAGGGAACTGTCCGGCACCTACCCAGCCATAGTGGCCGTGGTTTTCCGACTTGGAGGGGTCAATGGAATATTTGGCCACAATCTCCTCGAAGTCAGCGCCATTGACGAGAGCTTGACGCAGCGAGTCCATCAGCTCGGGCTTGTTGAACGGCACCATCAGGTGGTCAATCCGGCGATGCTGCTGGGTGTGCTTGTATGATTCTTCAAGGAGCCGGTCGTAGGTGGGCTGGTCCTGAAGATAGGGCTTGGCCAGTTCGCGATAGAACGAAGCGTATTCTTTTCTAAACTCTGCGGTGGTGTCGCGCTGTTCCTCGCGGGCTTGCGCCACTTTGAGCTTATAGTCAACGAAACGTTTCAGATACTGTTCGGGAGTTTCTTTTTCTATTTCGTTGCCGTCGTTTTTATGATAGAAATATTCAAATTCGCTCAGGGTGACGGGTTTATTGTCAACCTCAAGCAGCACCGGGTCTTTCGGTGCTTTTGCGGCGAGAGTCAACACTCCTGCCGCAATCAATAAGAAAGCTGTTTTTCTCATTTTATAGTTTTATATGTATTTGTCAATTACTAATTGTTAATTGTTAACTGTTAATTGGAAGAAGCGGAATAGTTGGGAGCCTCTGAGGTGATGGCTACGTCGTGGGGGTGGCTTTCGGCCACGCCGGCATTGGTGATGCGGGTAAATTTGGCCGAATGCAGAGCCTCGATGTTGGGGGCGCCGCAGTAGCCCATACCGGAGCGGAGTCCGCCGAGCATCTGATAAACCACTTCATATAGCGAGCCTTTGTAAGGCACGCGGGCGGCGATACCTTCGGGCACGAGTTTTTTTGCATCGGAAACGTTGCCCTGGAAGTAGCGGTCTTTGGAACCCTTTTCCATAGCTTCGAGCGAACCCATGCCGCGATATGCCTTATATTTGCGGCCATTATATATTATGGTGTCGCCGGGGGTTTCGTCTACGCCGGCAAGCATACCGCCGAGCATTACCGACCAGGCTCCGGCAGCGAGAGCCTTGACAATGTCGCCGCTGTAGCGGATGCCACCGTCGGCAATCAGAGGCACTCCGGTGCCTTCGAGGGCTTTGGCTACGTCGTAGACGGCCGAGAGCTGCGGCACACCAACTCCGGCAATCACGCGGGTGGTGCATATCGAGCCGGGGCCGATACCTACCTTAACGCCGTCGGCGCCGTTTTCAGCGAGATATTTGGCAGCTTCGCCGGTAGCGATGTTGCCCACAACAACGTCGATTTCGGGGAATTTCTCCTTGACGGCGCGTAGGGTTTTAACCACTCCGGCGCTGTGGCCGTGGGCCGTGTCTATTACTATGGCATCCACTCCGGCTTCAACCAGGGCGGTTGCGCGGTCAAGGCTGTCGGCAGTCACGCCGATACCGGCGGCGACGCGCAGGCGGCCGAATTTATCCTTGCAGGCCATCGGTTTGTCTTTAGCCTTGGTGATGTCCTTATAAGTGACGAGCCCGAGCAGTCGACCTTTGGCATCGACCACGGGAAGTTTCTCGATTTTGTGTTGCTGAAGAATGCGGGCAGCTTCTTCGAGGTCAGTGCTTTGCGAGGTGGTGACGAGGTTTTCTTTGGTCATCACGTCGTCGATGGGGCGCGTCAAGTCGGTTTCAAACCGCAGGTCACGGTTGGTCACGATGCCAACGAGCTTGCGGTCGTCGTCAACCACCGGAATGCCGCCGATGTGATATTCCTCCATAATGGCGAGGGCATCGGCCACAGTTGAGCCGCGCTTAATGGTCACCGGGTCGGTAATCATACCATTTTCAGCGCGTTTTACGGCGTGGACCTGACGCGCCTGCTCGGCGATTGACATATTTTTGTGAATCACGCCGATACCGCCCTCGCGGGCTATGGCTATGGCAAGCGGAGCTTCGGTGACGGTGTCCATTGCCGCAGAAATCAGCGGGACGTTAAGCACTATGTTTCGCGAGAAGCGGGTTGCAAGACTAACGTCGCGGGGAAGCACTTCGGAGTATGCGGGGATAAGGAGAACGTCATCAAACGTCAGGCCATCCATCTTGACTCTATCGGCAATGAAAGACATAATTACAAGGTTTTGAGGTTTTACAATCAGTTTAATAATTGCGCACAAAGATACGAAAATTATTTTGATTCCCGCTTGTCGCCGGTATAATAATTTTCAATTGCGGCGAAAAAGCAGGCGGAGCAACAGCTTTCGCAGCTATTGTCCCGCCTTTATCGAATGAGAAATTTACTATCTGTTTTTTACATATTGCAGAGTAATATGCGCTTGCCGTCGTATTGCACGGCGTAGACTCCGCAGCCGCCAACGGTGATGTTTGCGGGCACAGAGAAAGTCAGCTTGTTGGAGGCGTAGCGCACCTCGCCGTAACCGTCGCCATTTATTAGGCGGATTTCTGCGGCCACTGCGTTATCGCAGTTCTTGAGGGTAACGGTGCGTCCGCTAACCGAGGCAGAGGCCGAAGCGGCAACGGTGAGCTTGTTGGCATAGGTGGTATAGTAACCAAGGTCGCCGATTTCATCCCACTCAAAGTCGCCGTTCTTGGGGCCTGTTTTGGAGTCGCGGTCTTCAATGTATTCAACCGCGCCGGCTTTCGGGCCGCACTTGGCCATACGCGCCTTAGCATCGGAAATCATATCGGGAGTTACGCGATACTTATAGTCGCCATACTGGCTGATGGTGCTATTGTGAGGTTTGAAGAATCCCCAGGCTTCAAAGAAGTCTGTCAGGTCCTCGCCGGCGGCTTCAGAGCAAGCCACGGCAAATTCCAACTGCTTGCGACCGGGGTCTTCGGTTTCGTTGAGACCTACCTCGCGCATCTTTTTAAACACGCGTGCAAAGAACTTTTCGTCGCCTTTCACGCGGTGATAGTAGTTCCAGAGCTGCCAGTTCAAACGCATATGAATTTCAGTATCTTCGCCCATATGGGTTCCGTCGCCGTCAATTGACAGAGGTACTTCCGGACCGGTATGTTCGCCGGCATAGTGCATGGAAGCCCACGAATGGTCTTTTTCGTAGACGGCACCGAAGCGATAATACAACCCCTGGCCACGGCTCGAGTAGCGATTGAAGCGATAGAGCACATAGTTGGAGAAGAGGTTGTTGGAGCTTTCGGTTGTGGATGCCCAGTTGATTGCGGTCTGGTTGACGTGGCCCATTTCGTGGGCGGGTCCCCAGGCGTTGTCAGCATGGGCGTTGAATTGCTCAAGACCCATGATTTTTGACACGGCGCTTTCGGCGAAGCCCATGGTCCAGTCAGAGGCCCACATATAGCCTCCCTCGGCTGCCGGGAGGGTTATGCCGGCGAGGTGGTTGTTCCACAGGTCGGGACGGACGTCGTCAATGCCCATGAAGTCCTGTTGCCATGTAATGATGTTGTCCCACTGGTTGATGGGGTCAACAATCTTGCGCGGAAGCGTTGAGCGATTGAAGTAGAGGAGCATACGTTTGCCCTTGATACACATATATTTGTGGGACGAGCGCGAGCGAATCTCCGAGAACTTCTCGTCGGTCTGATGCTCTTCGAGGTCGAAATAGCCGGCAAACTCACCGTAGCCCACAGGCACGTGCACCTTGATGGGCTTGGAGGTGGGAGCGGAGGGCACTGCGGTGTACATAAAGAACAGTTGGCCGTCCTGGTCGGGAGTAATCATGTTGACACCAGGATTGAGCGACACGAAGTGGCCCTGACGCTGAATGGTGAGATATGATGCTCCGGTAGAGGAGTTTACACCTTGGTTTTCGCCGAGAATCTGAAGCTGAACTTCATTTCCCCAAGTTTCGCCGACGAGAATCATCACGGGTTCACCTTTCTTGACGGCAATGCCCATAGGGTTGTCCCAGGTTGAGTACTTCTTGGTCATCAGCTTGACGCTCCACTCAACCGGGTCGGAATATGCTTTGTATTCGTGCACACGGAACGACTTCTCCAGAGGGTCGTAAGTGCCGTTGAGCAGCACCTCGCCGATGCGCTGGAATGCGGGATCGAGCTTGGTCAGGTCGTCGGCAGTCACGCCGGGGTTGAGTTCCGAGCAGGTCAGGTCGGTGAACACCTCGAGCAGAGTGCGGTTGAGGGTGGTGTCGGTGTTGCGACGCATGAAGCGCATTTCGGCGCAGCTCACGTTGTTGTTGATACCGCTCTTAACCACGAATTTGATTGCCGTGGGCTTCTTGCCTGCGGGGAGGGATACGCGGCTGGGCGCTGACGAGCCGTTGAAGTTGTAGTCGCCCACCTTTTGGAAGTCGGTGCGGGCGGCATCTTCGGCGTAGTATATTTCCAACTCCTGAATGTTGCCGTTTGCGCCTCCGTCGGTACGGGGAACGTATTCTATGTAGTCAATCTGTTCCTGACCTTCGAAGCGATAAAGCAGCTCAAAGGGGAACGGCTTGGAGGTATAGTGGGAGTGGAACATAGTGCCGGTATTTCCATCGAACGACTTTTCGATTTCCTCGCCTTCATGGAAATTGGTGGCTTTTGCCGAGATGGGCGTGATGGGAATGTCTTCTTCCACACGCAGGTCGTCGTCGGCATATTGCTTGACGATGATTTTGTAGTCAACTGTGGTGGTGGAGACCTTGACGGTTCCGGTGCGGGTTTCGCCGGTGTTGTTGGCCTCGACGGTGAGGGACAGCGTGCCGACTCCGTTGCTGGGGCTCTTCTTGCCGGTCAAAATCCAGGTAACGTCGGTGTCGATGTACCATTGTCCGCTGGCCAGGGTTGTTTTCACCGGAATTTCAATAACTGTTGCTTTCTTTCCGATGCTGTTGTTCAGATAACGTTGTTCAATGGAGAAGTCGCCGCCGGGTTCATCGGAGGCGATTTCGTCCTTGTTGCACGCGGTGAGGCCGAGGGCCACCACCGCGAGCGTGAGGATTCTGTTAAGGTACTTTTTCATAAATGGAGAGAGTGTGATTAATATCCGAAGAGTTCAAATTCTGATGCGAACCAGTAGGGACCATCGTATTTGGTAACCGGCACGGTGCAATAGCCGCCGCCTGATTCCATAACGCAGAAGCGCAGGTACTTCACGGGGTTTTCAGCGCGATAAGGTTCGTCGTCTGAGCCGAACGATGCGGCAACACCGTTGCCGTTGATCAGTTCATTCATATCTTCGATGACGGCGAAGGGCTTGCTCGGCCAATTGTCGCGGTTGTTGGTGCCGTAGAGGTGCACTGTCTTAATGCGGCCGTTTGCTGAATCTGACTTACGGTTGGTGATGTTGAAGCGGAACATTGACATTTCCGACGGCAGGGTAATCTCAAGATATGAGCCGAAGACGGCATCGCGCTCGTGGCCGTCGATTGAATATGTTGAGTGGAAGTAGGTGTCGGTCTTGCCGTCAAACAGATACTCGATCTTGCCTTCAAGAGGTTCAACGTCGTTAGATGTAACCATATCGGCGGTAAGAGTAACCTTTTTGAGTTCAACAACGTCGACGAGGCGCACGGTGTAGATTACGCTGATGTTCGGGTCAACGCTGAAATCGTTGGCTCCGGGGGCAATGCTTGCGTCATCCCACTGCACGGGCAGGTTGGGATCGAGGGTAACTGCTACGGCATAGGTTTTCATAACCTCCATATTGTCGAGGAAGATCTGCAGGTCAATCGACGCGGAGGTGGTGCCCTCTGCGAGATGATACGACGGCTTGAGCTCATACATCGAGGCAGGCATCGGAATAAGTGCGGTACCGTTGGCGGTATTGTAGTCGGCAATCAGCTGATCATTGGCCACGGTGTTGATAGTGAAACCCCAACGGTTCTGACAGGGAATCGAGAACTTGCCTTCCGGGCGATAAATGTTTTTGCCGTTGGGCGAAAGGGTCTTGTTGTTCACGTTACGGGCCTGCACGCCGCTCACGTCGAGAGTCAGAACCGAGGGAATCAGATTCAGGCAAACAAGCGAGATGCTCTTGTCGGAGCTGACGGTGTCGGTGCTGCTGACGAGCTGAACGGGAATACAGGGAGTGTTGGTACCCATAGTAGCAGCGTTATTATCCATCCAGGCTTTCAACTTCTGCGGGTTGATGTAGAGCACGGCTTTTTCATACTTGTCTTCCTTGCCGTTGAACTCATATTTAACGGAATAGACGTTGGAGCCATCGGCGGGCGAGAATGAGTAACATTCGGAACCCACGGCGGTATAAAGCAGGTTGCCTGAGCTTTGCTTGTAGGCATTAAATTCTGCATCCGTCATCGTCTTGATGGTTGCTTCGGCCGACTTTTCGGGGTCATAACCACCCTTCATCACAACGAACGTGTCCGTAGCCACGGCATCGGTTGTGTAGATGGTCAGATTCCGCTGTCCGGCATCGCGCAGGGCAAAGACGCTGTCGAATGCTTCGGGATATACGGTGTACTCGTCGCACGAGGTGGTGGCCAGGGCAAGGAGTGCAAGCAGTCCCGATGCGAAATATATTTTTTTCATAATAGTTTGCAAAATTTATTGTTTATTAGAAGCCGGGGGCTTGAATCATTTGCGGGTTTTTGTAAACCTCGTTGATAAAGACGGGATAGAGATACTGGCGGTTTGCAAACGCAAAAGTGGGGTTGATGTTTTTCGGGGTATTGAACTCCTCAAACGTTTCGGGGTTGGCAACATCGCCGGTAAGACCCTGACGCACACCGGCACCGAAATATTCGGGTCCGGCAACCCAACGGCGAACGTCGAAGTAGCGGTGGCCTTCGTCCCAAAGTTCGATGAAGCGTTCCTGACGCACCCATTCCACCAAAGTCATGGTTTTGGGCTTTCCGGTTGCGGGGTCGGTAATCTGCTCGTCAATCTGGGCATCTTCGAGAAGGCCTACGCCGGCTCTTTGACGGATAATGTTCAGATAATACATTGCCTTGGTCTTATACGTATCGTCGGCACCGGGACGCTGCTGGTTAGCTAACTCGGCGGCACATTCGGCCAGGTTGAGATACAACTCTGTTAGACGACACATCACCGTGGGGTTGGTGGTACCCGACGAGAGGTTGAGCTCGGCAGACACCGAAGTTACGGGATTGAGGTGCTTCATTGCCAGGAAGCCGGTCGAGGCAAGGTTCTTGGGTTGCTCGCTGGGGCTGAAACCCTGGGCTGCTGATGATTTGAAGTTAAGAGTCAGGGGTTGGCCGTCGCACAGCCGGTTCAGGAAGTTGCCGCCGTCGAATGCAATCCAGGCATAGAAGCGGGGTTCGCGGTTGCGCATCAGGTTAATGATGTCTTCGTGACCGGGAGTGGGGTTCGACATAGCCTTGAACCATTCGTTTCTGGGCGGGAAGTCAATGGAGGAGTGATTGTTTTCAGCGGGCAGATGGCCGTCTTTACAGAGGAAGCCGTAGACGGTGTTGAGCGTCGGGTTGACAACCGAATAGCCATATTGATACCACGTGCCGTTTTTGTTTTTAATTATTTTCAGCGGCAAGCGGCCTGATTCCAGGAAAGGTTTGCTGCGATAGAGCGACCAAAGGATTTCGGGGTTTTCAGACTGCGAGGTGGCGTGGATGTAGCGGTTGAGCATCACCTTGGTGAGGAACTCTTCCTTTTCGGAGTCGCCCTTGAAGTCTACGGGCACCCAGTCCATGGTTGACAGGGGCACGTTTGACTCGGGCTCGTAAGTCTGCATCAGGCCGTGGCTGTTTGCTTCGGCAAGGTCAATGGCCTCTTTGGTGGCTTCGTAGGCGAGTTCCCACTTGGAGCGGTCGTAGGTGCTTGACACGAGGTTCTTGCCATAGCCGGGAGTTTCGAAGTTCACGTTTTTCCATTCCGGGTAGGGGAACTTGCCGTTCCAGAGGTCGGAAGCGGCATAGAGGAGCAGACGGGCTTTCATTGCCTTGGCAATCACCGAGGTTGCGCGGCCAAATTCCACGGCATCGCGGGTTGCGGGGAGGTCTTTGGCGGCAAGGTCAAACTCGTTGGCAAGATAGCGAACGCAGTAGTCAAAGTGATAGCGGCCGTCGTAGCTGCTCTCGGGCGAGTCCATGGGAATGAGTTCCGTAGTCAACGGAATCGGGCCATAGGTGCGGAGCAACACAAAGTGATAGAAAGCCTTGAGGAAGCGGCTTTCGGCAAGCCACTGCTGTTCTTCCTGTTCGTTGGTGCAAACGTCGTATTCGCGACCCACGGTTGTAAGCTGCTCCTCAAAGAGCAGGCACTGGCCGATGTATTTATACATCACGCCCCAAAGGTGGTTGATGTTCGACAGGTCAGTGGTTTGCGTATTTTTCAATGCAGCAAAAATCTGTTTATATGTCGACTCCTGTTCATTGGGCAAAACATATTCATCGGTAGAGCTGCAGAATACTGACTGATAGTCGGTAGGAACCACATTATTGCCGTAGGGGTCGCCGGCAGTAAGACCCGCATAGCATGACTGAAGGAACCCAAGTGCGTTGGTATGGGTCTTCATGGCGTCCTCGAGGTTAGCCTGTTCCGGAGGAACAACGTCGAGGTAGTTGCAGGAGGTTACACCGGCAAGAGTTCCGACGGTAACCGCCACAGCCATATATTTGAAAATTTTATTAAGCTTCATATATAGTAGTTGCTTTTACAGTATTGGAGACATTGTTAGATAGTGATCTGCACACCCACGGTAACAGACTTGGAGAGCGGGTAGCTGTTCCACGACGAGAGTTCGGGGTCCCAAAGCTTGAAGGGGCTGAAGCGGAGCAGGTTGGTGCCGGCCACGTAGACGCGGCCATAGGGGAATGACCAGCCGAGTTCAACGTTTTTCAGGCGGAGGAACGAGCCGTCGCGCATCCACCATGTGGAGGCCACGGTGTTGTTGCTAACCTCGGTCTGAGTAGTGCCAAGTCGGGGATATTCAGCGTCGAAGTTTTTGAGTTCGGGGTCGAAGTAGTTTTCGGCAACCCATTTGAGGGCGTTGCGCGCGGTGTTGTTGCCACCCTCGTAGAAGGGGTCAACGCCGTTGGCAAAGATGGTGCGCTTGGCCTGACCCACGAACTGGAAGCCGAAGTCGAAGCTGCGCCAGTTAACGGTGGCACCGAAGCCATATTGCAGGCGCGGGGTTGTGCCGTATTCGCTGATCAAGGTTTGGTCGTCGGAGTTCACGAGGCCGTCGCCGTTGATGTCGCGATACTTGATATCACCTACGCGCACGGTCGAGGTACCCACGTTCTGCTCGGGGCTGGCAGCGATTTCCTCTTCGGAGGTGAAGAGGCCCTCGGCAATGTAACCATACTGGCTACTGATGGTCGGATAGGGTTTGTTAGTGCGGTAGTTGCTCTTCCAGGTGTAAACGTAGTCGGGGTCGTCCCAGTCAAGAATCTTGTTCTCGGCATAGCTGACGTTGCCGCGGAAGCTTACGCTCCAGTCGTGGTTGATGCGCTGGTTGTATTCAACGGCCACTTCGTAACCGCGGTTTTGCATCGAGCCCTTGTTAGCCCACGGCTTGGAGATGTCGTAAGCCAGCGACTGAGGCCACGATTCGCGGTTGATGAATATGTCGTAGCGCTTTTCGTGGAAAATATCAGCCACGATGCTGAGTTTGCCCCACAGGGTGAGGTCAACGCCGATGTCGGCTTTGCGCGATTTTTCCCAGCCGATGCCGCTCAGAGCGTAGTAGGTCAGCTCGGGGCCGGCACCGTATTGATATGTCGACTGGGCATAGTCGCCGGTGTAGAAGCCGAGCGCCTTGATATTGTTGCCGGTAATTTTGTTGATGTAGAGGAAGTGAGAACCGCCGGGCGAGGCAAGGTCGTCGGAGCCTACCAGGCCGTAAGAACCGCGAATCTTGAGGTTGGTGATAACCTTTGAGGCGGGTTCAAACCAGTGTTCGTTGCTCATCACCCAACCCAGCGACGCTGCGGGGAAGAATCCGAAGCGGTCTTTCTTGGCGAGGCGTTCGGTGCCGTTATAACCGGCGTTGAACTCCACGAGGTAGCGGTGGGCATAATCATAAGTGGCGCGGATTGAGAAGCCCTGGTTGCGCTCGGGGAGGATGGCGCTGCGATATTCGCGCTGGCGGTAGAGCAGCATAGCGCTGACATCATGGAGACCGAATTTGCGCTGCCAGTTGAAGTTGGCCTGGAACTCAAAAGTCTGGTCGGAGCTGCGTGTGGGGCCGGTTTCGCTCAGGTAGATGGTGCCTTCCTGCAGAACCTGAAGCATATCGGCGGTGAGGTTGGGGTTACCGTCGCCGTCGAGCATCTGGTAGGAGTCGGCATCGTTGTTGAGCATATAGTAGTAAGGAGTCACGCGGCGCGTAAAGCCCGAGCTGCTCCAGTTTTTGAAGTTCACCCAGGCGTTGAATTTCAAGCCCTTGGTAATGAAGTCGAGTTGTTGGTCGAGTTTGATTACGGTGTTGATAGTGTTTTCGTTGCTTTGGCCATAGCCGGAGTTGAGCAGCGCGTAGGGGTTGGCCTGGCGGGTTTCGGCGCGGCTGATTGAGCCGTAGCGCACAAATTCATCGCCGGGGAACTGAGGATACGACACCGGGAACACTACCGGGTTGGTGGTAAGGATATAGCCGAAGAAGCCGGCCGAGGAGGCCACTATGGCATCATTGTTGATGTTGGGACCCGAACTCTGACGAATCTGGGCGTTCATGTTCATCTCAATGGTAGTGGTGGGGGTCAGCTTGTAGGCAATGTTGTTCTGGAACGTGTAGTTGTAGATGTTGATATTGTTGTTCCAGGAGTAGTTTTTGGAGGTGTTGAGCAGGCCGTCTTCGTGCTGAATGTCGAGCGACATGTAGTAGCGCACTTTCGAGCCGCCACCGCTCACGTTGACGTTGCCACGCTGGCGCATTGCCATGCTGCGGAAGAGCAGGTCGCTCCAGTCCACGTTGGGGTAGAGGTAGGGGTTGGTGCCCTGGCGGGTACGTTCAATGGCTACGCTGGAGTAGGTTGGCTTATTGTCGCGGGCTACTCGGGCTTTGTTATACAGATCCATAAACGAGGGGCCGTCGAGGAACTCGGGGAAGTCGCCGCGGAAGTTGAATGAGTTTTCAAAGCTTACGCGCACCTTGGTCTGCGAGTTGTAGTCGCCGCCCTTGGTCTTGACAATCATCACGCCGTTGGCGCCGCGGGAGCCGTAGATGGCGGTTGCGGATGCGTCTTTAAGGATCGAGAACGACTCAATGTTTTCGGCGGGGATGTAGTCGAGGTCGGAAACGGAGATTTCAACGTCGTCGAGCAGAATCAGCGGGGTTTGACGGCCGCCAAAAGTGCCGATACCGCGAATATAGAACTCTGCGGAACTGCCGGGCTCGCCGCTGCGGGTTGACGATACCACGCCGGCAATTTTACCGGCAAGAGCCGAGGTGAGGTTTCCGGCGGGGAGACGGAGGTCGTCGCCCTTGACTGAGGTGATTGCACCGGTCACCGATACGCGCTTCTGCGTACCGGAACCAACAACTACGACTTCGTCGAGGGTATTGTCGGCACCCTTGAGTTCAACCTTGACGTAGCCAAGATCTTCGACCGGCACACGCATTTCGTTGTAGCCTACGTATGTAACGAGGAGGGTGGGTTTCTTGCCGGAAACGGTGATCGAGAAGTTACCGTCTATGTCGGTTGCAGTTACGGCGCTCTTGTCACCAACGACGCTGATAGTGGCACCGGGGAGGGGTTCACCGTCTTGCGCGTCGACTACGACGCCCGTAACCGTACGCTTCGCCACCGCGGGCGCGGGAGCGGAGGCCCCGGAGGGGTCGGCCGCTGCCCAAGCGCACTCGGGAGTTATCAGCGCGAGCATCGCGGCCGAGAAAAGGGCCGTTTGCCAGTGTGAAAAGTGATGTCTCATTATGTGATAATTGGTTTTTTAGCTAAAGATTATTTCACCAGCACTTTCTTGCCGTTGATGATGTTTATGCCCTTAACGGGAGCGGAGAGGCGGCGACCCTGAAGGTCGAAGATGCCCTCAACCACTGCCTTGGCGGCAACTTCGGGAGCTTCAATGCCGTCGAGGCCGTCTTGAGCCATGATGCCCCAGATTGAGCCGGCGTCAGCGGCGCTGTAAGCGTGAAGTCCGTCGGCAGCATTCATATTCAGGCCGGCGCCGGTAAAGTCACTGTTCAGGCAGAATGCCACGCCGTATAATGCGCCCGATTGCTTCAGGCAGGGATATACGGTCAGAGCCTCGGCTTCGTCGGTAACTACGAGAATATTGTCTTTTTCATATTCCTGACCCTCGGAGTTGGTGGCCTTTTCAGTAGTTTTGGGGCCTACGTAGATCTGAGCTGCGGCATTGTAGATTTTATAACCGCCGTCGGCCACAGCCTTAAAGGTGAATCCGGCAGATCCATTGCCGCCGGCTTCGGTGTGGACAAAGTCGCCGTTGGCGAAATCAAGGAAGTTGTCGCCGCGCAGATATTTCAATGCGTAGGTCTTGCCGTCAATACCGGTGGCGAGCAGGGCGTTGATGTCGGCGGTAGCCTTGGTTACGATTTCAGCGGCATTGTTGCCGAGTTCTTCATTAAACACGAGCTTTTTAGCATCGGCAATGGCTGCGTCAATGATCTCTTTGGCTATGGGCAGGGTTTCGAGGTAGGGGCTGAGAGCGTCTTCAACGCTCTTGATTGCGTCGGCCAAAGCGGCATCGCCATCAATTGATACGAGCTGCCAAACCGAGCCGGCATCGTCAACGCTGTAGTAGCTCAGCAGACCGCCATTCCAACCCTGCCAGTTCAGGCCTTGTGCACCACCATTTTCTGTAGCGAGAGACAAACCGTAGTATTCGGCATTGTTGGCCTCATCGCTGATGGCGTAGAGCGAGGGATAGAACACCTGAGCTTCGGCAGCGTCGGCGGTGGTTACGATGTAGGTTTTGGTCTTGTCGTCAACGGTTTCGGTCTTCTGCGTTTTGCAGATGTAAGTCCGGGTTGCGGCGTTGAAGATAGTGTAGCCTCCCTCGCCTACCTGAGTGAAGAGGAATTGGCTCTTGTCGCCGGCATAAGTCAGGGTTTCGATATATGAATCGGTAGCCACGCTGAGATATGCGCCGTTGGAGGCAGTGATGACGCGCCGAGGACTCTTGATGGCAAGGGTTTGCTCGTTGAGCGAGGTAAGCAGCTTGTCGTTGGCCTCAGTGATAGCGGCATCCCAAAGGGCGCGGATGGCGGTAGTGTAGTCTTCAACGTATTCAAAAGCGTTGAGCTTCTCAATCAGGGTGTCAAACACGTCGGCAATCTGAGGCACGCCTTGTTTATATTGTTCAGCCCAGTAGACGTATTGGTCAACAACCTCTTTCATTGCAGCAAGCTGCTGTCCGTTCTTATAGTCGGCAATGGCAGCTTCGGCACCCTTTGAGAGGTCAAGCTTGGTGAACCACCAGCAAGCGCCCTGGTCGGTGTTGGGGTACCAGTTGCCGCAGGTCGCTGACGCGCCGCCGGCAGCGTCGAGGGCATAAGCCTCGCCCTGGGCAGCGTCGGCTGCGGGCTTGATGTTGATGGCATATGCTCCGTTGCCCATATCCTGCAGATAGATGTCTTTGGCTTCGCTGACGGTTACGGCGGTAGCGTTGCTCTTGAGCGTGGAGCCGTCAATGTCGATGAAGTTCATCAGGTAAGCATCGGTGGTATAGTTTTTGATAACCACGGAGCCGTCGGCAGTGCCGTTCCACACTGCCCAGATGCTGGCCTCAATGGGTTCTGCCGTGCGGCAGAGGTCGGTGGGGAGTAGTCCGGTTGCAGAGCCGTAGCCGAGGTAGAGGTTATCTCCACGGTTAGCCTTAATGATATAGTAGTTGGGGGCCGCGGCAGTGCCGGGAGTAACAACGTCTTGAGCAGACATCGAAGCTGCGGATGCGAGCAGCGAGAGAATCAAAAGAGATTTTTTCATAACGTTATAATAATGTTTGATTTATTTTACAAGAATTTTCTTTCCGTTGATAATGTTGATACCCTTAATCGGGGCAGCGAGTCTGCGACCCTGAAGGTCATAAATCGCACCCTCAGCAGCAACGGCATTGCTGATTTCTTTAATAGCTAATGGTGTTTCTATAGGAAAAAGACCGATAATTGAGCCGCCATCATTCACGTCATATGAATGGAGACCGTCTTTATAGTTCATATTTATACCGCTGCCGGTATGGTCGGCATTAAAGCAGAGTGAAGCGCCATAGTAATTGCCGGATTGATTAATGAACGGATAAACAACCTGTGCTTCATCTTCTGTATTAACAATGGTAAGGTCATCGCTGCGGTAAGTAACACCATCAGTACCGACATAAGTTTCAACGGACTGCGGGCCAACATAAACTTTGCCAATCACGTTGTAGAGCTTATAACCGCCACCCTCAACCGGTTTGAAGAGGAATGCGGAACTCTGTGCGGTATAATTATCTGCGCGGCAGAACTGGCCATCGGTATAGTTGACATACGCGGGGTAACGTACATTTTTCAGAGCATATGACTTATTGGCCAAACCGATAGAGAGTACCTGATTAGCTTCGTCAATAGCATTGGTTTGAATTTCTGCGGCCTTGGTTTCCAAGTCAGCGGTGAGTGTCAGTTTATCGAGTTCGGCAACGGCGGTAGCGACAATTCCGCTTATCATCGGCAGATTCTCAACATATTTATTCAAATCAGTCTTAATGCCGTTAACCACTCCGGCTACAATTGCGTCATTATCAACTTCAGTGAGAGTCCAAATTGAGCCGCCATCGGAGGTGTTGTATACAAACAGCCCGGGATTACTGTTTTGGTTGAGGCCTACCGAAGTACCTCCGGCGGTATTGCCGAGGTAGAGGGCAAGTGCGCCACCCGAAAGAATCGGGGTAATAACTCGAGCCTCGGCTTCATCTACGCCAATCATAGCATTTGCGCCTCCTTTGTCATCAGTAGTGAGTTCATCAGATGCCGTACCGATATAGATATTAGAGGCTTCGTTATAGAGGCCGTAACCGCCATCAATTTGTGCAAATTTAAATACGGTGGAGGGTAGTTCGCCTGATGTAGCGTGGCCAAATGCACCATCTGCATATTTCAGATAGTCCTTTTGACGTACGCTGTAAATTGAAATAGTCTTTCCATCGAAATAGTTCTTGATTACGTCATTGCCGTCAGCAATTGCTTTGCTTACAATAGCGTTGGCATCTTCAACGAGCGTTTCGCTATATGTAAGATTCTTTGACTCTTCTATTGCCGCATTCATTATGTTAGCAACCTGAGGCACGTTAGTAATATACGGAGAGAGAGAAGTCTCTACGCTGGCTTTGGCATTATCAACGGCTTCTTCAATATCGAAATCCAAAAGCGAGAAAATGTTACCGGCATCTGTATTGCTCCAAATACTTACAGAACCATTATCCCAGCTTTGCCAGTTGATACCTTTATCGCTTGTTACGCCATTATTTAGAACAATACCTGAATAAACTCCGTTCACACTACTTGTGCTAAGCAAAGGGAAGAAAGATTGGGCCTCAGACTCCGAGCTTGCCGGTGCAGCCGAAGCGCCAATCCAAGTATTGGTAGCAGCGTTATAAATGGTATAACCGCCGTCATCGGTAGATGTGAACTTAAAAATGCTTTTTGCTCCGGCATAAGTGGTAGCGCCAACATATTTACCATCTCCCACGGTAAGATATGCAGTTACGTTATCGGCTTTGCGACGCACGTTCTCAATCGCATATGTATTGCCGTTGAGTACGGTTGCCAAAGCGGTATTTGCGTTGGCGATAGCTTCGTTTTCAAGCGTTGAAACCGCAGTTGCATAATCGGCCGACGGCTTGAGAGCGTTGAGTTTGTCAATGCCGGCTTGTAGCTCGGTAGCTACTTGAGGCACAGCCGTCTTATACGCTTGCAGACGACCCACGGCAGCTTCAACAGCCTCTTTAGTCACATCGCCATAAAGGACTGCATTGATAGCGGCATCTGCGCCGTTGGTCATATCGAGTTTGTAGAACCACCAGCAAGAACCGTTATCGTCAGGAGCCCAGTTGCCGCAATACTGCGTATCATTGCCGGATGTTGCGTCGAGAGTAAAATAGCCCGATGCGCTTTCGGTGGGAACTAAAGTAATGGCATATGCGCCGCTTGTACGTGCCGAGAGTTGGATGTTTGCGGGCTGAGAAACGGTAACCGCTCTACTGTTTTCGTCATATGAGACTTCATTATCATAATTTATGAAGCCCAAAAGATACTGATTAGTTGTATAATTCTTGATAACTACCGTACCCTCTGCCGTGCCGGGAGTTATTTCCCAAATATTGGCCTCGGAGAGCTGCTGAGTGCGACAAAGGTGCGTTTCAATGCTTTTTTCATCTTTGGTAAGCGTAATTGGGTTTTCAGCATAACCGAGATAGCGGTAGTTGCCTCGGTTGGCTTTAATTATGTAGTAGTTGGGAGAGTCGGCTGTGCCGGCCTCGGGAACGTCGTAGGCAGCTGCGGTCACGGCAACTGCCAGCATAGAAAGAACCAGTAGTGATTTTTTCATGAAGTTTACGATTTAAGATTAGTAATATTACTGTATTTTGCGGGCAAATTTACTCATAAAAATCACCCCCCCAACTACTTAACATTTATTAACATAGTTTAACTATTGCCCGAGGGCATCCCCTTTGTGCCGTTTGTTATTTATGTAGACGTTTAACTATTAAAAATATTAGCTATGAAACAGATTTCATCTTTTTGGGGACAGTCGCGGCTTTGGTGGCTGGTTCTCGTAGTCGGCATCCTTATGGTGATTGCCGGATTTGCATACTGGTTCTTCCCCGCAATCGGATATGCGGTGGCCAGCGTATTATTCGGGTGGATGCTCATTGCTGCCGGCATTGTGCAGCTCTGCGTCAGCGCCGGAGAAAACCGGCCTCGCGGCTGGGGCTGGTGGCTTGCCGGCGGCGTTATTGATATGTTTATCGGCTTTATGCTGGTGCGCAGCGTAACGTTGGCCGAGGCCGTGTTCCCCTACTTTATCGCTTTCGTGTTCATATTCTGGGGCATTGGCGCACTGGTAGGGTCAATCAATGGCCGCGCCCGCAAGTACTGGTGGCTTCAGCTCATTAACGGCATCCTCTTGCTGCTCATCGGCTTCTTCTTTATGGAAGCGGGCTATCTGCAAAATATGGTCAACGTCAGCTTCCTGACCTCCCTGGCATTTATCTACTGGGGCTTCACCCTCGCAATGGGAGCTTACGATATGAAACCTGCCAAGACGGAATAATCAGGCCTGTCATAAAAGTTCTTAAGGTCCTTAAAGTCCTTAACGGCCTTAAGGACTTTTTTCTTTTGGAATATTTTTTGTATCTTTGTGGCATTAAACCTCTTGACAATTTGACGGTCAAAGAGGTATTACGGATTACAAAATGTCACTAAAGATAGGAGATAACAAGATGAAAGCGACGACTACACGTAAAGCCCTCGTGCTCGGATTTGTCCTGAGCCTGACGGCAGCGACGGCATCGGCTCAAAGCTATTACGACGACGATATATATTACGACGCCGACAAAGCTAAAAAAGAAAAAGCCGAAAAGGCCGCCAAAAAACGCGCCGAAGAAGATGCCCGCCAAAAATATCTTGAAAGCGTCGTTGACAACGAAGCAGGCTCCGAGCGCAACGTAGATGAATATAACCGCCGCAAAGGCTACACTCCCCAGAAGGAGCAGCAAGCCGACCTGGGCGACAACTTTACGTATACCCGCCGCATAGAGCAATTTTCCAACCCCGGCATCGTGGTCAACTCCAACGACGATGACTTGAAGTATCTCTACACGTATGCCAACGACGAACTCGCCGGCGCAACCGGCTCAACGTCGCCAACCACAATAAATATTTATGTTGACAACACCGACCCATGGAATAATTTCTGGAGCCCCTACTACTATACTTCGGCATGGTCCCGGGTATGGAGTCCCGCATATTACAATCCCTGGTGGGGCTACAACTACTGGAACTACGGCCCCTCATGGGGCTGGAGCTGGGGATACGGCCCCTCATGGGGCTGGAGCTGGGGATACGGTCCCTCATGGGGCTGGAGCTGGAATCCCCCTCGGCCGCCACATCACCCCGCCACACCCTCACAGCCCGGCCATCGCCCCGGCAATAACGCCGGTTACGTTCCCGGCGGTCGCGGAGGCCGCTCCGGAGGCCGGGTAACGACTCCCGGCGCAGGCCATAACGCTTCCGGCGTCGGCCGTCGTCCCGCCGGCAGCTCCACGCAGCACTACACGCCCGGCCAGGGAAGCAGCCACAATTACCGCCCCGCCAACGGCAACGTTAGCAACAGCGGCAACGTTGGCACCGGCAACCGCCGCACCGGTTCAGGCACCGTTTACGGCAACAGCTCCTACAACAACAGCGGCAGCACCCGCTCATCTTCGGGCAGCACCCGCTCATCCTCAGGCAGCAGCTACAACAGCGGCAGCCGTTCATCCTCAGGCAGCAGCCGCTCCACCTCAACCGGCGGAACGCGCTCGGGAGGCGGCGGACGCTCCGGAGGCCGCAGATAAGAGGTCATAACCATTTTAAAGACTACTATTTATGAGAAAAGACATATTTCTGATTGCATCGCTGACGGTTTGCGCGGCATCGCTCCGCGCTCAAGATGCCGTTGACCTCTTTACCTTTTCCGAGAGCCAGCTGCGCGGCACCGCCCGCTATATGTCGATGGGCGGAGCATTCGGAGCCCTGGGCGGCGACATCTCCACCCTGACGCAAAACCCCGCCGGCATCGGAGTATATCGCAGCAGCGACATCTCCGCGACCCTCGACATTGACGGCCACCGCTCAACCCTCAGCGCCGACAATCCGCGCACCATCACCAAGACCAATGCCGCCTGCAATAACTTCGGCTACGTTGGTGCCGTCAATATCAACAACGCCATAATGCCCTACTTCCAGTGGGGTGCATCATACAACCGCCTGAACTCCTTTGAGCGCCACTATGTAGGCAACTTCAACTCGCTGACAACGTCGTGGAGCAACTTCGTGGCCGACTCCTCGCAGGGCTACAGCGAAGCGGAGCTACAAGGTGCCGGATATGGCGACAATCCATACAACAACCCCGACAACTACTGGCCCTCGGCGCTGGCATATAACTGCTACCTCATCAGTCCCAACCCCTATGCCGGACAGCCCGGCGAGAGCGACTACGTAGGCCTGTTCAAGGGCAACTCATCGGGCACGGCAAACGCCGACGTTTATGAGCGCGGCTATATCGATGAATACTCCATAAACTTCGGCGGCAACTTCTCCGATATGGTTTACTGGGGTATCGGCTTCGGCATCCGCGACCTGAGCTTTACGCGCTCGGTGATCTACGGCGAAACCATCAACAACGCCCTGGTGCCCTACCCTCCGCAGACCGACGGTGACCCCACGGTACTCGACAACGGACGCGCCGGCTGGGACATGGAAACCTACCAACGGGTAAGCGGCTCGGGCTTCAACCTGAAGTTCGGATTGATATTCAAGCCCATCAACGAATTCCGCATCGGCCTGGCCGTACATACCCCAACGTGGTATAACCTCAACTTCCAGCAAAGCGCCGCGATTGACTACTCCATTGCCGATGCCGACGACGTGCTAATCCCCACGATTCCCGATGCCTCCGACAATATCAACTCGCGCACCGGCACGGGCTTCTGGAGCCAGTCGCTCAAAACCCCATGGCGACTTATGGCCTCTGTCGCCGGAGTGATTGGCGGGCGCTTCATCATCTCTGCCGACTATATCTACGAGGCATTCCCCTCGATGAGCACCTCCGACGACGACCCGGTAACTGACGACATCACCGCCGACGTTAAGCAATACTTCAAAGGCTCCAACGAGTTGCGCCTTGGCGCGGAAGTGCGCGTAACCCCCAAGTTCTCAGTGCGTGCCGGCTATGGCTACAAGAGCTCGGCAGCCGCCACCGAGGCATACAACGGCAACGAATACATCTACACCTCGGGGGTGAACACGATGTACACATTTTCGGGCGACCGCCACAATCTGAGCCTCGGCGTGGGCTTCAAGTTCGGGCAGTTCTCAATCGACGCCGCCTACGTGCACAGCTCGCAAACCTCGCAGTGGAACGCCTTTTCGCCGTTCCCGCGCCAGGACAAACAATCCTACGCACTGACCAATGCCGCCCAACACGGCCCCTCGGCGCAACTGCGCGACACCCACAATCGCTTTGCCCTGACCCTGGGCTTCCGCTTCTAATTTAGCGAAATTTAAGATTGTCGGTTACAAAAAAAGTCGTACCTTTGCGCCAATGAAGTTAATCGAATCGCATTTAGCCCAAATTATCACCTTGTGTAAGAAATACAAGGTAGATAAACTATGGGTTTTCGGCTCAATTTTGACTTCTAAATTCAACAGCAACAGCGATGTGGATTTTTCTGTTAATTTCGACGCTGAAACCATAAGGCGTGAGGGACTGGATTGGTCTGATATATTCTTCGGATTTATCCACGACCTCGAATATCTTCTTAACCGACGGGTTGATATGGTATGCGACGATGAAGTGAAAAATTCCTTCTTCCGCAAAGAACTCGACAATACAAAGCAGTTGATTTATGGATGAACCCACGGCAAAATACTGCGAAGACATTCTTAGATCGATTCTTGAAATAGAAACCGCCACAACAAGATTCGGCAGAGAATACAATATTTTTGTATCGGATTTTGTATTTCGCAGATTTATTGAGCGAAATATCGAAATCATGGGAGAGGCTATGAATCGTATCCTTAAAGCAAACCCGAATGTGGAGATTACGGCCGCTCGTAAAATTGTTGACACCAGAAACTACATCATCCACGCTTACGACTCCCTAAAGCCCGATATTCTTTGGGCAATAGTCATCAACCATTTGCCGACCCTAAAACTTGAAGTTCAAGAAATTTTGCGCCAATGAAGATAGCCGCTTTGATTTCAGGAGGAGTAGATAGCGCCGTGGCCGTTCACCGCCTGGTTGAACAGGGTCATGACGTTCATCTTTTTTATATCCGAATAGGGTTGGATGAAGATGAGGGCGACTGCTCTGCCGAAGAAGACATCGAGATGTGTCAGTTCATTGCCAAGCGCTACGGCCTGCCCTTCGACGTGGTGTCGCTCCATAAGGAATATTGGGATTCAGTAATGGTTTATGCGCTCAACACCGTAAAAGCCGGCCTGACTCCCAACCCGGACATTATGTGTAACCGCATCATCAAATTCGGCTACTTTGATGAGCGCTGGGGCCACGAATTTGACCGCACAGCCACCGGCCACTATGCCCGCACCATCATCGGCGCTGACGGCCTGACATACTTGGGCACGGCTCCCGACCCGGTAAAAGACCAGACAGACTTCCTTGCGCGCATAACATACCCCCAGCTTGCCCACGCAATGTTTCCCATCGGCGATATGCCCAAGAGCCGCGTGCGCGAGCTTGCCATTGCCGCAAACCTACCCAACGCGTTTCGCCGCGACAGTCAGGGAATCTGCTTCCTGGGCAACATCAACTACAACGACTTCATTCGCCGCCATCTCGGCGAGCGCCCCGGGCCGATTATCGAGCTGGAAACCGGCAAGAAGCTCGGCGAACACCGTGGATATTGGTTTCACACCATAGGCCAGCGCAAGGGGTTGGGACTGAGCGGCGGCCCCTGGTACGTAGTGCGCAAAAACGTGGCCGACAACGCCATTTACGCCTCCCGAGGTTACGACACCGATAAGCAATATGGCCGCGAAATAATCCTTGACGAGATGCACTGGATTACCCGCGACCCCGAACTCACCGACATCAGCTTCAAAAACCGCCATACTCCCGAATTTATCGACGGACAGCTTGAACGCCTCGCCGACGGCAGGCTGCGAATTGTCAGCGCACAAAAAGTTCAGGGCATCGCCCCGGGACAATTTGCCGTAATATACAACCGCGAGCGTGAAATTTGCTACGGTTCAGGCATTATAACCTTATAGGAATATGGAACAGAAACGCATCAGACTCAGAGTTCTCGGCATGAGCACCGGCGAAATAAGCCGCGGAGCATATGCGCTGATTCTCGCGCAAGTCGACGGCCCGGTTCGCATTCCGGTAGTTATCGGCGATGCCGAAGCCCGCGCCATTGCTGCCAAGATGGAACACGTTGCCCTGCCACGACCTATGACCCACGACCTCTTTGCCTCGTTTGCCCACGCATTCGGCATCGCTATGGTCGAAGTGTTCATCTACAAGTTTGAAGACGGCATATTCTACTCGGAAGTAACGTTTACCGACGGCGAGCGACGCGTGAGCTTCGAAGCGCGCACGTCTGACGCCGTAGCCGTGGCCATGCGCACCGGAGCGCCGATATATTGCACGGAGGAGATTCTCCACGAATGCGGCTTCGTGATGCAAGCCGAACCGACTGCCCCCAAAGAACCGGAGCAGCCAAAAGAACCAACCATTGAGGAACTCGAACGCCTGCGCGACGAAGCCGTCGACGCGGAAAACTATGAAGAGGCCTCCCGACTCACCGAAATAATAAATCAAAAGAAAAGTATATGAAACAAACCGGCTTGAAAGCTCAGCTTTCGCTAATGAACTTCCTGGAATTTGCCGTATGGGGAGCATACCTTATTTCTATGGGTATGTTTCTCGGAAACCACGGTCTCGGACAACAAGTATTTTGGTTCTACACCGTTCAGGGCCTTGTGTCAATCCTGATGCCCGCACTCATCGGCATAGTTGCCGACCGCTGGATTCCCGCGCAGATAACCCTAAGCCTCTGCCACTTGCTTGCCGGCGGATTTATGATTGGCGCCGGAGCGGTTGCCGCTTCGCAATTAGCTGCAGACGGCACTCTCCACTTTGGCCTGCTCTTTACGCTTTATACCCTGTCGGTAGCATTCTTTATGCCCACCATCGGCCTGGCGAACTCCGTAGCTTTCAACGGTCTGGAGAAAAACGGCCTCAGCACCGTTACCGACTTCCCGCCCATCCGCGTGTTCGGCACGGTCGGCTTCATCGCTGCCGAGCTGTTTGTAAACTTCGTAAGTTTCGGCGGCGAAACCATACAGCACAGCTATACCCAATTCTACACCTCAGGCGCACTCAGCCTGATTCTCGCTCTCTACTGTCTGACCCTGCCACACTGCGCCATTAACAAGGGGGCATCAAAGAGTCTTGCAGAAGCCCTCGGTTTGAAAGCATTCCGCCTGTTCAAGCGCAAAGAGATGGCCATATTCTTCATTTTCAGTATGCTTTTGGGCGTATCGCTGCAAATCACCAATACTTACGGCTCCAGCTTTATCTACCACTTTAACAGCCTTAAAGAATACGCCGGAGGCTTCTGGGCAGAAAATCCCACATTCCTGATTTCAATCTCTCAATGTGCCGAAGCCCTCTGCATACTTTTAATCCCGGTATGCCTTAAAAAGTTGGGCATCAAGGGTGTAATGCTTATGGCTATGTTTGCGTGGGTGCTCCGCTTCGGATTCTTCGGAATTGGCAACACCAACTTCCCGGGCGTGATATTCCTGATTCTCAGCTGCATAGTTTACGGCGTGGCGTTTGACTTCTTCAACGTCAGCGGCGGCATCTACGTAGACTCGCAGACCGACCCCGCCCAGCGCTCGTCGGCCCAAGGTTTGTTTATGCTGATGACCAACGGTATCGGTGCCTCTTTGGGCACATTTATCGCCGGCAACTGCGTCGTAAACAAGCTCGTTGACACCGCTACAATGACACCCGAGCAGCAAAGCGCCGGATGGTCCGAGTCGTGGCTTATCTTTGCCGCATATGCGCTGGTTGTAGCCGTGCTGTTTATGTTCATATTCAAAGACCCCAAGAAACAGGAACGTTGATTCAGTTTTACGCCCCCGACATAGAGAGCAACCCGGTGCTTCCCGAAGGGGATTCGCTCCACTGCGTCAAAGTGCTGCGTATGCAGCCCGGTGAGCAACTGGAAGTTATCGACGGCAAAGGCCACGCGTTTACGTGCCGTCTGCTCGATGCGAACCGCAAGCACGCAATGGTGCAAATAATAGAGAAGCGCACTCAGCCGCTCCCATGGAGCTACGACCTGACCATAGGCGTAGCCCCCACCAAGCACCTCGACCGTATGGAGTGGCTCACGGAAAAGCTCACGGAAGTCGGCGTAAATCGCCTAATTCCCCTACTCTGCGACCGCTCGGAGCGCCGCGAACTCAAAACCGAGCGCCTGGAAAAAATCGCCGTGTCGGCAATGAAGCAGAGCCTCAAGGCCGTTCTACCGGAAATTGACGAGATGACCCCGGTGAAACGCCTTATCAAGGAATGCACTGCGGAACAACGCTTTATTTGCTACTGCGACAAAAACATTGAGCGACGCACCCTTGCCCGGGAGATAAAACCCGGCGCTGATGCGATTATACTCATCGGCCCGGAGGGGGATTTCAGCCCCGAGGAAGTTGACCTGGCGCTGAGCCACGGCTTCGTCCCCGTGACGCTCGGCGACAACCGCTTGCGCACCGAAACCGCCGCCCTCTATGCCGCCTCAACGATACACATTGTCAATCAATTGCTAATTACTAATTACTAATTGCCTCCAAATGCTCGAATATTTAAGTTCATCACCCGAAAATAACTTCTTTCTCCTTGCCGGCCCGTGCGTAATCGAGGGCGAACAGATGGCTATGGACATAGCCGGAACAATCGCCCCCATTTGCGCCGAACTGGGCATACCGTACGTATTTAAAGGCAGCTACCGCAAAGCCAACCGCTCACGCCTTGACTCCTTTACCGGCATCGGCGACATCGAAGCGTTGCAAATTCTGCGCAAAGTGGGCCGCGAGTTCGGCATACCGGTGGTAACCGACATCCATACCCCCTCAGAGGCTGCCACAGCCGCAGAATTTGTTGACATTCTTCAGATTCCGGCATTTCTCTGCCGCCAGACCGACCTGCTCGTGGCCGCCGCCAAGACCGGAAAATGCGTCAATATCAAGAAGGGGCAGTTTCTCTCGCCCGAATCAATGAAATATGCCGTTGAAAAGGTCAAGGACGCCGGCAACGATCAGGTACTCCTCACCGAGCGCGGCACCTCGTTCGGCTATCAGGACCTGCTGGTTGACTATCGCGGCATCCCCACGATGCGCGGATATGCCCCGGTGGTGCTTGACTGCACGCACTCCCTGCAACAACCCAACCAGAGCGCCGGAGTCACCGGCGGACGACCCGACCTCATTGAAACCATTGCCCGCTGCGGCATCGCTGCCGGAGCCGACGGTCTTTTCCTCGAAACTCACCCCACCCCGCAAACCGCCAAGAGCGACGGCGCAAATATGCTCAGATTAGACCTGCTCGAAGGTATGCTGCGCCGACTCACCGTACTAAAACAAGCTATCAACGCCATATCGCAATGAAACGCAGACTCTTATACATAGCCGCCACGCTGTTTATCGGCCTTGGCATTTCCGCCCAGACTCAGGCCGACTTCAACCGTGTCATAATGCAGGCCTACTCCGATATGCTGCGCGAAAACTACAAAGACTACGAAACGCTGTTTCGCCGCGCCAACACATATTACAACTCCGGAGACTATCTCAAGGCGATGGACGACCTTGACTCCGCGCTGAAATACTGCCCGGAGTCCGACTCTGACTCGCGGTTTGCCATCTATGCGCTGCGCTCGGAATGCTACGTGCAGCTCAAGCGCTACTCCCGCGCCCTGCCCGAGGCCGACGAGGCGCTGAAACTCGACCCCACTTCCGCGCCGATGATTGCGTTGCGCGGACGCATCGAGTTGGAACTCGGCAAGTATGACGCGGCAAAAGCCGACTACAACAAGCTGCTCCGCCTGCAGCCGCGCAGCACCGACGCACTATTTGGCCTCGCCACCGTGGCCGCAAAGCAGCAGAACATCGGCACCGCCACCGATTATATGGACCAGGCCGTGAACCTCACGCCCAACAGCAGCGTGGTCTACGTGCGCCGCACCAACGTCAAGAAACTCATCGGCGACTATAACGGCGCGGTCGATGACCTGCTGCTCGCAATGGCAACCGATGCCAACGACCCCGACGCACTCCCCGAGTTGGTACGACTCGCCGACAGCAACTACTCCGCCGTAATCACCGGACTCACCGGCGCTATTCGCCAGGCTCCGCGCAACCCGCTCTATTACTATCTGCGCGCATCAATCGCCGCCGCCCACTTCCACTACGGCGCCGCCATCGACGACTTTAACTACATCATAAAGGAGAAGCTCTACGACTATGCCGGGTTATATTGTTCGTTGGCAGAATGTTACTTTGCTCTTGGCAAATATGCTATGGCTCTCGACAACTCCGAGCAGGCTCTTGCCAACTACGACGCACAAACCGACGATGTTAGCCACTATTTCACCGTCTACGCCACAATTCTCCGCGCTATGGGGCAGACCGACAAGGCTTTGACCGCCATTGACCGCGCCATTGACTTCAATCAGGACGACGTTGACGCTCTGACCGAAAAATCGCTCATACTCGTTGATTTAAAGAAGTATGACGATGCTTCGGCGTTGCTCGGCGAAATCATTATGAGCAATCCCTACGAGCCGATGCCGTATATGCTGCGTGCCTGGGTACTCAACGACTTCCTCAACCAGCCCACAGCCGCAAAGAATCTATACAACCGCGTAATAGACCTCGAACTCGACCATAGCGAACTCGTCGGCTCAATGCTCGGATTCGCGCAGCTCTTTGCCGGACTGACACCCCGCGCTACCGCCTGGATGGATGCAATTCTTGCCGAACCTGACTATGACGGCAAAAATCACTACTACGGTGCTTGTTTCTACGCCTGGGCCGGACGCACCGACAAGGCACTCGACTGCGCCGAAAAAGCGCTGAAAGCCGGTTATGCCAACTACTATAACTGGACCGACAATAACTCTGCGCGCATAAACGTTGCTCCGCTGCGCGACAATGCCCGCTTCAAGGCTCTGCTCGAACAATACAAGTCAATCTTTGCTATCTGATGAAGCGCCTCCTGCTGTTTTCTCTGATTTATCTCATATCTCTGATCTCACCTGCTGCCAAAAAGCACGACTTTCGCGGCGCGTGGATTCAAACCATCTATCAAGGCTACGACAAGCGCACAACCGCCGAAAATCAGCAGTATCTAACCGGCTTGCTCGACTCGCTGCAGGCTGCGGGCATCAATGCGGTGATTTTCCAGGTGCGTCCGCGGGCCGACGCGCTGTATCGCAGCGACATAGAGCCGTGGAGCCGCTTCATTTCCGGCGAAGTGGGCAAGGCTCCCAACCCCGAGTGGGACCCGCTGGATTTTATGATTGAGCAGGCACACGCCCGCGGCATGGAACTTCACGCCTGGCTCAACCCCTATCGCGCCGCTAAGGTTGACGAATACCCCACCCTACCGGACAACGACCTGCTCAAAACAAACCCCGAGCGCTTCCTGAAATATGGCGACGGCTACTACTTCAATCCCGCGCAGCAAGCCAACCGCGACCTTATCTGCCGCGTGGTCAAGGATATAGCCGAGCACTACGACATTGACGGCATACACTTCGACGACTATTTCTACCCCTACCCGGTACCGAAAGCGAAGTTTCCCGACTCAAAAGACTATGCCGCAGCCAAAACCTCGCTTTCGCTGCCGGCGTGGCGGCGACACAACGTTGACTTGCTCATTGAGCAGGTTCACGCCACCCTTGACTCCGTAAAACCATGGATTCGATTCGGTATCAGCCCCTTCGGCATCTGGCGCAACGCCTCAGCCGACCCCAAGCGCGGCAGCACCACCCGAGGACTCTCCAACTACGACGATCTCTATGCCGACGTGCCACTTTGGGCAAAAAAAGGATGGATTGACTATCAGATTCCGCAGCTCTACTGGCAAATGGAACATAAGTCCGCGCCTTATTCGGTACTGGCTCCATGGTGGGAGAAGAACGGTTTTGGCCGTCACGTCTACATTGGCGAGGATGCCGAAAACATCCTGAAATTCGACGAACTCGACAAGAAGATGAAACTCTCCGACGCAATGGACGGCCACTGCTGGTGGTATGCAGCATCGCTCCCCGGCCTTGCTCCCCAACTGCGCGAACGCTACTACACCACCACCGCGCTCGTGCCGGAATATCCCTGGAAATCGGTTGCTCCCGCCTCCAAGCCCCTGCATTTGCGTTTCAAAGATGACCGACTGCGCTGGGAGGGTGACAAAAATGCCCGCAAATGGGTGGTTTACCGCTTCAATCCCGGCGAAAAAATCAACATTGAAAACCCCGAAGCCATTGCGGGCGTTACATTTACACCGGAGTTTCCCGCCCCGCTGAGCGGAGTCTACGTAGTCACCGCCCTCGACCGCGCAAACCGCGAGTCGCTTCCCTCAAACCCCATAACCATTGAACTATGACAAAGCGTACACTCATACCTCTGCTTGCGTCGGCAGCCATTGTTGGCGGCGTTATGGCAGAAACACGCAGCCCCAAGACCGATATTTCCCGCTCGCTCGACATTTTCAACTCGCTGTTTCGCGAAGTGCAGCTCAACTACGTTGACACCCTCGATGCCAACAAGGCCATCAACACGGCAATCTTCTATATGCTCGACGAGATTGACCCATACACCGAATATTACTCGAGCGAGGATGCCGAAGACCTCATTCAGCTCTCAACCGGAGAATATGGCGGCGTGGGGTCGGTAATCAACAAGGGGCGCGACGGCCGTGTGCGCTTCTCCGAGCCGTATGAGAACACCCCGTCATGGAAAGCGGGAGTGCGCGCCGGCGACGTTATTCTGCAGATCGACACCACCCTCATCACCAAAGATTTCACCGTCAGCCAGGTAAGCGAACGCCTGCGCGGCACAGCCGGCACCTCGATTGAGGTCAAGGTTATGCGCCCATATACCCCTGACTCACTGCTCTCTCTGACCATTGAGCGTGAAAAAATCCACAATCCCGAAGTACCCTATTTCGGCGTTACCGGGCCGCAGAAAAACGTCGGTTACATTCAACTCACCTCTTTTACCGAAAAAGCTCCGCAGGCTGTTGGCGATGCAATCAAATCGCTGCTTGACCAAGGGATAACCTCCCTGGTTCTCGATCTTCAGGGCAACCCGGGCGGACTGCTCGAAAGCGCCGTTGAAATAGTCGGCCTGTTCGTTGACAAGGGCACGGAAGTGGTGCGCACCCGAGGGCGCAACCCCAAGGATGAACGTATCTACAAGACCACCCGTAAGCCCATAGCCAAAAATCTGCCCCTGGCCGTCTTGATTGACGGCGGCTCGGCAAGCTCCGCCGAAATCGTTGCTGGCGCTCTTCAAGACCTTGACCGCGCCGTCATTGTTGGCGAACGCTCCTACGGCAAGGGACTTGTGCAGCAGTCGCGCCGCCTCCCTTACGACGGAGCCGTTAAAATCACCACGGCAAAATACTACATTCCCTCCGGGCGCCTGATTCAAGCCATTGACTACAGCCGCCGCAACCCCGACGGCTCTGTAGCTCGCACGCCCGACAGCCTGACAACCGCATACCGCACAATCCACGGCCGCGAGGTGCGCGACGGCGGCGGCATAACCCCCGACCGCAAAGTCGCCCCAATAAAAAACAACCGCTTGCTCTATACCGTACGCGCCGAGGGCTGGGACATTGACTTTGCCAATAAATTCACTGCCGAACATCCCTCGATTGGCAACCCCGGGGAATTCACCGTTTCAGACTCCACCTTTGCCGAATTTAAGGCGTTCCTTGACCCCGCAGAGTTCAAATATGACAAAGCCTACGAGGCATTTCTCAAAACCTTGCGCGAGAGCCTTGAAAGCGAGGGCTACCTGACAGACACCGTGGCCGCCGAGGTCAACAACCTCGAAGCCCTGCTGCGCCGCGACCTTTCAGACGACCTCGAACTCAACCGTCGTCAACTTGAATATCTGCTGATAGATGCCATAGTGCCGCGCTACGGATTCCGCCGGGCCGCCCTTGCCGCAGAGCTGCCGTTTAACGAGCCGCTGAATCAAGCTGTCGCCATACTGTCAAGCCCCGAATATTCCCAAATCCTTACTTCCAAATAGCGCAAAATTGCGGATTTTTCCGTAACTTTGCCGCCGTAATGATTGCGATTAGGAACTTATCGGTGGAATTCAGCGCCAAGACGCTGCTCGACAATATCAACTACGTCATTAACCGACGCGACCGCATTGCCTTGGTGGGCAAAAACGGTGCCGGAAAGTCGACGATGCTCAAAATCATTGCCGGACTTCAGCGTCCCACATCAGGCAGTGTTGACGTACCGTCGGGCATCACCATCGGATATTTGCCGCAGCATATGACTACCGAAGACACTTGCTCCGTAGTCGACGAAGCTCGCAAAGCCTTTGGCCATCTCAAGGAGATGCAGCAGATGCTCGATGCCCTTAACGCCGAACTCGCCGAACGCACCGACTATGAGTCAGAGGCTTACGCCGAACTGATTGAGCGGATGAGCGCCCTGACCGAACGCCTGGCTATGGAAGACGGTTCAGGGGGAGAGGCGGAAATTGAAAAGACTCTTATCGGCCTCGGCTTTAACCGCAGCGACTTTGACCGCCCCACGTGTGAGTTCAGCGGCGGCTGGCGTATGCGCATCGAACTGGCCAAGATTCTGCTTCAACGCCCCGACGTTTTGCTGCTTGACGAGCCCACTAACCACCTTGACATCGAGTCTATACAATGGTTGGAAAACTTCCTAGTAGCCAAGGCCGGAGCAGTGGTGCTGGTGAGCCACGACCGCGCATTCATTGACAACGTTACAAACCGCACCATAGAGATTTCGCTCGGCAAAATCTACGACTATAACGTCAACTATTCAAAATACGTGGTTCTTCACCGCGAACGCATTGAGCAACAGATGCGTGCATATCAAAACCAGCAAAAGCAGATTGCCGACACCGAAGAGTTCATTGAGCGCTTCCGCTATAAGGCCACCAAGGCCGTACAGGTGCAGAGCCGCATGAAGCAGCTTGCCAAGATTGAGCGCATTGAGGTCGACGAGGTAGACACCTCTCACCTGAACCTGCGCTTTCCTCCGGCTCCCCGCTCGGGCGACTATCCGGTGATTGCCGATGCCTTAGGCAAGCGCTACGGCGACCATCAGGTCTTTGCCGATGCCACTTTCACCATTAAGCGCGGCGAAAAGGTTGCTTTCGTGGGCAAAAACGGCGAGGGCAAGTCCACGCTCGTAAAGTGCATTATGCACGAAATCCCCTTTGATGGGACTCTGAAAATAGGCCACAACGTAAAAATCGGATATTTTGCTCAGAATCAGGCACAGCTGCTCGACGAAGACCTGACGGTGTTTGACACCATTGACCGCGTGGCCGTGGGCGACATACGCACCAAAATCCGCGACATTCTCGGCGCATTTATGTTTGGCGGCGAGGCTTCAGACAAAAAAGTCAAGGTACTCAGCGGCGGCGAAAAGACCCGCCTGGCAATGATACGTCTGCTGCTCGAACCGGTGAATCTGCTGATTCTCGACGAGCCTACCAACCACCTCGACATGGCCACCAAAGATATTCTCAAACAAGCCATCAAGGACTTTGACGGCACGGTCATCGTGGTGAGCCACGACCGCGAGTTTCTCGACGGCCTGGTGGAGAAAGTCTACGAATTTGGCGGCGGCAAGGTGCGCGAGTGTCTTGGAGGCATTTACGAATTTCTTGAGAAGAAAAAAATCGCTTCACTTCAGGAGCTGGAGCGGAATAAGGTGAAGGGGGAAGATGGAAAGGTGAAAGGTGAAGGGGTTCAGGTTAAGAGTGAAGATAAATCTTCACGCAAGCTCAGCTACGAGGAGAAGAAGGAGCGCGACCGCGCAATTAATCGCGCCGAAAAGCGCGTAAAAGAAGCCGAGGCCGGCATAGCGGCAATAGAGGCTGAAATTGCTGCCCTTGAGGCCGAATTGGCCTCCGGCAGCCCGCAGAGTCCCGACGTTTACGACCGCCACGCCGCCCTTGGCAAGAAGCTCGACAACGCAATGAGCGTATGGGAACTCGCATCTATGGAACTTGAAGAAATCAAACAGCAATGGACATAATCACAGCTCTTTTATCGCCCGGAAACACGTCGCTTGCCGCGACACTGGTGCTTTACTCGTTTGTAATCGCAGCGGGTATCTATCTCGGCAAAATCCGCATTGGCGGAGTATCGCTCGGCGTTACCTTCGTATTGTTTGTCGGCATAGTTATGGGTCACTTCGGCTACATAGTTGACGGCGAAGTTCTTAAATTCATCCGCGAATTCGGATTGATACTGTTTATATTCGCAATCGGTCTGCAAGTAGGGCCGGCATTCTTCTCCTCGTTCAAAAAAGGGGGCATAACGCTAAATATGCTTGCCGTGGGGATTGTGGTGCTCAACGTAGCCATTGCGTGTATAATCTATTTGCTGAACAAGGATTTCACATCTCCGGCGGCAATTGTCGGCGTGATGAGCGGTGCGGTAACCAACACCCCCGGACTCGCCGCCGCACAACAGGCCGCCCCCGATATGGCAGACACCATGGCCATGGGCTATGCCGCCGCATATCCTTTGGGCGTTGTCGGCATCATCGCCGCAATGTTGACACTCAAAAAGTGCTTTAAAATCAACATCAACAATGAAATAAAGAAACTCGAAGATGCCGCAGCCGCCGAGCAACACGCCCCGGCGATGGTAACCTTTGAGATTGCCAACGAGCGCATCAACGGTATGACGCTGGTGCAACTCCACGACGTGATTCACTGCGACTTTGTAATCTCCCGCTTGCTTAACGCCTACGGCGAAGTCATCGTTCCGACTTCGCAGACCAAGGTTCACGTCGGCGACAAAGTTAAAGTAATAATGAGCTGCACCGACGAATGTGCATTCTCCGCGATTCTCGGCCCGCAGATAGATATGGAGTGGGAAGACTGCTCAACGGCAGCCCAGGTAGTAAGCCGCCGCATTGTGCTGACCCAACCCAAGTATAACGGCGTGACCCTCGGACAGCTCCACCTCCATAGCGCTTATCAGCTCAACGCCACGCGCGTGAATCGCGGTGGCGTGGATCTTCTCGCCTCCGCCGGGTTGCGTTTGCAGATGGGCGACCGTCTTACCGTAGTCGGCGAACTCAACGATATTGACCGCCTTGCCGACAAGCTCGGCAACTCCATGCGCCGACTCAACGAGCCAAACCTCATCACCATTTTCATCGGCATTATGCTCGGCATAATCCTCGGCTCCATTGACCTCGGCTACGGTATGAAACTCGGCTTGGCCGGCGGACCGCTGATTGTTGCCATTCTTCTGTCGCGCTTTGGCTATAAAGCGAAACTCGTCACTTACACATCAACATCTGCCGCCCTGCTTATGCGAGAATTGGGCATATGCCTGTTCCTGGCGTCGGTGGGCATTGCCGCCGGACAGAACTTTGTGGCAACTACGTTTAACCTCACCGGTATGTGGTGGGTTATTTGGGGCTTCATTATCACCTTTATTCCGCTGATAATAGTCGGCATCATTGCCCGCAAGGTTTATAAAATCAACTTCCTGCACATTATGGGCCTTATGTCAGGCTCATACACTGACCCGCCGGCACTCAGCTATGCCACCGGTTCAACTCAAAACGATGCTGCCGCAGTGGCCTACTCCACGGTCTACCCGCTGACAATGTTCCTGCGCGTAGTCGCCGCCCAAGTCCTCGTCCTCGCCTTCCTGTAACTTCAGGACAAAATCGTTGCGAGGATGCCGGTTGCGTGTTCTACGGAGTCGACGTTGGCAATGACGATGGAGCGGCGGCCGTCGCGTTCGCGGAACTGACAGTCGCGGGGATTCGCGGTTACATACTCAATGATTTTGCCAAACATCGGACTCTGGTAGTAAGCAACGTTTTCAGAGCCGACAAAGAACAGGAACATCTTGCCCTGCTTGAGCGACACTTTCTCGATGCCCAACTTGCGGGCAAGGCGACGCAAGCGGGGCACGCGCAGCAGTTCAGCCGCCGGGCGCGGAATGCGGCCAAAGCGGTCTTCAAGGCGCTCGCTGAATGCCCGCAGGTCGAGTTCGCGGTCAATGCCGTCGAGTTCGCGATAGAGCGCAATACGCTCGGAGTCTTGCGGCACGTAGTCGGCGGGGAGCAGCAGCTCCATATCCGATTCAATGGTGCAGTCGGCCACAAAGTCCTGATTGGCCTCGTCCTGGTCGGCGAAAGTTTCAGCAAACTCCTCGGTGCGCAGCTCCGTTACTGCTTCCTGAAGGATGCGCTGGTAGGTTTCGTAGCCGAGGTCGGCAATAAAGCCGCTCTGCTCGGCGCCCAACAGATTGCCCGCGCCGCGTATGTCGAGGTCTTGCATGGCAATATGGATGCCGCTGCCGAGGTCGGAAAAACTCTCGATGGCCTGCAGGCGACGACGCGCCACGGGCGACACCGGCGCTCCGGCCGGAACGGCAAGATAGCAGAATGCCTTACGCGAACTGCGGCCCACGCGCCCGCGCAGCTGATGCAGCTCCGACAGTCCGAAATTCTGAGCATTATAAATTATCATCGTGTTGACGTTGGGCATATCTATGCCGCTCTCAACGATGGTCGTAGCAATGAGAACGTCGTAATCGCGGGCCGTGAAGTCAAGAATTGCCTTCTCCAGTTTTTCGGGGGGCATCTGACCGTGGGCCACTACCGTGCGTGCATCCGGCACGAGGCGACGCACGATGTTTTCCAAATCATAAAGTCCCTCTATGCGGTTGTTGATAATAAACACCTGACCGCCGCGACTCAACTCAAAATTCAGGGCTTCGGCAAGGAGTTCGTCGGTCATAGTCAGCACCTGAGTAGCAATAGGATGGCGGTTTGGCGGTGGAGTGGTTATGGCGCTGAGATCGCGAGCTCCCATAAGCGAAAATTGCAGAGTTCGCGGTATGGGGGTGGCACTCATAGTCAGAGTGTCGACATTCACTTTCAGCTCCTTGAGCTTTTCTTTTACGGCCACGCCGAATTTCTGTTCCTCGTCAATAACGAGCAGACCGAGGTCGTGGAATTTCACCGACTTGCCGATGAGTTTATGAGTGCCGATAATCACGTCGATTTTACCATCTTCGAGGGCGGCGAGAATCTCTTTAACCTGCTTGGGGGAGCGGGCGCGCGACAGGTAGTCAACGCGCACCGGGAAGTCTTTAAACCGTTCGGTAAACGTGCGGAAATGTTGATAAGCCAAAACCGTAGTCGGAACGAGTACGGCAGTCTGCTTTCCGGCAATAGCGGCTTTGAACGCCGCACGCATCGCGATTTCCGTCTTGCCAAACCCTACGTCGCCGCAAATCAGACGATCCATAGGCCGCGGCGACTCCATATCCGCCTTAACGGCCTGGGTAGCCGTAAGCTGGTCGGGGGTATCTTCATAGATAAAGCTCGCTTCGAGTTCGTGTTGCATATAGTCATCGGGCGGGAACTCGAAGCCCTGCTCCTGGCGGCGGCGGGAATAGAGTGAAATCAGGTCGCGGGCAATGTCTTTGAGCTTCGACTTGGTACGTTCCTTGAGCTTGTTCCAGGCTCCGGAGCCGAGTTTGTTGATGCGCGGCTCATCACCCTCTTTTCCTCTATACTTGCTGAGCTTATGCAGGGAGTGGAGCGACACGAAAATGGTATCGCCGTTGAGGTAGGTGAGCTTAATCATTTCCTGCATGCGCCCATTGATGCCCGCCGAGCGCACGAGTCCGGCAAAGCGGCCAACGCCGTGGTCGGCGTGCACGATGTAATCGCCCGGCTCTATGGCGCTGAGTTCCTTGAGCGAGAGGGCGAGTTTGCCGGAGCGGGCGCGCTCGCTCTTGAGCGAATATTTATGGAAACGGTCAAAAATCTGATGGTCGGTAAAGATGCACGAGCGGGTGTTGTGGTCAACGAAGCCGGCGTGCAGTGTCCCGATTATCGGCGTGAACTTCACCTTGTCGCCGCGCTCGGCAAAAATGGAGCGCAGGCGCTCGTGTTGCTTGGCGGAGTCAGACAGTATATATATGGTGTAGCCCTCGCTTTGCAGCCTGGAAAGTTCCGAGCCGATGAGGTCAAAATTCTTGTGATAGATTCCCTGGGGGGAACAGTTGAAGTTGAGCGAGGCGCGGCATCCGGCGGCACTATGGTCGGAGTCGGAGTAGATGAGGGTACGCATCGCGGCGACCTTGGCGCAGAATGCCTCGGTGTCGATTACCTGCTTCATGGCGTTGGCATCGCCCTCGTCGGCAAGAGCTGCCGAGGCGGAGAATTTTTCCTCGCCAACGGCGCGAACCCGAGAAAGGAGGAACTCCACGTCGTCGCGCACGGCAATGACCGTTGCGGGGTCTATGAAGTCGAGCAGAGAGCCTCCGGCCGATTGGTCGGCAACGTTGGCAGTGATGTCTATGGCATCAAGTTTCTGTTCCGAAAGTTGCGTCTCGACATTGAAAAGGCGGATGGAGTCAACATCGTTGCCAAAGAGGTCAATGCGGAAGGGCAACTCATTGGAATATCCGTAGATGTCGAGAATCGAACCGCGCACGCCAAAATGGCCGGGTTCGTAGACGTAGTCTTCTTCGGTAAAGCCGTTTTCGCGCAGCCACTTGAGGGTTTCGGTCAGATTCAGCTTCTCTCCCACGGCAATATGGAGGGTATGTGAGGACATATCGCCCGGTGAGGCCACTTTTTCAGCCATAGCCTCGGGATAGGTAACCAAAAAGCGCAGTGTGGTGTCAGGGGCGTAGAGCCGCGAGGTTGCTTCATTGCGAAGAATCTGCGATGGGGCATCGGTCTGGCCATATTTAATGTGGCGCTTATAGCCGGATGGGAGAAAAGCCACGGCATCGTCGCCACAAAGACGCGTCAGGTCGTGATAGAGATAACCGGCATCATCGAGCGAGTCAGCAACAACAATCATCGGGCGCTTGCGTCCGGTTTGAGCCAGCATCATGGCGGCGGCAGAACCTGCCAGACCGTAGACCGACACTGTACGGGCTTCGCTCAACGCTGCCCTCAGGGCCTTTTGTCGCCCCTTGTCTTCAGGTAGTTGAATCATAAACGGCGCAAAGGTACAACAAATTTCCGAACCGCGGAGAAATAAATTTGGGGAGTTGGGAGTTTTTTTATACTTTTGCGGGGTGAAAATGACTGCAAGATTCATTGCAATGAAACGTAAAGCCGTCAGTGCGTGGAACTACGCCCTCAAGGGGGTGTGGCACGACCGCCGTAATTCTCTTTGGGTGCGGATTGTGAAGACTATCAACCTGACGGTCAAGTCTTTTCTCAGCGCTGACCTGCAGTCAACAGCCTGCGCGCTGACATACCGCCTGCTGTTGGCCATAGTGCCGGCCCTGGCGTTGCTTTTTGCCATAGGGCGCGGCTTCGGCTTCCAAAATATTCTCAGCAGCCAGCTAATCAGCTACTTTCCCTCGCAGCGCCATGCCCTGGAGGTTGCCATGCAGTTTGTTGACAGCTACCTGGCCCAGGCTTCCGAGGGGCTGTTTGTCGGCGTGGGCATCGTGGTGCTGCTGTGGACGTTGATTTCCTTAATCAGCTCCGTTGAAGATGCATTCAACCGCATTTGGTGTATCAAGTCGGGGCGCACAATGTGGCGCAAAATCACCGACTACACCGCCATATTCATCATCCTGCCGATTCTGATGGTGTGCGGTTCCGGCCTCACGGCGTTCATGCAAGCGAGCGTTGAAGACTATCTGCCCTTTATGACCCCACTACTCACCGCCGGGCTTGACATTGCTTCGGTAGTCTTCATCTGGTTGTTTTTCACCGGGCTGTATATGCTCGTACCCAACACCAAGGTAAAATTCAAAAACGCGCTTCCGGCGGGCATACTTGCCGGAGTGGCATATCAGGTGCTACAATGGCTCTTTGTCAGCGGGCAACTATACGTGAGCAAATACAACGCCATATATGGCGGCTTTGCATTCCTGCCGTTGCTGCTGATATGGCTTCAGTTAGTGTGGCTCTTCACCCTGACCGGCGCGCTACTCTGCTACTCGGCGCAAAGCATCTCGGACTATGCGCTCGACGAAAACATCTACGGCATATCGTTCAACTATCGCCGCCGCATCGGCGTGGGTTTGCTGGCCGTAATGGTGCAGCGCTACATTGGCGGAAAAGCTCCGTTGTCGGCCACCGATTTTGAGCGGTCGTTTGGTGTGCCGCTCCGTTTGGTTCAGATTCTTCTTGCCGAAATGGAGGATATGCACTTGATTATCCGCGTATCCCCGGCCAACCGCAAGGGCATAGTTTGCTATCAGCCCGCCCGCGACCTCGCGCAGATGACCGTAGGCGAGGCCGTTGACACTTTTCGCGACCACGGCACGACTGATTTCATTCCTGAATTTAACACCGATTTTAAATCATTGGCCGACGCTCTCAACGCTGCCGACGACGCATCGCTTGCAGCATCGACACAACCGCTCGGCTCCCTGCCGCTTAAATCACTCGGCTCAACAAACCTAAACCATATCATAACCAACTAAAAATGAAACAAGTAATCGCAACAACCAACGCTCCGGGCGCTATCGGCCCTTATAGCCAGGCAATTGATGCCGGACAGTTCGTATTCGTATCGGGTCAGATTCCCGTAAATCCCGCAACCGGCGAAATTCCCGAAGGCATTACCGCCCAGGCCCGCCAGAGCATGGCAAACGTCAAGGCCGTACTCGCCGCAGCCGGTCTGACCATGGACAACGTGGTTAAAACCACCGTGTTTCTCGCAGATATGAGTCTGTTCGTGCCGATGAACGAGGTATATGCCGAGGCATTCTCCGCTCCCTACCCCGCCCGCTCTGCCGTAGCCGTCAAGGAACTCCCCAAGCAGGTGCTCCTCGAAGTCGAAGTCATCGCCGCAAAATAAACTTTTAAACAGAAATAAACGTTTTAAATAATAGAACTTTTTTAACCGAATAACCAAATGAAGAAAAAATTTATCTGCACCGTTTGTGGTTACATCCACGAAGGTGACGAAGCTCCCGAAAAGTGCCCCCTCTGCGGCGCTCCCAAGTCAAAATTCGAAGAAGTTAAAGAGTCTGACCCTCTGAACTTCGTAACCGAACACGTTATCGGCATTGCCAAGGATGGCGCTGACGAGGAAATGATCAAAGACCTCAACAATCACTTCCTGGGCGAATGTACCGAGGTGGGTATGTATCTCGCAATGAGCCGTCAGGCCGACCGCGAGGGCTACAGCGAAATTGCCGAGGCATTCAAGCGCTACGCTTTCGAGGAAGCTGAACACGCTGCCAAGTTTGCCGAACTGCTCGGCGACGTTGTTTGGGACACCAAGACCAACCTCGAAAAGCGTATGCACGCAGAAGCCGGCGCAAATGCCGACAAGATGCGCATTGCCGCCAACGCCAAGAAGATGAACCTCGATGCCATTCACGACACCGTTCACGAAATGGCCAAGGACGAAGCTCGCCACGGTCGCGGCTTCCACGGTCTCTACCAGCGCTACTTCGGCAAATAAATGAAAATACTGATTATGGGGGCGAGCTCCGGCTTAGGCGCGAAGCTCGCCTCTCTTTATTTAGCAGCAGGCCATAAGGTGGCTTGCGCCGCTCGGCGCAAGCCAAGTGGACAGTGGACAGTGGGCAGTGGGCAGTGGGCTTCGATTGATGTAACCTCGGCTGATGCACCGGAGCAGTTGCTGGCGCAGATTGAGCGGCTTGGCGGCATGGATTTGTATATCCACGTTGCCGGCATCGGTTACGACGACCCTGCCCTCGACCCCGACCGCGAGGCCGCTATCGCGCAGACCAACTGCGTGGGTTTTGCGCGTATGGTAAGCTCCGCCTACAACTGGTTTGTCGCCAACAACCCTCACGGTCAGATTGCGGCAATCAGCTCCATTGCCGGCACTCGCGGCACCACGCCGATGGAGGCATATTCCGCGTCCAAGCGTTTTGACTGGACATATCTTGAGGGTCTGCGCCAAAGAGCCGCCACCTCACGTACTCCGATAAGCATCACCGACATCCGCCCCGGATGGACGCGCACCCCGCTGCTCAAACCCGGCAAGAAATACCCTCTGCTGATGGACCCCGACTATGCCTCGCGGCTGATTGTGCGGGCAATTTCGCGACGCAAAAAAGTTGCTTACATTGATTGGCGCTGGCATTTGCTGTATCTCGGCTGGCGGATAATACCCGCCGCCATTTGGCACCACATCAACGCCGAAAAACTCGGCTTTGCATAGCGCCCGAAAGGGTGAGTTTGCATTTTCGGGATTTTTTTCGTAAATTTGCAGTCTAACTTTTTGACTACGCGAAGCTATATGGCCCAACCCAAAATGCTATTCATCTCGCAGGAAGCCGTCCCTTACCTGCCCGCGTCGCCCTTGGCTACGCTCTCCACTCTCTTGCCCCGCAAAGCCCAGGAAGCAGGCTACGAAGTGCGCCTTTTCCTGCCCAAATACGGCAACATCAACGAGCGCCGCAACCAGCTCCACGAGGTGATTCGCCTCAGCGGCATGAACATTGTCATTGACGACACCGACCATCCGCTCATTATCAAAGTTGCCACGATGCAATCCACCCGTATGCAGGTGTATTTCATTGACAACGACGACTACTTCCAGCGCCACCCTTCGCCCGAACTCGAGACCGTGAGCCACGCCCACGAAAACGGCGAGCGCACGACATTCTTTGTGCGCGGCGTTGCCGAGACAGTCAAAAAGTTACGCTGGGATCCCGTCATTATCAACTGCACAGGCTGGCTCACGGCCATGACCCCGGCATACCTCAAGCGCGTGTACAACGACGACCCGGTTTTCCGCAAGGCCAAAATCGTCTACACCCTGACGAATGCCGACAACGCCCCCTCCGAGCCGTTTAACCCCCGCACCTACAAGCAGCTTCGCACCGACGGCATCACCGACCGCTTTCTCGGCTCGATAAAGAACAAAGACATCAACTACTCAACGCTGTCGCGCCTGGCCATGGACCACGCCGACGCAATCATCGTGGGTCAGCCCGACATTGACCCCGAGCTGCTCGAATATGCCCGCCAAACCGGCAAGCCGCTGCTCGAATATCCGGGCGACTTCGACGAAAACGCCGCAGCCCTCACTGCGTTCTACGACACAATACTCAACCCTGAGAAATGAAACAACTACCGCTGATATTAGCGTCAGGAATTATGGCCATGGCAGGCTTTTCGGCCTGCGACAACGCCGACTCCCTTGATATGCCCGGAAGCGCCCTCGTCACCGACCAATTTGAAGTGGTCATTGCCGACACTTTCAAGCTCCACGCCCGCTCGATTGAAAATCCCCGCGTTCAATCGCGCACCACCACCCAGCTGCTCGGAGCCATCGACGCTCCGACCTACGGCACCCTGCGCGCTGACTTCGTGGCCCAGCTTTTCCCCTCCATCTCAATCGACACCACCGGCGTGACGCTCGACTCCGTCAAGGTACAGCTGGTGTTTGACAAGGGCGGCTTTGTTGGCGACTCTCTCGCCCCCATCGGCTTCGAGGTATTCCCCCTGACGGACACCCTGCCCTACCCCATCTACAGCAACTTCCCCGCCGGCACGAGGTTTGAAAACACGCCGTTCTACAAAAGCAGCGGCTTCACCAATACCGACTGTCACGGCATCGGCATGTTTACCGCCTCCGGCTCCGCCATTTCCGATGCCTCGGGCGGCTCGGCATATCGCTTTGCCTACGCAACCATTCCTCTGGAATTCGGACAGAAAATCTACGATGCCTACCGCAATCCGGCAACGCGCTCTCTCTTCAACAACCCCGAAGAATTTGCCACCCAACTCTTCCCCGGCATTTACGTCAAGGCAACATTCGGTTCCGGCCGCGTAACCCGCATCACCGACACCCGCCTGATGATGTATTACTCCAAACGCGAGATGCTCGAAAACTCCGAGGGCGTGATGGTTGACTCCATTCGCCACCTCTATTCCTATTACCTCGCCACGGCTCCGGAAGTAGTCAGCAACACCAACATTCACCTGAAAATGGCGCAGTCGCTCACTGACCTCGCCAATGCCGGACGCGCCATAATCGTCAGCCCCGCCGGGCGCGACGTTGAAATGGCGTTCCCCATTGTCAACGTGCTGAAAGCCTACGACGAAGCCACCGCCAAAACTATGGCGGTAATCAACACGCTGACGTTCTCCGTACCCTGCGACTCCATTGCCAACGGCTGCGGCATCAAGCCCGCCGACTATCTGCTGATGGTGCTCAGCAAGGACAAGGACAAATTCTTTGCCGCCAACAAGCTGCCCGACGACGTGACCTCATTCGTTGCGCAATACAACGCCAACACGATGACTTACGACTTTGGCAACCTGCGCGACTACGTTATGGAGATGCGTGCCAAAGGCGATGCGCTCACCGCCGCCGATTATACATTTACCATCACCCCGGTGTCGATGGTCTACGAAAGCAACTCGTCATATTACGCCTCATCGTCGTCAACTCTGAGCGGTATGTCGCCAATGGTGGCAATGCCCTCAATGACCGAACTGCTACCCGACGAAGCCAAAATCACTCTCACATTCTCACGCCAGCAACGCCAATGACCCCTTGCGAATTTGACCGCATTATCTCACGCGAAGGCACCGATGCCATGGCCATAGAGCGCCTGGAGCAATATTTTGGTGCCACGGACATTATGCCCTTCTGGATAGCCGACAATAGTTTCGCAACCCCCGACTTCGTGGTCGAAGCAATGAAACAGCGCCTCGAACACCCGATTTTCGGCTACACGGCTGAAAATGCCGACTATCGCAGCTGCCTCATTGACTGGGTTAACAAACGCCACGGTTGGAAAGTCGAGCCCGAATGGCTCACGTATATTCCCGGCATAGTCAAGGGCATCGGCATGGCTATCAACGTGTTCGTAAAGTCCGATGAGAAGGTCATAATCCAGCCGCCGGTCTATCACCCCTTCCGTCTCGTGCCGCTGGACAACCGCCGCGAAGTGGTCTACAACCCGCTCAAGGAACACGAAGACGGCACGTATGAAATGGACTTTGAGAACCTCGAAAAGGTGGTTGACAATAAGTGCCGGTTGCTGATTCTCTGCAACCCCCACAACCCCGCAGGCATTGTCTGGCCCCGCGAAACCCTTGAACGTCTTGCCAACTTCTGTGCCGAACGAGGCATCCTGGTCATCTCCGACGAGATTCATTGCGATATGGCGCTTTGGGGCAAAAAACACATCCCCTTTGCCTCGGTTTCAGAAACGGCTGCCCAAAACTCCATAACCTTTCAGGCACCATCCAAAACTTTCAACATCGCCGGCATTGTAAGCTCCTACGCCATAGTGCCCAACGCTGAAATCCGCGAGAAATTCTATGGCTGGCTCGAGGCCAACGAGCTCAACGAACCCGACATCTTCGCCCCCATTGCCACTATGGCGGCCCTTACCGAACGGGGCAACGAATGGCGCGAACGCATGATCAGCTATCTCGAAGACAACATTCGCTTCGTTGAGGAATATTGCCGCGAAAACCTCCCGCAAATTCGCCCCGTGCGCCCCGATGCATCATTCCTGATATGGCTTGACTGCCGCGCCCTCGGGCTGAAACAGAATGAGCTGGTTGACCTCTTCGTTAAGAAAGCCAAGCTCGCGCTCAACGACGGCACAATGTTCGGCGCGGAAGGCGAGGGACATATGCGCTTCAACGTCGGCTTCCCCCGTAGCGTTATCAAAGAAGCACTCGACCGACTTAAAAACGCCATAAATGGATAACTACGTAATCACCATTGGCCGGGCAATGGGCAGCGGAGGCCGCGAACTTGGCCGCCGACTCGCCGAAATCCTCGGCATAGAGTTTTACGACAAGAAGCTGCTTGCCGATGCCGCCCGCAAGTCGGGACTCATCCCCGAAATGATGGAGCGCGACGACGAGCGCACCCCCTCGGTGCTAAGCGGAGCGTTCGGTGTCGGCTTTGGCTCGGCGTTTGCTTCGGGACTGTATGTCAGCGACGATGCTGTGTATCGCGCACAGAGCGACGTTATCCGCGACCTCGGAGCCTCCAAGAGCTGCGTAATAGTGGGGCGCACGGCCGACTACGTGCTTCGCGACCATCCGCGCTGCATCAACATCTTCGTTCACGCCCCCGAAGAAGAATGCATCAAGCGACTGCTGCGTCGCGGCGACAAAGCCACCGAATCAGAAGCCCGCTCAATGATTCGCAAAATCAACAAGATACGCGCCGGCTACTACAACTTCTACACCGACAAAACCTGGGGAGCCGCCTCGAGCTACGACCTCACCGTTGACTCCTCGCTCCTGCCGATGCCCGAACTCGCGCAATACGTTGCCGACTACGTGCGCCTCCGCCTGAAATAGGCGCTCAAATCCCTGCTGTAACAATCACAATCCGCTTTTTAACATTTTTTAACGCTGGGGGGGGTATTTTTGGGAATTTTAAGTGTAAATTTGCGGTTTCACACAACGCA
>JAMPBN010000001.1:428604-520435 GCA_023666665.1 Prevotella sp. | reverse complement strand
TTAACATTCTACAAGTTTATTTGTAATTTTAAAATTAGTTTAAATCACTTCATAATGACAGAATCGTACCAGGAGGTTTTGATGCAACATACGATGCAACTACCGGCAACATCACTTTCCCTGCAGACCGTGGTTTTTCATGGCCGTCGTATAACGATGCTGAATATACCGAACAAAGAGCAGGTTTTTACTATGGACTTTTCGATGTAATCGGTATGGAAGCCGGTGTTTGGAAGTCCATTGATGATGAGGCATCTTTTAACGAAAACATCATCTACCCCAATTTCAAACAGGGCGCACAAAACACCACCAACACAACCGTAAAAGTTCTCACTAACGACAAAAGACCCGGAGAATACAAAATTCAAAATGCTTTCCAAGAGCTTTGGAGTGCACTTGGTTTCACAGGCGATTCTCCTGACCTCACTATCAAGACAGATGATCCCACGAACTGTGAAATTGAGCTTATGTCAACAGGCATAAACGGAGGCCCAGAAACCGGCGTATATTATATTTACAGTTACAGCTATGCGCAAGAAGTTACACCTGACGCAAATAAAATCACTTTGACAGAAGAAAAGGGCATCTCTACAATTACCATTCCCGTCCGCGGAACGCTTGCAATTGGTTCTGTAGCGCAATCACCTATCTACACTTCTGTTTTCCCATCAACTCTCACCTTTAAAACCCCCGGATACGTAGAACCCGAACCGGAACCCGAACCCGCAAAGGCTCAGGTTATTGACTTCGACTTCGTTACCAACCAATACGGTATCGATAACGTACGTGGTGGCAATGCTTACTTCAAGTCTGCAGAAATCGACTCTATCGGCGTTAACATAAAAATCAACTACGAAGGCACCGGCAGCGGTATGCGTTTTTGGTCCGATGGCCTCCGCATCAACAAAAACGGCACGGCAACCATCACAATTTCTGCCCCCGGCCATGTAATCTCAGCCGTTGACTTTGTAAGCAAAGGCGCTCTTGGCACCTACACCGTTAACGGTGAACCCTCAGAAGGCACTGCCCCCTCTATCAAGACCGGCTCCAACATTATGAACGGCGAGAACCTCGAAACCATGACCATCGCCGTAACCTCTAAAGACAACAAGGCTCTCCAGAACCTCATTGTGGTACTCGACGGCACTGCCGGCGAATTCCCCAAGGAAGTTGTTGAAGTAACCGACATCGCTGCTTTCCTTGCCGCTAAAGACAAAAAGAAAATCAGCCAAATCACCGGCGAAGTAACCGTAACTTATCAGAACGGCAAGTATCTCTTCGTTACTGATGCTACCGGCTCAATGGAAGTTTACGGCGACCTGTCGCAAACCTACACCAATGGCACCGTGCTGAAAAACATTTCCGGTACATACAGCGAATACTACAATATGCCTCAGTTCGTGCCCGAAGCATCGAGCTTCACCGCAGGAACCCAAGAAACAGCTGTTGCTCCCGTTGAATATGATGCCGCAACCGTTGCACTCGGTCAGTACATTAAGCTCACCGACGTTGAAATCACCGAAACTGACGGCAAATACTACGCCAAAGGTGTGCTGCTCTACGACCAGTTCAAGAACATTGAAAGCCTCGAAATCAAAGAGGCTGAAAAGGCTACCGTAACCGGCATGTATGGCTGCTACAACAGCACCTATGAGATTTTCGTTACCGAGATTGACTATAGCCCCGTAACAACCGAACCAGACCCCGTGGATCCTGACCCCGTGGATCCCGACCCCATTGATCCCGAACCCGGCGAAGACATCTGCTCGGTAGCCGACATTGTTGGCAACTACGAAGTCTCATACACTGTAGAACTTGAAAATGTCCCCGCTTACGATGGTGAAATGACCGTAACTGCAGGCGAAGGCGAAAACGTACTTGTATTCAACATGCCGTTTGAATTTGACCGGGATTACATTTGGAGCCTCGTTGCTAAACTCAACACCAAGACCGGCAACATCACCTTCACCGCCGCCGAACAACCCACAATGTTTGAGGGCGCAGCAGTAGCATTCCTGCACTGGAGCAATGAAACTGGTGAATACTCACACGTCACCGAAATCGTTGCCAACTACGACGGTACTACCGTGGTGTTCGACCAAGACGATGCCATGAGCATCTACGATCCCGAGGAGAAGGCATACTACACCATCTTCGATATGATTGAAATGACCAAGTTTGATCCCAACGCCGACCCCAACGAAGGGTGGAAAAACATTGGTACCGCTCACCTCATGGACGGCTGGGTTCTGCCCGCATTTGACATTGACCAAGCAGAAAACATCTACGAAGTAGAAATGCAGCAAAACGAAGAGAACTCCAACCTCTATCGCCTCGTTGACCCCTACAAGGGCAAATGTCCTGTAGCTGACTACAACGAATGTACCAAACCCGGTTATATCGAGTTTGACGTTACCGACCCTGACAACGTTATGTTCTCAATCAACGTTAAAGCAGGATTTACCCTTGCCGAGGCCGAGATTAACAACTTTTACTGCTACGACTACATGTCGTTGTACTGCACTGATAATAAGAAGACTCCCAACGAGATAAACGAAATTCTCACTGAAAATGGCGAAGAACCCATTGTAAGTTCAACTTATAAAGATGGTGTAATCACGGTCAACGAAGCATGTTACGGCCTTAGCGCAATCGAAGCCGGCTACATTTGGGTAGATGAAAATGAAGTTCCCATAAATATGAGCGCCAAGATCTGGTTCCCCGGCGTTAAAGTCGGCGATAACGAAGAAGACGGTATCCGCGAAATCACTGCCAACGACGGCGAAGAAATCATCTTCAACCTCCGCGGCCAGCGCATCTCCAAGGCTACCCGGCCCGGCATCTACATCCGCAACAACCAAAAGGTTTATGTGAAGTAAACATAACTGCGAATATGTAAAATGTCGGAATGTGTTGTCTAAACGCATTCCGACATTTTCACATTCCAACATTTCACACTCCGCCACTTTGTCACTTCGCCACTTTTTTGTATCTTTGCGGCTGTGATGAAAGCTCATAAACTCCTTTATATCGCGGCAATGACCGCAGCTGCGGCCCTCAGCGCCGCCGGACCCGACGACAACGTGGTTGAAGAAGTAGTCTGGATGATTGGCGACCAACCCATCTGGCGCTCCGAAGTGGAGTCATCCTGGCAAGAAATGCGCCAGGAAAAATTCCCCATAATAGGCGATCCCTACTGCTTCATTCCCGAACAAATCGCCCTGGAACGCATATACCTCCACCAGGCCGACCTCGACTCCATCGAAGCCAACCCCTCAAGCATCGGCGCACAAGTTGACTCTCGCATCAACGACTGGATTAACCAGGCCGGCTCGCGCGAGCAACTCGAACAATACATGCACAAAACCATTCCCGAGCTGCGCCAGCTCCTCACCGAAACCATGACCAACTCCTACAGGGTAGGGCAGGTGCAGCAAAAACTCGTGGAAAAAGTCAAACCCACACCCTCGCAGGTGCGCCGCTTCTTCGATGCCCTCCCCGCCGACTCCATTCCCTACGTTCCCACGCAGGTTGAAGTCGAAATCATCACCCTCAACCCGGTGATTCCCCAGCAGGAAATCGACGACATCAAAGAGCGCCTGCGCGGCTACGCCGAGCGCGTCAACAACGGCACCGCCGAGTTCTCAACCCTGGCCATCATGTATTCCGAAGACGGCTCCTCGGCAATGGGCGGCGAAATAGGCTTCCGCCCCCGCTCCGGCCTAGTACCCGAATACGCCGAAGTAGCTTTCAACCTCAAAGACCCCAAAAAGGCCTCCGCAGTAGTTGAAACCGAATATGGCTTCCACATTATCCAGCTCATTGAAAAGCGCGGCGACCGCGTCAATACGCGCCACATACTGCTCCGCCCCAAGGTTGCTAACTCCGACATCCAGGCCGCACGCCAGCGCCTCGACTCAATCCGCGCCGACATTCTCGACGAAAAATTCTCTTTCGAAGCCGCCGCCGGAGTCCTGTCGCAAGACAAAGACACCCGAAATAACCACGGCCTGATGACCAATCCGCAGACCGGCACCAGCTACTTTGAAATGAGCCAGCTGCCCGCCGAAGTGGCCCGCGCCGTTGCCGACCTCAAGCCCGGCCAGGTAAGCAAAGCGTTCACCATGAAGAGCCTCAACAACTCGGCCGACATAGTCTGCATTGCCAAGCTCAAAAGCCGCACTGAAGCACACCGCGCCGATATGGCCAACGACTACCAGCTCATCCGCGACATGGCCATTGCCGCCGAGCGCCAGCGCATCCTCGACCAATGGGTCGACAAAAAAATCGCATCCACCTACATCCGCATCGAACCCGGCTGGGGCGACTGCCCCTCCTGGCGCCACAAGTGGGTGAAGTAGGCGTTAGGCGTTAGGCGTTGGGCACTGGGTATTAGATATTTTATGAAAAGAAGAGGGTTAATTCCGGCTGTTGTGGTCGCTTTATTGGCGGCGGGGATTGCTGCGCAAAATCCGCTGGCGGTGCCTGACCATACTCCGATCCGACCGCTCGTGCCCGAAGCTGACCGACATCAGCCCGGCAAGCTCTTCCTTGAGCAGGCCGACTCGCTCGTGGTGGCCCCGACGGAACCCGACGTGCAGATTCTCGTAGGCAACGTGGTTTTTCGCCAGGGCGATATGTTTATGTATTGCGACTCTGCGCGGTTCTACACCTCGCCATCTCTCCCCGCCGACTCCATGGAAGCATTCGGCAACATCCGCATGGAGCAGGGCGACACCCTCTTTCTCTATGGAGACTATATGGACTACTCCGGCTCCGAACAGCTCGCCACGGTCTATGGCGAAGGTCGCGACGTGCGCCTGATAAACCGCGACGTTACCCTCGAAGCCCCAATTCTCCATTACTCCCAGCTTATGGAGCTGGGCTACTACCTCAACGGCGGCAAACTCGCCGACCCGCAAAACACCCTGACCTCGCTCGAGGGCGAATATGCCCCGCCAACCAAAGATGCCAACTTTTATCGCCACGTGGTGCTCAACGGAGTCTCCAACCAGGGCGACACCATCCGCGTCTACACCGACACGCTGCTCTACAACACCGACTCGCGCATTGCCCTGCTCCCGGTCTACTCACGCATCTACGGCAAAGACGGCGACATCACTTCGCTCAACGGCATCTACAACACCGCCCTCGACCTGGCCACACTGCTCAACCGCTCCACCATCCACACCAACCGGGGCAACACCCTGACCGGCGACTCGCTCGTTTACGACAAAGCCACCGGACGCGGCGAAGCCTTCGGCAATATGGTTCTGACCGACTCCGCACGCCAAATGACCCTCTACGGCGACTACGGCTTCTACAACGAACTCACCGACTCGGCCTACTGCACCGGCCGCGCCCGCGCCCTGGAATACTCCCAGCCCGACACGCTGTATCTCCACGGCGACGTTATCCGCACCTGGCAGACCCCCGACTCCGTGCGCCTGATGGTGGCCAACCCCAACGTGCGCTTCTGGAGGGTAGACATTCAGGGCGTGTGCGACTCAATGACCTTTATCAACACCGACACCACCATCCGCATGGACCACGACCCGGTAATCTGGAACGAAAACCACCAGATTTTCGGCAACCGCATCATTCTCTACATGAACGACTCCACCGCCGAAAAAGCCTGGCTCCCCGACTTCGGATTTATGGCCGAGCAAGTTGAGGGCAACTACTTCAACCAGCTCTCCGGCAAGGAAATGATTGCCTACTTCGACTCTATCGGCGACCTGCGCCGGCTCGACGTCAACGGCTCCGTGCAGGCCATTATGCTCCCCGAAGAAGAAGACTCCACAATCAACAAGATTGCCAACATCGAATCCTCCTTTATGGTGGCCACATTCCAAGGGCGCGAAATTGAGCGCGTGAAGCTATGGGATGCCACCTCCGGCACTGTCACGCCCCTCTATCTGGCAAAAAAAAGCCTCTTCCGTCTGCCAAAATTCAAATGGCTGGAAGAGGAACGCCCCACCGGACCCGACGACATTTTTCCTCGCGGGTCAGTGGAAGTTGGAGTAACGCAAGGTGACCGCCATGATGTGGTCAGTGAGCCTGCGCTGGAGGCTGTCGGGGAGCAAGCTGAAGTTCCGCTGCAGCCCGCTGCCGAGGCGGATTAGGTTCTCGCGCTTTTTATGGGCCTCTGCAGCCGTCCGGTCAAGCGCTGCGGCAGTTTCTACCACCCTGACCGAATCAGCAGCCTCAAGAGCCGCTACGTGGGCCTTGGCGGCAGGCTCTATCTCATCGAGAGTGCGGTCGAGCGCCTCGCAATAAAACGCCACCATCTTGCCATACTCGGCGGCCGACACCGATTCGCCCCTTTCAAGCTGCTCGGCATAAAGCCCCGCCTGGCGGTTATCGCGCTGCACCTGGGTACACCCGGCCATCGCCGCCCCCACCACCAATAAAATTGCTGTTTTCTTCTTCATAACTTATTAAGTAACCATTTTGCCAACGGAATAACATAAATCGTCAATTCCGGTGTCTGAATCTCCTCCTCTTCTGAATACGTAACAATCTCCGCCCTATCCAGTCCATAGAGTTTATTAAAAACAGTCAAAGCCTTGACTTCTCTTTCAAGAGTCGATTTGTCGGCAATGCTATAGCAACTTTGAATACCTCTTTTTTGTTTAGGTAGGTAAAAATCAAGCTCTACCTCCTTATTGTAAAAATATACATCATAATCGGGATCATATTTACTTTTACGATAAAGAGTCAAAGCGCACAGGTTTTCAAGCAGAGACGTTTCGCTATCAATAAGGAAAATGTTTAGCAATCCATTATCTATGAAGTAATGTTTTCTTACAGTGTTTCTCTCAACGAACTTTGATGCCCAGTTCTCCATAGGGAAAATCATACAGGCATCTACGCAATAATTTATATAATCGGATACGGAGGTTGGAGTAATGGCTTGGCCTGCGGCTTTTACCATTCTCGCAAGTCGATTATATGAAGTGGGCGTTTTGATGTTTTCTGCAAGCCTCTTAAGAGTAAGCCTCAAGGCATTCTCATTGCGTATGCCGTTGCGATTTACAATATCTCCCAGCAGAATCTTCTCATATAGTTCATTGAGCCATATGCGCTTGTTGGAAAACAGCAACAGTTCGGGAAATCCACCCCATAAAAAATAGTCATTGAGGTTTCTTTGAACCAAACCTTGCGATTTCCCATACATAAGGGAATCGTTTTCGGAGTCTATACCGCGGGCCGTCAGAAACTCACTAAATGAATATGGAAATACATTCCGCTCCAAATAGCGTGCGCCTAATGTAGAGGCAATGTCTTTACTCAGCATCTTAGCATTGCTTCCGGTTATATAAACCTGATATTTTAGGTTGGCTAAACGTCTTGCAAAATGTTCCCACCCTTCGATATTTTGGATTTCATCAAGAAATAAGATAGGCTTATATTCATACATTGAAGCGTAGGTAGAAAGGATTGTGTCGAAATCTTCTACATTAAATCCAATCAAACGCTCGTCGTCGAAGTTGATATAAACCATCTCTTTAACGCTATGGCCTTGACCTATAAGGCGCTTGGCTTGGAGATATAGTAGATAAGATTTGCCGGCCTGCCGTATGCCAACAAACACATATCGAGCCATTTCTTCAAGTTCAATAAACCTGGGAATGGCTTCTACCTCATCGAGCAGTTCTTGCCCCTCAATTATGATATTTTTAAGAATCTCCTTATTCATAACTGATCATTAATTTTCGGCAAATATACGAATTTATCCATTACTATTGGATAAATTCGGTAATTTTTGTCCGGTAGTAATGGATAAAATGAGGCTTTGCTTCTTATTTTGATGGGGTGAGGCGGAGGCGGTAGCGCAGCGGGCGGTCGGGCACGGCATATTCGGGCAGCGTGTCAACATCAGCACCGCAGGAGGCGTTGGCTACTCCGCGCATCGCGCCGTCGAGGTGCAGCACCGTCCACGGACGCGGGGTGAGTTCCCACATATGTTGCGCCTCATAGAGGTCCATATCGGTCCAGGGCAGAGCCGAGAAGTTCACGTTGCCCTCGGTCTCTATGGTGATTCCACGGCCGGTGGCAGGATCGGTGAGCGTGAGTTCGCGGAGGCCCTCGCGGTTGCCGGTGGTTTGCGGCTTAACGTAGGTTTCGCCCGACTCAGTCACGGTGGTGGAATAGCGGCCCAGAAGCTGACCGTCAAGGCGGTCGTTGCTGTTGGAGAGCGGGCCGCGGGCGTAGTAGTCCATTTGGGTCAGCGCGGGGTTCACGCCCATTTCCAGGCCGGCGCGAAATAGGTTGCCGCTATGCGGGGTGATGGTCACATCCATATCCACAACTCCCTGCGGGTAAATCGTGTAGGTAATGCTTTCGTCGGCAATGGTGCCGCGGCGCGTGGAGGTAAACTTGCCGCTGTCGCCGCTGCGGCTCACTTGCGTCGTTGCGGTTTCTTCCATACCGTCTTCTTTCTGCGCACGCTTGCCACGCATGTGGTTTTCAATCCAGAAGAAGTTGTCGAACTTCGGACCCTGGCCCCCAACAATCACGTCGGTGCCGTCGAGTTTGAGTTCTATCATGCGGCCGGTAGTCTTGTCGAACGCGGCCTTGACGGCGGGCGACTGGAAAATTACCACGTTGCCGGCTTCGTCTTGCGTCATATTGCCAATACCCTTGATGGCGGGTAGGGTGGGGCGCTCGCTCAGCGCGTACTGATGCTTGGCAACCTCGTGGCCGGCAGGGGCGGCAGTAGTGGCCGCAGCCTGCGTGATACTCAAGTTCAGCAGCGACTCCTTGTCTTTTTTCAGCTTGGAAAGCTTAATTGTTACCTCCGCAGTTTCGCCGGGGGCGGCAGCAGGGAGGCGCAGGGTTGTTGACTTGCCGGGGTGGCCGTCGGTGAGTACCGTCCAGGTGAGGTTGAACTCGTTGAGGTTGGTGAAGTCGTAAGCGTTGCGCAGGTAAATGGTGGCCTTGTTGCCGTTGACTTTTATGGAATCAAACTTAACCCACTGGTGCACGGCCTTAAGCTCGGCGAGTTTGGCCGACGGATGGCGTTCCGGGCCTACCACGCCGTTGGAGCAGAAGTTGCCCTGATGCGGTCCGGGGTAGTCATAACCCGTGGTGATTTGCTTGATGCCCTCTTTGAGCAGCTGCGGGTTGTAGATGGCCTGGTCAACCCAGTCCCACACGGCGCCGCCAATGGTGGAGTTGGAGCTTTCAATCACGTCCCAATACTCGCGATAGTTTCCCACTGAGTTACCCATGGCGTGGGCGTATTCGCAGATAAACATCGGCTTGTCGAGGTTGGAAGTGTTGGCGTTCATCCACGCGATGCCGGGATACATCTTAGAGTAGAAATCGGAATACTTGTGGCCGCCGTAGTCGCGACCCATGCGGGTACCTTCGTAGTGAATGGGACGCGCCGGGTCGAGGCGTTTGGCCTCGGCGTAGCAGGCGGCGAAGTTGTCGCCGTTTCCGGCTTCATTACCCAGGCTCCACATGATTACCGAGGGGTGGTTGTAGTCGCGGGTAACCAGGCGCGTAATGCGGTCGGTAAAGGCGGGAATCCACGCCGGATCGGCCGAGATTGACTGGTTGGCGTGGTCTTCGAGGTCGGCTTCGTCGCATACGTAGAGACCGAAGTAGTCGGTCATCGCCATCATGCGCGCGTCGTTGGGGTAGTGGCTGGTACGCACGGCGTTGATGTTGTTTTGCTTCATCAGCAGCATGTCGGTAAGCATTTCGTCGACTGTTACGGCGCGTCCGTTGAGCGGCGACGTGTCGTGGCGATTCACGCCTTTGAGAAACACGCGCTTGCCGTTAATGTATAGCAGCGAGCCGTCAATTTTCACCTCGCGGATACCCACCGGGGTGGAGAACGCGAGTTCGTCAACGTCGCCGTTTCGCTGAATCAGGTCAAGGCGGTAGAGGTTAGGCTTCTCAGCGCTCCAAAGTTCGGGATTGTGAACCTTATAGTGAAATCTCACTCCGGACTTGGCATTACCGGCCAAGTGCGCGCGATATAATTCTTCGCCGGAAGGGGAGTAAAGAACTGCCTCATAAATGCGGTCTTGATTCAGAGAATCGGGGTCAGCAACATCAATGTCCACATTAACCATTGCCTCACTATAATCGGGATTAAGCACCGTTGAAATTCTATGGTCGGCAACGCTGATTACCGGCTCGGAAATCAGTTCTACGTCGCGGAAAATGCCGCTCATACGGAACATATCCTGACATTCGAGATAGGAACCGTCGCTCCAGCGGAACACTTCTACGGCGAGGGTGTTTTCGCCGGGGTGGAGATACTTGGTGATGTCAAATTCGCTGACATTGTTCGACCCCTGAGTATAACCGACGTATTCGCCGTTGACCCAGACGTTTGCTGCCGAATAGATGCCGCCGAAGTGGAGAATCGTGCGGCGGTCAGCCCAATTTTCGGTAATATCAAACGTGGTCAGATATGAACCCACGGGATTAGTGCCGTAGCTCTTGCCGCCGTCGTTAAACCCGGGGCGTGCCTTGATAAAGGGCGGTGTGTTGGCGTGGGGATACTCTACGTTGGCATAAATCGGATGGTCATAGCCTTGCATCTCCCAGTTGGAGGGCACGGGAATTTCATCCCAGGCGCTTGCGTCGAAGCCCGGCTGCATAAAGTCCAGGGGGCGCTGCGATGGTTCCTCAACGAAATGAAATTTCCATTTTCCGTTGAGGCTCTTGCGCACGGAGCTTTTGGGTGTGAGCCACGGCGTACGCAAAAAATCTGCGTCGGCAATCATTTCAGCCTCCGAGGCATAGGGGGTGAACGTAGCTCTTCCGGCCATCTTGTTAATGCCAAAAATCTGCTCATCCTCCCAAATGGGTGATTTCAGTTTCGGCTTCTCAACGATTTCTGCGGTAATCCAAGCCGATTTATCGTCGAGATTCAGCGGAGCTGCTTCCAGCTGTCCCTGTGCATCAAGGCGATACATATTGCCCTTATTGGCGGATGTTATGACGAAAGCCTTGCCGCCGTCAACTGCCTGAGTGTGGAACTTTGCGTTAGTGAGGTCGCCGCCGCCGGGCCATTGTATCAGATGCTTGATTGCGGAATTGCCCCCGGCATCATCCCAGTTGGAGTTATAGAATGCACCGTTGATGAATCGGTTGTCCTTATCGAGCATCTTCACGGTCCAATACTGGCCGCGATTGGTCGGGTCAATATCCTCGCTGACAATCCGGGCATTGCCGTCGCCCGAATCGCCGTTGCCAAGCACCTTGTCCGGCTGACCGTAGGGATGCAGACGATACGTAAGCTGCGCATCAAATCCGATGCGGTCGGCCGGCGTAATGGTGTATTTCCACGAAAGTTTGCTATTGTTGGTCGGCGTGAGCGTATATTTATCCTTTCCGGCAGCCGGGGTTATGGTCCACAGCTGTGCCTCGTCTGAGCCGTTGTTTTCGCCAATTCCCACTTTGCCGGCATCGTCGCGCAGCGCCATGTTGGTCAGCGGGTTGATTATGCGCCAGGAGCCGCTGAGTTTGGTCAGGGTCCAGTAGTTTTCCGTGCCTGAGGGAGCCGGCGTAAGTGAGAACAACGCTCCGGGCTTAAAGTCTTGAGATGAAGCGCTTAGCGTGACAATTATGCCACACAGCAATCCTAAAATTCTTTTCATAAAACTTGTGGCTATTTAGTGTTTGAAATGGCGCGCACCGGTTATCACCATAGCCATATCGTGAGAGGCACAATAGTCTATGGTTTCCTGGTCGCGGATTGAGCCGCCGGGTTGTATCACGGCATCAATTCCGGCTTCGTGAGCAATTTCCACGCAGTCTGCAAATGGGAAGAAAGCATCCGAAGCCATTACCGCGCCGTTGAGGTCAAAGCCGAAACTGCGAGCCTTGGCGATAGCCTGCTTCAGAGCATCTACGCGTGAGGTCTGACCTACGCCCGACGCAAAAAGTTGTTCGCCCTTTGCCAGCACAATGGCGTTGCTCTTGGAGTGCTTCACAATCTTATTGGCAAACAGGAGGTCTTCAACCTGCGAGGGGTCAACGAGGCGGGGAGTGGCCGGTGTGAGGTCTTGAGCGGTTTCCACTTTGAGGTCGCGTTCCTGAACCAGTGCGCCGTTAAGACACGAGCGATAGGAAATCTTCGAGTCGTTCTGCTTATGCTGCACAAGGATTATGCGATTTTTTTTGCACTTCAACACTTCGAGTGCCTCATCCGTATATGCCGGGGCAATTATCACTTCGAAGAATATGGTATTGACCTCGCGGGCGGTTTCGCCGTCAACGGTGCCGTTGGTAATCAATACGCCGCCAAATGCGCTGACCGGGTCGCCGGCAAGCGCGTCGCGCCATGCCTCTACAATCGTCGGACGCGAAGCAACGCCGCAGGCGTTGTTATGCTTCAACACCGCAAAAGTCGGCTTGCTGAAGTCGGCAATCAGGCTCACGGCGGCATCAATGTCAAGGAGGTTGTTGTAAGAAATCTCTTTGCCGTGGAGTTGCGTAAACATCTCCTCAAACTTGCCGAAAAAGTAGCCTTTCTGATGAGGATTCTCGCCGTAGCGCATCGGCTTGATGCCATCGACGGCCACGCGCAGCGCCGACGGAGATTCGCTGCCGCGGCCAAAGTAGTTGAATATAGCCGAATCATACTGACTGCTAACGGCAAATGCCTCCTTGGCAAACCAACGGCGTTGAGCGGCATCGGTTTGCGCCCCCTGAGCCTGGAGGAGGTCACGCAGCGGGGCGTATTGGGCCTTGGATGCCACAATTACCACGTCGTTCCAATTTTTTGCAGCGCCGCGAATCAGCGATATGCCGCCTATGTCAATCTTTTCAATTATATCTTCGTCGGAAGCCCCCGAAGCTACAGTGGCTTCAAACGGATAGAGGTCAACTATTACAAGATCAATCGGAGGAATCTCATACTTTGCAATCTGCTCTTGGTCGCCGGAATTGTCGCGACGGTTAAGAATACCGCCGAAAACCTTGGGGTGGAGCGTCTTGACGCGACCGCCGAGAATCGACGGATAGCCGGTAAGGTCTTCAACCGCATCACATTCATATCCCAGCGAGCGGATAAACGAATGGGTGCCTCCGGTAGAAATAAATTTTACTCCGGCTTGGTTGAGAAGAGCGAGAATTTCATCGAGTCCGTCTTTATGGTAGACGGAGATCAGCGCAGTGCCAATCTTGCGGATATTTTCCATAATTGAATCTTGGGGGAATTAAAGTTTGTGCAAATATACAAAATAATTTGTAACTTTGGGCGTATGAAAAGAAAATTGGTTTTCCTGACCGGCGCGGGAGTGAGCGCCGAAAGCGGCATCCGCACGTTTCGCGACGCCGACGGACTCTGGGAGCAATACCCGGTAATGGATGTATGTTCCGCTACCGGATTCAGACGCAATCCCGCCCTGGTTCATCAGTTTTACAACGAGCGGCGCAAGCAACTTGGCGACGTAGAACCCAATGCCGCACATATTGCCATAGCTCAACTGGCCGAAAAATACGACGTTAAAGTTGTGACTCAAAACGTTGACAACCTCCACGAACGTGCCGGCACACCATCCGACGATATTATCCACCTCCACGGCGAGCTGATGAAAGTGCGTGCCCTCGATGACGACAGCCTCGTCTACGAGCTATGCCCGCCAAACATCGAGACCACACCACAAACCCTCATCAACGGCCACTACGTCAGACCTCACATAGTATTTTTTGAGGAGGCCGTACCAATGATTGAGCCGGCAGTCGAAGTCGTGGCGCAAGCCGACATACTTGTCATAGTCGGAACGTCGCTCAACGTCTACCCCGCCGCCGGCCTCATCAATTACGCCCGCCCGGATGCCCGGATCTTCTACATTGACCCCAATCCGGCAGCGGTGAGCAGCAGAGTCCGGGTCATTGCCCAACCCGCCACCAAGGGCCTCCAAACCCTCATCCCCCTCCTTGCAGAATAGCGCAGTTCGCGGACTAAAAACTTGCAAAATAGTGCAGTTTGAGAACCAAAAAATTACAAAATAGCGCAGTTCGCGGACTAAAAACTTGCAAAATAGCGCAGTTTGTTGTACCTTTGCAGCGTTTAAAGCGCTGGAATAATGATAAATGTTAGAGATCTCGAAATAGTACTCTCCGAACAGGCTGAAGAAATAGCCCGCAAAGCTCAAAAAAAATTCTGCTCACGCCTTGAAGAGAAGTTAATAGATTTGGACTCCCCCCAAGCCCAAGTTGTTATCGGTGTGCGCCGTTGCGGCAAATCTACTCTTTGCCTCACGGCACTGAGAAGCGCAAACGTCAAATTTGCCTACGTCAACTTTGATGATGAACGTCTTGCAATGCTCAATGCCGACGATCTCAATTCTATGCTTGAAGTCCTTTATAAGATTTATGGGTCGTTCACCCACTTATTTTTGGATGAAGCACAAAACGTTCCGGGCTGGCACCTTTTTGTCAATCGCTTGCTCCGCAAAGATATGCATGTTGTTATAACCGGTTCAAACGCCAAACTGCTGAGCGGAGAACTTGCCACGCACCTTACCGGACGCCACCATGTTATTAAACTATTTCCATTCTCTTTTGCAGAATATTGCAACTGCATCGGCGTGGAAACAGATGGTTTAACCACGGATAAAATAGCCTCCCGCCGCCGCGCTTTCGACGAATATCTTCAACAAGGCGGTTTCCCGGAACTCTTGCATATAAAAGATAAAAGAGCATATATAACCGACCTGACCGACAATATACTGAAGCGAGATATTGAGGAGCGCTTTAAAATACGCCATAAAGCCGAATTTGAGCGTTTGGCTCAACACCTTATGAATGTGGCTCCAACAGCGCTTCAATACGCAAATCTTGCCCAAGAGCTCAGTATCGGGTCTGACCATACCGCTCAAAATTATATCAAATATCTCAATGAGGCTTTTCTGCTGCTGGGTCTTCATAAGTACTCTTTTAAGAGTAAGCAGCGACTTATCGGCGAAAAAGCTTATTGCATTGACGTTGCGCTGATGGACAAGCGACCCGATGCTTTCAGCGGCAGCAACTTCGGCTGGCGACTCGAAACCATTGTTTACCTTGAACTGCTTCGCCGCTGCATTTCCGGCGGTAACGACCTCTATTATTTGTCTGAAAACCGCAGCGAATGTGATTTCGTTGTTTGTCAAGGCAACAAAGTTATAAAAGCTTTTCAGGTTTCATACGACGTCAGCGACACCAAAACGCGCAATCGCGAAATCAAGGGACTGCTGATGATTGCCAATAAAACCAACTGCACTGACCTCACGATTCTTACCGACCACGAGTATAACGACATCGAAGTCAATAACCTGACAATTAAAATACGCCCCATCTACGAATGGACTCTGATAAATCAATGATTCTTGATGAAATTCAAACGCCCGCTTATGTGGTTTATGAAGATAAGCTGCGGCGAAATATCGAGCTGATAAAATCCGTGGCCCGACAGGCCGACGTTGAAATAATCATGGCTTTCAAAGCCAACGCCCTGTGGCGCACCTTTCCGATTTTTCGCGAATATGGCGTGAAAGCCACCGCAAGCTCCCTCAATGAGCTGCACCTTGCCTGCGAGGAACTCTGCGACGCCGTGCATACCTACTGCCCGGCTTACACCGAAGCCACCATCGAGGAGTATCTCAACGGCTCAAGCCATATCACCTTCAACTCCCTGAGTCAGGCCGAGCGCTTCCTCCCTGCCGTCAAGGCTCGCGGCGGCAAAGTGTCGGCCGGGCTGCGCGTCAATCCCCGGTGCTCGGTGATTGAAACAGACCTATACAACCCCGCGCTGCCCGGTTCGCGGTTTGGCGTAAGCATTGAGGATATGCCCGCAGAGCTGCCCGACGGCATTGAGGGTTTCCACTTCCACGCACTCTGCGAGAGCGATGCCGAAGATTTGCAAAAAGTCATCGAGGCATTCGAGGCGCAGTTCGGCAAATACCTCCCCAAATTAAAGTGGGTAAACATGGGGGGCGGACACCTGATGACCCGCAAAGGTTACAACGTTGACCTGCTGGTTTCTCTGCTGCAAGACTTCAAGCGCCGCCATCCGAATCTCCACGTCATACTCGAACCCGGTTCCGCATGGACCTGGCGCACCGGCGATTTGATTACCTCCGTGGTAGATATTGTTGAGAACCAAGGGGTTAAAACGGCAATTATCGACGCAAGTTTTGCCTGCCATATGCCCGACACCCTCGAGATGCCATATCAGCCGACTATCAGCGAATCTACGCCCGGAGCTGACTACTCTTACCGCCTGGGAGGTAATTCCTGTCTGAGCGGCGATTATGTGGGCGACTGGCAGTTTGACCGGCCTCTAAGAGCCGGACAGAGGCTCACTCTCGAAGATATGAACCACTATACAACGGTGAAAACCACTATGTTTAACGGTATACATCATCCTTCGATAGTGCTATGCCGCGCCGACGGTGAATGCGAAATTTTACGCGAATTTACTTACCAGGACTATAAATCACGCATGAGCTGATGTTCAGCATTATTATCCCCGTATATAACCGCCGCGACGAAGTGGCGTCGCTCCTTGAGAGTCTTGCCAATCAAACGGTACGCAACTTTGAGTGCATAGTGGTTGACGACGGCTCTACGGAACCCTGTGCAGCCGAATGCGAACCTTATAAGGAGTTTGTTCGCTATTATTGGAAAGAAAACGAGGGAAGGTCGCCGGCCCGCAATTACGGAATGGCACACGCCTCAGGCGATTACTTTGTATTTTTCGACTCCGACTGCGTAATTCCTCCAACATATTTTGAAACTCTCGAAAAGCTGCTCAATGAGCATCCCACCGACTGCTACGGCGGCCCCGACGCAGCCCACGAATCCTTTACGCCGCTGCAAAAAGCCATCAACTTCGCCATGACCTCGTTTCTCACCACCGGGGGTATTCGCGGCGGAAAGATTCAGATGGAAAAGTTCACTCCGCGCACCTTCAATATGGGATTCAGCCGCAAGGTTTATGAAAGGGCAGGGGGCTTTCGCGAAATGTTTTCGGAAGACATCGACATGTCAACGCGCATCCGCCAGGCCGGCTTCAGCATCGCCCTGCTGCGTCCCTGCGCCGTTTATCATCGCCGCCGTGTCAACTTCCGCAAGTTTTTCCGCCAGGTCTACGTGTTCGGCATGAGCCGCATCACTCTGAAGCAACTTTATCCCGGCTCGCTTAAATTGGTTCATACGCTCCCGGCGTTGTTCCTGTTTGGTTCGCTGTTTTTGATTGCAATGGGAATATTTGTCAGCCCCTGGTGGCTGCTTCCGTTGGGAGTTTACATCGCAGCGCTTTTCATTGCAGCACTCTGCTCCACCCGGTCGCTAAAAATCGCCATGATGGCCGTTCCGGCATCGCTGATTCAACTCTATGGCTACGGAGCCGGATTCCTCAAAGCCTGGTTCACGCAAATTCTGCTGCGCAAGGGGCGCAACATCAACCAAGAACTCAATATCAGAAAAGGAGAAAACGAATAATGCTACGCGACATTGCCGACGACGAAAAACCCCGCGAAAAAGCCCTCAATCAAGGCTTCGGCGCACTGACCGACTCCGAACTGCTGGCCATTTTGCTCCGCGTTGGAATCAAGGGCAAAAGCGTCATCAACGTGGCCCGCGAAATCCTCGATAAATACGGCAACGACCTCAGCCGGCTTGCCGCAGCCTCGCCCCGCGAACTCACCCAACTGGTTCCCGGCATCGGACCAACCAAGGCCATAACCGTCAAGGCGGCACTTGAATTGGGCCAGCGCTGCCGCGCCTCGGCAGCAAAATCCAAGCCGCAACTTAATTCGTCAGAAAAAATCTACGAATACATACGCTACGACCTTGAGCAACTTGACCACGAGGAATTTTGGGTCTTGATGCTCAACAAGCGCCTCGGTGCCATATCATTTGAACGGATATCAACAGGCGGCCTGGACATGACCGCCGTTGACATCCGTATGATTATCAAACATGCTCTGGATGCGCGGGCTATTGCTATGGTGGTTGCTCACAACCATCCGTCAGGTAATCTGCTTCCGTCGATGCAAGACGACAATCTGACTAAACGCATCAAAGAAGCTGCCGCACTCCTTGACATCCGCCTGCTTGACCACATCATAGTGGCAGCAAGCGGATATTACTCATATAACGACCGGGGGAGACTCTAAAATCTGAACAGCAGAGTGGCGGCAACGTGGGTGGGAGCCTGCGCGGCATAGCCGGCGTAGCGGTAGATTATGGGTTTACCGCCGTCCATATAGTATCCGGCACCTGAGTAGCCGTTGTTGCAATACTTGGAGTTGAAGAGATTGTAGATTGAAAATCCTACGTTGATTTTCTTCACTCCCTTAATGCGGGGCAAGGTGTAGTTGAGATGCAGGTTGGTAATGAAGTAAGGGTCGAGGGATGTTTCTTCGTTGGCAACGTTGCTCATATACTGCTTGCCAACATATTGGCTCTGAATCTGCGCTTCGAAGCCCTTGACAGTGAAGTTAAACGAGTTGGTGAAAGTTACATCGGGCGAGAAGGCTATCGGCGTGTCTTTGTAGTTAATGGTTATGGGGTCTTCAACCCAGTCGTCGTCGTTGATGTATTCGGTGAAGTTCTTGATGCGGTTGCGCGACAGGGTTATGCCGAAGTTCCATTCAAACCAGTCGCACCAGGGGCGGAACGATGCCTGCAACTCCACGCCCATACGATAAGATTCGGGCACGTTGACGCTCAGCGGATTGCCGGTGTCTGATAGCTGGCCGGTGGTTACGAGCTGGTCTTTATAGTCCATATAGTAGAGATTCACACCGGCGGAAATGATGCGGTGGTTGAACGAATAGCCAAGTTCATAGTCAAAGAGGCGCTCTGCTTTGGGGTCTTGATACTTTCCTGCCACCATAAAGCCATCGGTGAAATTCGAGCGGGTTGGCTCTTTGTGGGCCACCGACCAGGAGGCGAAAGCGCGGTGGGCACCTTTGGTGTAGTTCAAGCCGACTTTGGGGTTGAAGAAGTGCCAGGTGCGGTCAACGGCTATGCGCTCCATCTCCTCGTTGATCCAGTCCCAGGTGTCGGTATGGCCGTCGATGGTGTAGTGGATGCCGCGGTATTGCAGGTCGGCAAAGGCCGAAAAGCCTTTGAGTATCTCAAAATTTGCACGAGCAAAGATGTTGCCGTCAAGTTTCTTACCCACGTTGTTATAATACTCCTGCAAGGGGTTGAGCTCCCCAATGTAGTTGCGCACCCACGAAACCTTGCCGAAGTGCTTGCCGTGGAAGTAGTTTACGGCACCGCCTAAAATCACGTCCCAACGCTCATTGTTATAACGCACGTTGACCAGACCTCCGCCAAAACCGTTGTCGTTATATTTCAGACGCACCAGGTCTTGCTTCTTGACTTTGGTACCGTCAGCGAGATAGTAGGGTTGCAAACCATATTCTTCAAGCGAGCGGTTGGCTTTATATTGCTCGTAGTTGCCATAGTCGTCGGTGTAGTGCAGAGCAGCCGTGAGGTTCCATTTTTGACCGAGGCGCTGGTTCAGATGCAGCTGGAAGTGGTGTTGGGTAAAATAGTCGTATTGGTCGGGATAGTAGCCCTTGGAGGGGTCGTTGGGGTCATACTGCCCGCAAGGGTTGTAGCGGCGACCATATTCCTTCATCTCCTCTTTTGAGGCGTAATCCCAGGCCATATAAGTGCGCTCTTTGCCGCCGAAAGCAAGGAAGCGCAGCAGGGTGTTGTCGGCGGTATATGCGGCCTGGCCAAAGTAGCTCCAGAGCTTTGACGAGGCACGCTCAATATAGCCGTCGCTGCTCATATGACTCAGGCGCGCATCGAAGCTCCAGTGGCCGCCCAAAAGGCCGGAGCCCACGCGGAAGGTTTCGCGGTTGGTATTATACGTTCCATAAGAGCCTGAAACTTCGGCATAAGCTTCGTCGGAGGGAGCATCGGTAATCATATTCACGGAAGCTCCGAAAGCTCCGGCACCGTTGGTCGACGTGCCTGCACCGCGCTGAATCTGCACGTCGCGCACGCTCGAGGCAAAATCGGGCATATTTACCCAAAAAACTATGCCGCTTTCGCCGTCGTTGAGGGGAATGCCGTTGGCTGTGATGTTGATGCGGGTTTGGTCGGTGCCGCGCACTCGCATAGCCGTGTAACCCATGCCCATTCCGGCATCTGAGGTAGCTACTACCGATGGGGTCATACCTAACAGATAGGTGATGTCGCGTCCATCGTTGGCCTTGAGGAGTTGTTGTTTGCTTACATTTGTAAACGCTACCGGAGTTTTTTCGTTTGCGCGGTTAGCGGTTACTTCTACCGTAGAGAGTTCTACACTCAGAGAATCTTGTGCGTTTTTTGCGCCCGCCGACGCTTGGCATATGCCCACCAGGCACAATGCCAACATGATTGGTTTGTTCATAATTTTTTCACTACGCCGGTACTAACCGGATCAGGTTCAAAGGGTTTAATCTCAGCTGAAGGCCTGATGCCTTCCGCACCCCTAAAATTTAGGTTATTAGTTAGAGGTTTTTGGTTAAGGGTTAAGAGTTAAGGGTTAAGAGTTAAGAGTTAAGGGTTAAGGGTTAAGGGTTAAGGGTTAAGGGTTAAGGGTTAAAAATTAGTAATTATATAGTTAAACAATTAAACAGTTAAACCGGCGCGAAGTGCCTCTAACAAGGCGAGGCGCGTCAGATGAAGAGCATCTGGAAAGGCCACGCAACCAGGCCAAGCACAAAACTCAAAATGATGCACCACTGCGCATATTCCGAAGCTTTCATTGCGCCCTCGGCATCGCCCTGCATCCATTTGCGGTTAACCTGAGAGCTGAATATCATCCCCACAACCGCCGCCGGCATGCAGCAACACAGCAACATCACAATGTTCCACCCCATATAACTTTTGGGGCGCTTAACGCCGTTGATTTCTTCCGGAATGGCATTAATCCAGGGTTGGCGCTGCTGTTGCTGCTGACGAATGTTTTCAAAAAAGTTTTCAAACTTAGCCTCGGGAGCCGCTTTTTCTTCGGCTTCTTCATTATCTGTCGGTTCCTCGTCCTCTGTTATGAGAAAGGCCAGTTCCTCAACTTCGCCGGCTGTGGTCCAGTCGCTGAAGTCGCTGCACCAAACCGGAAGTGCCGCCGTGAAGTCACGGCGCACTTTCAGTTCGTCTATGCTAAACGGCCCTATGGGTCATCCGTTCTCTATTATCCAGTATTTTTTCATTTTTTTAGAAGAATTTTATGCCTTTTTCGCCGGTAATGTCAGCGAGCACGGCATTTGCCAGAGAGCTTGCTCCAATGCGGAAGTATTCGTTACTGAGCCATTCCTCGCCAAGCACTTCCTTGATAATGGTGTAATACTTCACGGCATCTTCGGTAGTGCGTACGCCGCCCGAAGCCTTGAAGCCCACGCGGTTACCTGTTTTTTCGAAATATTCCTTGATGCACTGGGCCATTACGTAGGCAGCCTCGAGCGATGCACCGGGATATTCCTTGCCGGTAGAGGTTTTCAGGAAGTCTGCGCCGGCATAGAGGCTCAAAACGGATGCGGCCTTGATGTTGGCGGCAGTTTTCAGCGCTCCGGTTTCAAGGATTACTTTCAGCTTGCCGCCGCGGGTGGAGTGCTTGAGTTCGCTGATTTCGTCGCTAACTTCTTCGTAGTCGCCATCAAGGTAGTTGCCGAGGTTGAACACTATGTCTATCTCATCAGCTCCGGCTTCTATGGCCAGGGCAGTTTCGGCAATCTTAACCTCGGGGAAAGACTGCGACGACGGAAATGCGCCGCTCACTGCAGCAATCTCCACCTCGGTAACGTCGAGCACCGTGCGAACTACCGGTACAAAGTTGGGATACACGCAGATTGCCGCAACATTAGGCAGATGAGGATACTGCTCCTCAAAGGCGTTTACGCGCTCGGTGAATTTTGCCACGCTTTGAGGCGAGTCGGTCGACGTAAGGGTTGTAAGGTCAATAGAATTGAACACTGTCTTGTAAACATCCATATTCATATTCTCCTGCAGATGTTCGGCAAGAATCATATCAACTGCTGCTTTCACTTCTTCATCGCTGGCAGTAACCTTTGAGTCGGCCACCGCCTGATGATATTTGTCCATTTGTTCCATTTTAGTTTGGTTATGAGGTTATATGTTTATTTAACTCAAACAAAGCATACGCTCTATTGGTTTTCGGGCTTTGGCAGATATTTCGGGGTCTACTTCTATTGCGGGAGACATTTTTTCCAAACAATCCGCGAGCTTTTCGAGGGTGTTCAGCTTCATAAACGCACAGTCGTTACATCCGCAAGTGGAGTCGGTGGGAGGTGCCGGAATGAATGTCTTATCGGGGCATAGGCGACGCATTTCGTGGAGTATGCCGCTCTCGGTTACTACAATAAATTCAGAACCCTCGGGAGCTTCCGTAGCAGCCTTAAGCAGCGCGGCAGTTGACCCTACCACGTCGGCAAGCATCAGCAGAGGCTTTTTGCACTCGGGATGTGCAAGCACTTTTGCCCGAGGATGCTGATGCATCAATTCCATAAGTTTTTCGGCAGAAAATTTTTCATGTACGTGGCAAGCACCATCCCATAGCAACATATTTCGCCCGGTAACACTGTTTATATAGTTGCCGAGGTTGCGGTCAGGGCCGAATATTATCTTTTCATCTGCCGGAAATGTATCCACTATTTTTTTTGCATTTCCCGACGTTACGAGTACATCGCTGAGCGCCTTTACTTCGGCTGAGGTGTTGACGTAGCTTATAACGGTGTAACCCGGATGTTCATTAATGAATTTTTCAAATTCCTGAGCCGGGCAACTGTCGGCAAGCGAACATCCGGCTTCGAGGTCGGGGAGTAAAACGGTTTTGTCGGGACAAAGTATCTTTGCGGTATCGGCCATAAAATTTACGCCGCACAAAACTATTACCGGCTGTTTCACTTTAGCCGCAATTTGAGCAAGGGCGAGAGAGTCGCCTATATAGTCGGCTATATCCTGAATTTCCGGCAGGGTATAGTAGTGAGCCATTATTACTGCATTGTGCTTCTCTTTGAGATTTTTTATTTTCTCTATGAGTTCCGACTTTTCAACCATGCTTTATTATTTATATAGGTTTTTAAATAAGAATCTTTTAATAAAAAATAGAATAAATAAGAAAAAGAGGTGTTGATAACGATGATAACTTTCCAGTCCAACTGTTGCTTTTTTGGGTTATGAAACATTATTAACAGCTTTGAGGCAAGTTATGAACATATAAAAGCACTGACTTTCAGTAAGGTTATGAAGTTATCAACAGTATGTTAACAACCGACAAAGTTAATAAATTTCTTTCATATTTACCGTTCAAAAACACAAAAATATCAGTTGATAATTGTAAACAACTAATCGGCCAGAAAAGTTCACTCTCCGACCCTGTGAGTTTTTAAAACCTTTTTCAATACGTTTTCAACAGCTTTTCAACAACTTTAAAGCTCAATGGTCATCCCTTCGTTGGCGGCGATTATTCTGCCCGGAAAGACTTCGGCAGCTTGCTCCACGAGCTTCTCTTCTGAGTCATAGCGCTGCGAAAAGTGACCCAAAATAAGTGTATTGGCATCCGCACGCAGCGCTACCTCAGCAGCCTGACGCGAGGTGGAGTGTCCGTATTTTGCGGCGTTGGCAAGGCCATCATCGCCATATGTGGAGTCGTGGAAAATAGTGTCAACTCCGCGAACTGAGGCCACTACGCGGCGACTGAAAATAGTGTCTGTGCAGTATGCATATGAGGTGGAGGGCGAGGGTGGGGTAGTAAGGAGTGAGTTTGGAATCACCGTGCCGTCAGGTTTTATAAAGTCAGCTCCTTGGCGCAGTTGTTCCATCATATAATGAGGAACTTGGTGGAAGCGGGCCATCTCGCCGTTGATATGGCGGGGTTTTGGTTTCTCCCTGAATAGGAATCCTACGGTGGGAACGCGGTGGAAGAGCGGAAAGGATGAAACCGTCAGAGTAGAGTCCTCGAAGAGAAGTTGTTGCTTGGCTTGAGGGTCTATAATGTCGAAATTTAGGTTGAAAGGAGTATCTCCGATAAGGGTGGCGAGCAATGATTTGATAATGTCGGCTCCTTCTTGGATAATGTGGATGGTGAGTGCAGACCCTTTTTCGTGGAGTGCCATAGTTGAAATCAAACCGAGTACTCCAAGAATGTGGTCGCCGTGGATGTGGGATATGAATATATTGTTAAGTTTTCCGAATTTAAGACGCATACGCATCATTTGTAGCTGCGTACCCTCGCCGCAGTCAATCATAAAGAGTTTTCCGTTATGTTCAACTACTTGCGACGAGGGCATATGGCGCAACGATGGAGTTGCCGAACCCGTACCTAATATGTGCACCTTAAAATCCATACAATACCAAACGCCTAACGCCCAATATGAACATCAAGCTGTGGGAATGGGAATTCTACGCCGCGCGAGGGCAGAGTTTCGTAGATTTGCTGATTAACGGTGAAGAAAACATCCCAGTAATCTGCAGACTTAACCCAGGCGCGAACGGTGATGTTGACGGAACTGTCGGCCAGTTCGCCGATATATACTGCGGGTTGTTGGCCGGGTGTGTTGATAACCTGAGGGAGAGAGCCGAGAATTTCGAGTATTACGGCTTTTGCGGTTTCAAAGTTGGTGCCGTAAGCCGTGGCCACGGTCCAGTCAACTCGACGCAGGTCTTGCTTTGAATAGTTGTTGATTGAGCCGTTGCTCAGCGGGCCGTTAGGTATTATTATGGTTTTGTTGTCGGGTGTGGTGATTACGGTTGAAAACATCTGTATGGCCTTAACCGTGCCGGCATAACCCTGGGCTTCGATATAGTCGCCGACGCTGTATGGGCGGAGCGAGAGAATGAGTACCCCGCCGGCAAAGTTTTGCAGTGTGCCGCTCAATGCCATACCTACGGCAACGCCGGCAGATGCAAACAGTGCGATAAACGAGCTGGTTTCGATGCCCAAAATACCGATAACAGCAATGATGAGAACAAAGTAGAGAACGATCTCGGTTGCTGACTTTACAAACGATGCTATCGAGGCGTCGACGTGGCGCTTGGTCAGTATGCGCTGAACTAATGCGTTGAGCTTGCGGACAATGAATCTGCCGATGTAGAATACGAGAATTGCGGCTACGAGATGAATGGCAAAAGTGGTGAGTTTGTCTACGGCTACGTTGAGAAAGTCGCCAAACGCCATTCCTTCAGTGAATGTTTTTTCTTTCATTTAATTAAGGTTTAAGTATTTAGCCCACGATAGGGTATTATAGTCATAAAGTTTGTAGTTTTGCAGGGGAGAGAGAGGAATGTAAACGGTAAGGCCGCAACAGCGGTTTATGTTGACTTTTCCCCAAATGGGGTAACTGGTGTGACGCTCGTAGATTACGGCATTGGATAATACCGAAATATCACCTCCGAGAGCCTCAATGTATTGTTCGAGGTCAAAAAACAGGTCTTTATAGGGCGCAGAGATAGAAAAATTCTGATACGAACCTCCCGGCAGAGGGTTGTTGATAACGCGTTTAACCTCAAGAGCTACGTCGTCTAACTTACTGAGGTTAATCAGACTCAGCGTAGAGGGACAACTGCTTGGTTTATTACTGTTTACAGTGGCGTAATAATTTACCGTGATGTCGATGACGGCTTTTAGCCCCAAGTCGGTATTGGTATTAAAGAAGTGAGGAATGGTGAGGTTATACGGCATACCCTCGGTAGGAACTTCGCAGACCGAGGCGACCATACGGCGAGCCACGTTGCGCAGCTCGTAAGCAACCTCTACGCAACCCATATAGCAGGTGTCAAAGAATATGAAGTCGAAGTTAAAGTCTTTAAGCACGTCGGCCATATCGGTGATGCTCATCTGTTGGCTGGAATATTCAAGACCATAACCTCGCGTAATGGAGGGCGATTTCTGTCGCCACCCCGACGAGTGACTCCAAAAAATCACGCCATATTCATCCGATGGGGCGTTACGCTCCATATCTCTCATAACCCTGCGCATATGCTCGGGGTCTGTGGCCATCGCTTCGGCGTCATAGTTGGTAATGATGAAGTCTTTGCCATTGACAATTTCCATCAATACGGGGTGGTCGTCACCGCTGATTGAGCGGTAAACGAGCAGTCGGCAGTCAGCGGGCACTAATGCCTGATGCATCTCCTCCAAGTCTGCTTTGGCCGCGCTGCTCAGGTTATTGCGCCCTTCGATATATACCAGGAGCGTGCGTCGGGTTTTAGCGGTTTCTTGCTCTTCGTTGCAAGAAGTAAGCGATAAACCCGCAGCCGCCACCAACAAAGCCAATAAAAATTTTTTAAACATTATGCAAATATAAGGAATTTTCTGAAATAAAACAAATTTGGCGGGCGGGGGCTACGTCGTGAACGCGGAGAATGGCCGCGCCGGCTTGCAGAGCGAGGAGGTTGGCTCCGCACGTTGCGGGCAACACATCTTCAGGCGTAAGACCCAGTGGCTTGTAAAACATTGACTTACGCGACAGGCCAACGAGCATCGGCCTGTTCAACGTATCATTTATGAGCCTGAGAGAATGGAGCAACTCATAGTTTTGGTCAACGTCTTTGCCGAATCCAAATCCGGGGTCTACGATTATATCTTTGACTCCGAGAGCCTCAAGTTCATTGATGCGCCGGGCAAGAAACGGCAGCGTTGACGGCGTATCGCCCGAATGCATAAGAATATAAGGAACGCGGGTGGAGGCAATCAGCGAATCCATATCCGGGTCGAGAAGTCCGCCGGAAATGTCGTTGATAATATCTGCACCGCAGTCTATTGCCCGCCGAGCAACAGATGCGCGATATGTGTCAACACTGATTGGGAGATTGGTCATTCGTCGCGCCGTAATAAGCACCGGCTCCAGCCGCTGCCACTCTTCGTCGGCACTTGGTTGAGGAGCGCCGGGGCGGGTTGAGCATCCCCCGAGGTCAAGAATATCAGCACCTTCCTCAATGGCGCGTTCAATCTGCCGGGCATCGCCGTTACGCGCCCCGGAATAAAAAGAATCGGGTGTGGCATTGATGATTGCCATAATTGTCGGGCGGTCATATTCATACAACCGGCCGTTAAGGTTAAGAGAAAAACGTTTCACGGCGACAAATTTAGGCATATTCGCGGAAAATCATTACCTTTGCACCATGGAAAATTTACTTTTGATTGACGCGACGCAGTTGTTTGACTTCGTATGGCATCATATGGAGCATGCGGGTTATCTGTGGGTTTTCATTTTTATGACCATAGAGAGTTCTTTCATACCGTTTCCGAGCGAGATAGTAGTGCCTCCCGCAGCATTCATAGCGATGAAAACCGGCTCGATGAGCGTGGCCGGCGTAGGAATTGCCGCAACTGCCGGAGCACTGATGGGGTCGATAATCAACTACTTGCTGGCAATGTGGATTGGCCGCCCGATAGTTTACGGCTTTGCCCGCAGCCGCCTCGGCGCCGTATGTATGATTTCGGCCGAAAAGGTTGAACGCGCAGAAACGTATTTCGACAAACACGGCGCGATGTCCACGTTTATTGGCCGCCTTATCCCGGTTATCCGCCAACTTATAAGCATTCCCGCCGGGCTTGCGCGTATGAACTTCGGCAAGTTTGCGCTATACACAACGGCCGGTGCGGCGATATGGAATGCCGTGCTTTGCGCACTGGGCGCTTTCCTGGCCGGATTCGTAGAGAGTAAGGAAGTGCTTCGCCAGCAGATTGAATACTACAATACTTACCTTTCATACATCGGCTATGGCATTGGCTTGATATGCGTGGTATTTATATTATGGCAGTTGCTTAAACCAAAAAAGAACAATGACTAAGATTGCTCCCTCGATGCTTTCGGCAGACTTCGGTCAGCTCGACCGCGACGTTGAAATGGTCAACGCCTCCGACGCCGCGCTGTTTCATCTTGACGTTATGGACGGGCGTTTCGTTCCTAACATCTCATTTGGTTTTCCTATAATTGAGGCCGTGGCCAAGAGTGCTCGCAAGCCCCTTGACGTTCATCTGATGATAGTTGAGCCGGACAAGTGGGTAGACCGCCTTGCAGCGATACCTGGCGTGGAATACATGAACGTTCACCTCGAAGCGTGTACCCACCTCCACCGCACCATTCAAGCCATCCGTGCCGCCGGAATGAAGCCTGCCGTGACTCTCAATCCCGCTACTCCCATATGTCTGCTCGAAGATATTATCGGCGACCTCGATATGGTATTGTTGATGAGCGTAAACCCCGGCTTCGGCGGGCAGAAGTTTATTGAGCATACCGTAGAGAAGACCCGCCGTCTGCGCGAGCTGATAACCCGTAGCGGCTCCAAGGCGCTGATAGAAATCGACGGCGGCGTAAACCTCGAAACCGGTGCCCGACTCGTGGCCGCCGGCGCCGACATCCTCGTAGCAGGCAGCTACGTCTTCAACTCCCCCAACCCCTCCGCCACCATCGCATCCCTCGCCCAACTATGATGAATACCGAATTTCCGGAATTTCTACGTCCTCTACGCGAGACGAATTTCACACTTGCTGATTTCGTTGACTTCAAAAAAGTCAGCAACAATGTTGATGCAATTGCCATAAAATTAAACCTGCTAAATTTTCTACTCAATAAAGAAGACCTTGACAGTGCAGTTAAAACTCTTTGGAATGTAAACCCTTCCACATTCTCAGTTTTAGGCATTCTTATAGCGGTACGACCCGGCGACAATAAAAAAGCGCTAACCCATCAAGGAGAAACCTCTAAGTTAAACGATTGGTTCACTTCTCCAGACAAGGTAATTGAATTTCTAAACGAAACCGGACTTTCTGCTCTTTTTAAATCCGGTAAGATTAAAAACCTCGTTGACTACGTCTTCGGTGTTGAAGTCGGTCTCGACTCCAACGCCCGAAAAAACCGTGGCGGCCACTTAATGGAAAATATAGTTGCTGGGGTTCTACGCTCAAATAACATCAAGTTTAAACAAGAAGTCTATTGCTCGGAATTCCCCCAGATAAAAGCTGCTTTAGGCGTTGACAATAAACGCTTTGACTTTGCAGTGTATACTCCTGAAAAAACATTCCTAATTGAAACAAATTTCTATTCCGCCAGTGGTTCCAAACTCAACGAAGTAGCTCGCGCATATTCTGAATTAGCACCTAAGATTAATGCTATTAACGGTTTTGAATTTATTTGGATTACCGACGGCATTGGTTGGAAATCAGCTGCCAACAAATTGCAAGAGGCATTTGAAATCATTCCCGGCATTTATAACTTGTCAACACTTCAGCTATTCATTGACCGTCTGAAATGATAATTCCTGACTATAAGTCTTCAGACCGTGCATTTACTCTTGTTGCCGGAGATTGCTTCAAAATTTTAAGCAACTTTGACTTCAAGTTTGACATGATATTTGCCGATCCCCCCTATTTTTTATCGAATGGAGGAATCAGCTGCCAGGCTGGTAAAGCTGTTTGCGTAGATAAGGGTTTATGGGATAAAAGCGATAGTTATTCACATATTGAAGATTTTAACCGACAATGGTTAAGTCTCTGCCGAGATAAGCTGAAAGCCAATGGCTCAATTTGGATCTCAGGTACTCACCACAACATCTTTTCCGTGGCATCTCAACTTAATGAGTTGGGTTACAAAATACTCAACGTAATAACTTGGGCTAAGACAAATCCCCCGCCAAACATTTCTTGCCGATACTTCACCTACTCTACAGAGTTTATTATTTGGGCTCGGAAAAGCGCCAAGACACCTCATAAGTTTAATTATTCATTAATGAAAGCAATTAACGACAATCACCAAATGACTGATGTTTGGCGATTGCCCGCCATTGCTTCGTGGGAGAAATCATGCGGTAAACATCCCACTCAGAAACCTATTGCTTTGTTGTCGAGAATTATTTTGGCTTCAACAGAACCGGGCGACTGGATTTTAGATCCTTTTGCCGGGTCTTCAACTACCGGAATTGCCGCAAATCTCTTGGGTCGAAGGTTTCTAGGTATTGAGCAAGAACAGGAATTCATAGAAATAAGTCGCAACCGACGTAAGGAGTTGGACAATGACTCAACGCGGCAGCTTTATATTACTAAAATCCAAGACTTAAGAAAATTGAACAGCAATGTAATCGTCAGCGAACCTGATATTTCTTACGGCTCGGATTTAGATTTACCATTTTAATTCGTAACTTTGCAGAGTTTATGAGAAACCATTCGGCAAAACCTCTGATTAAATGGGCCGGCGGCAAATCCCAATTGCTGCCCACGCTGAATTGTTTCTTGCCAAAAGAGTTTACTAAAACTCAAAATGTTACCTATATAGAACCTTTTGTTGGTGGCGGTGCTATGTTGTTTTTTATGCTTCAAGAATACTCCAATATCTCTGAGGCCATAATCAATGACATAAATCCGTCTCTCATTACTCTTTACAAAACAGTAAGAAACACACCGCGAGAATTGATTGACGCTTTGGAAGAACTTTCCGCGAATTACTTTGCACTACGCGACTATGAGCAACAAAAGGTTTTCTACTTAGACATACGCAATAAATATAACTCCAAAGCATTAAATTCAATCGAGTGTTCGGCTTTCTTTATATTTCTTAACCGCACGTGCTTTAACGGCTTATATCGTGAAAACTCCAAAGGAGCATTCAACGTGCCATTTGGAAGATATTCAAACCCAACCATTTGCAATGCGGAGCTGATATTGGCCGATAGTGAGATTCTTCAACGAGTTGAAATGTTGGAAGGAGATTTTTCACAAACTATCGAAAAGGCAAATGACAAAACGTTTTTTTATCTCGATCCGCCTTATCGACCTTTAGATACAACTTCCAACTTCAATTCTTACGTAAAAACCCCATTTGACGACAACGAACAAATCAGACTTCGCGACTTTTTCGTGGAACTCACCCAAAAAGGTTGCAAAGCGATGTTGAGCAATTCTGATGGCAAAGGTCGTAATCCCCAAAATGATTTTCTTGATAATCTTTATAAAGATTTTTATATAGAACGAATTTCGGCGAAACGCCAGATTAACGCCAATGGCGCGAAACGCGGAGAAATCTCCGAACTTTTGATACGGAATTATCACGACATAAATCTTAATTATGAAAATAGGAATTTGTTCTGACCATGCCGGATATGAGCTCAAGGAGCTTCTGAAGCCGGTTTTGATGAAGCGCGCCGACGTTGACGAAGTCATTGACTTCGGTACGCACTCGGCGGAGTCGTGCGACTATCCCGACTTTGCCCACCCCTGTGCCACCGCTTTGGAAAAGGGCGAGGTATGGCCTGCCATAGGCATTTGCGGCTCGGGCAATGGCATAGCTATGACCCTCAACAAGCATCAGGGCGTACGTGCCGCAATCTGTTGGACTCCGGAGCTTGCCGAGCTTGCACGTCAGCACAACGATGCCAACTGCCTGGTACTCAGCGCACGGTTTATCTCAACCGAAACCGCATTGAGCGTAGTTGAGGCTTTTCTTGCCACATCTTTTGAGGGCGGTCGCCACGAACGCCGCGTAGAGAAAATATCATGCTCTTCAGCTTTATAATAGAGATGATCGGCGCCCTGGCGTGTGCCATTTCGGGCATACGCTTGGCGGCACTCAAGCGCTTCGACTGGTTTGGCGCGTATATCGTAGGCCTGGTCACTGCCTTGGGTGGCGGCACTCTGCGCGATGCAATACTGTGTCAGCCGGCATTTTGGGTTGCGGATTTTCGTTTCTTCCTTGCGTATTTCCTGGTTACGCTGCTCGGGTTGATTCTCGTGGTGGTGTTTCGCGACAAGCTGGTGCGCCGTGAGCGTATGCTGCTGATATTCGATGCGATAGGTCTTGCAATGTTTACCGTAATAGGAATCGAAAAGGCTCTTGACCGCGACTGCGCTATGGGGGTATGCATCACTATGGGTATGCTTACCGGCGCATTTGGTGGAGTGCTTCGCGACATACTGCTCAACCGAGTGCCCCTGATTTTCCGCAAGGACATTTATGCTATGGCGTCGCTTCTTGGCGGCATAGTTTACTGGCTGCTGCTTCTGTGTTGCGCATCGTCGGAAATCTGCGCCATTGGCTGCCTCCTCGTTATTGTTACTATAAGAATGCTTGCCGTAAAGTTCGGTTGGCACCTCCCTATACTAACCTCCACCGAACCCGAAGCCGACTAATTCCTAACTCCCAACTCCTAACTCCCTAAAGCCTAACACCCAAGACCATGTCATTACAATGCGGAATAGTAGGTTTGCCCAACGTTGGCAAATCAACCCTTTTTAACTGCTTGAGCAATGCCAAGGCTCAGAGCGCCAATTTCCCTTTTTGCACCATAGAACCCAACGTTGGAGTCATTACCGTGCCCGACGACCGCCTGACCAAGCTCGTGGAGCTGTGTCAGCCCAAGTCGGTAGTCCCCGCAACGGTAGAAATCGTTGATATTGCCGGTCTTGTAAAAGGAGCCAGCAAAGGCGAGGGTCTGGGCAATAAATTTCTTGCCAACATCCGCGAAACCGATGCGATAATCCACGTGCTCCGCTGCTTCGACAACGACAACATTACCCACGTTGACGGCTCGGTTGACCCCGTGCGCGACAAGGAAATCATTGACTACGAGCTCCAGCTCAAAGACCTCGAAACCGTAGAATCTCGCCTTGCCAAGACCCTCAAAGCCGCACAAACCGGCGGCGACAAAACCGCCCGACTGCAGGCCGACGTGCTTCAGCGTTATAAGGATGCCCTCGATGCCGGCAAACCTGCCCGCTCAGTGAAATTCGATACCCCCGACGAACAAAAGTTTGCCCGCGAACTGTTCCTGCTCACGGCCAAACCGGTGCTATACGTATGTAACGTCGACGACGCCTCTGCCGCTTCGGGCAACGCCTATGTCGAGGCTGTGCGCAAAGCCATTAAGGAAGAGGGTGCGGAGCTGCTCATTGTTGCCGCACAGACCGAAAGCGAGATTGCCGAACTCGACACGTGGGAAGAACGCCAAGAATTTCTTCAAGAGATTGGCCTGGAGGAGAGCGGCGTAGCTCGTCTGATACGCGCCGCCTACGCTCTGCTTGACTTGCAGACCTACTTCACGGCCGGCCCCGACGAGGTGCGCGCCTGGACATTCACTCGCGGGAGCAAAGCCCCGAAATGTGCCGGAATTATCCATACCGACTTTGAAAAGGGCTTTATCCGCGCAGAGGTTATAAAATACGACGACTATGTTACCCTCGGCTCGGAAACAGCCGTTAAAGAGGCCGGCAAAATGGGCGTCGAAGGCAAGGAATACATAGTCCGGGACGGCGACATAATGCACTTCCGCTTCAATGTATGATTGGGTTAATGCCAACTATTTTTCTTAACTTTGTGCAATCTCATGAAAGATAATATACCCGGAAATAATGAGATTATTCTATATCAACACGATGCCACTTTTACGTTAGACGTCAGAGTTGATAAAGAGACCGTATGGTTAACTCAGCCGCAAATTGCAGAGTTGTTTGGCACAAAACGACCGGCAATCACCAAGCATTTATCAAATATCTTCAATTCAGGAGAATTGGATGAAAATTCAGTATGTTCCATTTTGGAACAAACTGCCGCCGATGGTAAAAATTATCGCACTAAGTTTTATAATCTTGATGCCATTTTGTCGGTAGGCTACCGGGTCAACAGCATAAACGCCACAAAATTTAGACAATGGGCAAATAAGGTCTTAAAGGAATATTTGCTTAGGGGTTATAGTGTCAATGAACGATTCCTTTATATAGAATCACGTATGGATCGAAAGTTTTCGGATTATGACCAGCAGTTTGCTGAATTGAACGATAAGGTGGATTTCTTTGTCAAGACATCTCTGCCGCCTAAAGAGGGCATTTTCTTCAATGGTCAGATTTTCGATGCTTACAAATTTGCCTGCAAGCTTGTCAAGTCTGCCAAAAAGCAAATTATTTTAATAGACAACTACGTTGATGAAACGGTTTTGACCCTACTTGATAAAAGAGATGCCAATGTTAGGGCAACAATATATACAGACGCTGAAAAATCAAAGCAAATCAGCCTTGACATTCAACGTCATAACAAACAATACGCTCCGATTGAAATCAAGTTCGTTTCCGACATCCACGACCGCTTTCAAATCATAGACGAAACTCTCTACCATGTTGGTGCCTCAATCAAAGACCTTGGTAGGAGACTTTTTGCTTTTTCAAAGATGGAAACTTCTCCGTCTGTTATTTTAAGTACATTGTAATGGCGAATATTGTTAATATTGAAACATCTACGGAGGCGTGTTCTGTAGCTCTGACCGGCGACTGCACTCTGTTGGCAAACTTTGAAGAGCGCTCCGGCCGCCGCCACGCTGAGCTGCTCAGCGGCTTCATCAAGCAAGCTATCGATGCCGCCAAGGAGCAAGAACGCACCATCGACGCCGTAGCCGTAAGCATCGGCCCGGGCAGCTATACCGGGCTGCGCATCGGCCTTAGCGAGGCCAAGGGTCTGGCCTACGCTCTGGGGGTGCCGCTCATCGGAGTTCCAACGCTTCAGATTATGGCAACCAACGTGATGTTTAACCACCACGGCATTGACCTCTCTTCGCGCTTCGCTCCGATGATAGATGCACGGCGTATGGAAGTGTATACCTGCGTATTGGATATGTGGCTCAAAGAGCTGATGCATACACAGCCGCTGATTCTCGAGGCCGATTCCTACGGCGAACTTCTTGAACAAGGCCCGCTGCTCTTTATGGGCAACGCCATAGATAAGGCCCGCACGGTAATAAATCACCCTAATTCCGTATGGGTAGAGGGAATCCAACCCCTTGCCGCAGATATGCTTGCACTGAGTGAGAAAGCTTTCCGCGCCGGCAACTTCCTGGACCTGGCCTACTCCACGCCGCTGTATCTAAAAGAATTTCAAGCAACCAAGCCTAAAAACAAAATATGAAAAAGATTTTACACACCCTGCTAGTTGCGGCCATCGGATTGACTGCATCGGCGCAAACCACTTTCGACGGCTCAACCCTCTACGGTTATTGCTCCAATCCGAAGTATGCCACCACGCTCACCGGCAACGTCACCCTGGGCGTAGCCATGCAGCTAAATGCCGCCACAATCAAGCAGTTCAAGGGCTGCAAGATTACGGCCATTGCCGTGGCCAACGGCATAAGCGACGACAAGTCAATCACCTCCGTGCCGCTGAAGTTATTTGTAGGCGAGACTACCACCGAAGATTATATGCAGGAGTTCACCGGCGAAATGAACTTCAACGAGTCGCTGCAATATAAAGAATATCCGCTGACCGAGGCAATTACCATCAGCGAAGATACCCCGGAGCTGTTTTTTGGCTACATTGTTGATTGCCAGGGCGCAAAATATCAGCCGCTGGTAACCGATGCAAAAGTTGACAAGAACGCCGGCCCCGGCGACTATATCGGCATGTACAGCAACGGCAAGTGGAGCACCTGGCAGCAGCTCCGCGAGCAAATCGGTATGCCTTGCATTCGCCTGAAAATCGAGGGCGACGAACTGTTGGCCAACAGCGTGGCCATCTGCGAGCATTATCTGCCCACTTACACCATACCCGGCGGCAAGGCTCAGGTGGGAATCTACGTGATCAACAATGCCTTGAACACCGTGGAGTCAGTCAAGTTGACCCCTGCCGCCAATGGCGAAGAGGGCAAAACAGTGGAACTGAAGCTCCCCACCGGGCTGCTCAATAATGAAATCTACGGCCCGTTGGTGTTTGACATGGATATGCCCGATGTGGTTGGCAACGACCTGCCCGTGAGCGTCACCGTTAGCGGCGTTAACGCCGATGCCGCAAATAATGCCTCATCGTCACTCAAAACTGCCTCTACAATGTATCTCTCGCTGGCTGAGGGATTTGATAAGGCCGTGGTGGTTGAGGAAGCAACCGGCACATGGTGCGGATGGTGCCCCATCGGCATCGTGGGCCTCGAAAAGATGGCCGAAACACACAGCGATGACCCGCTCTACGTGCCCATTGCCGCCCACTACAACGACGCAATGTCCATAGCGTCCTACGCCGCATTCTTCGGCGGCAGCTACACCGGCGGCTCGTTCCCCACCTGCATGGTTAACCGCAACAAGGAAACTTTCGGCGTTCAGAAACCCTCATATGCCTTCCTGCAGGAGGCATTCACTACCGCAACAAAGATTCCGGCCGTGTGCAAGGTCGACATTAAAGACGTAAGCTTCGATGCCGTGAAGAAACGCCTCAACGTTGAGGCCGAGGCTGAATTTGCCATTCCAACCTCCGGCGATTATGGCTTCAGCTATATCATTACCGAAGACCACGTTGGTCCCTACTCGCAGAGCAACAACTACAGCGGCAGCACGCTGGAGTGGTGGGGAGAGCAGAAATCATTGGTAAGCAACGTGTATTATGACCACGTGGTGCGCTATGCCAACACCTTCAAGGGTATCAGCGGTTCTATTCCCGCCGATGTTGTTGCCGCAACGAAATACGGCCACAGCGCCCAGCTGCAAACCAACTCTGTCAAGAACATTGAAAATTGCCAGATTATCGTGATGGTCGTTAATCGCGAAACCGGCCGCATTGAAAACGCCATACGCGCCCCTTACAGCAACTACTCCGCTATCAATGAAGTGAAAGTCGGCGAAAATGCCCAAGACGGAGCCTGGTATGACCTGCAAGGCCGCAAAGTCACCAACCCCGGCCGCGGTCTCTACATCCACGACGGCCACAAACAGTTAAACCCCTAAACAATTAAACAGTCAAACAAATAAACCTTTAAACCGTTGAAAATAGCAATAGTAGGTGCCTCAGGCGCCGTCGGTCAGGAATTTCTCAGAGTGCTGGCCGAACAAAATTTCCCCATCGACGAGCTGCGTCTGTTCGGCTCGTCGCGTTCAGCAGGTCGCGCTTACACATTTCGCGGCAAAGAATACATAGTCAAGGAGTTGACCCACAATGCCGATGACTTCCGCGACATCGACTTTGCGTTCACCTCTGCCGGTGCGGGCACCTCAAAAGGGTTTGCCGAGACCATTACGGCCCACGGCGCACTGATGATTGACAATTCCTCAGCATTCCGCATGGACCCCGACGTGCCCCTGGTGGTTCCAGAGGTTAACGGCGACGATGCGTTCAACGCTCCGCGCCGCATCATTGCCAACCCCAACTGCACCACCATTCAGATGGTCGTGGCGCTCAAGCCAATCAACGACCTCTCCCCAATCAAGCGCGTCCACGTAGCCTCCTATCAGGCCGCTTCAGGCGCCGGAGCCTCGGCAATGGCAGAACTCGAACAGCAATACGCCGACATCGTTGCCGGCAAGGAACCCCACGTTGAAAAATTCGCTTATCAGCTGGCCTACAACGTAATACCTCACATCGACGTGTTCCAGGACAACGGCTACACCAAAGAAGAGATGAAGATGTATAACGAGACCAAAAAGATTATGCACGCAACCGGACTTGACGTGTCGGCAACGTGCGTTCGCGTCCCGGTTATGCGTGCCCACTCCGAAGCCATTTGGGTGGAAACCGAGCAGCCTCTCGACCTTGACTGTGTCCGTCGGGCGTTTGCCGAGGCCGAAGGCATCGTGCTGATGGACAATCCGGCTGAGAAAGAATACCCGATGCCGCTGTTTATTGCCGGTAAAGACCCCGTCTACGTCGGGCGCGTGCGCAAAGACCTTACCAACCCCAACGGCCTGAGCTTTTGGGTTGTGGGCGACCAAATCAAAAAAGGTGCCGCCCTCAACGCCGTGCAAATCGCCCAATACATTTGTGAACACAAAATTTAAAATAACTCAGCAGCAGCAGTTGCGGCAGCGTTTGCTACCGCAGCAGTTGCGCCTTGTGTCGCTCGTTGAGAAGACTAACGAGGAGGTTGAGGAAGAAATTGCCCGCGAGCTCGCCGAAAACCCTGCGCTCGAAAAGGTTGCTGACCGCTATCCGACCGCTCCATCAAGTCAGACAGGTCCGACGAGTCCCACCGACTATGCCCGAGAAAGCGAGCAAACTCTTGCAGAGTATCTCCTTGACCAGCTCGGCGACCTTGAGCCGCAACAGCGCGAACTCGTCAGATATATGATTGGCGCACTCGATGCCAACGGCTACCTGACGCGCACTCTGCCGCAGCTAATCTCCGACATCACCCTCTCCACTCTGCCACTCCGCCACTCCGCCACTGAGGCAGAAATTCGCCGCGCATACGCAACCCTGCGCAGCCTCGACCCCGCGGGAGTCGGTGCCCAGGACCTGCGCGACTGCCTCGTCCTCCAGCTTGGCAGAGTGGCAGAGTGGAAAAGTGGCAAAGTCAACACTCCTCCACTCTGCCACTCCGCCACTCCCCTCTCCGATGCCCTCGAAATTGTAAAGTATTTCTTTGACGTATATTCCACGCGCAACCTGCGCAAACTCAGCGACATCAGCGAGATTCCGCTCGACCGCGTGCGTGCCGCCGACGAACTCATCAAGACGCTCAACCCCAAGCCGGGCGCGGCGTTCGCAGCCGATTCCACCCGCGAAATGGCATCGTCGGCGGTAAGTCCCGACTTCATAGTGGAGACCGACGGCCGGCGCCTCAGCGTCAGTATGCCCAATTCGCTGCCGGAATTGCGCATCGAAGAGAGCTTCCTGGCCGACAATGGCCCCGGCGAGGTTGCCGAGTTTATACGCGACCGCCGCATCCAGGCGCAGAGCTTCATCGAAGTACTGCATCGCCGGCAGCAAACGCTTATGGCCATAGCCAAGGCCATTGTCAACATCCAGTCGCCCTTCTTCCTGAACTTCGACGACGAGAGCCGTATCCGCCCGATGGTGTTGCGTCAGATTGCCGACGCTACGGGACTCGACATTTCGCTGATTTCACGGGCAATTTCCGGCAAATGGCTTGCCACGGCCCACGGCGTTTATTCCCTGAAATCTTTTTTCAACCACCGCTCCGGCGCGGAAGACACCGAAACCTCCGCGCAGGAAATCGCCGTGGTGCTCCGCGACATTATTGCCGACGAACCGACCGAAGAACCGCTCAGCGACGAAGCCATTGCCGCCGAACTGAAGCGCCGCGGCTATAATGTTGCGCGGCGCACTGTGGCAAAATATCGCACCCGTCTGAACATTCCCTCGGCTCGGTTGCGTCGCCACTAACAACCAAGATTTACACAGATGGTTACAGAAGAAGACGTTAGGATGATGGAAGCGGCGCTTGCCGAAGCCCGCCAGGCGCTCGAAGAGGGCGAAATTCCCATAGGTGCCGTGGTTAGCTGCGGAGGGCGCATAATCGGCCGCGGACATAATATGACCGAGCGTCTGCGCGACGTCACCGCCCACGCCGAGATGCTTGCCATTACCGCCGCCACCGAGACCCTGGGCGGCAAATACCTGCGCGACTGCACGCTCTACGTCAGCATGGAGCCGTGTCTGATGTGTGCCGGAGCAATCGGCTGGAGCCAGGTCAGCAAACTCGTTTACGGCGCTTCAGACCCCCGGCGCGGCTACCTGAGCCTGACTCGCACCGACCGCCCGATTCTCCACCCCTCAACGCAGATTATCGGCGGACTACTCGCCGACGACTCCCTCTCCCTCCTCCGCACCTTCTTCTCCCTCCTAAGAAAATAACTTATACAAGATTATGGTTTTAAATTATATTTGGGTTGGGTTCTTTTTAGTGGCTTTTGCGGTTGCCGTGGGGCGTACGCTCTGCGGCGATTTGAGCGCGTGGTCCGAAATTATGTCGGCATCGTTTGGCGCAGCGGCAACGTCGTTTGAGCTGGCGCTGGGGCTGACGGGAATATTGTCGCTCTGGCTTGGTCTGATGAAAATCGGCGAGCGGGCGGGAGTGATTCGCGTGTTCGGCCGGATGGTCAGCCCGCTGTTTACCCGCCTGTTTCCGGGTGTGCCTGAAGACCATCCGGCAATGGGGTCGATATTTATGAACGTATCGGCCAATATGCTTGGTCTCGACAATGCCGCCACTCCCCTGGGGCTCAAGGCAATGCAAGAACTTCAGACGCTCAATCGGGAAAAAGAGCGCGCCACTGATGCCATGATAATGTTCCTGGTGCTGAATGCCTCGGGGCTGTGTCTGATTCCCATAAGCATAATAATGTATAGAGCGCAGGCGGGGGCTGCGAATCCAACTGACGTTTTCCTGCCGATTTTGGTTGCCACGTTTATTGCCACGTTGGTTGGCATCGTGGCGCTCTGCATCAAGCAACACATTTCGCTGAAAGACCCAGTGCTCCTGGCCTGGTTGGGTGGCTTGGCGGCAATTGTTGGCGGGATGGTTTGGTTCTTTTCAAGTCTGGAACCCGCAGAGGTTGAAAAATACAGCTCGTTTGCTGCCAATTTTATGTTATTCAGCGTAATAGCGGGCTTTTTGTTTGCCGGATTACGCAAGAGGCTGAATATGTATGAAACGTTTATTGAGGGCGCGAAAGAGGGCTTTCAGACCGCGGTAAAAATCATTCCATATCTGGTGGCGATATTGGTGGCGATAGCAATGTTTAGAGCTTCGGGAGCTATGGATGTGCTGACCGAGGGAATAGCAGATGTGGTTGCCGCACTGGGTTTTGATGCCGAATGGGTCGGCACACTCCCCACGGCAATAATGAAGCCTCTGAGCGGCTCGGGGTCAAGGGGAATGATGGTGGATTTGATGACTACGTATGGCGCAGACTCGTTTGTTGCACGATGCAGCGCGGCAATTCAAGGAAGCACCGACACGCTGTTTTACGTCCTGGCGGTGTATTTTGGCAGCGTCGGGGTGCGCAACACGCGCTATGCCGTGGGCTACGGCCTTCTTGCCGACATCACCGGCTCAATTGCGGGCGTTCTTGCCGCCTACCTCTTCTTTGGTTAGCCACCTTTCTCCGTCTGCTGCGCATCTCACACCGCAACGGTAGCGGCAATGTGCGGCCAGGGATCATAGCCTTCCAGGTGGAAATCGTCGTATTTAAAGTCAAAAATCGACTTCACTTCCGGGTTCAGCACCATGCGGGGCAGCAGACGAGGCTCGCGGGTCAGCTGCAGGCGCGCCTGCTCCAAGTGATTGGTATATAAGTGCGTATCGCCCGTGGTGTGAACAAACTCGCCCGGCTCCAGGCCGGTGACCTGCGCCATCATCTGCAGCAGCAGGGCATACGACGCGATATTAAACGGCACCCCCAGAAAGCAATCGGCCGAACGCTGATAGAGCTGCAACGACAACCGCCCCCCGGCAACGTAAAACTGAAAAAATGCGTGACACGGCGGCAACGCCATCTGCGGCACGTCGGCAACATTCCACGCCGACACTATCAGCCGCCGCGAATCCGGATTCTCCCTAATCTGACGCTCAACCTCCGCAATCTGGTCAATTACGCCGCCACGGCCGTCGGGCCACGCACGCCACTGATGGCCATACACCGGGCCCAGGTCGCCGTTCTCGTCGGCCCACTCATTCCAGATTCTCACGCCGTTTTCCTGAAGATACCTAACGTTGGTATCGCCCTTCAAAAACCACAGCAACTCGTGGATTATTGACTTCAGATGCACCTTCTTGGTCGTCACCAGCGGAAAACCATCGGCAAGATCATAACGCATCTGGCGGCCGAAAACACTCAGCGTTCCCGTGCCGGTTCTGTCGGTTTTGAGGACTCCGTTGTCGAGGATGTCCTGCAAGAGGTTGAGGTATTGTTGCATGTCAAAGATGGGGTTTTATCATTTTTTAAAATCTTCTGCATCAGAGGGGTCGACAGCGCGTGGCGGCTCAGCGTGTAGCTTATCGCATCGTTGGGACACACCGGCAGGCAATTAAAGCACACCACGCACCTGCTCATGTCGGCAACATGGTCATCAAGATTAATGCACTCAGCCTTACACACGTCAACACACCTGCGGCACTGCACGCACATATCCGTGTTAATGTCGATATGAAACGCCGCGCTCCGCCCCAAAAATCCCAATGGCGCAGACAGCGGACACACGCTGTTGCAAAACCAACGCCCGCGCCTGTAAGCCACCGCCATCAGCACTCCGGCAATCAACGCAGCCACCGCCGCAGCCACCAGGCTCCTGCCATCGGCAACCGACCGCACCAACGAGCCATACAGCCCATAAGGCTCCAGCCACGCCCGCGCAAACGGAGTTGCCACCACCAGCGCCACCGCGCCCACCGCCATACTCAGCCAGCGCACTGCCGTCAGCCCCCGCCTGTAGCGATAAACCTTGCTGCTCGGCCTGACCCGCGCGCCCAAATCAATCAGCGCACCCAGCGGACACACCGTAGAGCAATAAAGCCGCCCGAACATCAGCGTCACCGCCAGCCACAAAGCCAACACCGGCAGCGCCAGCATCAACGCCGCCGACACCAGCTGCAAGCCCCCTATCCAGCGGCCCACCGCCGTGCAGCGCACGCCATAATTCAGCAGCGACGCCGTAACGAAAAATGCCGCACCGGCCTCCACCGTCACGCGCAGCAACATCAGCCAGCCCTGGCCTCTATTTTGCGTCAACTCCGACATAAGTCTCGCAAATGTACAAATTTTTCCCGAATTTCTCCGCAAAACCTATGGCTCTCCGCTCAAAAAACCTAAAAAACTTGCAAAAAAATTTGCGCACCTCAAAAAAACTCCCTACCTTTGCAGCGCATTTAGCCCAACAGGCTTTGACTCCGTAGCTCAGTTGGTAGAGCAACTGACTCTTAATCAGTGGGTCGAGGGTTCGAGCCCCTCCGGGGTCACCACTTTCATCTGCAAGCATTCTCTTCAATGCTTGCAGATTTCTAATTCTCACAACCATTTGCTCGAATGGTGAAATGGTAGACACTGGGGACTTAAAATCCCCTGGCCATTGCGGCCGTGCGGGTTCGAGTCCCGCTTCGAGCACCCCGGCAAATCGGCGCGGCTTCCCAACCGCGCCGATTTGCTGCCAAACAGGAGCCGGCCGTCTTCATACGGTCGGGGGGCTTACTCCCTAAAGCTGAGCAGGCGGTTGCGGTTGTAAGCGTACTGCTCGCGGCGAGCGGCGATTTCTGCCGGGATGCTGACCATCAGGTCGTTATACGCCGCCTCCAGCCGGTCAAGAATCCCCACAATCCGCTCCTGCTCCTCCAACGGCGGTATGGGAATAAGAAAGTTTTTGATTTTGGCGGCGTTGATGTTGTTTTGACTTCCCTCGCCCATTGATTTCAAGGTCAAATAATTACCGCAAATCCAATGATATACATATCTGTAATAAGCAATCTCAGGGTCAATTTCCAAATTGCAGCAAGCTTGATTTGTGGTCAATGGAATTTTATTGATACAACATTTTGCCGCAGTTGCGCCATACATTGCAACGATGACGCAATTTGCGGGTATAAGTTTAGCTGATGAATTTTGAACTGCTTCGTCAGAAATTTTGATTTCAGTATCGTAAACGTCTTTCCAATCAACTTCCTGAGTTCTCAACCAAGGTATATTGCCATCAAAATATTCCCTTACGGAGGTTCGTGGAGTTCCTCCGGAGCAAATTTTTTTGCAAACCTCCTCGAGCGGCAGCCATTGGGCACGGTTGCTGCGTCCGAAGTCGAGCAGGCGGTTGCGATAGTAAGCGTATTGCTCGCGGCGGGCGGCGAGCTCTTCTTGCAGCTCATTTTGCAGCTCAGTGGTCAGCGCAGAAAACCGGTCAAGAATCCAGGCTATAATGCCTTGGAGTTCAAGGTCAGGAATGGGAATGATTATTTTTGCAAATAATGCTTTCGAAACATTGAAACGCGTAACCCCATTGGCCGTTTTGGCAATCTGCTTTCTGACCGGTTCAGAGCGCAAAAGATGTTTGAGAAAATCAGGGTTAAAAAGGTCGGCATCGTTAGGGCGAAATCCGAAGCAGAAGCTGTTAAGGTATAGCTTTTCAGTTGGTCGCGTTGTTACCACCGACGACATTCCGCACTCATCGGGCGTTTCTGATGAGCCGGTGAAAAGCACATCACCATATTCTATGACGTTTTGCTTTTCGTTTTCTCCAATTTTAACAAATTCATCGGCTTGCTGATTCAGTGAGAGGTTGGAATATACGTTAAGATAGGAAATAAAGCGAGCGTTGCCATCGGAGAAATCCTGTTTGGATTTCCCTGTGAGTCCGCCATAAAACGTGCCAATCTCCCCAAGGGTTTTCCATTGGAGGGGGTAGGTGTGGCCGCGAAAGGTTGTGGTGGTGGGTAGCTGATTTGTCATACCGGGGCAAAGTTACGCATTTTTCGCGAAATATAATACCTCCCGCCTCCTGTTCCTGTCGCAGCCTCGCGGCGGCTTGAAACCCGGCGGTTCATACCCAATGCCCAACGCCCAACATCTTGTTTTTTGGTTTGTCAAAAAAATGTTGTAATTTTGCACTAATTAATCTCACAAAACGTTATGTGAATATGCGGAGTTGTCTGAAATATCTTCTTTTAGCGTTGATCCCGGCGCTGGCGGCCTGCAAGGGAACGGAACCCGACGGGCCGCAAACCGCTGTGGCCTCAATCGTTACTTACGAGTCTACCGTAGATGGCGAAACCACCTTTACCTACACCGACAACAACGAAGACCTCATCACCCTCACCGCAAATTGGGGGGGCAACAGTGACCTCGCCGCCGGAAACCGCACCCTAATCTACTATGTTGCCGACGAATACGGCGTCAGCGGCCCCATTTCGCTGCTGAGCGTCACCCGCCTGCCCGGCGGAGCGCCCAAGTTTTGCGCCGCCGATGCCCGGCTCCCGCAGTCTGAACCCATGACGCAGACCTCCATATGGCGCTCGGGTACCTACCTCAACCTCAGCTCCATGGTCAGTTTTCCAGGCAACGCCACCGAGGTTGCTCTCTACGTTGACGAGTCAACTAAAGACGACCCCTATCCCACCGCCCGCATCATTGTCAGCGCCGACTATGTGGGTCTCGGGGTGCAACGCGCCCTCTATGCATCGTGGGACATTTCATCGCTACTCTCCGCCCCCGGCTGTCAGGGTCTGACGGTAATCTACAACACCTCCGAACAAATTGTAATTAATAATTAAACTCCTAACTCCTAACTAAAAACAACTATGAGTCAGAACAATAACCAACAAGAAATAAAGATTGAACTCTCGCCCGAAGTGGCTAAAGGCAACTACTGCAACCTCGCTATGATTGCCCACGGCCCCAATGAATTTTTCATGGACTTCATCACCGTGGCTCCCAATATGAACCCCGCCCGCGTGCAGACCCGCGTAATCATGACCCCCGAAAACGCCAAAAACCTGCTTAACGCACTGGCCGAAAACGTGCAGCGCTACGAAAAGACCTTTGGCGAAATCAAGGCCCGCACCCCCAAGCAGCAGCCCCCAATGGGAGGCATACCCAACCCCTTTATGAACGCTTAAAAAGATGGTTAAGGAGAACAACTTCAGCATCTATAACTCCCTCTCCCGCCGCAAGGAAAAGTTCACCCCGCTGCATCCCGAACATGTCGGGATGTACGTTTGCGGTCCCACGGTCTATGGCGACGGCCACTTGGGTCACGCCCGCCCGGCCATAACCTTCGACGTGCTTTTCCGCTACCTCAAGCACCTGGGCTACAAGGTGCGCTACGTGCGCAACATCACCGACGTTGGCCACCTCGAAAACGATGCCGACTCCGGCGAGGACAAAATCGCCAAAAAGGCGCGCCTCGAGCAGCTCGAGCCCATGGAAGTGGTGCAATACTACTCTAACCGCTACCATAAGGCCATGGAGCGCCTCAACGTGCTCTCCCCCAGCATTGAGCCGCATGCCAGCGGCCACATTCTCGAGCAGATTGCCTATGTGCAGTCAATCCTTGATGCCGGCTATGCTTACGTCAGCGAGGGTTCAGTATACTTCGACGTGCCCAAATACAACCGCGAGCACCCCTACGGCAAACTCTCGGGCCGCAATATCGACGAGCTTCTTGCCAACACCCGCGACCTTGACGGTCAGAGCGAAAAGCACCATCCCGCTGACTTTGCCCTCTGGAAAAAGGCCGCACCCGAGCATATCATGCACTGGCCGTCGCCCTGGAGCGAGGGCTTCCCGGGGTGGCATCTGGAGTGCTCCGTGATGGGCGAGAAATATCTCGGCGAGACGTTCGACATTCACGGCGGAGGTATGGACCTGATGTTCCCCCACCATGAGTGCGAAATTGCCCAAAGCGTGGCCCACAACGGCCACGATGCCGTGCGCTATTGGATGCACAACAACATGATTACCATCGATGGCAAGAAGATGGGCAAGAGCTACGGCAACTTCATTACCCTCGATGAGTTTTTCAACGGCACCCACCGGCTCCTTTCGCAGCCATATTCGCCGATGACCATTCGCTTCTTCATTCTGATGGCGCAATATCGCTCCACTCTTGACTTTGGCAACGATGCCCTCCAGGCTGCCGAAAAGGCCCACAAGCGTATGATGGAGGGCTATCGCCGCCTGCAGGGTCTCAAACCCTCGGCTGAAAGCACCGTCAGCGGCTTGGATGAATTGGAGGCCAAGATGTATGAGGCGATGGACGATGATTTGAACACCCCGGTAGTAATCGGTCATCTGTTTGACCTCTGCCGCATTGTGAATCAGGTAAATGACGGTGCCGTCAAGGCCAGCGTTGCCGACCTGGAGAAGATGCAGGCGCTATTTCAGGCGTTCCTGTTCGACATCCTGGGCATTCTGCCCCCCGATTCGTCCGACGGCGCTGCCAACCTCAAGCCCTATGAGGAGGCCGTGGACCTGCTGCTGCAGATTCGTGCCGAGTCCAAAGCCAAGAAAGACTGGGCCACCAGCGACCTTATTCGCAACCGTCTTGCCGAAATCGGCTTCAACGTCAAAGACACCAAAGACGGCGTTGAATGGAGTGTGAAATAATTTGGAGAAAATCACAAAATTATTTCAGGTTAAGGGTTAACGCGGCTTCGCCGCCGGTTAAGGGTTAAAATTGAAGATTATACCCTTTTCTATACATAACAATCACCTTAACCCTTAACCCTTAACCCTTAACCCTTAACCTTCGGCGCAGAGCGCCGAATAAAATGACTGTCGGAGAGTTCGCCGAATCGGTTTTGCAGCAGCTGCCTTACGTTCCTACCGACCAGCAGGTGCAGTGCATAGCGGCGCTGGCGCGATTCTGTCGCACGTCGGCGCCCTCTGATTCCGTGTTTCTGCTCTGCGGCTATGCCGGCACGGGCAAGACCACTTTGGTCAGCGCCCTGGTTCGTGCGCTCCATGAAGCCGGAGTCGGCTCCGTATTGCTTGCTCCGACCGGCCGCGCCGCCAAGGTGTTTGCCTCCTACTCGGGGTTTCCGGCTTATACCATTCACCGCAAGATTTATCGGCCACCGGGCCCCGGGCGTCAGTTTGGCGCGGTGATGGACAACGTGCATAGTCGCACGGTGTTCATAGTTGATGAAGCTTCGATGATTGGCTCCACGGCCGATGGCGGCCCCGACCTGCTTTCAGATCTGATTCACTACGTATATACCGGCCACGCCTGCCGGCTGATTCTGCTTGGCGACACCGCTCAGCTGCCCCCGGTGGGGTGTGAGGACTCGCCGGCGCTGAATCCCGGAGTGCTCCGCGATTACGGCCTGCGGGTTACCCGCGTGCAGCTCACCGACACGGTGCGCCAGGCCCGCTCCAGCGGCATTCTCTACAACGCCACGATGATTCGCAGGCTGATGCGCCGCGACCCGCTGCCGGTGCCTGAAATCAACTTTGGCTTCGACGATGTCATATCCCTTGAGGGGATTGACCTGCAGGATACGCTGAGCGACCTCTATGCCGCAGACGGCATTGATGAGACCATCATAGTTACCCGCGCCAACTGGCGGGCCACGCAATTTAACCTGGCTATCCGCTCAACCATTTTGGGGCGCGAGGAGGAGCTGACGCGCGATGAGCTGCTGCTCGTGGCTAAAAACAATTATCACTGGAGTTCGAAGACTGCCGACCTTGATTTCATTGCCAACGGCGACACAGCCCGCATTGTCAGGCTCTATGGCGTGGAGCATAAGTATGGCTTCCGGTTTGCCGACGTGAAGCTGGCGTTTCCCTATCGCGACGTTGAGCTTGACTGCAAGATAGTTCTTGACTGCCTGACCTCGAACGCTCCGGCGCTCACTGCCGAAGATCAGCAGCGGCTCTTTGATGCCGTGTATAACGACCCGGAGCTTTTCAGCGAATACACGCCCCACTCCACCCGTTTGCGCTCAATGCGCAAAAATCCCTATTTTCAGGCTCTGCAGGTGAAGTATGCCTACGCGGTGACCTGCCATAAGGCGCAGGGCGGACAGTGGACCAACGTGATTGCCGACCTTGCCGGAGTTGCTGCCGATGCCATGCAGACGCTCGATTTTTATCGCTGGCTCTACACGGCTACCACCCGCGCCACGTTGCGGCTGTTTTATCTCACTTAGCGGGGAGAGTAAGGGCCGTGGGTTTGCGGCAGGGGTTTGCGCGGACGCGGGGGATACTGCTTGCGGGCATATGCCGCGATTGCGCGGGTCATCACCATATCGTCGTGGCACCCGGGTGAGGCTTCGGTTTTGTCGCCGCGCCTTATGTAGGTTGCCATCTCTTCCACGGCCAGAGGGGAGCGCTCAATCAGGGTACCGTCGCGCAGGGCGTAGGTCAGCTCGTTGATTGCGGAGGTTTTGGTTTGCTCGTTGGTATGGAAGCCATAACGCAACGAAACCGCGCCGGTGACGCGGTCGGTTGCCTGTCGGCGGTAGAGATTGGGGTAGCCGCCGGCTCCGACACGCTCCAGGGCATCGGCTCCGCGGCTTTCGAGCGAGTTGCTTTCAAAGACCACCAGGGCGTTGTGGTATAGTCGCCCGAGTGCAACGGCGGTGTCGCAAAGTCGGTCGGTGTCGATGTGTCCGCGCCATTGCGCCACGAGCTCCATGGCTTCGGGCCGGCGATTGTCGAACACGGCGATGACGCTCCAGTCGGCACCCTGCCAGTTGCCTCCAACGTCGACGGCGATGATGTAGGCGGGCCGCGAGGTCACCTCCTCGGCGGCGCAGGGTTTTTGCCACATCTGCAGCCGCCCCGAGGGAGAAGGAAGCAGCCGCCCCGAGGGGAGGTCCACCTCAAAGGTTTCGCAGGGCGCCGACGCAAAGCGGCGCTGCTCCTCAACCTGCTTGGGGTCGAAAACGGCCATCTGCGCGTTTGAGAACGCCTCGGAGGGGGTGGAGGGATATTCGCGCATCATCTGCTGCCGGGTGGCACCCTCGCGGCGCTTGTTGTGATACCACATGATCTGCTCCAGGGTGAGGCCGAACTCCGACCATAGCGAGCGCTCATAGTCGGTGAAGCGTTCCCAGGCCTCTCGGGGGCTGACGTAAAGCGGCTCGGCGTTGGTTTCAACCTCGTGCCAGGCGGCAAACACCGCCTCCTTGTCTGACTTGCCGTCGATGGCGCGACACCATTCGTGGTAAAAGTAGTCGCCCGGGCCGTTGGCGGTGCTTTCCATAATCACCACGCTCTCGGGAATGCGGGGAATTGCCGCACACACCGAGCGCACCAGCTGCTCGGGGTCGCGCATGCGCGTGGCCGGCCAGTAGGCCACCTCGCTCAGGTGCGCCATGGTGTAGTCGGCACCTCGGGCGGCATCGGGGTTCTGGGCGGAGGCCACGGTGATACGCGAGTTGCTTGGAGAGAGCATTTTCACGGACGAGAGGCTCTGATAGCGACTGATTTTCACCTTGCCCATCTCCTCGGGGTAGTTAAAGGCATAGTCGGCATAATTGCCGTTGATAATTGAGGCCGTCTGCAGCGACTGCGCACAGATTAGCGAGTGCCAGTTTTCGTGGCGCACGGTCTGCATCCAAATCATGTAGTAGCACACCAGGGTTGAGCAGCCCCACTGGCGCGACTTAAGCACTATGGCGCGGATAGGGCGCCCGGCGCGGCGCTGGCGCTCAAGCACTTTCAGCACTTTGCGCTGCGCACCGTTAAGCACAAACGGCACCCGGCGACATTCGGTTTTATGCTTGATTTGCACGCATCGCCACGCCCAGTATTCAAAATCGTCGGCCATACGTTGTGTCTCGTCTTCGCCGGGCCGCAAAAAGGGTGCGCGGGCGCGCCGGGCCTCAAGCAGCTCCATTCGGCGCGAGTTTTCTGCTATGATATTGTCGTTCCATTTCATAGCCGCAAAGTTAAACTTTGCGCGTCCCCACAAACCGTAGATTCCGCCCCTGTGGGAGCAATTTCTACATTACGCCCCCGAAAGCCTTGATTTTCAGAAAGTTATACCTCGCGGGGTTCTTGCGGGCTAAAGTCCGCAAGTTCCGGTTATTGCGCAAGGTGCGGATTTAGAGGAGCTTGCGCTTGGTGTCTTTGATTTTTTGCGGGTCTTTGATTACCATAGCGCAAAGGTATGAAAATTTTTTAGAAAAGAGAAACGGCGATCCGTTGGGGGTCGCCGTTTGTTTTCTTCCGGTGGTTCTTGCGGGCTAAAGTCCGCAAGTTCCAGTTGGGGGATTATTTTACGAGGGTCTTGACGCCGTTGATGATGTTGAGGCCCTTGACGGGGGCTGCGAGCTTGCGGCCCTGGAGGTCGTAGATGCCTTCGGCAACCTTGGCGGCAGCGGTGATTTCAGAGATAGCGTCGTCGCCACCATCGTTGCTGATAACCACGGGGACAGGAGCGTTTTCAGAGATTACGGGTACGCAGTCGCCGGACTTGTGGTCGTCGCCGGCAAGTTTGCTAACGGGAACTACGGAAACTTCCTGGATGTAGAGAGCGGGGCGCTGGTTGTCAACGGTGATACCGGCACCATCAAAAGTCAGAGCGAGGTAGGTTTGGCCGTTAGGTTGGTAGTACATATCAACGGTGCGGAAGCCGGGGTTGTCCCAGAATTCAGGGATGGCCTCTTCAAACTTAGGTTCAGCGAAGCATCCGTCTTGATCGCTGTCGGTAAGGCGGACGTGGAAAGGCTTCTTGTTTTCGGGTTCGAAGCGGCTCCAGCCTTCTATGTCGACACGGTAAACCACACGAATACGGCTAAGTTCTTCCATTGCGGGGAGAGCGAAGTTGGCGTTACCATATGCCCACCAGCCGGTAGCGGTAACCTGAATCTTAGCGGCCATTGCGTTTTCCGTCCAAAGGCTTTTAACGATGGGGAATTGCTTGTTGCAAGCTTCAAGAGTAGTGCAGTTTGCTGTGAAAGCGTCGCCGTGGAAATGAATCATACCGAGACCCCAGCCTTCTTCAAGGCTTGCGCCATCGAGCATCTCAGTAGCGGGCCATTGGCTGTTATTTTCCCAAATGGCAGGGTCATTGTCAAACCACGCGAAAGTGTTGAAATCATAAGCGAATGCTTCGCCGAGTTTGTAGGTTTGTGCAGATGCGCTGAGGGCGAGGCCTGCGCAGATAGCGAGTAAAAGTTTTTTCATTTAAAAACTGTTTTGGTTGGTTAGTAAAATAAGTGAATTAAGTTTGGTTTGTCGTTTGGGGAAGCCCCCCGGTCTCCCTAAAGGGGGTGGGGGGCTAAGGGTTAGTTGAAGGCGCTGACGCGCTTGATGTTGGGGTTTTTGATGACTTCTGTTGGAGGATAAGGCATATACATTGATTCGTAGCCGTTCCAGGTCTCGGCCATAGGCACGTTTTCGGGGGTTTTGAGGTCGTAACCCAGAGTGTAGTCCATGGCTTGGATTTTTTTTACGGGGCGTTTCTCTCCTTCTACTTTTATGCTTACAGTCTTGTAGCCAAGAGTGCGGGTATTAGCCGGTACGAGGATGTCTTTTTCCCAGTCATTACCGAGGCGATATTTCCAGGTGTCTTTCAGCATGTCCATACGGAATTGGTCGGACCGGCGGGTGCAGAGCGCCACGGGGTAACCCGTTACTTCATAGCCGTGTTCCGTAAATGCAAGGTTGGCAAGGGCAGCGCCTGTCAGGCCTGCAGTTGAGGGAGCTTGGTTTTCATCGTATGCTCGGTCTAAAACTTTTTGGAGTTCGGTTTGAGCATCGGCTTCGTATTCGGCGATATTGCCACGGCCAACAGCTTCTGCAAACCAGCAGATTACTTCGGAGTAGCGAATGTAGCGGTGGTTGGCGGGGATTTGTTGACCCTGATATGCGGGTTTGGTGCAGTCGTAGGGTTCGGTAGATGGTGATGAATCTTTACCTCCTTTGGTATTGGTAATCATACTTGCGAAAGTGGGGTGGTAGACGGTTACAACGCCGTTACTGCCGGTATATTCCTTTTCGTTGTTGGTTGCCCACCAGTTTACTTGCATAATATCGTCGGTTCCGGCGACTTCATCTTTCATACCGGTATAGATTGACGGTTCATAGACAGCGCGTTTGCGGGGTCCGTCGGGGAATTTTGACCACCACAGGCGTTCGCCGATAAAGTCGCCCCAACCGCCCTGAAATTGTTCAATGAGTTGACAGAGAGAGAACTGAGATACGTCGCCGTTGGTGTTGTGATCACCCATAGACCCGGGGGTGCCGAAGAAAGAGATAGTAATGATTTGCTCTTTGCTCCAGTTGTTGCCGTAGGGATAAACCATTTTCCAATCAGATTCCATTTGGTTGTCGTATTTCTTGTCGTTGACACCCTTGATTACGGCGTAGGCCATATCGGCGGCTTTTTTGTACCACTCGGTGCGTTCAGCCGTTTCTCCGGCGTTGGCATCGTAGAAGGGATAGCCTGCGCGAGCCATATATACTGCCGCGAGGGCTGACTTTACGGCCTGCTGAGTTACCCAATAATTGCAACCGTCGGTGTTGCCATACTTATATTCCGTTCCTGCATACGATGCGGGGAGGTTATATGAGTCAGCAGTGAGCAAGTCGGTGATAATCATATTGTAGATTTCGCCCACGGAGGTCATAGTGGTGTTGAAGTTGACTTCATTATGGGCATTGACGGGGAGCGGACCGAACACGCGGACGAGTTCAAAATAGGCGCAGGCTCTCCAAAAGAGTGCGTTGCCCTTGGTGTTGAGTATGGCCTGGGCTGAAGCGTTGTCTTTGGCGCGGTCAGCGTTGTCAACAATAAGGTTGGCGGCTTGAATCACACGATACTTGCCGAGCCACAAGGCTTCAACACCCTTGAAGTCACTTGTAGGCCGGAATGTGTCGGAGGTATAGTAGGGGTTTTTCGCGGTATTGAAAACCGTTATGTCGTCGCCCTGAAGTTGTACGATTGTGGAGTTTGAGTTGGTTTGAGATGCCTGTACCTGATGGTATAGTGCATTTAGGGCAAGGTTGAGGTCGGTTTCTGTCTGGAAGAAGTTTTCATTAACCATTTGGCCTTTGGGTTCTTCTTCGAGGAAGTTGGCGCAGGAGGTTGCGGTGAACGCCAATGCTGCCAAGGCAATATATTTGATAGTTTTCATCGTTTAGTCGGTTTTGGGATTAGAATACGAAACGAACGCCAAAGGTGTAAGAGCGGTTGGCGGGACCTGAACCGAAGTCAACACCCTTTTGCCATTCAACATCGCCGAATGGCATGGAAGCGGGGTTCACGCCTTTGTATTTGGTAATCGTAAAGGCATTTTGAACAGCAAATTGCAGACGGATGGCAGCAAACTTTGTCTGTGCTTTGGTGAACTCATAGCTGAGCGAGAGGTTTTCCAAACGCATATAGCTGGCGTTTTCGAGCCACTGTGTTGATGAACCGGTTTCAAAGTTGCCGGTACCTTTGGGGTTTGCAAATTCGGTGCCGATACCGTCTACCCATTCGGCAGCTGTGGGGAACTTGGCGTTGGGAATCGAAGAGTTCATAGCATAGCGGAGAGCATTGAGTCGATTGCCACCGAATGAACCGTTGAAGAAGATGTTGAGGCTGAGGTTCTTCCAAGTGATGGTGTTGTTCCAGCCAAGGAGGAAGTCGGGCGATGATTTACCAATGATTTTGCGGTCGTTGTAGGTCGGGGCAGTTGTGATGCTGCCGTCTGCGGCGTAGTAGGTATTAATGCCGTCTTCATTGATGCCGGCCCATTCGTAGCCGTAGAAAGAACCGATGGGTTGGCCTTCGCGCACCGTCAGGATGTCGGGCAGGATATTGCTTGCGGGAGAACTGAGCAGAATGGGGTCTGATTCGGTCATTTTTTCAACGCGGTTTTTCATCCAGGAGCCCTGAATGGTGGTTGACCAAGTCCAGTCGCGGGTCTGCACGGGTACCGCGGTGAGCGAGATGTCAAGGCCGGTATTGCTGACTTCGCCGGCATTAATCATATAAGCCTGTCCGCCGAGATATGAGGGGGGGGTTGTTTGCAGCAGGGCGTCGGAGGTGCGTTTGTAGTACCAGTCGAGGGTGAGGTCAATGCGGTTGTTGAGAAATCCGAAGTCAAGACCTACGTCTACCTGCTTGGTTTTTTCCCATTTGAGGTCGGGAGTGGGGATGCGGTTGCTCCAGTAGCCGGGTTCGGGTGTTGAAGTACCGTAGTAAACGGGGCTTGACGAGAGGAGTGCCAGGGTTTGGTATGCACCGATGTCCTGGTTGCCGATGATACCCCAGCTGGCGCGGAGTTTGAGGTTGTTCATCACCGGGGTAACGTCTTTCATGAAGTTTTCGTTGGTAACTGTCCAAGCTGCGGCAACTGAGGGGAAGTATGCCCACTTGTTGTTGCTGAGGCGTGAGGAGCCGTCGGCGCGGAATGTGCCGGTAAACATGTAGCGGTCTTTCCAGGAGTAGATTACGCGGGCAACTGCCGACATGAGGGTCCACTTGGAGAAGCTGTTGCCGGCACCTTTGGTTTCAGCAAGGCCAACGTTCCACCAGCCGACGCTTTCGGTGGCAAGGTTCGAGCCGCTGATGCTCATACCGCGGGTAGTTGAGGAGGTTGCCTCCCAAACGGCTGTTGCAGTGAGGGAGTGACCGCTTTCCCAGTTGTTGGTGTAGGTGAAGTTATTGGTGGTTTGGAGCAGCCAGCGGTTGGTATTGCCGTTGCTCATAGAGGTTGTGAGGCCGGGAGCACGGTCAGAACCGGAGAATCCGTAGTTGTAGAAGTTGGCGTAGTCAACACCGTTTGAGGTGGTGAATGTCAGGCCTTTGCAGATGTTGAAGCGCAAGTCGATGCGACCGTTGAGAATGTCGCGGCGGCGTTCGTTGTCCTGAACGAGTTCGCCGTAGGGGCTGTTCATGGAGTTGAGCGGGTCTTTGGCGTAGCATTTCTGAGCTTCATCCCAAAGATTCATTGCCGGCGAGTAGGTCAGGGCGCCCCAAATTGTGTTGGGCCCCATAGAGAAGCCGCTGAGGCCGTGGCCAACGCCGTGACTCATATCAATGTCGACGGTAGTTTCTAACCAACTGAAGAGTTTGGCGCGAACGTTTGCGCGGGCGGCGAAGCGTTCGTAGCTCGAGTTCTCGAGGGTGCCTTTGTCGTTCATATAGTTGGCTGAAACGTAGGTTTGGAGTTGATCTGTGCCTTTGGTATATGTGAGCTTATAGTTTTGGGTCAGACCGGTACGCATAATTTGGTCAACCCAATCAACACCGGGATTGGTGCCGTCAATGTATTGCTGCATGTCAGCGGCATTCACCAACGAGGGGTTGTATTCAAGTACGGTTTCGGCAAATTGTTTTGCGGTCATTACCTTGGGGAGGTGAGTTGCATTACTCCAACCAACTGAGGCATCGAAAGTAATTTCGGAGGTTCCGACTTTGCCTCGGCGGGTGGTGATGAGCACTACGCCGTTGGCGCCTCGAGAGCCGTAGATTGCGGTTGATGAGGCGTCTTTAAGAATCTGCATCGAGGCGATGTCTTCAGGGTTGATGCCCTCGAGGCCGGATTCGCGCACAAGGCCGTCGACAACGTATAGGGGGTCGTTGCTCTTGTTGATTGAGTTGGCGCCACGTACGCGGATTTTAGGTGAGCCGCCGGGCACGCCGGAGCTGATTACGTTGACGCCGGAAACGCGGCCCTGGAGGGCTTCGCCGACGGTGGTGATGGGCTGGGCGGAGAATGCCTTGGCGTCGACCACGGAAACGGAGCCGGCGAGGTCGGCCTTGCGGACTGAGCCGTAACCGATTACGACGACTTCATCGAGCATCTCGGAGTTATCGTTGAGCACGATGGTGACCGGGGCGGTGGAGGTAACTTTCCATTTTTTGGTTTCGTAGCCGATGGAGGTTACGGTGATGTTGGCGGGGAGGGAGGCCACTTTGAGGTGGAAATTGCCGTCGAAGTCGGTTGCGGTGGCTTCTTTGGAATTGTCTACCCTTACGGTAGCGCCGATGATGGGTTCGCCGTCTTTGTCGTTGACCGTGCCGGAAATTGTGGTTGAGGCGGAAGCGGGAGCTTGCGGCTCTGCCGACATGGACAGCCAGGCGGGCAGCAGGCCGACCACCATAAGCAAGATAACTCGGAGTTTATCCATGGTAAATAGTTGAAAGTTAGGTTAATCGTGCGTTTGGGGCTCGGTGACCCCTTTTAGCATGATGAATGAATTAGGGTTATTTATGGGGCAAATATAAAGGATTTTTTATGACTTTGCAAACTTTTTAACAACTAAGTCTGCAAAAAAGTTTATTTTTCGTATCTTTGCGGGTGATTATGAAAGTATTGATAAATAGATTGAGGGTGCACGCCTGCCATGGCGTGCTGCCCGTGGAGAGAGTTGTGGGTCAGGATTTTGAGGTGTCGGTGACCCTTGATGTGGATTATGACGGCTCTGACCGCCTGGAGTCAACGGTTGATTATGCTGCAGTGTGTGGGGTAATCAAGCGGGCTATGCAAACGCCTTCAGCACTGATTGAACACGTGGCGACGCAGCTGGTTTTGGCTCTGCGCAAGGATTTTCCGCAGATTCGCGGCGGGGAGTTGACGCTGGCCAAGCTGAATCCGCCGATGCCGTTCGACGTTGAGTCGGTGGCGGTCAGCTTACGCTTTTAGTCCGTTTACGCTTTTAGTCAGCTCGATAAATTCTTGGACCGAGAGTTGCTCGGGGCGCTTTTGAGCCAGGGGGTGGTCGGCGGGGAAGTCGGGACAGATTGCGCGGATGGAGTTGCGAATCTGCTTGCGGCGCTGATTGAAAGTGGTCTTTACCACGGCCTTGAAGAGCGCGGGGTCAACGCCGAGGTCGGTGCGGGAGTTGCGGGTCAGGCGAATCACTCCGCTCTTGACTTTGGGCGGGGGATTGAACACTCCCTCGCTGACGGTGAAGAGGTATTCAACGTCGTACCAGGCCTGGAGCAGCACGCTGAGAATGCCTCGGGCTTTGGTGCCGGGAGGGGCGGCAAGACGCTCGGCAACTTCGCGTTGCAGCATGCCGGAGCAGCAGGGAATCAGGTCTTTATATTCAAGAATATGGAAGAAAATCTGCGAAGAGATGTTGTAAGGGTAGTTGCCGATGACGTTAAATTCCTTGCCGTCGAATAGCCGGGCGAGGTCGAGGCGCAGAAAGTCACCCTCAATGATTTTGAGTCCGGGGAAGTGTTGGCGCAGGTAGTCAACGCTTTCGGTGTCAATCTCTACGACGGTGAGGTCGTGGCCTGTTTGAAGCAGAAATTGGGTGAGCACGCCCATGCCGGGACCTATTTCGAGAGTGGGGAGTTGGGCGTTAGGCGTTAGGCTTTGGGCAGTGGGGAGGGTGTCGGCGATGCGCCGGGCCACGCGGAGGTCGGTGAGGAAGTGCTGGCCGAGGGCTTTTTTGGGTCGGACTTTCATCATAAGCGCTCCAGGACCTCGCGGATTTTGTCGTATGTTGTTATGCGCGTGGGTACCAGGGGCAGGCGCAGTTCGTTTTCGATGCGGCCCATGGCGTGGAGCAGGCATTTCACGCCGGCGGGGTTGCCGTCGACAAAGAGCAGGGAGAACAGCTCGGTAAACTTATGGTGAATGAGCAGGGCGTTGGCAAAATCACCCTCCAGAGCCAGGCGCACCATGCGGCTGAACTCGCGGGGGAATGCGTTGCCAATCACGGAGATAACGCCGACGGCTCCGAGGGTAATTAGCGGGAAGGTGATGCCGTCGTCGCCCGAAATGACCATAAAGTCGGCGGGCTTGCGCTTGATGATGTCGTCAATTTGGGTGAAGTTGCCTGAGGCCTCTTTAACGGCGATGATTTTTTCGGGGAAGTCCTTGGCCAGGCGCAGGGTAGTTTCGGCGGTCATATTCACGCCGGTGCGTCCCGGCACGTTGTAGAGCACCACCGGCAGCGGCGAGGCTTGGGCAATGGCGGCATAGTGCTGATAAATGCCCTCTTGCGAGGGCTTGTTATAGTAGGGTACCACGGAGAGAATGGCCTGATAGGCAGAGAGATCAGTGGTGTGGAGGTCTTCGCACACCGCGGCGGTGCAGTTGCCGCCCATGCCGAGTACCAGGGGTACGCGCCCGGCCACGCGCTGAGCCACGAACTCGCGCACCTGGCGCTTCTCGTCGGGGGTGAGCGCCGGGGTTTCGGCGGTAGTGCCGAGCACCACCAGGAAGTCTATACCGCTCTTGATCTGATATTCAATCAGCTGAGCCAGGGCGTTGAAATCTATTGACTTATCGGCCTTGAACGGAGTGATCAGCGCCACTCCCATGCCTTTAAGATTAGGTCTTGCCATAAGGGTTTAATCAATTGGTTGCGCAAAGATACAAATTTTTCGTGGAGGGAGAAACAAGTTATTGGGGGATTTGTTATATTTGCGGAAACCAAAATTGAAGTTTTATGAGCAAAAATTCTATTATCGCAGCGGCCATATTGGCCGTGAGTGTTTGTGTGTTAGGCCTTTGCATCAAGGCCGGAATTGATAATTTTGCATATCGCGACAGAATAGTGACGGTGCGCGGCCTGGCGGAGCGTACGGTTGAGGCCGACTACGTTACGTGGCCAATGTCATATTCTATTGCGGGTAATGACCTGCCGGCGCTCTATAATGAGATGCAGGCCAACAACAACATAGTGGTGAAGTTTTTGACCGACAACGGTATTGACCGTGAGGAGATTTCGGTAAATCCGCCGGACCTCTATAATGCCGCGGGCAACGTTTATGGAGGCGACCGCGCGCGCTTTCAGTATAACCTGACGGTGACAATCACCGTGGCGACCAAGAAGGTAGACAAGGTGCGCGAGCTGCTGAGCCGCCAGACGGAGCTGCTCAAGCAGGGAGTCGCTGCCAACAATAACTATATCAACTATCAGTTTACGGGCTTGAATTCCATAAAGCCCGAGATGATTGCCGAAGCAACGAAAAATGCGCGAGAGGCTGCCGACCAGTTTGCCAACGACAGTTCGAGCAAGGTGGGTAAAATCAAGACTGCCTCGCAGGGTCAATTCAGCATTGACGATGCTGATTCGTCGACTCCTCAGTTGAAGAAGGTGAGGGTGGTATCGACGATTGTGTATTATTTAGACAATTAAGGTTTCGCTGAAGTCCGGCGAGTTTTGTGCGCTTGATTGCGGAGTGCTTGAAGAGTTTGTTGAAGCGCGCCGGAGTCAAGCGCGCAACGTCGTCGGCGGTCAGGGCGGCAAGTTCTGCCGAGGGGTGGAAGTCGGCAATGGGAGTTGGAATGGGGCGGGAGTTGTGGGGGCAGACGCGCTGGCAGATGTCGCAGCCGTAGAGAGTGGAAGAGTGACGGAGTGACGGAGTGGGGAGGGGTCCGCGGTGTTCGATGGTGAGGTAGCTTAGGCAGCGGCGGGCATCAAGGGCGCGGCCGTCGGTGCTGAGGCATTGGCCGGGGCAGACCCGGACGCAAAGGTCGCAGTCTCCGCACTGTCCACTGTCCACTCTCCACTGCCCACTCTCCACCGGTTCGGTGGAGAGGATGAAGCCGAGGAAGAAATAGGAGCCGAGGCCGGGGATGATGAGCTGATTATTGCGGCCAATGAAGCCGAGGCCGGCGCGGGCGGCCCAGTAGCGTTCGCGCAGCGGCGTGGTGTCGACGCACACTCGCGTCTGTCCCGGGAGCAGAGCGGCGATTTCGCTCAGGCGCTCGCGCACCACTTCGTGGTAGTCGCGCCCCCGGGCATAGAGCGAGATGGGGAGGTTGATTTTTTCGTCGGTGTAGTAAGGAAACGCCACGACTATGAGGGTTTGGGCGCTGTCGAGGAGCATACGAGGGTCGCGGCGAATGTCGGGGTAGTTGGCCATATAGCTCATCTCGGCGTTGCGCCCTTCGGCGAGCCATTGGTGGAACTGCGCGTCGGCCTCGGGGTCAACGGGCGAGTCAAGAGGGGTTGTCGCCCAGGGCAGGTCAAGGCCGGAGAGTATGGAGTTCAAATCCATTGTTGAGGAGCCACTCAATTGCGCGGGGAAGCGCCGGGAGGGTGTTGTGCATTGATTTCAGGGAGTCGTGAAACACGATGATGGAGCCGTTGCGGGTGAAGCGGCGCACGTTGTTGACCACTTCGTCGGGGGTCATATGCACGGCATAGTCGCGGGTCACCACGTCGTACATCACCAGGTTGTAGTGCTTGCGAATCACGGCGCTCTGCCCCCAGCGGAGCAGGCCGTGGGGCGGGCGGAAAAGCTCGGTGTTGAGCAGGAGGTCGGCTTCCTTAACGTCGCGCAAGTACTTGTGGCGGCGGGTTTTGCGTCCCTGCAGGTGGTGCATCGTGTGATTGCCGATGGCGTGGCCGCGGCGGCGCACTTCCTCCACGAGCTGCGGGTTGCGCCGGGCGTTGTCGCCCACCATAAAGAATGTGGCTTTCACGCCGTAGCGGTCAAGAATATCAAGAATCTGAGGCGTGACCTCGGGAATGGGGCCATCGTCAAAAGTAAGATACGCGAGCTTCTTCCCGCGCCGTTTGATGCGCCAAACGGCCTCGGGAAAAAGTATGCGATAGAACAGCGGCGGCTGTACGACCCAGTTCTTGAACATGGCGGGAACTCGGCGCGGGGTCAGCGCGATGCAAAGCGGTTGTAGAACTCAATGAGGTCAATGCCGGTTTGCAGGGCGTAGTCTTGCAGGAAGGCGTTGGCCTTGTCCTGGCCGAAGTCTTGCGCATAGCCGGCAATGAGGCTTGCCAGGTAGCTATAGTCACCCTGCGAGTCGCGGATGTGGAATACGGCGCGGTCGTTGACCGACAGCGAGCGATACTGTCCGTCGTCGAGCGACAGCAGGTAGGGCAGATACTTGCCGTAGCGGCTTATTTCGCTTTGATAGAGCTGCTCAGCGCGGTCGCGAGCCTCCTGCGAGCCGGTTTCCTCGGCCAGGGCAATGTAGAGCTGCGCAATGTTGTCGCCAACCTGTATGCCGTAGGGAGCATTCTTGGTGGGGAGCTTTTCGGTCATCAGGTTGAGCAGATTCAGGGCGCGGTCATACTGCCCGGCGTTGTAGAGCGACTCAATTACTTCGATAATGGCATAGCGCGTTGAGGCCACCATGCGCGACACGGTTTCGTCCAGATAAACCTCGTCGCCGCCCTCGGCATCGAGTCCGCCCCAGCGGAAGCGTTCGGTGATGTTGCGGTAGGCGTCGTCGTTGTCGGCCTTGTAAGCGGCGAGCGAGCGGTGGGGCATCACGCGGTGGGCCATACCGGTGGCATACATGTAGGGATTGAGCTTGAGGTAGTAGCTGTCGGGCACGGTGTTGGCAATGTAAACGGGGCGATTCCAGCCGTTGGCCGCGGAACTGGCGATAATGTCGAGCATCAGCATGTCGGCCTGAGTGATGATGGGCTGGTGGTTCTTGTCGTTGAGCGCCGTGGGCAGGTCAATGACAATGTCGTCTTCGCCGCGGAGCGAATCGCCGGGAATCACTATTTTGCCGGCGTGGATAACGGGATATTTCACGCCCATAAGGCTGCCGTTGCGCTCGGGTGTTTCGCCGTAGTAGAGGCTGAGCCAGTCAAGTGCGTTCTGGCGCAGGGTGTCGTCGGCAATCACGTAGCCGCTCTGACGGCGACCCTGTCCGAATACGCTCTTGTCTGCCAGCATATTGGCGGGAGCGGCCTCGTAGGCCGGGAGCAGATGCTGGGCGGCATACCAGTCGGTAGTGAGGTAGCTGAGGTTGATGACGCGCACGTCGGTGCGGTAGCCCTCTACCTCCTGAGCGTACCAGAGCGGGAAGGTGTCGTTGTCGCCGTTGGTGAAGATGATGGCGTTGGGTTCGAGCGATGCCAGATAGTTCATGCCGAAGTCGCGGGCGGTGTAGCGGCCGGAGCGGTCGTGGTCGTCCCAGGTTTGAGAAACCATCTGAATCGGCACGATGAGTCCGATGAGCGAGGCGATGACGGCGGCGGGAATGTTGTCGGTTTTCTTCATCAGCTTGTCTATGCCGGCGGCAATAGCTCCGACTCCGAGGCCAATCCATATGGCAAATGCGTAGAACGACCCGGCGTAGGCGTAGTCGCGCTCGCGAGGCTGCAAGGGAGTCTGATTGAGGTAGAGCACAATGGCAATGCCGGTCATAAAGAAGAGGAAGAACACAATCCAAAATTGCTGGATGCCCTTTTCTCCCTTGAGAGACTGCCAGATGAGGCCCACAAGGCCGAGAATCAGCGGGAGCATATAGAACACGTTGTGGCCCTTGTTGCCCTTGCCGAAGTCGTCGGGCAGGAGCGACTGGTCGCCCAGGCGGGCGTTGTCGATAAACGGAATGCTTGAAATCCAGTTGCCGCGGTTCACTTCGCCGTTGCCCTGCAGGTCGTTTTGACGGCCGGCAAAGTTCCACATAAAGTAGCGGAAATACATGTGGATGAGCTGATAGTTGACGAAGTAGCTGAGATTTTGGGCAAAAGTGGGCTTGCGCACGGGTTTGGTCATGGGCGAGCCCTCGATGGTGTGAGCGTTGACCGCCTGGAGGTCGCTCTCCTTGGCGCCGGCCCATGAGAGGTAGTTGTTGCGGTGTTCGGCGGCATACATGCGTGGGAAGAGCATGTTGAGGTCGGGCGAATACTTGTATTTGGTGCGCGAAAGCACGCGGTCATAGTGCGGCTTGTCGGGGTTGAGGCTCTTCACGTAGTCATACTTGTCGGTGCCCACGGCAATGCCGTCGGGTGTGCGCATAACCTCAGAGGCAAACGTGGTGCCGTAGAGCAGGGGCGATTCGCCATATTGCTCACGGTTGAGGTAGGAGCTGAGGGCAAAGACGTTGTCGGGGGCGTTTTGGTTAACCGGAGTTTCGGCTGCGGAGCGGATGAGCAGCAGCGCGTAGCTCGAGTAGCCGATAAAGATGACGAAGATGCTGAGCGTGACGATGTTGAGTACTCTGACGGGCAGCTTCTTGACCCACCACAGCCAGCAGACCAGCGCCACGATGATAACCACGGGAATCCACAACGAGGAGCCGATGAAGGGGATGCCGCTGACCAGCACCGAGAGGGCAAAGGAAATCTTGATGCGCGTGGCCGACTTTTGCTGATACAGCTCATAAATCGTCCAGATAAACACCGCGAGGGTGAAGACCGTGTATGCCAGAACACCGCTGTTGTAGCTGAGACCCAGGGTGTTGACGAAGAAGAGCTCTGAATATTGAGCCACCTCAACGAATCCGGGCACGAGGCCGAACAGAATCGTTGCCACAATCATGAAGCTGACCAGCAGCGCCAGGATGGAACCCTTGGCCGAGGGTTTGGCAAACTTGCGGTAGTAGAATACCAGGACAATTGCGGGGATGCAAAGCAGATTGAGCAGATGCACCGCGATGCTGACGCCGATAACGTAGGCAATGAGAATGAGGTAGCGGTCGGAGTGCGGGGCATCGGCGCGGACTTCCCATTTGAGTATGAGCCAGAAAACCAGCGCGGTACAGAACGACGAGAAAGCATAAACCTCGCCCTCAACGGCGGAATACCAGAACGTGTCGGACCAGGCGTAGGCCAGTGCGCCGACCAGTCCCGAGCCCATAATGGTGATAACCTGGGCCGCAGAGAGTTCCGAGTCGGGCTTATATGCGGCGAGCAGTCGCCTCATCAGGTGGGTAATGGTCCAGAACAGCAGCAGGATGGTGCCGGCAGAGAGGAGCGCATTCATTGCGTTGACGGCCATAGCCACCTTGCCGGGCTCGCCGCCCACGAAGTTGATGAAGAAGCGTGCGGTGAGCATGAAAATCGGGTTACCCGGGGGGTGGCCGACCTCGAGTTTAAATCCTTGTGCAATAAATTCCGGGCAGTCCCAGAAGGATGCCGTCGGCTCGATGGTGAGCAGGTAGCTCACGGCGGCTATTATGAAGCAGAGCCATCCAAGCGAGTTGTTGATGAGGTTATAACGTTTCAAGGTTATAAGTATGAGTTATGAGTTATAAAGTTATTTTCTTGCCGTTGACAATGTAAATGCCCTTGCCGGGGTTGACAACTCTGCGGCCTTGCAGGTCATAAAAAGTGGGCAGTGGAGAGTGGGTAGTGGGGAGTTCTTCAATTGCGTCTTCTTCCTCTTCGGGAACGAATTTTTCAAAGCCGAAGTTGAAGGAGTCAATGAGATCGGTGGCATCGTTGGAGATTTGTCCGGCCTCAGTGATGAGCCAGAAGTTGGTTTTGGCGCTCTCGGCGTTGCGAATGGCCATACGGTTGCCTTGGGTGTAGATTTCGTAGGTGTTCCAGTCGTTATAGAACTGATTGGTGCCGATTACGCCCTTTTCGTTGAGATAGGCAGTGCCTTGCGAAATCTTGTAGCGTTTCTTTTCGGCATCGAGGGAGAACGTCCACTTGTGGGCGGTCTGAATTTTTTCGGGCTTGTCAACGAATGAGAGGTTATTGCCCGAGCGGCGCAGAATCTGCCCCTCATTATTATATATAAGGTATTCGCCTTCGGTGAACGCCTGAGGTTCGGGATTGATTTCATCCTCGATGGGGACAATCTGGAAGATGAACATCGAGGGGTCGTAGGCGGTGTTGGCGTGCTTGCCGAGGCGGTTGTTGGTCACGGTCCAGAACTGCTTGCCGCCGCTGCCGGCGTTTTTGATTGCGTAGTAGTCGCCCAGGGGGAAGATTTCGTAGGTGTTCCAGGCGTTGGAGTAGGCGTTGGTGCCGAAGTTGCCGATTTCGTTGACGTAGCGCTCGTCGTAGGCCGAATGTATGGAGTAGCGCTTGGTGTCGTGGTCAAAAGTGATTTTCCACGACTGGCGGGCGGAGTTGATGTTGTCAACGTCGCTGCGGAATGTGGGGTTTGCGGGGGTGTCGGCGGCGGCTCCGGAGCCGTTGCTCAGTAGCTTGCCGTTATAGAGAATGTAGTAGTAGCCGTTGTCAATAATCTGCGGGTCAAAGAGGTCGGCGGGATAGTCATAGTTGCCCTCGCGGAAGCGGTCGCCGTAGGCGTGGGCGGCGGCGGTGACAAAGGGTTCCACAAACTGCGGAGCGCTCTTAGGCAGGAATTGGCGCACGGACCATCCGGCGCGGCTGTAGTGATTGGCGGCGCTGTCGGTCAGTGCTTTAAAAGAGGTGTAGTGCTTCACGAATGCAGAGCCGTCGGACTGCTCGAGGTCGGTGCGCAGCGAGTCGAGCAGCAGGCCGCGCTCGCCCTGCATGCGGTAGACTTCAATCCACTCCTTGATTTCGCTGATCAGGCGGTTGTCGGTGAGCGCCAGGAGTTCGTCGGCCGTGGCAATCTGCTTATCAAAGTAGGCGTTGTAAGCCTCGGAGTGATTGGGATTTTCAGCCTGGAGGGCAGTAAATTCGGGGGTTTCGTCGTAGGCCACGCGGAGGCCGTGGGTATTCGAGGGATAGTAGAAGTTGCTGTAGCAGTAGGTGCGGAAGGCATCCTCGTGGTCGGGCATCAGCCGGCGGGTAATGTAGTTCCAGTTGTCCCAGTCGTTGTATTTTGCGGGATTCCAGGCAAAGTCGGCGATTCCGAAGAGGGCGATTTTCGATGCCTCGTAATATTCCATCGGATTAGAGCAGAATGCGGTACTCACGGTGCTGACATCGGCAGCGGCGGGCTGGTAGGGCGACATCAGCAGCGGTCCGCCCTCGTAGCCATAGTCGGTAACGGGGTAGTTGAGCCAGATAAACGGCTTGCGGCCGGTTTTGCCGGAGAACCATTCGGCGGCGCTTTTCTGACTCATATCCACCACGCCGGAGCCGGTCCACATGATTTCGATGTCGGGGTCGAGTCCGGTGCCGATGGTCTGCAGATAGGTGCTGGAGGTGTTCCATCCGCCGGCAAAGCTGATGCAATATTCTTGGGGACACATAATCAGCGGGGCAATGTCGGAGTGCTTCTTGACGAACTCGCGATTGAGGTAGTTGAGGTAGGTAACCTGCTCGTTGACCTTGTTGCCGGAGATGTCGTCGAAGAACACGGCGAAGCGGCGTATGCCCAGGTCATACATCTTCTCAAACTTGGCGAGTGCCTTGGTCATATTTTCGCCCTCAATGGCGTTGCCGGGGTGCATTGCCCAGGTGAAGTGCACTTTGTGTTTCAACCCCTCGCGGGCAAGTTCGGAGAGGGCTGCGGCCTGGTCGGCGGGATATTCCTCGGCCCATTTGGCCTTGTGGTAAGCATCGTTTTTCGGCCCATAGATAAACGTGTTCATCTTGTTGAGGTCGAAGAACTTATACATATCGAGGCAGTCTTCGTGGCTCCAGGGGTTGCCGTAGTAACCCTCTATGACGCCGCGCACTGCCGTAGTGGGCCAGTCGGTGACTTCAACGGCGGGAACGGTGGGTTGCTCAAGAAGTTGGAGCAGCGATTGAACGCCGTAGTAGGTTCCCTCGCCGTCGCGTCCGGCAATCACTACCTCGGAGGGGGTTACGCTCAGGTAGTAGCCTTGAGCCCGGGCGGGAATCTTGGCGGCCACGGCGCTGACGGCATCGTCGCCGGCCTCGCCGATGGTCAGGAGTATGCCGCCGTCGGAGCCGGTGGAGAGAGCAGCGTTAAGGGTGCTGACTGCATCGGCGTCGGCGGTTTCCGCGCCGGCAAGGCGAAATTTAGCGCCTGCCGAGGTGAAAGCGTCGCCGCTCTGCACCAGTTGTTGCGGCACGGGGTAGATTTGGGCGGCAGCCGTCAGAGCGGCGAGCGCCAGGGAGGAGAGGATGGGTCGGATATTCATTGTGGAAGTTCGGTGGTGATGTCAAAAATATATTGCGGGGCGGGAGAGTTGGTAATGATGCGGTCGCCGCTCACGCTCCAGAATTTGCGTCCGGCATTGCCGGCGTTTTGAATGGCATACTTGCCGTTTTCGCCCCGGGTGATGATGTAGGTGTTCCAGTCGGGCGAGTAGGGATTCACGCCGAAGTTGGCGAGTTCATTGACGTAGCGTTCGTCTTTGGAGTTGTGGATGTCGTAACGTCCGCGCACGGGTTCCATCTTGATGTGCCATTCCTGGCGGTTGGGGTTGATCTCGTCAATGTCGGCTTGGAACACCGGGTTGCCGCCCACGGAGCCTGCCTGCGGGTTGCCGAGGATGAGGCCGTTAAAGAGGATGTAGTAAGTGCCGTTCTCAATCAGCTGTTTGGGGAAGAGGTCTTGGGGATATTCAGCGCCCGAAGCCTTGAAAGCGTCAATCAGCGAGGCCACCTGAAGTTTGAGCCATGGGGCAACGTGGCGCGTGGCTGTTTGCACGCGCACGCTTTGAATGGAGCCGGGGAAGTTGCGCGAAATGTTGTTTTCGGCCTTGGTGTTGGCGGCGGTGTAGCGGCGATATGCGTCGATGAACGCCGGGGCGAGGTCAGCATCGAGGGCTGCGGCCATGTCGGTCAGCGCGAGTCCCTGTTCGGCCTGGAGGCGAAGGGCAATGAGCCACTCTTTGATTTCGGTGAGCAGGGCGTTGCCCTCGGCGGCGGCAAGCAGCTCGTTGGCAGCGGCAAGGCGCGAGCGGAAGTATTCGCGGTAAGCCTCGACGGCATCGGGGTTGCCAAGGTCGGCGTATTGGGTGTTTACGGCAACAAACTCGGGGGTTTCGCCGCCGAAGCGGAGGCCGTGGACGCTCTCGCCCACGTCAACGTTGTTTTCGCAGAAAATGCGGAATGCCTCAACGTGGTCGGGCATCAGTTCGTGCAGCGCGTTTTCCCACGACTCGTCGGCATTGTAAGCCTCGGGGTTCCAGGCAAAGTCGGCAAGGCCATAGAGAGCCACCTTGGAGGCTTCGGCGTATTGCATTGGGTTGGAGCAGAATGCTGTGACCATATTGTATATTGCAGGGTCATTGCCGATTACCGGGCCCATCAGCAGGTTGTGCATACCGTAGTCGTTTACCGGGTAGTTGAGCCAGATAAACGGTTTGCGGGTGGTTTCGTTGGTGAACCACTCGCAGTCGGCGGCATCAATCATATCGCATACCGAGTTGCCGGTCCACATGATGGCGATGTCGTCGTTGAGCTGAGTGCCCATCTTTTTGAGATAGTTGCCGCTTGCCCAGGATTTGTTGTAGACCGTGGGGCAGACAATCAGCGGCTCAACGTCGGTGTGCTTCTTGACGAACTCGCGGTCAAGGAAATTGAGGTAATCAATCTGGGTGTCAACGCTTTTTGCGGAGATGTCGTCGAAGAATACGGCAAAGGAGCGTACTCCGAGGTCATACATCTGCGCGAACTTATCGAGCGCTTTTTGGCGGTCAGCCGAGCTTTCGATTGAGTTGGAGGGGTGCATTGCCCAGGTGAATTTCACCTTGTTTTTGGCGGCGTGTTTCACCAGCTCGGCCATTTCGGCGGCTTTGTCGGCGGGATAGGGTTCATACCAGCGGGAGTGGTGGTAGGGGTCGTCTTTGGGGCCATAGACGTAGACGTTCATACCATGTTTGCCGTAGAAGTCAAACTGGTTCTTGCGGTCGTTGAAACTCCATGGGTTGCCATAGAAGCCCTCTATTACGCCGCGCAGGGGAATGACCGGGGCGGAGGCGGTGTCGATGGGCTGCGCAGGGTTCTTGAGAAATTGCTGAACGCCGTAGAATGTGCCGACGTTGTCGCGCCCGGCGATGATTACTTTTTTCGGTCCGACGCTGAGGTAGTAGCCCTCGGCGGCTTGGGGTATGCGATCGGCATAGTGTTTTACGGCCTTGTCGCCGGCCTCGCCGATGATGATTTCAACTGAGCCTTTTTTGCTGATTGGCAGATTGGATTGAAGGAGAGCAACGGCGTCAGCATCAGCCTTTTCGGCTCCGGAGAGCTTGTAGGTCAACGACTGAGCGGAAGCGCTCAGGGCTACGGCCAGGGAGATGGCGGCTGCAAGAAATTTCATAATTTTGCGTGAAATAAGGTTGGTTTATTCACGCAAAGTTACAAAAAATTTCCGCAAATCCTCCATTTTGCTGCAAAAATGCCGCACGACCGCAAAATTTTGTGAGAGTTGGCCGCGAAATTTTGTGAGATTTGGCTGCGGGGTGGTATGGGTGGGGTTTGCGATTGCAAATTTTGTTAGGCGTTAGGTGTTAGGTTGTTAGGGCGTGTTGAAAACTTTTTTGTTTTATTTTGTAAACTTTTCGGAAAAATTGTTGTAAATTTGAGGGCATGAATACCGAAGCCGTATATCATATCCCCGCCCTGCTGCCCCAAACGCTCGATGCGCTAAGCATTGAGCTGTCAGGTATTTACGTCGACTGCACGTTTGGCGGTGGAGGCCATTCGCGGGCCATTCTCGGTCAGCTCGGACCCGAGGGTCGGCTCTATGCCTTTGACCAGGACGAAGAGGCGCTTGAAAACGTGCCCGACGACTCGCGGCTTACGGCGATACACGGCAACTTTGGATTCCTCAACCAGTATCTGCGCTTCTATGGTGTGAAAGGCCGCGTCAACGGCATATTGGCCGACCTCGGAGTGTCGTTTCACCACTTCGACGACCCGGAGCGGGGCTTCTCGTTTCGCTTTGACGGCCCGCTGGATATGCGGATGAACCGCCGTGGGGCGGTGTCGGCCGCCGACGTGGTCAATAACGACAGCGAGGAGCGCCTGAGCGACATTTTTCACCTCTACGGCGAACTCAAGCAGGCGCGCCGCCTTGCCTCGGCCATTGTCAAGGCTCGCCAGCGGGCTCCAATTCAGACCGTTGAGCAGCTGCTGGCGGTAGTCAAGCCGCTGATTTCGCCCAAGGCGGAGAAAAAAGAGCTGGCGCAACTCTTTCAGGCTCTGCGTATTGAGGTCAACGGCGAGATTCGCGCCCTGGAGCAGCTACTTGAACGCGCCCTCGACTCGCTGGCTCCCGGCGGGCGACTGGTGATTATAACCTACCATTCGCTCGAAGACCGCCTGGTCAAAAACTTTATGCGCACCGGGCGCATAGACGGCCGCGAGCAAAAAGACTTTTATGGCCGCAACCTCTCGCCGCTGAAGCTGCTGACCTCAAAGCCGATAGTGGCCGACGAAGAAGAAGTAGAACGTAACCCCCGAAGCCGCAGCGCCAAACTGCGCGTTGCCCGGAAGCTATGAGCAAGAACATTTTCAGCATATTTGCCCCGGTGATTGAGGGCACGCTGGTGTCGGGCAAGTTTTTTACCCGGTACTGGCTGCAGATATTCGTGATATTGGCAATGCTGCTGATTTACATAACAAACCGCTACAGCTGCCAGCGCTCTATGGAGGAGATTCGCCGGCTGAACGACCGCCTTGCCATTGTTCAGTCGGAGAGCTACCGCGTTCGCGGCATCTATATGAGCCGCATCCGCGAGAGCGAGATGCGCGAGATGCTTGACACCCTGCATCTGGGGCTTAGCGTGCAGACGCAGCCGCCGTTTAGAGTGGCGAAGTGACGGAGTGGCGAAGTGACGGAGTGACGGAGTGGCAAAGTGATTAGAGATGAGTACTCAGAGAGGAAATAAGAAGAAGGGAAAGCGGGCATCAATGATGTCGCGCTACCTGGTGGTGTTGGGTCTGTGTCTGGCAGCGGCGGCATGGATTGCTTGGAACGTGTTTCGCAACGCCGTGGTTGACCGCTCGGAGTGGAACGCCCGAGTGGAAAAAGAGATGGACAACATGGTCCGCCTGACGGAAATCGTGGCTCCCGAGCGCGGCGACATACTCGCGGCCGACGGCAGCGTGCTCTCCACCACCATGCAGTTCTACACCCTGCGCATGGACTTCAAGTCAGACGCTTTTGACTGGGAGGGATACGTTCAGGCCAAGGACTCCCTGGCCGACTCGCTGGCTTTTTACTATCCTATCCGCGGCGGCCGCCAGGCCTGGATTGACTCGCTGGAGCGCCCGCTCAAACGCTTTGTCAAAGACAGCATCCGCACGCGCGGCTGGAAGCTGATAAACCATATCAACTACGCCGACTATGAGCGCATCAAAGAGTTTCCGTTCTTTCACGACCGCAAAAAGATAAAACACGGCCTCAAAGCCGAGCCGATGAAGCGTCGCCGCGCCCCCTACGGCAACATGGCGCGCCTGAGCATCGGCATTGTGGGCGAACAGAAAAACAAGGAAATACGCGGCATCTCCGGCCTGGAGCTTGCTTTGGACACGCTGCTCTACGGCACCCCCGGAGTGAATCAGCTCGTCACCTACAGCCGGGGCATAGGGCGCTGGCAAAAAGTGCCCGCCGTGCGCGGCTGGGATGTTCAGTCAACCATCGACGTGCAGCTGCAGGATCTGCTTGAAGACGCTCTGCTCAATCGCCTTGAATACTGCCGCGCCGAGTGGGGCTCGGCAATCCTCATGGAGGTTGAAACCGGCGAAATCAAGGCAATCTGCAACCTTGAGGAAGACCCCAAGCATCGCGGCGAGGGCATATACATCGAGGCGATGAACCGCGCCATTCAGCGCTGGGAACCCGGCTCGGTGGTTAAGCCCCTGAGCCTGATGATAGCGATTGACGACGGCTTCGTTACCGACCTCGACTCGGTAATCAACATCGGCGCATCGTTCAAGGCATTCGGTCTTGGCGCACCAATCACCGACTCCCACTTCAACTCACAGCTCACCGTGGCGGGGTGCATCGAGCAGTCGAGCAACATCGGCATGGCCAAGATACTCTCGCATTATTACAAGAGTCCGCAGGGATGGCACGACCGCGTGGCCGCCACCGGCTTTCTTGACCGTCTGAACTCCGGCTTCGGCAAGGAGATTACCCCCAACTTTCCGGTATATCCGCTGAACGCCGGCGGTATGACATATCTCTCGCGCCAGTTCTACGGCTATAGCTGCGAAATTCCCCCGCTCTACACCCTGAGCCTCTATAACGCCATTGCCAACAATGGCCACTACGTGCGTCCGCGCCTGGTCAAGGCGCTGCATCGCGAGGGGGTTGACTCGATTGTTCCGGTCAGCTACGTGCGCGACCACGTCTGCTCGGAGCGCACCGCCAAGATGATGCAGCACTGCCTGAGCCTGGTGGTGAACGGCGACCGGGGCACGGCGCGCTCGCTGCGCAACCCCTACGTGACCCTTGCGGGCAAAACGGGCACCTGCTACTCCATCGACACCATTACCGGGCGTTATGACCACGGCCGCAAGCGCCTGGCCTTCTGCGGCTACTTCCCGGTTGAAAAGCCGAAATACAGTTGCGTGGTGCTGACGTATCATCCCCGCGAAAACGCCATGGGAGCCGCAACCACCTCCGGGGTAGTTGTACGCGATATGGCAATCTCAATGTATGCCCGCGGAATGCTCGACAACGTCAGCGACTTCACTGCCGGAGCATCTGACACCAAGCCTCAGCCGCCGGTGGCATTTGCCTCGGTCAATGGCAAGACGGCCACCGCCGTTGAGCGCAACTTAGGCATCAAACCCAACCAAATGAAGCCGCAAAACCAAATCGACTCGGTGCGCAATCTCCCCAACGTGTGCGGCATGGGGTTGCGCGAAGCCATTGCCACCCTTGAGCGGCGCGGCGTAGAAGTCAGCTTCAGCGGCACCGGCTACGTTGCCAACCAAACCCTCATAGCTCAAAATACAGTACACCTCACCCTCAAACAATAAACTCCTTATGCAGTTATTGCAACTAATATCTTCGCTGAAGCCGCTGCAGAGCGTCGGCCCGAAGAATCCCGAAATTTCCGCTCTGACATTTGACTCCCGCAAGGTGACCCCCGGGTCAATGTTCGTGGCCATTCGCGGCACGGCGGTCGATGGCCACACGTTCATTCCTCTGCTCGAACACTCGGGCGTTGCGGCCATAGTGTGTGAAAAACTCCCCGAGAAACTCCTCCCGGGCATTTCTTATATAGTGGTGGAAAGCAGCTCCATAGCCTTGGGCCAGCTTTCGTCGGAATGGTTCGGCCACCCCTCGCGCAAACTCAAGTTGGTGGGAGTTACCGGCACCAACGGCAAAACCACCACCGCCACCCTCATCTATGAAATGGCACGCCTGCGCGGCCTCAAGGCCGGCCTGCTCTCAACGGTTTGCAACTACATTGAAACCGAGGCTGTGCCTACCAATCAGACCACTCCCGACGCTTATTCCATCAACGAGCTGTTGGCGCGTATGGTCGATGCCGGATGCTCGGTGGCCGCCATGGAGGTCAGCTCCCACGCCGCGCATCAGCACCGCATTGCCGGGCTGAAATTTGCCGGCGGAGTGTTCTCCAACCTTACCCGCGACCATCTTGACTACCACAAGACCGTACAGGCATATCTCGAGGCAAAAAAGTCGTTTTTCGACGGTCTGCCCGCCGATGCGTTCGCCCTGGTAAATATTGACGACAAAGTGGGCCGCGTGATGCTCCAGAACTGCGCCGCCAAACATTATACCTACTCGCTGCGCACGCTGGCCGACTTTACCGGACGCATCATTGAGAGCCGCCTCGACGGCACCTTGCTGAGCCTCAACGGCCACGAGGTTGAGACGATGTTTACCGGACGCTTCAACGCTTACAATCTGACGGCAGTGTTTGGCGCGTGTTGCCTGCTGGGCTGGCCCGAAGATGAGGTGCTGATGCATATGAGTCAGCTCGTGCCGGTAGCAGGTCGTTTCCAGGCCGTTCGCTCGCCAAGGGGGGTCGTTGCCATAGTAGACTATGCCCACACGCCCGACGCGGTAATCAACGTGCTCGACACCATCAAGGAGGTCGGCCCCAAGCGCATCATCACCGTGGTGGGGTGCGGCGGTAACCGCGATGCCGGAAAGCGCCCCATAATGGCCGCCGAGGCCGCAAAGCGCTCCGACGTGTTGATTCTCACCTCCGATAATCCCCGCTTTGAGGAGCCGGAGGCCATTCTTGCCGATATGGAGGCCGGCCTGGATGCCGAGCAACTCGCCGCCGCCCACGTGATTGCCGACCGCCGCGAGGCCATCCGCAAAGCAGCGCAAATCGCTGAGTCGGGCGACGTTATCCTCATTGCCGGCAAGGGACACGAAGATTATCAGGAAGTTAAAGGCGTAAAACATCATTTTGACGACCGCGAGGAGATTGCAGCGGCGTTTCAATGTGGAATGTGAAATGTCGGAATGTGATTGACGTAGATGCTTTACTATCTGTTTAATAACCTGGGGCTCGGGGGCGAGTCGCTTGCCCGCCTGAGCAGTTATATCACGGTGCGGTCGTCGGTGGCGTTCGTGCTATCGCTGCTGTGTGCAACGATTATCGGCCGCCATATCATCAACCGCCTGCAGTTGGCGCAGATGGGCGAGATTGTGCGCAACCTCGGCCTGGAGGGACAGACCGCCAAGCAGGGCACCCCCACTATGGGGGGCATTATCATAATCATTGCCATAGTGTTGCCGCTGTTGCTGATTGCCGATCTGAGCAATGTGTATATGCTCATAATGCTCATTTCCACCCTCGGACTCGGCGCACTCGGCTTTGCCGACGACTACCTGAAGATTCGCCGCCACAACAAGGACGGCATGGCCGGAAAATACAAGATTGTCGGCCAGATAGGCATCGGGCTGTTTGTGGGTCTGATGATGACGTTCCACCCCGACATCACCATGCGCGACACCTCTTCGCTGGTTGAGCAGACCTCGCCCGACAGCATTGAGCAGGTGGTCAGCGAGGGCCACGACATCAAGGTTGCGCAAACAACCATTCCCTTTGTTAAAAACAATAACCTTGACTACTCCTGGTTCACCAAGTGGGCTGGCAATTCGGCTACCACGCTGGGCTGGGTGCTGTTTGTTCTGGTGGTGATTTTTGCCGTCACGGCCACGAGCAACGGCGCAAACCTCACCGATGGCATTGACGGCCTTGCTACGGGCGTAAGCGCCATAATCGGCGTTGCGCTGATAATCATGGCCTACCTCGGGAGCAATATCATATACTCCACCTATCTGAACATCATGTATATTCCCGGTTCGGAGGAAATGGTGGTATTTATGGCGGCGTTTATCGGCGCACTGATTGGCTTCCTGTGGTACAACGCATTTCCGGCGCAGGTATTTATGGGCGACACCGGGTCGCTGACTCTGGGCGGCATCATTGCGGTGTTTGCGATTCTCATTCGTAAAGAGCTGCTTATTCCCCTGCTCTGCGCTGTATTCTTCGTCGAGGATATTTCCGTGATGCTCCAAACCGGATGGTTCAAGTTCACCAAAAAGCGCTCGGGCGGCAACGGCCAGCGCATCTTCAAGATGGCGCCGCTGCATCATCATTTCCAGAAGGATGCGCAGCCGGGGGCCAACGTGCTTTGGAACAAGCCGGTCAATGGCGTTCACGAGGCCAAGATAACCATTCGCTTCTGGATTGTGTCGATAATTTTGGCGGCACTGACATTTGTAACTTTGAAAATCAGATGAAGAAAAGACTTGTGATATTGGGCGGCGGAGAGAGCGGCACCGGAGCCGCCATTCTCGGCAAGGACAAGGGCTACGACGTGTTTCTCAGTGACAGCGGCACCCTTGCCCCAAAATACGTTGACATATTGCGCTCGGAGGGCATCCCCTTTGAGGAGGGCAGCCACACCGAGGCGCTGATTCTCAGCGCTGACGAGGTGGTGAAAAGCCCCGGCATCCCCCCCACGGCTCCGCTGATTCAGAAGCTCGCGGCGCAGGGCACCCCCATAATCTCCGAAATAGAACTCGCCGGACGCTACACCGACTCCAAAATGGTGTGCATCACCGGCTCCAACGGCAAGACCACAACCACCACGCTGATTACCCACATCCTCACCTCCGGGGGCATTGATGCCTCGCCGGCGGGAAACATCGGGCGGTCGCTGGCCTGGCAGGTGGCGCGTGAGCCTCACGCAGTGTATGTTGTTGAACTGTCGTCGTTTCAGTTGGAAAACATGTATGACTTCAAGGCCAACATCGCAGTGTTGATGAACATCACTCCCGACCATCTTGACCGCTATGACTACGAGATGCAAAACTACGTCAACGCCAAGTTTCGCATTACGCAAAATATGACGCCGGAAGACGTGTTTATCTACTGGCAGGATGACCCGATAATCACGCGCCAACTTCAGCAGATTACTACCGAGGCCACCTTGATGCCCTTTGGCGAAACCTGCGAGGAGAACACTGCGGCATATGTTGATGCAGAGAATGAGATGGTACTCAACGCCCGCAATCATCCGTTGGCAATTCCACGTGCCGACTTGGCGCTGAACGGTCTGCACAACCTCTACAACTCTATGGCGGCAGGATTGAGCGCACAGTTGCTCAATGTTAAAGACGAGTCAATACGCCGAGCCTTGGAAGACTTTCAGGGTGTACCTCACCGCCTGGAGTACGTTGCCACGATTGGCGGCGTGCGCTGGATCAATGACTCCAAGGCCACCAACGTCAACTCCACGTGGTACGCCCTGGAGAGTATGCCGCAGGAGCGCACCACAGTGTTGATTCTCGGCGGCAAGGACAAGGGCAACGACTACACGGAAATTCTGCCCCTTGTACGTCAGAAGGTTAAGGCAATCGTGGCAATGGGGTTGCACAACGAGAAGATTCTTGACTTCTTCAAGGATGAGGTTCCCGAAATTGCCGACACCCATTCGCTCGACGATGCCATTGCGGCTTGCCGGCAGTTCGCCACCGAGGGCGACACGGTGCTCCTCAGCCCTTGCTGCGCCTCGTTCGACCTCTTCACTTCATATGTCAATCGCGGAAATTTGTTCAAAGAAAAAGTAAATGGCTTATAGATCTCCTCAATCCGGCGAACCCTTAGGCGGCGGAAAAACCGTCGAAATGGGTGAAGTGCAGGCGCTGAACAAGCCGGACACGCACATTTGGGGCGTGTATGGCTGCCTGATTGTGATTTCGATTATCGAGCTGTATTCGGCATCGTCGTTTGAAATTGCTCACGGTGGACTCTACAGCCCGCTGATTCGCCACGTGTCAATGCTCCTTGCCGGTTTCCTGATAATTCTCGGTCTGCAACGCATCCATTATTCCTACTTCGTGAAGCCGGGCATCATAGTTGCCGGGCTGAGCGTGCTGGCAATGGCCTACGTGATGTTTTTCGGCGAGTCAATCAACGGTGCAAAACGCGCTATCACGCTGCCGTTTATGACTCTGCAACCCTCGGAGTTCATAAAGTTGTCGGCGGTGTTGGTGCTATCATATATTCTCGGCACCACACAGCTCAAAAAAGATGAACACATACGCAACCGTGGCCTTGGCTGGGCCGCCGGCATTGTCATAGTGTTCAGCGGCTTATTGATTACCCAAGGTTTGACCAACACGCTGATTCTTATGGCAATATGTGTGTCGATGCTGATTGTCGGCTCGCTCGAGATTCGCAAGTTTTGGATTATTATGGCGATATTTGCCGGATTCGGAGCCGTGGCAGTCGGTGCCAAAGTAGTGATGACTAAACTCGAGAGCGCCAAAGTCAAGGAGCAGAAAGAGGTGGTAGATATGAACGGCGTGGTTTACTATCTTCCAGACATCAACGAGGGTGGCAACCGAATGACCGACGGCACCTGGGGAGGCAGATTCACCGCCTTTCTCGACACCACCCCGCGCTACAAGCGCGACCTCACCCCCGCCAACATTCAGGAAACCCGCTCATATATGGCGCAGGCCAATGGAGGCGTAATCGGCGTATTTCCCGGCAACTCGCGCGAAACCGCCCGTCTACCCCTGGCGTTTAGCGACTTTATCTATGCCATCATAGTCGAGGAACTTGGCTTTGTCGGCGGCATGGTGGTGATGCTGCTCTACATATGGCTGCTTGCGCGAGCGTATTTCATAGCGTATAAGTGCAAGCAGATGTATCCGGCGTTTCTCGTCACCGGGTGTGCGCTGCTCATCACCCTCCAGGCGCTCTGCCATATGGCGATAGTGTCGGGAGCCGGCCCGGTGTCGGGTCAGCCCCTGCCGCTGATTTCCAAGGGAGGCACGTCGATACTGGTAACGTCGATAGCCTTCGGCATAATGCTCTCGGTTAGCCGCTTTGCTGCCCGCAGCGGCTCAACCTCGGCCGAGCGCGAATCCGACAAAAATGCTCTTCCCACCGAACTTCAAGCTGCTAACCCAAGTCAAGTATGAAATTCATAATTTCCGGCGGCGGGACCGGAGGCCACATATTTCCCGCCCTGTCAATTGCCAACGCTCTGAAGCGCCGCATTCCCGACTGCGAAATTCTTTATGTCGGAGCTGAGGGGCGTATGGAAATGGAGCGCGTGCCCGCTGCGGGCTACAAGATTGTGGGTCTTCCGGTTGCCGGATTCGACCGCAAGAAGCTTTGGCGCAATATTCCCGTGCTGTTCAAGGCGCTGAAATCCCTGCGCCTTGCTCGCAAAACGGTGAAAAACTTCCGCCCCGACTGCGTTATCGGCGTCGGGGGCTATGCCTCGGGACCGACCCTCAAGGCCGCGCAGAAATTAGGCATTCCAACGCTAATTCAGGAACAGAATTCCTATGCCGGGGTCACCAACAAGCTCCTGGCCAAGAAAGCCAAGGCAATATGTTGCGCCTACGAGGGGATGGAGCGGTTCTTCCCCGCCGAAAACATCATTCTCACCGGCAATCCCGTTCGCGCCGACCTCGCCGCCTGCCCTCTGAGTCAGGTAAAGGCCAAGGTGGAACTCGGCTATGATCCGCGCAAGCCGCTGGTGCTGGTAGTAGGCGGCTCTCTGGGAGCGCGTACAATAAATGAAGCAATGGTCAAGGCCCTGCCCGAAATCACTGCCGACGGCGCCCAGGTCATGTGGCAAACCGGCAAGCTCTACGCCTCGGAGTTCACTCCCGAGGCCGAGAAATACGAGGGTGTGAAAGCCTCGGCGTTTATCACGGATATGGCCGTGGCATATAAGGCGGCCGACATTGTGGTGGCCCGCGCCGGAGCAGGCACCATTTCCGAGCTGCAGCTTTTGGGCAAGGCGGCGATTTTGGTGCCAAGTCCCAACGTTGCCGAAGACCATCAGCGCAAAAACGCCGAAGCGCTCGTCAAGAAGAGCGCCGCGATAATGATTCTCGATGCCGATGCCCGCGAAAAGCTCGGCTCTGAGGTCGTGAAATTGCTCGACGACGAAGCCCTGCGCGAACGCCTGGCCGCCAACGCCGCAAAAATGGCGCTATCAGACGCCGACGAAAAAATTGTTGACAAAATTCTCTCCCTAATACCCAACGCCTAATGCCTAACGCCCAACACCCAACACCCAACGCCCAACGCCTAACGCCCAACGCCTACTTTATTGGTGCGGGTGGCATCGGAATGGCCGCACTTGAGCGCTACTTCCTCTCCAAGGGTTGCAAAGTGGCCGGCTATGACCGCACCCCCTCGGAACTCACCGCCGCACTCTCGAGCGAGGGCGTGGAAATTGTTTACGACGACGACCCCGCGTTGATTCCCGAGGCTTTTCGCGACCCGCAGACCACCCTGGTTGTCTACACCCCGGCGGTACCCGCCGAACATCGCGGACTGCAATGGTTCCGGGCCAACGGCTTTGAGGTGGTGAAACGCGCCGCCGTGCTTGGCCGCGTAACCCGCTCTGAAAAAGCCCTCTGCTTTGCCGGGACTCACGGCAAAACCACTACCAGCTCCATGGCCGCCCACATCCTGAAAGAGAGCGGCCGGGGGGCGAACGCGTTTCTGGGCGGAGTGCTTCGCAACTACGGCACAAATTTCCTGCTCGACTCCCGCAGCCCCTATGCAGTGATAGAGGCCGATGAATATGACCGCTCGTTTCATCAGCTCTCACCCTACGTTGCCGTCATAACCTCCACCGACCCCGACCACCTCGACATCTACGGCACCGAGGAGGCCTATCTGGAGAGCTTTGCCCACTTTACGGAGCTGATTCAGCCGGGCGGCGCACTGCTGGTTCACACCGGCCTGAAGCTGCGTCCGCGTGTGGGCTCAGAAGTTAAAACTTATACTTATTCGGCCTCGGAGGGCGACTTCCACGCCGCCAACATCCGCATTGGCGACGGCACCATACGCTTTGACCTGGTGACCCCGACCGAAACCATTGCCGATATTGAACTGGGAGTACCCGTGGAGGTGAATATTGACAACGCCATTGCGGCCTGTGGCGGCGTGTGGCTGCTCCACGACCCGGCAGTGATCGCCGACGACTATCGCCGCGCAATGAAGACCTTTATGGGAGCCAAACGCCGCTTTGAGTTTTGGCTCCGCACCCCCGACCGGGTGATTATCGACGACTATGCCCACCACCCCGACGAGCTGCGGGCATCGCTGCGCTCGGTGCGCCGCCTCTTCCCCGGCAAGCGCCTGGTGGTGGCCTTTCAGCCACATCTCTACAGCCGCACCCGCGACTTTGCCTCTCAGTTTGCCCGGGCGCTGAGTCAGGCCGACGAGGTGCTACTCCTCCCCATATACCCGGCCCGCGAACTGCCCATTGAGGGCGTGAACTCTGAGCTGATTTTCCGCGACATCACCGCTCCTGAAAAACGCATTGTTGAAAAAACGGAGCTGGTTGATGCCGTCAAGCAATCGAACTTCGACGTGCTCCTCACCGTGGGGGCCGGCGATATTAACCTGTTGTTGCCCGAAATCGTTGACGCATGCAAGTAACCGTTAAGAGACTCCTTGTTGGCTTCGGCTGTCTGCTCCTGGTGATATACCTCGGAGTGGTGTGCGTATGGGCCAACTTGAGAGCCGACGAGGAACTGTGTGCGGGACTTGAGTGCAACAAAGTGCAGGTTGACGACCGCCTGAACAGCGGGTTTGTGACCGCTGACGAGCTGACGTATGAAATTCAGCCTCTGCTGGGAGACCTCACCGCCAAGAAGCTCAGCGACGTGAATCTCGACTCGATTCAGCGCTACCTTGCCGGACTCGACAAGATAGAGTCGGCCGAAGTGGTGCGCCTGTCAGACCACCGCATCCGCATCCGCGTGGTGCCGATGCTGCCGGTGGCCCGCGTGTGGCCCAAGTCAGGCCGGAGCTATTACGTGAACCGCGACGGCAAGAAGATTCTGGCCTCGTCGCGCTACCGCCTCGACGTGCCGCAAATCAGTGGCAACTATTCGCCCACGGCTTTGCTGCCGCTGCTCGACTACCTCAAGGCCGACACCGATGCCAACGATTTTATCACTATGATAGCCGCCGCAGACACAGCCAACATCATCCTGGTGCCGGCAATGCGCGGCCACGTCATCAACATCGGCGATGCCACGAATCTCAGCGACAAGTTCCACCGCCTGCGCCGCTTCTACGGCGAGGTACTCCCGGTCAAGGGCTACACGTTTTACGACACCATTTCCGTGAAGTGGAACAAGCAGGTAGTAGCCACGCGCCGAAATAATAAACTTCCGGATCTCACCGTTCCAATCATACAGGAACTTGAACACGAACAAGCCGACCCCGGGATTGCTCCGATTGCCAAAGGGAAAATTAAAAATTAAGAATGATAAATTAATAATAAATAAAGCCCAAAGCCTAAAGCCCAACTCCTAACTATATGAAGTCTCCATATATCGTTGCCGTAGAAATCGGCAGTTCAAAAATCAAAGGAGCCGCAGGTTATGTCGACCCCTCCGGCACCCTCATTGTCAAGGGCATTGAGGAAGAACATCAACATCCCAACTTTGTGCGCTACGGTTGCGTGCAAAACGTTAAAGAGGTTGCCAATGAGCTCAACCGCGTGATTACCAAGCTCAACAACCGCATCAGCCCCTCGCGAATCTCTGCCGTGTATCTCGGCGTGGGAGGCCGGTCGCTGAAGTCTACCACCGCAAATCTGCAGCTCTCGCTTGCCGATGACACTGAGGTGACCACCGAGATGGTTGACCAGTTGCTGCGTCGCGCCCAGGCTCCGGCTCCCGACACCGAAAAGCTCGCCGTTCTGCCGGTTGAATACCTCGTTGACGGCAAGAACCAGGGAAGCGACCCCGTGGGTCTGCTGGCCCACGAGCTATCAGCAAAGGTCAACATTGTGAGCTGCCGCTCGCAGATTCTGCGCAATCTGCAAATGTCGGTCAATGAGAAGCTCGACTATATAATCAACGGCTACGTGGTGCGCCCGCTGGCCTTGGCCGACCTGGTGCTTACCAACGAGGAGAAGCGCCTGGGAGTGATGCTGGTTGACTGCGGAGCCGAAACCACCACAGTGGCAATTTATCGCGGCGGCGTTCTGGTATATCTCGCCACGATTCCGCTGGGATCGCGCCACATTACCCGCGACCTCACCACTCTGTCGCTGCTCGAGGAACGCGCCGACGAGATAAAGCGCACCATCGGCGACGCCCTCCCCACCGAAAATCATGGCGGCACCCCCGAGGAAATCGATAAGTCGGAATATAACAACGTGATTGCCGCCCGCACCACCGAAATAGTGGCCAACATTGCCAAGCAGATTGAATATGCCGGGCTTACCCCGGCCGACATCGCCTCGGGCATCGTGATAGTGGGCGGCGGCTCAATGCTCAAGGGCTTTGCCGAAAGCCTGGCGCAATTCACCTCGCGCAACGTGCGCCGGGGTGCTCTGCCTCCGTCGGTGAAGATGGCCGGTTCAAAGATTGCCAACACCGAAGACCTCGACGTGATTTCGCTGCTCTACGAGCTCTCGCTCAACGACGACCTGAAGCCCTGCACCGTAGAACCCGCGCCCGCGCCCGATGCCAACCCCGAGCCGGAAAGTCCCGGCGACGATTTTGAAGACGACGATGACGACTTTGAAGACGACGACACCGAAATCACCAAAGCTCCCAAAAAGAGCGGCACGTGGATCGGAGCCATTTCGCGGGCTTTCAAAAACCTTGGTAAAGAACCCGAAGACCTCGGAACCTTTGATGACTAACATTAAATTCGCAAGATTATGACAGTAGACGATATTTGCAACAATACTCCCTTCCAGGCTCCCGAACCCCTGGATCCGAATAACGACTGCATCATCATGGTGGTGGGCGTAGGAGGCGGCGGCGGCAATGCCGTGGGCTACATGTATAACCAGAAAATCAAGGACGTGAAGTTCGTGATTGCCAACACCGACTCTCAGGCCATGAAAATCTCGCCGGTACCCGACCGCCTGCTGCTGGGCCACACCGGCCTCGGCGCGGGCGACAAACCCGAAGTTGCCCGCGAGGCTGCCGAAGAGAGCATCGAGGCCATCCGCGAACTCTTTACCGACAAAACCCGCATGGTGTTCATTACCGCCGGCATGGGCGGTGGCACCGGCACCGGAGCAGCTCCCATAGTGGCCCGCGTGGCCCGCGAAAAGGGTATCCTCACGGTGGGCATCGTCACGATTCCGTTCTTCTTCGAGGGTGCCAAGAAAATCTACAAGGCCCTTGAGGGTGCCAACGAAATGCGCAAATATGTTGATGCCCTGCTGCTTATAAACAACGAACGCCTCATTGAGGTATTTCCCGACCTGGACTTTAACTCGGCGTTCGACAAGGCCGATGACACCCTGGCAACCGCAGCCCGCTCCATCTCGGAGATGATTACCACCTCCGACGTGAGAATAAACCTTGACTTTCACGACGTTGACACCACGCTGCGCAACGGCGGCTCGGCAATCATCAGCTGCGGCTACGGCGAGGGTCCCAACCGCGTGCAAAACGCCATTGACGACGCGCTGACCTCCCCGCTGCTCAAAAACAGCAACATAGCCTCGGCCAAGCGCCTGCTTTTCAACCTCTACATATCGCGCACGGCCGACCATAAGTTCGGCATCGGCGAGATGACGGCGTTTACCAACTTCGTCACCGGCATTGAAGATGTGGAGGTTAAATATGGCGTGGCCTACGATGACTCCCTGGGCGACCGCATCAAGCTCACCATCCTGGCAAGCGGCTTTGACTCCGAACCGCTGATTCCGGAGAAGAAAGCCGCCAAAAAAGACCCCGCAGTGGCCGACACGGTGACCCCGCAAAACGATGCCATCCAGGCAATCAAAGACCAATACGGCGAAGAAAAAGCCGCCACAATCACTGCCGCCAAAGCGCGCAACCTCTACGTGGTGCTCCGCCCCGATCAGCTTGATAATGACGCAGTTATTGAAGCCCTGGAAACCTATCCGGCCTATTCGCGCTCCAAAGAGCAGAAAACCGCCATCACCGAGATGACCTCGGCCGACACCGTCAAATCCCAGCCCAAGGCCGCCGACACTGCCGCCGACGACTCCGCCCCGTTTGTCTTTTGAGACTCTCTAAACTCTTTTTAAAGAAATTTTTCTTTAATTAGTTTGCGACTTAAATTTTTTTGCTTATCTTTGCACTTGATAAACAAGGCGAAATTTAAACTAAACCTACAAAATAATTCAAGTTAACTAACAGATTATGAGCAAGATTGATTTGACTCAGTATGGTATCACCGGAACCCCGGAGATTATCTACAATCCCTCTTACGACGAGCTCTTCAAAGACGAACTCAACCCCGAACTCAGCGGCTACGAAAAAGGTCAGCTCACCGAACTCGGCGCCGTCAACGTGATGACCGGTATCTACACCGGCCGCTCGCCCAAAGATAAATTCTTTGTAATGGACGACATCAGCCGCGACACCATCTGGTGGACAACCGACGAATACAAAAACGACAACAAGCCCATCACCCCCGCTACCTGGGACGCTCTGAAGGAAATTGCCGACAAGGAGCTTAGCAACAAGCCCCTCTACGTTGTCGACGCATTCTGCGGCACCAACAAAGACACTCGTCTGGCCGTTCGCTTCATCGTTGAAGTAGCTTGGCAGGCTCACTTTGTCAAGAACATGTTCATCCGCCCCACCGACGAAGAACTCAAGGACTTCACCCCCGACTTCGTAGTGCTCAACGCCTCAAAGGCAAAAGTTGAAAACTGGAAGGAACTCGGCATCAACTCCGAAACCTGCGTAGCTTTCAACCTCACCGAGCGCATGCAGATTATCATCAACACCTGGTACGGCGGCGAAATGAAGAAAGGCATGTTCTCAATCATGAACTACTACCTCCCCCTCAAGGGCATGGCTTCGATGCACTGCTCGGCCAACACCGACATGAACCGCGAAAACACCGCAATCTTCTTCGGCCTCAGCGGCACCGGCAAAACCACCCTCTCAACCGACCCCAAGCGTCTGCTCATCGGCGACGACGAACACGGCTGGGACGACAACGGCGTGTTTAACTTTGAGGGCGGCTGCTACGCCAAGGTTATCAACCTCGACAAAGAGAGCGAACCCGACATCTACAACGCCATTACCCGCGACGCACTGCTCGAAAACGTTACCGTCGATGCCGAAGGCCACATTGACTTCGCCGACAAGAGCGTTACCGAAAACACCCGCGTAAGCTACCCGATTTTCCACATCAAGAATATCTGCAAGCCCTCCGCAGGTCCTGCTGCCAAGAACGTAATCTTCCTCAGCGCCGACGCCTACGGCGTGCTGCCCCCCGTCAGCATCCTGACCCCCGAGCAGACCAAATACTACTTCCTGAGCGGCTACACCTCGAAACTCGCCGGCACCGAGCGCGGCATCACCGAGCCCACCCCCACCTTCAGCGCATGCTTCGGCGCAGCATTCCTCAGCCTCCACCCCACCAAATACGCTGAAGAACTCGTTAAGAAGATGGAAAAGAGCGGCGCAAAGGCCTACCTCGTAAACACCGGCTGGAACGGCACCGGCAAGCGCATCTCCATCCGCGACACCCGCGGCATCATCGACGCCATTCTCGACGGCAGCATCCTGACCGCTCCCACCAAGCAGATTCCCGTGTTCGGCTTCACCGTACCCACCGAACTCCCCGGCGTTGACCCCAAAATTCTCGACCCCCGCGACACCTACGCAAACCCCGAGGATTGGAAGAAGAAAGCCACCATGCTCGCCGAGAAGTTCATCAACAACTTCAAGAAATTTGAAAACAACCCCGCAGGCAAGGCTCTCGTAGTAGCCGGCCCCGCCCTCTAAGGGAACTCAAACCGCAAACAAACCGAAAGCGGCGGACATTGAGGTCCGCCGCTTTCTTTTATATACTTTCCATGCAATAAAGAGGGATGTTGGTGAGCCAATCCTCTTTACGATAAGGCGACATTGAAACGCGATAAGCAGTCTCGGGTTTGTTTTCCTCAACAAACTGACGTAGGCTCTTTGCTTTCAGATTCTCTTCGGCCTTGACCTCAATTGGAATGACTGTTCCGGACTGCTCAATCAGAAAGTCAAAAAAAATATGTTGTCAACCGCAAAATTACACAAAAATGGACGAAAAAAACAAATTGCTTCCACTTTTACGTACGAAAAAGGTGAGTTTATTCACAATTTACGCACGAAAAGCGTGTGACGCACCACTGCACGGCAGGAACAGGAGGCGGTGGTCTTCAGACCGCCGCGCGGCCTCGGAGTGCCTTCCTCCGACCGTCTAAAGACGGCCGGCTCTTGTTTTTCAGGGTTTGGCGACTTTGCCGAGGGAGGTGCGGCCGTTGAGGGCAATGGGGAGGGGGGCGGAGAAGCGCACGGCGCGAAGGGCGGGGGTTTCGTAGAAGGCTTCGAGGGCGTTGAGGTAGTCAAAGTCGCAGAGGGCGGCATCGGAGCCATCGACGGTGAAGTAGCCGCAGCCCACGGAGGTGAGGTTTTGGAAGAAGTGGGTGCCCTGGCTCGGCTCTATTCGATAGCCGGGAAGCGCACATTCCACGATGAGGCGCGAGCCGCAGATGTGGGGCCACTTCACGGGGATGCCGAGGGCGGGGTCGGAGGAACCCCAGCGGCCGGGGCCGATCAGGATGTAGGGCTCGCCGCTGTCCATCAGCCTGCGGTTAAGGCTCTCGATTTCAAGGGCAAGGGCTGGATTGTTGGCGGAATTGAACGCCTCGGGGCGTACGTAGACCACGGTGCGCACGCCCTCGATGTTGCCGTTGCCCAGGGCCATATGGCTTTTGAGGAACACTTGGTCGTCGGGGAGGGAGAGGATGCGTTCGTCGCCAACCTCTTTTTTGTCGACTATGGGGCGGATTTGCAGCCAGTAGATGGTGCCGGCGTTGGGGCCGTTGACCACCGCGGCAAATTCTATCTCCACGGGTCGGGCCATTTCGCGCTGGCCGGTTTCGAGCATAAAATCCACGGATTGAGCCAGGGGAAACGCCCCGTGTTGCAACATATTGGCAAAAGTCACCACCTTGCGCCCGGGGCCGGAGTCGGTGTTGCGAATCAGCCGGTCGTCAACGTCGTAAGTGCTTACCATAAAGCGCAGCGCTTCGGTTCCGGCCAGCGACTGAATGCGGATTGAGCGGAGGTTGAAGCCATCATCGGCGGTGAAGAGCGAGGGGGCGTTGTCGGTCATATCCAGGGCCAGGAGGCGAGTTTGGGTGTCGCGCAGCGCAAGGTCGAGGGTGCTGGTTTGCAGCACCTTTGCGGGATGTTTGGGCGAGAAGCGCAGCGCCGTGCCCCCCTCAACGATGGTTTTGCCCAGGCCTATGGCCACCTGCGCCACGCCATCTTCGGCGCGTTCGTCGCCAATCGGGTAATAGTTGAGCGAACGCCCCACGCCCGAGAAGCTCGGAAAGTAGAAGTCGGCGTGGCGAATGCCTACCACCTCCTGAATAATCACGGCCATTTTTTCCTGGTCAATGACGTTGGAGGTAGCCGTCATATACGCCTTGGAGTCAGCGTAAAACACCGAAGCGTAGACGCTCTTGATGGCATCGCAGAGCATTCGGAACGTTTCCTCGCGGCGGTCGGGGCGGTTTTGAATCATATACGTGGCATACACTCCGGCAAAGGGCTGATAATGAGAGTCCTCGAGAAGCGATGAGGAGCGTATGGCCATGGGCTTATCGATAACTTCAAGGAGGGCGCGCAAATCCTCGCACACGCTTTCGGGCAGATGTGCCGCGACAAAGGCGGCGTGAATCTCCGCGTCGGGAGCCTGGCTGAGCGCCAGGGGGTAGAGGCCGTTGGAGGCCATAAATTCGTCGAACACGTCGGTGCAGAGTACCACGGTGCGCGGAATGGTAATCTGCACCTTGGTGCCGTCGAGTCCGTCGGTCTGCGGGTATTTTTTGATTATGGAGTCAATGAATGCCAGGCCGCGCCCCTTGCCGCCCATGGAGCCGCGCCCGATGCGCGCAAAGTTGGAATAGCGGTCAAAGCGGTCCTTGCGGAACACTGCCACCACGCCGCGGTTTTTCATGCGGCGGTAGCTCACAATGGCATCGAGGTAGCGAAGGCGCGCCTGAGGCACCTCGTCGATTGAGCGCGTGCGATATTGCTTGATGACCTCGGCAATGGCAAAGAGGGCGCGGGCATAGAGCCAGCGCGAAATGTCGTTGCGTCGGGCGTGGTAGTAGAGGGTCTTGTCGGGAATCTCCATCAGCTTGTATTGCAAGTCTTTGAGGGAGGTTATGCGCATAATTTCCGCCAGGGTGTCGGGGTCGCGCATCACGAAGTCGCCAAATCCGAAGTTTGCCGTTATGGCCTCGCCGAGGTCAAGGGGGAGCTTCTTGGAATTTTTGTCGAGAAATATGCCGTTGAATGGCTCCACCAACCGCGAGTTGCTGACCTCGCTGCTCTCCACGATGATGGGCACGTAAGGGTCGTGGCGGCGGATGTGCTCGGCCAGGCGCAGTCCGGCGGCGGTGTCTTTTTGGCCGCCGCGGCTGAAGCTCACGTCGGTAATGATGCCAAGCATATTGGAGCCGTATTTGGCATAGAGGTCGGTGGCCTCCTCATACGTGCGGGCAAGAATCACCTTGGGGCGGCCGCGCATGCGCAGCATCTGCTCGTGTTCGTTGAGCGCCTCGGTCGAGAAGCGCTGGCTCTGCTGCAGCAGAAACTTATAGAGATGCGGCAGAATTGACGAATAGAACCTCACGGAGTCCTCGACGAGCATAATGGTTTGAATGCCAACGGTATTAACGTCGTAGTCGGCATTCATCTTGTCTTCAAGCAGCTTGATTATGGCAAGAATGAGGTCCATATTGCCGAGCCAGGAAAACACGTAGTCAACCGCCGAGAGGTCTTCGGCAGCAAGACGGCGGCTCACCTCTTTGGAGAAGGGGGTGAGCACCACCAGAGGCGTTGCGGGCGCAAGGCGGCGAATGTCGCGCAGCCCGGCAAACGTCGCGGGGATGTCCGGCCCGGGAATGGCAATGATGAGGTCAAACTGCTTGGCCGGAAACAAAGAGAGAGCCTCAGCCGTGGAACTCACGCGGGTAACGCGTGGCGGCGAGCTGAGGTTCAGGGCGTTGTATTCAAAAAAGAGCTGTTCCTCCACGCGGCCGTCTTCCTCCATGATAAATGCATCATAGGGCGAGGCGATGAGCAGCACCGAGTGGATGCGTCGCTGCATCAGCTCGTCGAAAGCGGTGTCGCGCAGATAGAGCCGGTTGGGATTCACTTAGATTTTGGCGTTGCGCATGTCGCCGGTTTCGGCAAAGGCCGTGTGGAAAGCAAACGACTCGTTGAGCACGTGTGGGGTTTGGCCGCCGTGGCCAATCTTCAGGTACTCGCGGAGCAGGGGCTTATAGTCGGGGTGAGCGCAGTTTTCAATAATCAGTTCGGCGCGCTGCACGGGGTCTTTGCCGCGCAGGTCGGCAACGCCCCGGTCGGTGATAATCACGTCGACGGAGTGCTCGGAGTGGTCTTGGTGAGCCACCATGGGCACGATGTTGGAGATTGCGCCGCCCTTGGTGATTGACGGGCAGGAGAAGATGCTCAGGTAGCTGTTGCGGGTAAAGTCGCCCGAGCCGCCGATGCCGTTCATCATCTTGGTGCCGAGCACGTGGGTGGAGTTGATGGCGCCGAAAATATCGGCTTCCAGGGCGGTGTTCATGGCAATAACGCCGAGACGGCGAATGATTTCGGGGTTGTTGCTGAGCTCGGAGGGGCGGATGCAGATGCGGCGGCAGAAGTCGGCATCATGGGCAAAGAGGCGGGCTTGGGCTTCGTCGCTCATTGTCAGCGAGCAGGTGCTCACGAATTTGCAGCGGTCGCGCTCCATGAGGTCGAGCACGGCATCCTGAGCCACTTCGGTATACATGGTGAATGGGGGGATTTCGTGGGCATCCGCAAGGCCGTAAAGCACGGCGTTGGCCACGTTGCCCACGCCGCTCTGCAACGGCAGGAACTCCTTGGGCAGGTGTCCGGCCTTGAGTTCGTGGATAAGGAACTCGCAGACGTTGGCACCAATTTTCTCCGAGGTCTCATCGAGCGCCGAGAAAGGTTTCACGCCGTCGGTGACGTGGGTGGGCACTATGCCTATCACCTTTTTTGGGTCAACATAGAGATATGGAGAGCCGATGCGGTCGTTGACGTTATAGATGGGAATTTCGCGGCGGCGGGGCGGGTCAAGGGGCAGATAGAGGTCGTGGAGCCCCTCGAGCTTCTTGGAGATTGCAGAGTTAAGCTCAATGATGATTTTGTTGGCCATCTGGGCAATGGTGGTGGAGATTCCCGCTCCGGTACCGAGCACCAAGCGGCCATCGTCGCGCACGTCAACAGCCTCTATGACAGCAAAATCCATCGGGCCATAGAAACCATAGCGCAGTTTCTGGGCCATTTCGCTCAGGTGGAGGTCAAAGTAGTGGGCATCGTGGGAGTTGATGCGCTTGCGCAAGTCGGGGGTGTTCTGATAGGGCGAACGGCGGTCAATGGCGTTGGCCAGCGACAGCGCGCCGTCAACGTGGCGGTTGGTCGACGCGCCGGTGAAGAGGCTCACCTTGTAGGGCCGGCCGGCAGCGTGTTCGGCTTCTGCAATTTTTGCAACTGCGTCAAAAGTGTCTTTCGGAGCGCCGGAGGCGGTGAAGCCGCTCAGGCCGATGGTGGCGCCGTTGTGAATGTGGCTTGCGGCCTCTTCGGCCGAGATGATGGGAAATGACATATCGTGTGCGGAACTAAATGCCGTGAAAAAATTTTATGATTATGTGATAATGAGCGCAAAGATACAAAAAAAGCACATATTTCACAAACGCGTCTATATACTTTCTTGCACCAACGGTTATGTATGATGACCAGTTTATCCCCACATGTATAATTATCTAAAGGTTGTAAACAACCGTCCACATGGAGCGGCTACTCCACGCGAACGGTTGAAAGTAAAGCGAACCAATCTAATGCTTCATTAACATCATTTGGCTCTTTGGCCTCGCTTTTTCTTGCACCACTTGGCGAATTTGATGCAAAGACAGATAAACTCTATCAGTGTTACGCACTTGTCCATAAGGGCAAATACATAGGATAAAATGTTGTAATCCATAATTTTGAACGTGTTTAATGGATTGCTGCCAACATCGGCATCCTGATATGTATCTGCCAATTTTGCACCGAAAGCCAAAATGGAGCAATTACAACCCAAAAGAGGGTAGCTTTTTGAGCTACCCTCTTTTGCTTTTGTTCACACTTGTTGTGTGCTATGTTGGTTCTGTATCGTTCTCGGTTTTAACTTTGTCCTACGAATTGTCCGACGCATCAATCGCGCCCTTAATTTGAGCCTGCAACTTGTGCACTAATGAGTTCGCATCAAGGAACTCGGAGAGTGTAAGAAATTCCATATTATACTTGTGAGATTGATTTATGAAATATGTATAAAGCCCAATCTGTTTCGCAACGGATTGGGCTTTGGTTGTGCCGTTGTTGAAGCAACACATTACATTGCTACGGAGTAGCATATACACAAATTACACAAATACTGGATATTTCCATTGAGTAAACGATTTGAATTGGGTTACGTACATCAAGAAATTCGCAGTAACCCCACCCGTAACTGAATTTATTTGGTAAATGATATCTACGGTGAATTTGTAGTTATTATCATACCAAGCATTATACCCATATACCAATACTTCCCCATAAACGTCATCAGCAATTAAGCGTTGTGCATCTCCAGCCAACCGTATGTGTATACCAGTTGAGCCACCGTATACATTATCAGTTTGGATATAAGTAAAACTCAACATTGGAAATGTAAGAGAATAACC
>JAMPBN010000001.1:328804-428504 GCA_023666665.1 Prevotella sp. | reverse complement strand
ACTTTGGCGACTACTGGATTCACGAGATAACAGTTGAAGGAGTGTTGATGGAAGAGCGTCCGGTTGCTTTTTGTACAGAAGGCAAAGGAGCAACACCTCCCGAAGACTGCGGTGGCGTAGGCGGATATGAAGCCCTGAAAATGTCGTTTGAGACAAATGACAGCGAAGTCAAGTCATATCGCGAATGGCTTGGCATGAAGAAAGATGAGACTTGGAACCCAAATGATTTCAACTCCAAAGATCTCCGCTACATCAACTCCGCCCTCTTGATGATGCGCGAGGCTTAAGCAATATACTATTATCTATAACTTTTGAAGTGAGTAATCGTGATAGTTGTCGCATCGGGACCGAACATATTTTGCGGCTTGTGTTGATGGATAATTTGTCACGACTGTTTTGAAGTTCATCATGTCAAGATGGGCCTGGGCTGCTTGTTCCGGATCAGTGAATTCAGCAAATGCCTCATCGGTTAATGTGTCAACTTTCTTATAAGCCTTGAGAGCGAACTCGTTTCCCGAAAAACCTTCTCTTTTAGAAGACGAATACCATTCCCAATTCCCTTCGCTTTCATTATATCCTAAGATATATTCATAGTCAGTTAGATACCAGCATATACCGAAGGAGTTCCTCAAACCAATGGCATACCGAAGTTTTGCGGCCGCTTTTCGATTGACTTCAGCATCAGAACTCATAATATCTTCAAGACATTTCATTTCTTGTGCAAAGCGAAGTTTATAGTCGTCAGAATCGTTGATGAAATGTTTTTTGTCTCCCTGATAGCAGAAAGGATCGAGTTTAAAATAACCCTCTTTGGCTATATTTGTTCGTCTCTGATAGTTTTTTGAAACTTTAGACAACCAAGAGACGGCTTTTGCAAAATTCATTTCACGGAGATACAACGTGCCTACTATCTCGTTGATATAATCATTGTCGGTATATCCCCTCTCGTTTAAGAATTCTTCCAATTTTGATGTTGGTTGAGATATACGCATAGCATAGAGAGCAGCAACATCTGCTGACGAACTGTTTATCATGTCAAAGAATTGGCTGGAAAAGTCAAAATAATTGCGTCCAGTCCATTCAGTTCTAAATTTAGACATTGGGATATAGAGGGTGTAATATTCCTTGTCTTCCGGGTCGGAATAGCCATCATGTTGTGCGCCATATAATTGCGACAATTGCATTATGCGGTTAGAGGCATAATTGCCCAGTTGAAGAGCCAATACCGGATTTCCAGCTCTTTCTATACGAGGACAGACTTCGTTCAATAGCACCCTTCTGGCAACATCCTGCCAATAGTAGAAGTTGTAGTTCATTTTATTGTCGTATTGCCAATTGGTCGTCGGATCTAATTCTGCATCACGTTCCATGCAGTTATCAAGCCATTGCAGTTCTTGGAACAGCTTGTTTTTATAGTTCCGGGAGTTGTCGGCGTAGAGGGCATCAAGCAGAAAACGAAAAGCTCTGATAGACTCCTGTATAAATGATATCGCTTCACAATGTTCGGCTTTTGACAAACTCAAATGAGCCTTGAAATAATTACCGTCAAGATAATAAAGATAGGCTAATGCGTAATGCCACATCCCTTTCTGACGGCAGTCGGAGGATGCTATAACTCTATTTGCGAACCGTCGAAGTTCATTGTAGAAGGCGTTGTCGTCTATTGCTACCAGAGAGTCACCGACCCACTTTGTATCAACATATACCGGATCGTGGAATTCACGTGATGCCCAATCTGCATAGTTGATTACAAATCTTTCGCGATTCCTTATATTCTCCTGCAATTTCACACTCAGTAGCGGGGAGTTGGGGAAGCGTGTGAAAATATATTCCAGTTCCTTTACCCTGCGGTCGGTGTAGGAGGATGTGCGTAAAGTGTCCTCCCATGCCCTCATATTTATAAGAGACCCAATGTCTTGACTGCGCGTGAATAACTCGATGGCTTTTTCTCGATTACCACTGCGAGAATACGCTCCCCCGGCGTAGCTGGCAATCATATCCGTCACAATATCCTTCGGCAATGATTTTACCTTCTTCTCCCATAAGTTTCTACATGAGGCGAAATCCTTACGGGCGAAATATAGCCGTGATAACTGAAGCGCATAGCGTGAAACATGACGAATACCTCTATAGTTCTTGCACAGATTCAGCAACGAATCAAGACGCACGTGTTCCTCATCACCATCATAAGCATAATACCACGGGTCATTCATATAGTCGCGGAGTTCCTCTATCTCTTTGGCGGTGAGAAGATATTTCAAATCTTCATGATTAGCGGGATTTGTGAGCCAATGTGCAAATTTATTGTCGGTGAATCTTTCCTGCGACAGATTCCTCATATCGTCAAGACTAGCGTCGTAGACTATCCTCTCAATGTCTTTCAGTGGAATTGCAGTAGATGTTATCGTCTGCCACAACACGCAGTTCTCATCTTTTTCATAGTCTTGAAATCGACAGCCCTCCTGCCATTGACGCTCCAATTCCGGTGAGCAACTGCGGAATATGCGGATGCTGGCAGGGTCTTCAGGATAATAAGGGCCACATGCCATAGCATGAATCATGCCAAGAAGGCAAGTAATACTAATTGTGAGAATATATTTGATTGATTTCATTGTCAGAGTAATGTTTGAATTGCGTTTCGTCAAGATGATAGAGAATGTTGCTATGCGGTTTGTCGTTTAGTTGTTTCTCGATTAAAGCTTTTACCTCAAGTATTTCAGAGGCCGTCGGCCGTTCAACCCTTATGCGATCGTCTTTATAAACTCCATCCCATCGTTCTCCGCCCGGTTTAAAGTCAACTTTCTTGGTTGCCTCATAAGTATTGCTACTTATTTTTCGTAGGCCATCATAGCCCGACAAGTCTGTTCTACGCATAAGTCGATTAAAGTAGTATTTTTCTTCGCCATGGCTATAGACAACGCTCCACCCATAAGTCGGATAGGCGACATCAAGAGGCAAGTCGTATTTGGCTAATCTATTATCGCGTAAGAATGGCTCTATATCTCGACGAGAGAATATAGAGTTGTCTGTTGTCATTTCCATAAGGTTCCCGGTATTATATACCATAAGCACACCTTTGTCTACAGGTGGGGGAGTTTGTATCAATTGATGCAACCGGATTGTACTGCTTAGTATTTGAGTGGAATCCTGACACGATTTTAATGCCTCACAAAGACTGAAAAATGGCTCGCGAGTACCTTTAGTCCAATCACAGTCAAGCTGAATCTCATTGAATGGGATATCAATCTGACGGCAAATCGCATTGATGCGTTTATAGATTTTCTCCGCGTAAATATATTCATTCGGTTGTATGTCCTCAATAGCAGAAATAGTGATATAAATTGTCGGGACAATCTCAATGCCATCTGGAATAGAATCTATAAAACTTATAGTAGCGTCTGGTGTCACCGATGTGCCTTTCCCGGGCGCCCAATGGCTGTCGACATCAAAAAATCTAACATATATCTTGGAAACATTGTGCTCTTTTAAGAACTTACGTTCTGCATCATTGAGCGTAAATGTTGTGCGCCAATAGTATATGCTATTGCCTTCAGTGTTGCTCGATGTGGGGCTGGAGCATCCTAAGCATGTGAGTAGGATGAATATGCTAAAAATAAGAGATGCGATTTTTTTGGACTTCATGACTTATTGATTATGATGCAAAGTTCGCTTAAAATCAATGCCCGACAAAGGGAATTGCCGGGCGTTGTATGAAGTAGCGGTTATTGTGTATGAAATCATTCTCGCCACACAATGAAACTTACATTTTCCGGCAAATTATCTGTTCGCGTTCCAAATGACACCAACCTGCCATCCTCCTCTTTTGCAAAGCCGTAAGCCTTTGAACCCACGAGATAAATCGCGTTAGATACACCTATGTCAGCCAACGACTGGGAGAAATCGTGAAATGTCATTCTGTCACGGCTAATTATCACCACAATTTTGCCTCCAAGTTCGGCGAGAGCTTTTCTATAAGACTTGCCTTTCGGTTTGTTTTCCACAATTTGACCGCCTACAACCAGCGGGTATTGTCGAAAAAAGTCGCCTTCAGTATCAAGAGCTTGTTCCAGGAAGGGAGAGGCATCGGCAACACCAACAGTTATGTTTCCGCCTATTATGGCGCAGAATCCCGCCTTAGATTCACCGGTGCTGATTAAATATCCTTTTGACACAAATGTGCCGACTATTCTTCCGTTGTCGCCGCGTATGTCAGCAGCCTGAACAACTAATGTAACGGAAGAGTCGTTTAAGACATCGCCTCCTATCACTAATTCAGGTTTTCCGCCAATCGGAGTAAGGATTATGACTTGTTGGCTGTTGACTGTTGTGTCCTGCACCGAAGTAAAAGCTTTTGCTGTTGTGCCAGACACTGAATCTACAGATACTGTTTTGACAGGAATCGGGGCGACCGATTCGATTTTTATTGCAATTTCTTCTTTGGCGGACGTAACCCTAAAATAGACATATGTTCCAGCACTAACCCCAATGATAAGAATTGAAATGAAAGCTATCAATAATATCTTGTGGTTAAAGCGGTGCTTCTTAATCGGTTCATCGCTACTTGGAAATATAAATCGAATCTGGTCATCGTCTAAATCTGAATGCGGTATCTTACTCATTTCGTTTCTCCTTTCTCTAAGTAATCCTTCAACGAGCGTAGAGCCTCACGCGACGCCGACACATCATGGCGGAATGTGCGACAATCGGAAAGAGCCAGCTTTTGGCGGGAAGGATTGACAAGTGTGACAAAATCAAGATTCACGATAAGACTTTTGCCTATACGTACAAAACGATTGTCGCCTTGACTGATAGATTGGGACAAACGCTGTTCAATCTGGCCAAGTTGCATCGTGAGCACATACTCGCTACCGTCAGCCATAAAAATGGCTGAGTAGTTCCCATCGGCCTTGATATATACCAAAGCCTCTACAGGAACACGGAGCAACTCCGTAGATGTGGCGAAAGTAAGTGTCTTATTCATAATTCAATTGCAAAGATACAACAGCTCGACCAATAGATTTGGATATTTCCGGCTAAATGTATAAAATATGGCGACGAATGTTCAAATTGCAAGTTTCAAAGCCCATAGTTACATCGACTCCTCCTGATGATGCGCGAAAACTGAGCGTTTCTTAGATTACCACGCATCCTTTGAGATAGGTGTATATGTGGGAGCCACTATAGTGTCATGTATGATGCCATCATAGGCTCCCCAATTTATTTTTATTAATCCGGGGCGTGGTCCTTTCTCCACTATGTCTACGCCACTTGACCTTACATACTCTGGCGTTGATAGCAGAGCATCTTTATCCGGGTCATATATGTCATAATACAAATGTCGCCATGTTTTGGTCTTTGAGTCGTAGTTGTATATTCTATACTGCCGCCATTGACTTGTCATCCATTCATAAAGATACCCCCATTCATCTTTGCCGTCACCATCAACATCACCTTCAAATACCAATCCATTCGGGCAAAACAATTCTACAGGTGGAATCTCAGGATTGTTTGATACTGCATACCATATCCAATCTTCTTCTGCATTGCCATCGGCAATATAACCGAATCCATATCGTTTCTTCTCATATGCAGTCAATTTCCTCAATGGTTTATCATAGATAAATATTGTATCCAACCCATTGCCCGTAAAATTACCAACAATAGACTGTTCCTCCTTATGTCCCTTAACAGAGTTGAGATATTTAGGCAATCCAAGCGCATCATAGTACAAGTCATACAACTCCGGAATTGTTATTGAATCGGCTTTAATATCAGCTCTCTTACCGAAAGTTAAATCGATAAACATCTTTGGACGTGCAAAATATTCGCGGATAGTGTTTTTAATACGATTTCGTCGAATGTGAGAAGGTTTTGCATTGTACCCTATGGCATGGAGACCATATTTATCTGCGAGATAAATTGCTCTTTCATTGTGATATTTCTGAGAAATCAGTGTTATGCTATCAAGTCCATACACTTCTTTAGCTTTGACGATGGAGTTCAGCGTTCGTGTCCCCTCATAGTCAAGAATTATCCTTTCTTCTGGAATACCTCTTGCAACAAGAGAATCCCGTATTGCTGCGGGTTCATCACAACCATATTTGTGGTCTTTTGTATAATCCCCTCCACTTGCGATAATAAAATCTACCTTACCGGCTTTTAAGAGTTCTTCGGCTGCTTTTATTCTATTGTCAAAGTAGAAATTTCGAGCACCGCCCGGTGTTATTGGAGATGTCGCCAATAATAATCCCACACGATTATGTGGAATGGAGTCCATAGAATCATAGGTTCTACCGGAAGCATTTCTGACAACGGACAAATGACAGGATACGATAACCCCAATAACAGCCACAGCTATAACGATAGCAAACAGGAGGATACGTTTTAGAATTTTATTCTTTTTCATTCAAAACAAGAGATATGAAGTTATCAATTCTTATACCATAGTATTCTTGATTATGGAGATTCTCAATGTAATAACGAGGAATCGAATCATATCCGTATTTGGCTCCGAGGATGGCACATGCTATAGCCCCATTAGTATCAGCATCTCCTCCTTCATTAACCACTCCTAATAGACCTTCTTCAAATGAGTCCGCGTGCCAGTAGCACCAAAGGGCAGCAGCAAGAGTCCGAAGCGTGTAACCTATTGAATGTGTTTCATCAAGGTCGAGTTCGGATATAGACTCACTTTTATATGCCAAGTCAATCCATTTTGCAATCCGGTTGTCATACTTATCTCCAATGGCTTTTATTTCATTGTAAGTTAGTTCTCTATTCTCCCAAACAAGCGCATGGATGATGTTTGTAGCTACTACACATGAGCCGACACAACGTGGATCATAGTGCGTAAGTTTGCATATATCTATGGTTTGCTGTTCAACAACTTTTCGGGCTAATCCGACTACAGAGGTACGCATCAATGCTCCGTTGGCGGCACTGGTCTTTCGGGATAGTTCCCACCATAGGCGAGAACAATCATCATGCTTTTCAACGTAATCTCCCATTGCGAGAACCTTGAAGATATGTGACCCTATTCCCATTGGCTCTCCGTCAGCCCAATTCTTGAAATTTTGTGCAATCTTACGGATATTGAATCCATCTTTCTCATAGCCTCCGAGGATACATAACATCATGTCAGTGTCATCAGTCCATGCTCCTTTAGCCCAGCGCAGGCGATGGGCATCCTGAATAATGTCCTCGTATCGCGATAGCCCATTTGGGTAATACTTCTGCACCTCAGACTTGTTCAGGAATTCCGTGCCGAGTCCAAGTGCATCGCCGATAGCCTGACCACAAAGACAACCAAGCATTCTATCTTTTCTTGGGGTCATTGGTTAAATCTTATTTGACGATACTGTTGATATATTCAAGCTCGCTGACAGCAAAATCATGACAAGCGGGTGACTCTTTCAACTGTTCAAGCAGTTTGCGAGCTTTATCCCACATCTTGTAGTCAATGAATAGGTAAGCCAATCTGCGTGCTAGAAAATCGTAGAAAAAAGACATCTCTTCGGAGTCTATCTTCTTTGTACCGTCGTTAAACTCTCGGAGATAATGCTGTACAATGTTCATCGAACGTGGGTCACCACTATTAACCAAGGCATTGATATACTCAATGGTGTATTTCGTATTCTCTGAGCCTTGAATTATGTCGAGATAATAAACGGCACGGTCATATTGTTCCATTTCATTGAAACAGAAACCAATATTAAAACACGTCTCATTGAATATATTATGAAGGCGTTCATAATCCGCAACGACATCCGTCTTTAAGTGCTGATAAACCTTCATCAATGGCATCAGAGCATCCGCAAATCGCTTTTCGCTGACAAGCCATTTGCCATATCCGAAATCATATCCCAAGTTCTTGGAATATGTGATTCCTTCTAAAACTGTTTGCTCATCTTTTGACAATTCTTCACCCTTATGCGATTTCTCTAAAAGGGATTTTTCTATGACATCATATTTCTTCAATTTGGATTCCGGTGAAACGATGTCATATCCAAGGACAAAGCTGGTTGTGAAGGGCTGATTGTTGGAATGGCTTGTTCTGAAATCGTCCGGGCTTGAGAAATTGGGTATCATTACTGACACTCTCATATATGCCGTCTCGTGCATAAACGGGCCAAGTCCTCTCAGAAACATTATAATGGAGTTGTCAGAGCATAGTTTGGATTTGTCGTTCTTGCTTTCCCGGTTATGGTAGACAATATCTCCCGGGCGATATGAGATAACAAGCGTTGTGTTCTCTCCTGTCCTTGGGATTGTTTCCCCTTTATCGTTAGTATATAGAATCGCCTTGTATGGCTGATATTCGAGGACGCTCTTTTTATCCGTGACAATTTCCGTTTGGTCATTCCTCCCAAACTCGCCCCGACTAACAATAGTCATTGATCCAATATCCGAAGGGTCAATATTCAGCAGCTCCTGAAGAATATAACCTAATGTAATAGGTGCATTCTCGGACGAGCGTTTTACTTCCCATTGCTGATGTCTGAACTTTGCTTCATTCATCAGAAAAGATCCCCAGAACCAGTCATCAACATCAAATTCATTTTTAACTGGATCTTCAGAGGTGGTTTTATTCTTTTTGCTAAAGCGATTGAATATTCCCATGTTATGAAGTGATTTAAACTAATTTTAAAATTACAAATAAACTTGTAGAATGTTAAAATACAGCGTAATTACACAGAATTTCGCTATATTATGGGACACGACTCTCATAATAGCAATTTCTATGAATTACACTGTACTCGACAAAGATACAATAAAAAATCAAATACTCCCACACCTTCCGGTTGCAAAACGTGGATTTGTGACCAAAGCATGCATTGTTGAGATTATCAATGCCATTCTCTACAAGCTTAAGGTAGGCTGTCAATGGGAGCAATTGCCGGTTGAGCATCTTTTTAGCGGCACTGTTCTCAAATATGGGGCGGTATTTCATCATTATCGGAAATGGTGCAAAGGCGGTCATTGGAAAGAGATGTTTGTCGCTCTTTTGAGTGATAACAAAGCATCTGTAGACTTGTCCATTACACATACAGATGGGAGTCACACACCATGTACCAAGGGCGGAGAAGTAGCTGCTTATCAAGGACGTAAAAAGCGTAAAACGACAAATGCCATTTACCTTACGGACAAACAGGGATTGCCTTTGGGAATGTCTGAACCAATGAAAGGCAACCATAATGATGTGTACAAGATTAAAGAATCCATGACAGAAATATTCTCTACTATCGAGGAGGCGGGAATTTCGGTTGAGGGCATTTTTAATAATGCCGATGCAGGTTTCGACTGCGCCGACTTTCGTGCTGTCTGCGAAGAATATGGTGTAATCGCCAATGTATGTGAAAATCCCAAATACGACCATGACGATGCGTCCATCTGCTTTGATGATGAATTGTATAGAGAGCGATACGTCATTGAGAGATCCAACGCTTGGATGGATTCTTTCCGTACATTGCTCTTGTGCCACGATACCACTGCCTCTAGTTGGAAGGGATGGAATTATCTGGCATTTGCCGTATTGCTTCTTAAAAAAATTCACAAAACACAAAAGTTTAAATGACTTCATATTGAGGTACAGACATAGGGACATACGCCATCATACCGATATGGTCAGGGTGAGCGTGAGTGTAAACTACTGCTCCGTGTTTTTTAATGTTGTTTGCAAACAGCGAATTGACAAACGAGCGTTTTTCACCGTCGGTCAAATCATTTTCGCCGGGAAGATTGTCGCCCATATCAATAAATATGCGCGACGTTGCAGTATAAAGTTCCGTTATGCAGCCACCTATCTGATTGATACCTCGGTGGATTGTTATGTTCATTTGAGATGGTTTAACAGAGTTTTACGAGTCAACATTGAGCTATCATAGAGTCCATAGCCCATATATGAGCCGGTGGCAAACAGGAAGTCGTCGTCAAACATTGCAAGCTGCTCGGCCAATAACGAACTTGCGCTCTTATAGTTGGCAAGGATGAAACCGAAGCGCACGTCAATCTGCGCAGCAAACTCCCTGACCTCCGTGTCAGACTTTAAATTACACACGTGTTTAAGCCCCTTGACATCTTCAGAATAGAAGCCGGGCAATGCAGCCTGCTGAACAAACATTTGAAGAATGTCATACTTAAACTCCTCTCGCCGTGCGGCATCGTTCAGAATCCCATTTTTGAAATCGGCAATATGGCATTTTAAATCCGCTTTCTTGCCTCGCGAGGCAGAAGAGCCGCCAACAGCCCCCAATCCAAGTTTCAGCTCAAACACCACAATTTCAACATCTGCCGACGAGAATCTGCGGCGACACGACGAGGTGGAAGGCCACCTAACGGTAACCAAATCAAATTTGGAGGTTTTTGCGCTGTCCGCATCTATTACCGCATACTCCTGAGCTACAACAAAATAATCCGTATCGTTGGCATAGGGGCTACGGTTATTTTCATATGCAATTGCCTGGCGGATGCGCTCTTCTTGTCGTTTGTTGTTTCTGCGACTCAAAAAGCCGATGGCTGCGTCAAGATAATCCTGAAGATTATTCAAACAAACGCCACCCTCAATAATACTTTTCAGACGGCACTCTTCATTATAAGCATATCCAACAGACAAGGGAATCAGCTTGATATGCTCATTATCGGCAATTATGTCGGGGATTGTCAGAATCAACATTCCGTCAAAATATACCTTCAGAGCAGTTCCGGCAAGATTGATTGAAAGCGAAGAATACTGACTGACAGTGCGCAACAACACATTGCCCGATGCCGACTTTAGCCATTCGAAAAACCGTTTATCTATCGCCCTTGTCATAACAATTTCTGATGTTTACTGCAAAAGTAGGAAAATTTCCGAAGCCGCACAAATATCCGGGCAATAATTGGAGAGGGCGATGCGTTATTATAGGGAATGAAAGGACTGATTAAACGATGGGGGCTGACGGCAGTCGGCGTTTTGCTTTCGGTTTGTGCTGCGGCGCAGATTGAGGGCAAGACTGCATATAACTTTATGGATGTCAGCGGTTCATCGCGCATCTACGGCCTCGGCGGCGTAAATATTTCGACGGTTGACGGCGACGACGTTATGACCACCGACCAAAACCCGGCGCTTTTAGGGCCGGAGATGTCGCGCTCTATCGGCGTGGGGTATATGCGCTACGTTGGCGGCTCAAATTTTGCCTCCGCACGATTTGCCCACGCAGCCGGGGAAAACGGAGCGTGGGGTATCGGGCTGCACTATTTCGGCTATGGGTCAATCAAAACGGCTCTGCCCGACGGAACGATTACCGGCTCAACGTCGCCGCTGGATATGGCGTTCAGCGCTATGTATAGCCACAACCTCTCCGACCGCTGGCGCGGCGGCATAGCGCTGAAATTTCTTTACAGCTCTTATGCGGGATATAATGCTCTGGCCATAGCAACAGATCTAGGCGTCAACTACTACGACGAAGATTATGATTCGTCGCTCTCGCTGGTGGTGGCCAATCTGGGCGGTCAGGTCAAGAAGTTTTACGAGCGCGCCGACCGCCTGCCCATTGACGTGAGACTCGGGTGGACCAAGAGTCTGGGAGCATCGCCGTTTTACCTGAACATCACGGCGTGGAATCTGACCAAGTGGCACCTGCCCTACTGGAAGCACTCCACCGACGAGGAGCTTGGCGGCAAGATGGTTGACAATTTTTTCAGCAACTTTTTCCGCCACCTGGTGTTTGCAGTGGAGTGGAAGCCGAGCGACCGCTTCTATCTCGATCTGGCATACAACCACAAGATGAAGACAGATATGGCAACGTATCAGCGCAACTTTTTCAGCGGTTTCTCCATAGGTGCCGGACTGAAAGTCAGAGCTTTCGGCATAGGTATAGCCTTTGCTCAGCCCCACAAAAGCGCCGCCACATTTATGCTGAACATAACAACAAATCTATATGACTTCTAAAATAATAATAGCAATCGACGGCTATTCATCGTCGGGCAAGAGCAGTATGGCCAAGGCCCTGGCCCGCAAAATCGGCTACCGTTACGTTGACACCGGCGCGATGTATCGCGCGGTAACCTTGCTGGCCATGGAGCAGGGTCTGATTAACGACGGCAAGGTTGACGAGCCGGCGCTGATTGAGGCTCTGCGCAGCGCAAAAATTGACTTTGCCGTTACTCCCGAGGGGCAGCATACACTGCTCAACGGCCGCGACGTTGAGCGCGAAATCCGCAGTATGGAAGTGAGCGGCAACGTCAGCACTATTGCGGCGATTCCGGCCGTGCGCCGCGACTTGGTGGAGCGTCAGCGCGTTTACGGCGAAGAAAAAGGGATAGTGATGGACGGCCGCGACATCGGCACGACAGTGTTTCCCAACGCAGAGCTGAAAATCTTTGTCAACGCTCCCGCAGAAGTGCGCGCCGAGCGCCGCTATAAGGAGCTTACCGAAAAAGGCACCGAAACAACCTATGAGGAGGTGCTCGAGAACGTGCGCCACCGCGACCATATCGACACCACGCGTGCCGAGTCGCCGCTGCGCCGCGCCGCCGATGCCGTGGATTTGGACAACAGCCATATGACCATTGCCGAGCAAGATGCTTGGCTCATCAGCAAATATGAAGAGGCCGCGCATAGAGATTGACAGCGACAGCGGTTTCTGCTTCGGAGTGACCCGCGCAATATCCAAGGCCGAAGAAGAGCTGCGCCGCAACAGGCAGCTGTATTGTTTGGGCGACATTGTGCACAACTCCGACGAGGTGGAGCGACTGCGCAGGCAGGGGCTGGTGACCATCAGCCACGAGCAGATGGCTGAGCTTCGCAACGTTACAGTACTCCTGCGCGCCCACGGCGAGCCGCCGTCAACTTACGAGCTTGCGCGGCGCAACAATATTGAAATTATAGATGCCACCTGTCCGGTGGTGCTCAAACTGCAGCAGCGCATCAAGGAGGCCTACGACAGCCCCGAGTGCCCGCAGATAGTCATCTACGGCAAGCCGGGCCACGCTGAGGTAAACGGCCTGCTCGGTCAGACCAACGGCGACGCCAAGGTGGTGGAGTCGGAAGACGACCTTGCCAAAGTAGCCCCCGACCGCCCGACCCGACTATACTCGCAGACCACCAAGAGCGTTGACGGCCTGCGCCATATGGAGCTCGCCTTGGAGCAGCGTATGAATCCGGGCGTGGAGTTCCGGTCGTTTGACACGATATGCCGCTCTGTAGCTAACCGCGTGGATAAGCTGCGCGACTTTGCCCGCAGCCACGACGTGATAATCTTCGTTGCCGGACGCAAGAGTTCCAACGGCCGCTTTCTCTACGAGACCTGCCGGGCCGAAAATCCCCGAACCCTGTTCATTTCCGAAGCCAACGAGCTGCCTGCCGACCTTGGCGGCGAGATTGACAGCATCGGCATATGCGGGGCAACGTCGACCCCGCGCTGGCTTATGGAGCAGGTGCGCGACATTATTGAACAATCAATTGAATCATGAAAAAGTTTCTCTTCTCACTACTTTTATCCGTTTTTATTCCCCTGTTTTCGTGTTCGGAGCAGGAGATGCCCGCCAGCGTTCAGGAGGCTGACCGCCGGGGACGCGCAGATGCTCGGGCGCTCTGTCAGGCCAACTATACCGCCGACCGCGAGCTGCACGCTGCGCTGCTTGCCGTGAAGTCGCGCGAGTTTGAGATGCGCCTGAGCGGCGACTCGCTCGGCGCCACGGCCTACATCGAGGCCTTCAAGGAGCAGCTGCGCGAAACCGACCGCCCCCTCGCCGACAAAGTCCTGTAAAATGAATAGTGTTTTTGAGCAGAAGATTGGATTCGGGAGCGTGCGCAGGGAGATTGCCGCGCAGTGTCTAACCGAGAGCGGACGCGAGTTTGCCGACCGCGAGATATCTTTTCAGACAGACTTCCACGCCATCCGCGCGGCGCTCGAAGCAACCGCCGAGATGGTTGCGATAGTCGGCTCGGATGCCGACAACCTGCCCTTGGGGCGCGTTGCCGACATTCGCCGCTCACTGATGGCCGTGAGGATTGAGGGGACGTTTCTTCCCGCCGATGAGCTTGCCGGAGTGCGCAATTCGCTTGACGCTTTCGGCGGCATAGCGGCGTTTTTCGACAAGGCGGGAGAGCAATATCCGCGTCTGGCCACTGTTACGTCGGCCATCGGAGTATTTCCGGACCTTGTGCGCGCAATTGACCGCGTGATTGACCGCTACGGCAACGTTCTTGACTCCGCGTCGTCCGAGCTTGCCGACATTCGCCGCTCGCTGGCTCACGCCCAAGGCTCGATAGCCGCGACAATGCGCCGCGTAATGGCTGCCGCCGTGGCTCAAGGACTGGTTGAGCCGGATGCCACCCCTGCGGTACGCGACGGCCGTATGGTTATCCCCGTGAGTCCGATGCACAAGCGCAAGGTCAACGGCATAGTCCACGACGAGTCGGCATCGGGCAAGACGGTGTTTATTGAACCTGCGGAAGTGGTGCAGACCAACAACCGCCTGCGCGAGCTGCAGATGGAGGAGCGCCGCGAAATTGCCCGCATCATGATGACTCTGACGGCAGAAATCAGGCCGCATATCCCGGCGATTCTCGACTCGCTGCTTATTGCCGCCGAGCTGGATTTTATCCACGCCAAGGCGCTATATGCCAGGGTGATAGATGCCAGGCTGCCCCACATCAGTGCAGAGCCGGAGCTGGAATGGTATCACGCCTGTCACCCCGGGCTGATGGCCTCGCTCAAGGCGCAGGGCAAGGAGATAGTGCCGCTCGACATTCACTTGAGCCGCGAACGTCGATTGCTGATTGTCAGCGGCCCGAACGCCGGCGGCAAGTCGGTGACGCTGAAAACCGTCGGCGTGGTGCAATATATGATGCAGTGCGGCATTCTGCCGCCGGTCTTTGAGAACTCCCATATGGGGGTGTTTGAGAGCATTTTCATCGACATTGGCGACGACCAGTCGATTGAAAACGACCTCTCGACCTACTCGTCGCACCTGACGCATATGAAGCACTTTATGGCGCATGGGGACGAGCGCACCCTCGCGCTCATCGACGAGTTCGGCACCGGCACTGAGCCGCTCATCGGCGGAGCCATTGCCCAGGCCATTCTTGCGCGGTTTGCAGAGCTGGGGCTTTGGGGCGTTATCACTACTCACTATCAGAACCTCAAGCAATTTGCCGAGGAGACCCCGGGACTGGTCAACGGCTCTATGCTCTACGACCGCCAGAAGATGGAGCCGATGTTCAAGCTCGTGGTTGGCACCGCAGGCAGTTCTTTTGCCATAGAGATAGCACGCAAAATCGGACTGCCGGAGGATATAGTCAACGCGGCCAAGGAAATCGTTGGCACTGACTACGTCAATATGGACAAATATCTGCTTGACATTGCCCGCGACCGCCGTTACTGGGAAAACAAGCGCATGGCCATTCGCCAAAAAGAGAAGAAGATTGAGGAGGTGCTGAATAATTATCAGTCGCAGGCCGACGACCTGCGTGCTCACCGCCGCGAGATTCTTGCGGATGCCAAGGAGCAGGCGCGGCAGATTATCGAGGGCTCGAATGCTGCCATTGAGCGGACAATCCACGAAATACGCAAGTCCCAGGCCGACCGCGACACCACCAAGCAACTACGCTCCGACCTACGCTCCGAGCAAGAAAAAATTCAGAAGAGCGACAGCGACCATCCCCTGCTGAAAAAAGCCCCCAAGGAGAAGAAAAACAAGCAGCCGAAGCCCGCGGCGGCAGAGCGCCCGATTGCCGTGGGCGACTACGTAAAACTCGACGGCCAGGAAACGCCCGGCGAAGTACTGTCGATTGAGGGCAAAAACGCCACCGTAAGTTTTGGAATGCTGCGCACAACGGTGAAGCTCAACCGCTTGCACCACACGCTGCAAAAACCGCAGAATATCGCACCGACACAAGCCGCTCTCATTTCGGGCGAGCAGCACCATGCGCGGCGGCTTGATTTCAAGCAGGAAATTGACGTTCGCGGAATGCGCGCCGACGAGGCGCTGCAAACGGTAATGTATTTTATTGACGATGCCATACGCTTCTCCGCCCACCGCGTGCGCATACTCCACGGAACCGGCACCGGCGCATTACGTCAGGCAATACGTCAGTATCTGTCAACGGTCAGTGCCGTGAGCGACTATCGCGACGAAGACGTGCGCCTGGGTGGCGCAGGCATCACGGTGGTTACGCTTTAGAGTGTTGCCAGGCGGGCCACGTATTTGCCGATGATGTCAAACTCGAGGTTCACCACGGTGCCCTTCTTGACTTCGCCAAGGTTGGTGTGGTCGAGGGTGTAGGGAATTATTGCGACTCCGAAGCCGCCGGGGCGCGAGTTGCAAACAGTCAGCGATACGCCGTTGACCGTTACCGAACCCTTTTCTACAGTAAAGTAGCCCTGAGGCTCCATTGCGGGATCGGGGGTGTATTCAAACTGCAGCTCCACGGAGCCGTCGAGCTGCTTGAGAGCGGTGCACTTGGCGGTGCAGTCAACGTGGCCTTGCACGATGTGGCCATCAAGACGGCCGTTCATTATCATTGAGCGCTCGAGGTTGACGTGGCTGCCGGGACGGAGCAGGCCGAGATTGGAGCGGCGCAGAGTCTCCTCCACGGCGGTTACCGTATAAGTGCTTTCGTTGGGATTGACAGATGTTACGGTCAGGCAGACACCGTTATGGGCAACTGATTGGTCTACTTTGAGTTCGCAGGCAAAAGAGCTTTTTATTGTGAGGATCACGTTGCCATCTTGGTGGTCAACGGCTACTACGGTAGCGGGTTCTTCAACGATTCCGGAAAACATTTTTAGTTATGAGTTAGGAGTTAGGGATTAGGAGTTATGCGACGCGAAGTTACGGCAAAAAGTCGGTAGTTCGCGTTAATTTTTGTTAAGGGTGAACAAACTACATATTCTTTTTGTAACTTTGTTGCAACCAAAATTTACAATTTAACCAAAACTAAAGAATATTGACATGTCAAAAGTAACAGTTGTAGGCGCCGGCAACGTAGGCGCAACCTGTGCTAACGTGCTTATTACGTGTGGCATAGCTGACGAAGTGGTTCTCATTGATATTAAGGAAGGCTTGTCGGAAGGCAAGGTTATGGACATCATGCAGACCGCAAACATTCTCGGTGTGCAGACCCGCGCCAAGGGCGTGACCAACGACTATTCAGCTACCGAAGGCAGCGATATGGTAGTCATCACTTCCGGCATTCCCCGCAAGCCCGGTATGACCCGCGAAGAACTCATAGGCGTAAACGCCGGCATCGTAAAGAGCGTAACTTCTCAAGTTATCGCCCACAGCCCCAACGCGGTAATTCTCTGCGTATCCAACCCGATGGACACCATGACCTACCTGATTCACAAGACCAGCGGGCTGCCCAAAAATCGCATCATCGGTATGGGCGGCGCACTCGATAGCGCACGCTTCCAGTACTTCCTTAGCAAAGCTCTCGAAGCCAACCCCGCAGAAGTTGAGGGCATCGTAATCGGCGGCCACGGCGACACCACAATGATTCCTCTGACCCGCTATGCCGCACATCGCGGTATCCCCGTGTCAACACTCATCGACGCTGAAAAACTTCAGAAAGTTGCTGCAGACACGATGGTTGGCGGTGCTACTCTGACCGGCCTGCTCGGCACCTCCGCATGGTATGCTCCCGGCGCAGCAGCAGCCAGCGTGGTTGATGCCGTTATCCACGACACCAAGCGCATGATTTCCTGCTCCGCATATCTCGAAGGCGAATATGGCCAGAGCGACATCTGCATCGGCGTGCCCTGTATCCTCGGCAAGAACGGCATAGAAAAAGTTGTTGAGTTCGACCTCAACGATGAAGAAAAAGACCTCTTTGCCAAGAGCGCAGAAGCCGTTCGCAAGACCAACGCAGCTCTTGCCGGCGCACTTTAATTACCTGACAATTAACCACCAAAATAAGGGCGCATAGTTCGTGCGCCCTTATCTTTTCTATGAAAAAAATAATATTCTCAATAATTGGAGGGCTGACGCTCATAGCTTTAGCCGCGCTCTGCATATGGGAGTATGTTGTAACCCCCTATGAGGGGGAGAATCCTGCGTGGATATATCTGCCGCGCAACACAGACCGCACAGCGCTGCGCGACTCCCTGACCAACGCCTTGGGCAGCCGCGTAGGTAATCGCGTATTCACCGTCTACAAAGCTGCAGCGTCAGACACTCTGCCAATCTATGGCGCATATCGCATCGAACCGGGCAAAACGGCCAAGGACATTGCCCGCCGCCTGATGCGCCACAGACAGACACCGATAAAACTGACGTTTAACAACATACGAACTTTGCCACAGCTTGCCGAGCGCATTGCGGGACAAATGGACTTCGGCAGCGACGAGTTTTTGGCAGCTCTTGACTCCGTACTTCCCACCGCCGGATTCAGCAAAACGGAGCAATATGCAGCCGCTTTTCTGCCCGACACGTATGAATTTTACTGGACCACGTCAGCTGAGAGGACTGTTGAGAAGCTCTTGAAAGCACGCAACGACTTTTGGAACGACGAACGTCGCACGCAAGCGCGGCAGTTGGGGCTTACTCCGGTAGAGGTGGCAACCGTGGCGTCCATTGCCGAGGAGGAGACTAACAACCGCGAGGAGCGCGGCGAAGTGGGCCGGCTGTATATCAACCGCATACGGCGCGGCATGAAGCTGCAGGCTGACCCCACGGTGAAGTTTGCCCTGGGCGACTTTTCGCTGCGGCGCATACGCGGCGAGCATCTTAAGGTGGAGTCGCCCTACAACACTTATCGCGTCAACGGACTGCCCCCGGGGCCAATCCGCGTGGCCGCAGCCCGCACCATCGACTCCGTTCTCACCTCGCAGCCACACAACTATATATATATGTGTGCCAAAGAAGACTTCTCCGGCACACACAATTTTGCGGCAGATTATGCAACTCATCTTGCCAACGCCCGCCGCTATCAAAAGGCGCTGAATCAGCGCGGCATCAAGTAAACAGCGCGGTGTGATGCGCGTCGGGGGGCAGCGAAGTTACGCGCAGACCCTCGGCCGAAGCTTCGAGCGACAGATTTCCCGGCAGCCCGGGGAGGAAGTCGCCCTCGCTGACCCACTGTGCAGGGAACTCGGGGTCAACACAATCGGGGTTGATTTTTGTGCGGTCGAAGATGAATGCTCGGTTGCGCGTCTCGGCCTGCTCAAACACTTCGGGAGAATATTTCGTGTTGATGAATACCACAGACTCGCCGGGATGAGAGGAGAGGATTTGCGCGAGCTTGCCGTCGGCATCGTCGCCGTCGGAAAAATTATATACCACTATGGCGCTGGGAAAGAGTTTCACCTTAGCGCCACTGTTTAACTTGATGCTTTCCATAGTTATTCTTCGTCAAATTGGTCGGGGATATGAACAACGAGGCCGTCGTAAGCTAACTTAACGCCCTCGGGCAAACGCAAGGCGGCTTCGGCTGCGGGACCCATGCCGTGGCTCATATGCGTGAGATACGCTACCCGGGGCTTCACCTCGGCAATGATGTCGAGCGCCTGCTGAAGGTTCAAATGCGAATGATGCTCTTTCAAGCGCAGGGCGTTGATGACCAGGGTGTCAACCCCGCGAATCAGCTCAAGAGTTGAGTCGGGAATGGTCTTGGCATCGGTGATATATGCCAGATTGCCCATTTTGAAGCCGATAATCGGCAAGCGGTGGTGCATGACAGGCAGGGGGACAACGTCGAGGTCGGCAACATTAAACGGCTTGGTGGTAACCTCCGTGATGTTAAACGCCGGAACGCCCGGATAAGGAGCCTCGGCGAAGCAATAAGGCACGCGGTCGCGCAAGTCGCCGGCAACGTCGGGGCGGCAGAAAATCGGGAAGCCGTCGCCCGTGGCCGTATAAGGCCTCAGGTCGTCAACGCCGCCAACGTGATCATAATGGCTGTGGGTAATCAACACTGCCTCAAGCATTGGCGAACCCTGATTAAGCATTTGCTGGCGGAAATCGGGGCCGCAGTCAATCAGGATGTTTTTATCTTTATACGTAACCATTGCCGAGCAACGCAAGCGCTTGTCGTGTTCATCGCGAGAACGACACGTAGGGCAATCACACATAATCTGAGGAACTCCGGTACTCGTTCCGGTACCTAAAAACGTCAATTTCATAATCTAAATAGTTGAAGCAGTTTTTAATCATATAACGCAAACTCCCCCAAAAATGTTTTACCTACCTCCAATCGCCCTCCATAGAGCATGGATGCGGCGGTCTTCAGACCGCCGCGCTGCCTCGGAGCTCCTCTCCCGACCGTCTGAAGACGGCCGGCTCCTGTTTGGCAGCAGCCATCTTACCGCTATGGGTGGGGAGTTTTTTGGGGGTGGGATGCAATATTTGGGGATGGGGGTGCGTTAGTTTGGTAGTTACATTGCAATGAAACCGCGCGTAAGGCTTTTTTATATCATATTTGTGGTGCTGATGTTGGCCGGGGCCAATGTCGGGGCTTTTGCGCAATATTATGAGCCGCAGATTACTCCGCCGCCGCCCACTATGCCGGTGAAACCGTTTGAGGGTGAGCGTATGGACACGGTGTGGCCCGATGGGATGAGGGATGTGAGGCCGACTATTCCGCGCAATTTCGATGAGTTGATGCAGTGGGAGTTTGCGCGTGATTTGAATCAGCCGTCGAACATCACCACAGAGGCTGATTATGACCCGAAGACGCAGCAGTATATGGTGCATATCCGTTTGGGTAAGAATGATTTGGTTACTCCGTTTGCGCTGACCAAGGCGCAGTATGACCAGTGGCAGACGCGCCTGGCCGTTGGGCGCTACTGGAACAAGCGCAATGCCGAGTTGCTCAAGAACGAGACCACGAAGGAGCCGTTTAACATCCTGGATATGAACTTTTCGCTGGGACCGCTGGAGAAGGTGTTTGGCCCGGGGGGCGTGTCGCTGAAAACCACCGGTTCGGTGATTCTTGAGATGGGGGTAAAGAGCAACAAGACTGACAACCCGGCCCTGGCGCTTGAAAACCGCCGCAAGACATTTTTTGACTTCGACCAGAAGATTCAGGCTTCGATTCAGGCCAGCGTGGGCAACAGGCTGAACTTCAACATGTCGTATAACACCGATGCGACCTTCAGCTTTGACTCACAAAACCTAACTTTGAATTTTCAGGGCGAGGAAGACGACATTGTAAAGAGCATCGAGGCGGGCAACGTTAGCTTCACCTCGGGGTCGTCGTTGATTCGCGGGGCATCGTCGCTATTTGGCTTCAAGACGAAGCTGCAGTTTGGCAAGCTGACGCTGACGGGGTTGGTGTCGCAGCAGAATTCGGAGTCTCGCTCGGTGAGTTCCAAGGGTGGCAAGCAAACCACGAAGTTCAGCATCAATGCCAACAACTATGATGAGAACCGCCACTTTTTTCTGAGCCACTTTTTCCGCCGTAACTACGACCGCTTTGCCTCGAAGCTGCCATATGTAAGTTCCGGGGTCAACATCACGCGCATTCAGGTGTGGATTACCAACAAGAACAGCAACTTCAGCGAGGCACGCAACTTTGTGGGCTTTATGGACTTGGGCGAGAACCAGGACCTGGAATGCAAGTATTGGGTGCCGAACATGTCGGCCGAGAACCCATCGAACAGCTCCAACAACCTGCTCAGCGTCATCAAGGAGCAATATCCCGAGGCTCGCTCAATCAATGCCGTGACGCAGGCGCTCGCCGCGTTGGCGGCCAACGGCTTTGAGGGCGGCCGCGACTATGAGAAGGTGGAGAGCGCCCGACTGCTGAGTTCGTCGGACTACGTGCTGAACTCCTCGCTGGGCTACATATCGCTGCGCACGGCGCTGCAGCCCGATGAAGTGCTTGCCGTGGCATATGAATACACGTATAACGGCAAGGTTTATCAAGTGGGTGAGTTTTCAGACGACATCACCACGACCTCTGAAAACATCTACCTCAAGTTGCTCAAGGGCACCACGCAGTCGCCTCAGTGGGCCAACTGGCGGCTGATGATGAAAAACGTCTACAACATCGGGGCCACCAACGTTACTGCCTCGAACTTCAAGCTGCAAATCAAGTATCTGAGCGACACCACGGGTACCGCCATCAACTACCTGCCGGTGGGGAATCTTGCATCGAAGACGCTGCTGCAGGTCATGAACCTTGACCGTCTGGACTCCAACCAGGAGGGCAATCCCGACGGTATGTTTGACTTGATTGAGGGCTACACGTTCTATGGCCGCACCGGCAAGGTGATATTCCCGGTTGCTGAGCCTTTCGGCGCACACCTGGAGCAGGCCATCGGCAACCCGTTAGATGCGCAGAAATACGTCTACAAAGAGCTGTATGACAGCACCAAGGTGATTGCCGAGCAGTTTGCCGACAAAAACAAGTTTATGCTCACGGGCGAATATCAAGGATCGGACGGCAGCCGCATATCGCTGAACGCATATAACGTGCCTCGCGGGTCGGTGGTGGTCACCGCCGGCGGCGTCACGCTGACGGAGAACTCCGACTATATCGTTGACTATGCCAACGGCGAAGTAACCATTATAAACCAAAGCATCATAGATTCGGGTCAGAGCGTGAACGTTACCCTCGAGGACCAGGGACTCTATTCAATGCAGCGCAAAACGCTCCTTGGACTTGACTTGCAATATAAATTTTCACGCGACTTCACTTTGGGAGCCACGTGGATGCACTTCTCCGAAAAGGCCATTACGGAGAAAGTGGGCATCGGCGACGAAACGGTGAAGAACACCATGTGGGGCTTGAATCTGAGCTATACCAAGGAGTTTCAGTGGCTCACCAATGCGTTGAACTTCATTCCGACGGTCAACGCCGTAGCGCCGTCGAAAGTGTCGGTTCAGGCGGAATTTGCGCAACTTGTGCCTCACAAACAAAAGAGCGGTTCGGCCCGCGGGTCGAGCTACGTTGATGACTTTGAGAGCGCGCAGACCGGTTTTGACCTGAAGTCACCCTACGCGTGGAGCCTGGCATCAACGCCGTCAATGTTTCCGGAGTCGCAGCTGAGCAACGACGTTACCTACGGCAAGAACCGCGCCCTGCTCAACTGGTACTACATTGACCGCCTCTTTACGCAGCGCAACTCATCGCTCTGTCCCGGCTACATCAAGAACGACCTCAAACAGCTCTCCAACCCATACGTGCGCGAGGTTACGTCGACCGAGATTTTTCCCGGCCGCGAGCTGACCTACGGCGAGAGCAACGTGGTGCAGACCCTCAACCTGAGCTTCTACCCCACGGAGCGCGGCCCATATAACCTCGATGCCACCGGCATCAACGACGACGGTTCGCTGCAGAACCCCTCGCAGCGCTGGGGCGGCATTATGCGCAAGCTGGAGACCACCAACTTTGAGCAGAACAACATCGAGTACGTTCAGTTCTGGATGATGAACCCCTTCCTTGACCCGGAGGCCGACAACCTTGACGGCGGCGACCTCTACTTCAACTTCGGCGAGCTGAGCGAGGACATTCTCAAAGACGGCTACAAGAGCTACGAGAACGGCGTGCCATATGACGGCAATGACGAGTATATGCGCGAAACCGTATGGGGCCGCGTGTCAACCCAGGCCTCGCTGACTTATTCATTTGACAACAATTCGGGGTCGCGCCCCATTCAGGACGTGGGCCTTGACGGCTTGCAGAACGCCGATGAATACAACTCGCCAAGCTACGCTGCATATTTGGAGCAGCTGCGCAGCAAGCTGTCGCCGCAGACCTTGGCGGCATATCAGGCCGACCGCTTTTCGCCGCTGAACGACCCGGCGGGCGACAACTACCACTTTTATCGCGGCTATGACTACGACGAGCAGCGCCTCGGCGTGCTTGAGCGCTACAAGCGCTACAACGGCGTTGAGGGCAACTCGCTGAGCGCCGAAGATGCCGACGACGACCTCTATCAGAGTGCCCGCTCAACCCCCGACGTTGAAGACATAAATCAGGACAACACACTCAACGAATATGAGCGCTACTTCCAATATAAAGTGTCGATTCGCCCGGAAGATCTCGTTGTGGGCCGCAACTACATCACCGACAAGCAGACCTCCATTGTACACACCCGCGATGACCAAGACGTTGAGGTCGAGTGGTATCAGTTCAAGATTCCGCTACAGGACTATGAGAAGAAAGTCGGCTCAATCAACGACTTCACGGCAGTGCGCTTTGCCCGCATGTTTATGACCAACTTCACCGCGCCGACCCACCTGCGTTTTGCCACCTTAGAGCTGGTGCGCGGCGAATGGCGCGGCTACAACTTCAACCTCAACAACCGCTCTGACACTCCCGCTGAGGGTCAGCTCGACCTCTCGGTGGTCAACATTGAGGAGAATGCCGGCCGCGAGCCGGTGAACTACGTGCTGCCTCCGGGGGTTACGCGCATCAGCGACCCGAGCCAGAGCCAGATTGTGCAGCTCAACGAGCAATCAATGTCGATGGTGTTGAAAAACATCAAGGCCGGCGATGCCCGCGGTGTGTATCGCGACACGCAGCAGGACCTGCGCAACTACAAGCGTATGCAGATGTGGGTTCACGCCGAAGCGCCCATTGACAACACCCAGAACCTGCGTTCGGGCCAGTTCAGCGTGTTCTTGCGTTTGGGTTCCGATGTCAAGGCCAACTACTATGAATATGAGGTTCCGCTGGAACTGACCGCACCGGGCCGCTATAACGGCGACATTGCCTCGCAGCGCTATGCCGTGTGGCCTCAGAGCAACTATCTTGACTTTGCGCTCAAAACCCTTGTCGACGTTAAGAATCAGCGCAACGAGGCCATCAACGCCAAGCAGGCGGGAGTGTCATACTCGGAGCGCTACACCCGCCGCGACCCAGACAACGAGGCCAACTCGGTGACAGTGGTCGGCAACCCGACGATTGGCGACATCAGGGTGTTGCTGATTGGCGTGCGTAATAACTCCTCGACTGAAAAGTCGGGTACTGTATGGGTCAACGAGCTCAAGGTTACCGACTTTGACGAATCGGGCGGCTGGGCTGCCAAGGCAAACGTGAACCTCGCGATGAGCGATATTGCAACGTTTAACGTCGGCGCACACATCGAGACCTCGGGTTTCGGCGGCGTGGACCAGAGCCTCAACGACCGCCGCATGGACGACTATCAGCAGCTCAACTTTGCCATGCAGGTTGATGCCGGACGCTTCCTGCCCGAATCGGTGAAACTCCGCGCACCGATTTACTACTCCACCACCCGCGAGCGCACCACTCCCAAATACAATCCGCTGGACTCCGACGTGCTGCTCAAGGATGCGCTCGACAACTGCGCCACCAAGCAGCAAAAAGATTCGATTCGCGGCTTTGCCATTGAGGAGACCCGCTCGGAAAACTTCTCAATTTCCGGACTGAAGTTCGACGTGAAGTCAAAAAACTCCATGCCCTGGGACCCCGCAAACTTCACTTTTAACTTCTCCTTCTCCAAGCAGCACTTCAACGACCCCACCACGGAATATCAGAACACCAACGACTACCGCGGCTCGATTCAGTATGCCTGGTCGCCGTTCAAGCGCACGGTGAAGCCCTTCCGCAGCAAGATTGACCCGAAGAAAAAGTCGCTGAAGTTTATCCGCGACTGGGAACTCGGCTTCCTGTTCAACTCCATCAACCTCTCCACCAACATGAGCCGCTACTACTACGAGAACCAGACGCGCTCGGAGGTTGACGACAACTTCCGCCTGCCGGTGAGCGTGAGCAAGAACTTTCTTTGGGACCGCAAGCTATCGCTCAACTGGAACATCACCAAGACGCTGAGCTTCCGCTTTGAGTCGAACACGCAGACGCGCATCGACGAGACCCCGGGTGCGGTAGACCGCCGTATGTTCCCCGACGAATACAAAGAGTGGAAAGACACCGTGATGCAGTCAATCCGCTCGCTGGGCACTCCGTGGGCCTACAACCAAAGTTTCTCCGCCGAATACAAGCTGCCGTTTAATCAGATTCCGATTCTTGACTGGCTGAGCGGCTCGGCCAAGTATAACGCTACGTATAACTGGAACCGTGGTGCCACGGTCGACGGCGAATCATTCGGCAACCAGATTGCCAACAAGGGCGACTTCAGCGTTGACGGCAGGGTGAATCTCGAGGGGCTCTTCAACAAGGTTTCTTATCTGAAGAAAATAAACCAGCGCTTCGGCAAGAAGCCCACCTCATCGCGCACCACCAAGCCGTTGAACCGCGCCAAGCGCATGGAGCGCACGTTCAAGCTCAAGCCCGACACGTCGCTTACCATCAAACACAACCTCAAGGTCAAGAAAGTGCGCGTAACCGGTCAGACCACCGACGGCAAGGTGATGAAAATTGACTTCAAGACCATTGACGACAACACCATTGAGGTGCTGAACCGTGGCGACCAAAACGTGAAATTCGTAATTCAGGAGGTCAAGGAACAGGAGAAGAAAAACTTCTGGTCGGAGGCGGCGCAATATTCGCTGCGCTTCCTGATGATGCCGCGCAACTTTACCATTCGCTTCAAGCGGTCAACGTCGCTGAGCGTGCCTCTGTGGGACCGCTCGGTGGGTATCGGCTTCGGACAGTCGAAGGGCGACGGCCCGCTGGCTCCGGGGCTGGGCTTTGCGTTCGGTATGACCGACGGCGAACACTTCATCAACGAGGCCAAGGAGCGCGGCTGGTTACTGCTCAGCGACGGCCAAACCTCGCCGGCCATCTCCAATAAAAACATTGACCTCGATATGGAGGGGACTCTCGAGCCGATTCCTGGGCTAAAAATCACCATTTCGACGAAATACAGCGACTCGCGCACCAACTCAGTGCAGTTTATGTATGACGACATGCCCACAGCCCGCACCGGTCAATACAGCAAAACGCACTGCGCGATAGCCACTGCTCTGCGTCAGTCAAAGGCTGAAGACGGCTACTACGACGCGACGTTCCAGAAGTTCCTAAGCTACATTCCGATAATGCGCGAGCGCGTGCAAAGCCAATATGCCGGAGCGCGCTACCCCGAGGGTGGCTTTATGGAGGGAAATCCGCTGGCGGGCAAGCCGTTTAGCGAGGCTAACGGCGATGTGAGCCAAACGTCGTCAGACGTGCTCATCCCGGCATTCCTCGCGGCATATACCGGCACGAACCCCCAACGACAGTATCTCAACCCATTCCCGGCGCTGTCGGCACTGCTGCCCAACTGGAAAGTGACCTACGACGGACTGATTAACCTCTGGAACCTCAAAAACGTGTTCAAGAGCTTCTCGATCAACCACGCATATCAGTGCACATATTCCGTGGGGTCATACAACGGCTTCCTTAACTGGCTGAGCCTCGGCGGAAGCAACAACGACCTGGGCTTCACGCTCGACGAGCTGACCGGGGCACCCATACCGTCGTCGCCCTACAACATCGCATCGGTGACCATCACCGAGCGCTTCTCACCGCTGGTTGGCGTGAAAGCAACGCTGAAAAACGACTTGCGCGTCAACGTGGAATGGACCGAGCAGCGCACTCTGACGCTCAACTCCTCGGCGGGTCAGCTTGTGGAAAACACCCAGCGCGGAATCACCGTGGGCGCCGGCTATAAGATTGTCAACCTGATGAAAATCTTCAAAGTTGCAGGAAAGCAGACCGGCACGAGCCACGACATTGATCTCAACGCCGACTTCAAGTTCAGCCGCAGTCAGGCGCTGATTCGCCGCATTGAGTCAAACTATACGCAGGCCACCTCAGGTACGCGCAACATCAACGTGAACGTGACCGCCAAATATGCGCTGAGCAAGCGCATACAGTTGGGTATGTTTTTCGAACACCAGGTCAACACTCCGCTTGTCAGCAACTCGGCCTACCCCACCTCCAACTCGGCCTACGGCATCACCTGCAACCTCTCGCTGGCACGCTAATCACCGGCAGTTCAGTTTTTTTTGTGGAAGTGGGAAATTTTGCTTAACTTTGCTGCGAGAAAGGAGGCCTGCTCCAATCTAATACATTCATTCGCAGATTGTTGATTATATGACAAGCCACACACTTAGAGCCTTTTTCGGCGGAATTTTTGCCGCCCTTGGTATCGCTGTCGGAGCCGTAGCCCCGGCCAAGACAATGACTACTGAATCAGATTCGGTGAAGATACACTTTCCGCAGTCAAAGTGGCATCTTGACTTGCAGTTGAAGAATAATGCCCAGGTGCTTGACAGCATTGACCGTAAACTTTCGGGAGTGCTTAACGGCACTGACACAGTTTGGAATCTGCGCCACGTCAGCGTAATCGGCGGCGCATCGCCCGAGGGCAGCGTGCAGTTCAATGAATTTCTGTCGGAGCATCGCGCCGAGACTTTGTTTAACTGGTTCCGCCGTTATAAGCCGCTGAACGACAAAGATATTGCCTACACATACCTTGGACGCGACTGGGAGGGAGTTTTGAAGCTTGCCGACGAAGACCCGGGGCTACCCTACGCCGAGGAGACGATTTCGCTGCTGCGCAACATCATTGCGGAGAAGCGACTTACGGGCAAGGAGCCTGCCAATTCGCTCGCTCGCATCAAGCGCCTGCGTGGCGGCGAGCCGTATCGCTATCTGTATCACCACATTTTCCCCGAGGTGCGAGCCTCGCAACTTATTGTTGACTATGAAAAGGAATTCACTACGGAGATTGCCGAACTCGCTGCCGTTGAAGAGGTTCCGCTGCGAATAGACACGGTGTATATCGAGCGTGTGGTTCACGACACAATCTACGTGTATGACTGCCACGAGTGCACACCGTTTTATATGGACATTCAGACCGATATGCTCTTTGATGCCTTGGCTCTGCCAAACATCGGCGTTGAATTTTATCTTGGCAAGAACATTTCGTTGGGTCTGAACTGGATGTATGCATGGTGGAGCCGCAACCGCACCCACCACTATTGGCGCGCATATGGCGGCGAGCTCTATGGCCGCTGGTGGTTTGGCAAGGCGGCTCACAGAAAGCCGCTCACCGGGCATCATCTCGGAGTGTATGGCCAGCTATACACATACGACTTTGAGTGGGGAGGCCGAGGGTATCTCGGCGGCAAACCGGGAGGAACGCTCTGGGACAAAGCCCATTGGGGCGTAGGCGTTGAATATGGATATTCGTTGCCTGTCACAAAGCGTCTGAACATTGACTTCAACATAGGCTTCGGCTACAATACGGGCATATATCACGAATACAACCCCGAAGACAACTGCTACGTGTGGGATTCGACGAAGCGCCGCCACTGGTTCGGACCCAACAAGGCAGGCATTACGTTGGTGTGGCTGATAGGCTGCGACAACTGGAACCGAAAATAAACCGAAGGGCGCAGCCACCAAGCTGCGTCCTTCCAGTTTTTCTGTAAAAATTGTTAAAGCGGGAGGTTTGGCACAATCTTTGCTATGCTTTAAGAGTTATATAATAAAAAGATTGAAATTACATGGAAATTAGACTTACAGAAGAACTCAACAACATACTTCACGAATCGCTCAACGTGGCAGTGCGCTGCAAGAGTCCGCGCATTATGCCGGAACACTTGCTGGCAGCAATGCTGACGTCGCCCGACGGTTCGTGTGCCGAAGTGATTGACCGCGCAGCCGGGCGCGCCGGCCTGGCAGAAGACTATGCCCGCAGAATCGTTGCAGACTCGATTGACCCAACCGTAGGCGACCTGACGGAGGCTCCCGTGGCATTGCCGCTGACGGAGCGCCTGGTGAAGCTTTCGGCCTTGGAGGCGCGGATGCTGCGCAACACCGTGGTGCAGCCCGTGCATCTGCTCCTTGCTCTCTTCCACAATTCGGAGGTTAGCATTATGAGCTTTATGTCGCCGCTGCATCAGGCGGGAGTGACATATGACTCTCTTTATCGCCTTGTGAGCGGTTCTACTCCCAATGCGGAATATTCCGCCCCCGATGATGACGACGATGAAGCGCCCTCTGCTCCCGAATCAGCCAAAACGACTGCCGCACAGGGCAAAAAGGGATCTGACACTCCGATGCTCGACAAGTTCGGCATTGACATGACACGCGCTGCCGCCGAGGGCAGACTCGACCCGGTGATTGGCCGCGAAACTGAGATTGAGCGCGTGGCTCAGATTCTTAGCCGCCGCAAGAAGAACAATCCGGTGCTTATAGGCGAACCGGGCGTGGGCAAATCGGCGATAGTGGAGGGCTTGGCACTGCGCATTACTCAGCGCCAGGTAGCCCGAGTGCTTCTTGACAAGCGCGTGATAGCCCTGGATATGGCATCGCTCGTTGCCGGCACTAAATATCGCGGCCAGTTTGAGGAGCGCGTCAAGGCAATACTTACCGAGTTGAGCAAGAACCGCGACGTTATTCTCTTTATCGACGAGCTTCACACGATTGTCGGCGCAGGAAATGCTGCCGGCAATATGGATGCCGCAAATATGCTCAAACCGGCTCTGGCTCGCGGCGAGATACAGTGCATCGGCGCTACCACGCTTGATGAATATCGCACCTCGATTGAGAAAGACGGTGCGCTGGAACGCCGCTTCCAAAAGGTGATGGTGGAACCGACCACGGCTGAGCAAACGCGCCTGATTCTTGACAACATCAAGGCACAATATGAGCAGCACCACAACGTCAGCTACACGCCCGAGGCACTGGATGCCTGCGTGAAGCTCACGGAGCGTTATATCACTGACCGCACATTCCCCGATAAGGCAATCGACGCCCTTGACGAGGCCGGCTCGCGAGTGCATATCGGCAACAATGCCGTACCCGCCGAGATTGAGGCTTTGGAAGAACAAGTGCGTCAGGCAGAGGAACTGAAAATCGCCGCCGTCAAAGCACAAGACTATGAGCAGGCCGCCTCACACCGCGACCACGCCGTGCAGCTCCGCAAGGAACTTGACGGTGCAACGAAGCGCTGGGAAGAGGAGCAGGCCACGCACCGCATTCCTGTGGATGCCGACAAGGTTGCCGAAGTCGTTGCCATGATGACCGGCGTGCCGGTTCAGCGCATTGCGCAGGCCGAGGGTATGCGTCTGGTTGAGATGGCTCCCAAGCTCAAGGGCGACATTATAGGCCAAGATCAAGCCATCGAAAAGGTGGTCAAGGCCATTCAGCGCAACCGCGTGGGTCTTAAAGACCCCAACAAGCCGATTGGCACGTTTATGTTCCTGGGTCCGACAGGCGTGGGCAAAACCCACCTCGCCAAGAAGCTTGCCGAGTATCTCTTTGACTCGGCCGACACTCTGATTCGCATCGACATGAGCGAATATATGGAGAAGTTCACGGTGAGCCGCCTCGTTGGTGCACCTCCGGGATACGTCGGCTACGAAGAGGGGGGTCAGCTAACTGAGAAAGTGCGCCGCCACCCCTACTCTGTGGTGCTTCTTGACGAGATTGAAAAGGCACATCCCGACGTGTTCAACCTCCTGCTCCAAGTTATGGACGAAGGCCGCCTGACCGACTCGCTTGGTCGCCGCATCGACTTCAAAAACACCATAATAATAATGACCAGCAATATCGGCACACGTCAGCTCAAAGACTTCGGCTCAGGCGTAGGCTTCAACACCAAGGAGACCGACAAGGAATATGGCCACGGCGTTCTCACCAAAGCCCTGAACAAGGCATTTGCCCCTGAGTTCCTTAACCGAATTGACGACATCATAATGTTTGATGCGCTCTCCAAAGAGGCCATCTTCAAGATTATCGACGTGGAACTCAAAGGATTCTACAAGCGCTGCGAGGAATTGGGTATCCACCTTGAAATCACCGATGCCGCCAAGACGTTTATCGCCGAAAAGGGCTATGACGCACAGTTTGGCGCACGTCCGCTCAAACGCGCCATTCAGAAGTATCTTGAAGATCCCCTGGCTGAAATGATACTCAGCGGCAAGCCGGTAAGCGGCGCAACCATCAAGGTTAATTACACCGATGGTGCTGAAACAGTAACACTTACGTTGGAATAACCAAGCGGAAATCTATCCCCTTAAAAAGTAAAAAGAGGCTGTATCAAATTGGCGCAGCCTCTTTTTATATAATGAGATTAGGCTTGCGCCCACTTTTTGAGGGCTCGGGTGGTTTTGTCGAAGACTACGCCGAGGCGGATAATGGTTTTGCCTTGACCCTCAAAGGGTTTGCAGTAGCCGTTGGTTTCTATCTGCTTGAGCGCTGTCTTTGGCGAACCTCCGAGCTTAAATTCAATAACATAGACGTATTTATCCGTTTGGATTACCATATCCACGCGCCCCTGACTTGTGCGGTATTCCGTACGAACATAAAAGCCCATAATCTTCATAATCACGTAGATTACATTCTGATAATGTACTTCCATATCGGGAATTTGCTCATATGGGAAATCGGCGAAGAATGCTCCCAACCAAGTCATAAATTTCTCGGTTTCTCCGTTCATTACCGCTTCAACAAGGTCGAGCACCATTGACCCCGCAGGAATTTTCGGCGAGATATATGGCACCAGGAAGCTGAGAAAACTTTCCTTTACTTCGGTATTGGGAAATGAAAGTTGATATTTTCGCGTTATGTGGTTGTAGCCCTTGATTGTGAGGTAGCCGGTTTGGAAGAACATCGGCACGAGGTCGGTGTTGAACGAGTCGGAGCCTTTGAGATCTTGTTCCGTGCGATAAACACTTTCCAAATCGGGCAGGGGATAATGTTCGCGATTGAGCAAATCCACGAGAAATGTCGGCGTACCTGTCTCCGACCAATATGCGCCGATATTTTTGGCATCTAAGGCCGTCAGCAAGCTGAACGGATTGTAGATATCTTCGGTATCTGCTGCAAAATGATAGCCATCGTAGTTCTCTTTCAGCAAAGCCAACATTTTATCAGGCGTTATTTTCTTATATTCGGCAAACTCTTCAATTGGGGTTTTGAAATATTGGATTAACTCACTTTCGGCGATACCGCAAATATTGTTATATTCCGGATATAACGAAATATCTTTCAAGTTATTCAGTCCGCTGAACACATTGACCTTGCTGAAGCGGGTTACGCCCGTGAGCATAGCGAAGCGAATATATTGGTCAAGCGATTTCAACACTCCGTAAAATGCCTGCAATTGGTTGCGGTAAACGCGCTGAAGCTCAGGATTGTCAAGTGTGCGCACCAGTGGCTTGTCATATTCATCTATAAGAATGACTACCTGCTGCCCGGTGGTTTCGTAAGCCTTCTTGATGACAGCGATAAATCGGTCTTCTGCAATATCATTATCCGGAGTAATTTCATATTTGCGTTCCCATTCAACTAATTGGCGGTTAAACAGCGTTGCAAGGCTTGTATCGTCAGCGTAGTGACGCACGTTCAGGTCAAGATGAAGCACCGGATGAATAGTCCAATCCCAACCCATTTTGCTGACCGCCAAACCTTCGAACAGCTCTTTGCGCCCGCTGAAAAGCATTTCGATGGTCGATAGAAGCAAACTCTTCCCGAACCGCCTTGGGCGACTCAGAAAGAAATACTTTCCTCCAATAACAAGTTTATGAACGAGTGCGGTTTTATCAACATAGACAAAACCTTTTGTGCGGATTTCGGAGAAAGACTGCACGCCTATCGGATATTTCATTTCTGCTGTCATATGCGCAAAGTTACACAATTTTACCCGAATATCAATCCGACTGCCTCAAAATTTAATTCAAAAATCTGAATCAAACTGTGTAATAATGTTTGGAAATGGATTTTCATTCCTTAATTGAATTATCGAACCTAAATCCGACTCGTCGTAAAAGCTACACACATTCGATACTTGTTTTGGCGATAATGGTATGTTATCATATTGAATTTGATTGAAATATGACGTTGCAGTAAGTAAATCTAACAATAATTGAGTAGGGTTATCTATTATTCCTCTCAAACGAGTCTTTATATCTGATTGCCATACTTCTATTGGAGTTTCGCCAATAGGCGTAATTCCTATTGGTAATTCAGTTAGTATATTCGAGGGCATCCGGGCAAATACCGGTAATTCCGCAACGGGATGGTCACCTCATTTAAAAATTTGCGTAAAGATACGCAAAAATTTCCGGAATTGCTATAAAAAATGTATCTTTGCAGAAAATATACCCGATAACCGATATGAAAATTCAGGCATTGATTCTTGCGACAATGATTGCCGCAACTGCTTCAGCAGCCACTCCGCTTTGGCTGCGCGATATTAAGATTTCTCCCTCAGGCGATAAAATCGCATTTACGTATAAGGGCGATATTTACACTGTCCCGACATCCGGAGGTGCAGCCATCCGGCTCACCGCCACCCCCGATGACATAGAATCCTCACCCATTTGGAGTCCCGATGGTAAGACCATTGCATTTGCAAGCTCACACCACGGCTCCGCCGATATTTTTACGGTTAACATCGACGGCTCCGGACTAAAAAGAGTTACCTCTTTCAGCTCTGCCGAGCGCCCCGAGGCATTCAGTCCCGACGGCAAGCTGATATACTTCTCCGCAGCTATTCAAGACCCTGCCGCAAGCGTATCATTTCCTACCGCCCGACTTACGGAACTCTACACTATTCCCGCCGAGGGCGGTGCAATGAAGCAGGTGCTTGCAACTCCGGCGGTTAACATCTCGTTTGCCCCCGATGGAAGCTACTTCGTATATCAGGATGTTAAGGGAATGGAAAATACCTGGCGCAAACACCATACCAGCTCCGTTACCCGCGACATTTGGAAATACGACCTCAAATCCGGAAAGCATACGCCGCTGATTATGCAGCCTGGCGAAGACCTTTGGCCGGTGGTCAACGAGTCTTCGCTACTGTTCATCTCCGAACGCAATGGCGCGTCGGCGAATGTGTATGCCGTAGCCTTAGATAATACTGACGCCACGCCGCTGCAACTCACCGACTTTAAAGACCACCCCGTGCGCTTCCTTTCGCAGGGTGCTGACGGCACCCTTGCGTTCGGCTACGACGGAGAGATTTACACCCTTGCCAATGCCGGCAACGGCGTAAAGACAACGCCCAAGAAAGTCAACATTGAAATTGCCGATGCCGACTATCAGTCGCCCGACTTTGTCAGCTTCAGCTCGGGAGCAAACGATGCTGTAGCCTCGCCTGATGGCAAACAAGTGGCGTTTACCCACCGTGGCGACCTTTTTGTTACCTCCGTTGAGTATAATACTACCAAGCAACTCTCCGAAACTCCGCAGGCTGAAAGTTCGCCAAGCTGGGCCGACGGTGGTCGCACGCTCTACTTTGTCAGTGATCGCGAAGGTCGCAATGACATCTACAAGATAGCGATGACCCGCAAGGAAGACCCCGATATGGCTCACGCAACGTCGCTAAAAACCGAGCGTGTCCTCCCCGCCAAAAAGGGAGTTGAGCGCAGCCGTGCACTTACCAACCCCGACGGCTCCAAACTTGCTTTCATTCAAAACCGCAATGAGCTGATGGTAATGGATCTGACATCCAAAAAGGTTACCAAACTTGCCGGAGGCGAACTTAACCCCGAGCGCGACGGAGAGATGCAGTTCTCTTGGAGTCCCGACGGCAATTGGATTGTTTTTACTTGCGTACCCCACCACCACTCGCCATACTATGATATTGCGTTGGTTAATGCTGATGGAAATACCCCCGAAATCAGCTACATCACTGAAACCGGATATTTTGAGGAAATGCCGCGCTTCACGCCCGATGGTCAGGCCGTAACCTGGCTCTCCGAACGCTATGGTATGCGCAATCAAGCCTCCTGGGGTACGCAATATGACGTTATGATCGCCTATCTCAACCGTGCCGCCCGCGACCGTGCCGCCCTCTCTGAAGAAGAACTCGCTCTCTTTACCAAGAAAGATGAAAAGAAAGACTCGCTGACCGTAGTTGAACGCGAGGGCTTGCAAGACCGCATCAAACGCCTGACCCCATACAGCTCATCGCTGGCTGATGCCGTAGTGTCGCCCGACGGTTCAACGCTCTACTATTTGAGTAAAGTAGAAAAGGGGTATGACCTTTGGAAAAAAGACTTGCGCAAAGCCGACATATCATTGGTGAACAAGCTCGGTGCCGGCCCGGCGGAGTTTCAGGTCGTAGGTAAAGATCTTTTCATACTCTCCCCCTCAACGATGAAAAAGATGGCATTCTCAGGCGAGAAGTTGAAAAACATCAGCTACTCCGGGCGTCAGAAAATTGACCGTGCCGCCGAGCGCGATTATATGCTCGAATACGTGCGCACCGAAGAGGGCGAACGCTTTTATACGCCGACGATGCACGGAGTTAAATGGGATGCGCTCGTTGACCACTACCGCAAGTTCCTTCCGCATATTAACAACAATGCATCGTTTTCCGAGATGCTGTCTGAAATTCTCGGCGAGCTGAATGTGAGCCACACCGGCAGCGGTTATCGACCCCACAGCGGCGCCGACGAGTCTACCGCCAACCTCGGACTCATCTACGACTTGACATACGGCGGCGACGGCTGGAAAGTGGCTGAGGTCGTTGCCAACGGCCCATTTGATCGCGCTGATGCCATCGTTGCTCCGGGCGACATTATTACTCATATTAACGGAGTCAATATTGACCGCAATACCGATTTTACCTCTTTGCTCAACGGCCTTACCGGAAAGGCTACCCTCGTTAAAGTCAATAACGACCGGGAGCAGGTAGTCAAGCCCATAAGCTCAGGCGCGATGAATTCTCTGCTCTACGACCGCTGGGTTAAGCGCAATGCTGCCACGGTTGATTCGCTGAGCAACGGTCGCCTCGGCTACGTTCATATCAAATCGATGGCCGACCCATCGTTCCGCACAATGTATGCCGACGTGCTGGGCAAGTATAACGACCGCGAAGGCATAGTTATAGACACACGCTGGAACGGCGGTGGTCGTATGCACGAAGACATCGAAGTCCTCTTCAGCGGCGAGCAATATCTCACTCAGAAAGTGCGCGGCGAAAAAACCGCCACTATGCCGTCGCGCCGTTGGAACAAACCCTCCATAATGCTTATCTGCGAGGCCAACTACTCCAACGCCCACGGTACTCCGTGGGTCTACAAACATCGCGGACTTGGCAAGCTCGTGGGTATGCCCGTTCCCGGCACAATGACCTCCGTCAATTGGGTTGACCTGCAAGACGATACCATGTATTTCGGCATCCCGGTGATTGGATACGAACTGCCCAACGGCACATATCTTGAGAACACTCAGCTCGAACCCGACATCAAGGTGGCAAATTCCCCCGAGGCAGTGGCCGCCGGACGCGATGACCAACTGCGCGTGGCCGTTGAGACCTTGCTTGGCGACATTGATGCCGCCAAGTAAGGAATTTTAGGCGAATTTTAGAGGAAGTTGGAGTATTCGAGTTTCGTGCGGAATTGCGAAATTTGCGCCCGAATATGAAAAAACCAATCTTCACAGTATTATTGGGGTTGGTGACGTTGGGCGCGAGCGCCGACATCCTGACTCTGGAGCAATGCCGCGAACTGGCATTGGAAAACAACAAGACGCTGCAAATGGCTTCGGCCGAAAAACGTGCGGCGTATTATCAGCGGAAGTCAGCATTCACAAACTATCTGCCTAAAATCAACGCAGCCGGCGGATATATGTTTACCTCCCGCGAGATTTCGTTGCTCAACGATGAGCAAAAAGAAAGTTTGCCGCATATGGGCGACGGCTTGGCCTCGGGCATTCAGCAGGCTTTGGGGGCAATTATGCAGAATCCGCAGCTCGCCCCCATTTTGTCGGGTCTTCAGCAAACCCACGTGGGTCAGTTGGTTCAGGGCATCAAGCAGCAAATCAACGGCGTTGGGCAGAGCCTGGTCGATGCGCTCGACACCGACACCCGCAATGCAGCTGCTCTCACCCTGCAACTCACGCAGCCCATTTATATGGGTGGCAAGATTGTGGCCTACAACAAGATTGCCAAGCTTGCCGAACAAGCCGCCGACGATAAAATTGACATTGCTCGCCAGGACGTGCTTGTTGAGGTTGACGAGACTTATTGGCAAATCGTGGCCCTTACGGCCAAGAAAGAACTCGCCGAATCTTATCTCAAAGTGGTTAAAGACCTCGAAAAAGACGTTGACCTGATGATTGCCGAAGGCGTGGCAACAAAGGCCGATGGTCTTAGCGTGAAAGTTAAAGCCAATCAGGCTGATGTTGCACTGATTCAGGTCAATAACGGCTTGAGCCTGCTCAAGATGCTGCTATGTCAGATTATGGGAATTGATGTTGAAACGCCCATAACTCTTGCCGATGAGAACGCTCTCGAAGAGATAACCGCTTCGGCAGTCGAAATGCCGGCCGAAGCGGAGAACTGGCGCGACCAGCGTCCGGAGCTGAGAGCACTGAGCCGTTCTGCCGAAGTGTATCATCAGAAAGAGCGCCTGGCTTTGGCCGAAACCCTCCCCACCGTAGCTCTTACCGGCGGCTACACCTGGATGACTCCCGGACTCTGGAACGGATTTGAAAAGAAATTCCAAGGTCTTTGGAACGTCGGCGTAATGGTCAAGATTCCCATCGTTACATGGGGCGACCGTGGTTATAAACTCAAAAAGGCGCAGGCCGAAACGAGCGTTGCCCGCCTGAAACTCGATGAGGTCACCGAAAAAGTGCAGCTTCAGATTGCCCAAAGCCGCAACACCCTCAGCGAGTCGCGCCAGCGCCTAACCGCAAGCGAAAATGCCGCCGCCGTGGCTGAAGAAAACCTGCGCACCGCCACCCTTGGTCTGCGCGAGGGCGTGATTCCCGTAATCAACGTGAATCAGGCACAAACCGCCTGGCTCGGAGCTCGCTCGGAACTCATTGCCGCAAAAATTGACCTCAAACTTGCCGAAGTGCGCCTCAACCGCGCCCTCGGCTCATTAAACTAAGAAATTAATTACCCACTTATGGATACTAAAAAGAAAACAAATCTGTCGTTGGTATTGGTTGCCGCCGTAATTGTGGTGGTTGTAATCATTGCCGTAATCATAGCCGGAATCAGCATTGCAAACAAGCCCGAAATCATTCAAGGACAAATTGAAACCGGCGATTATCGCGTGAGCAGCAAAGTTCCCGCCCGCGTACTTGAAATCCGCGTGCAAGAGGGCGACACGGTTTGTGCCGGCGATACCTTGGTGATTCTCGAAGCCCCCGATGTTGAAGCTAAACTCGCACAAGCAAATGCCGCCCGCGAAGCTGCCGAAGCGCTGCAGCGCAAAGCCTCCAACGGAGCGCAGCGGGAACAGATTGAGGGCGCTTTCCAAATGTGGCAAAAGGCCAAAGCCGCTGCCGAAGTAGCCGAAAAGAGCTACAACCGCGTGAACCGTCTGTTTGAACAGGGCGTTCTTGCCGAGCAGAAACGCGATGAGGCATATGCCCAATATCAGGCAATGGTTGCGACCGAAAAGGCCGCCAAGAGCCAATATGATATGGCCGTGAGCGGCGCACGCGCCGAAGACAAGTCTGCCGCTGCAGCTCAAGTGGCCCGCGCTCAAGGCGCAATCAGCGAGGTTAGCTCATATATTGACGAAACCGTCTTGACCGCATCGCAGAGCGGGGTGGTTACCGAGGTTTATCCCGAGGTGGGCGAGCTGGTTGGCTCCGGCGCTCCGCTGCTCAACGTTGCCAAGCTCAACGATGTGTGGTTCGTGTTCAACGTGCGCGAAGACCGTCTGCCCGGCATGACCGTCGGCTCGGAAATTGAAGTATACGTTCCGGCGTTCAACAAGACCGTCAAGGCAAAAATCTCGCGCATCAAGGAGGTGGGCTCATATGCCGTGTGGAAGGCCACCAAGAGCCTTGACCAATATGACCTGAAAACGTTTGAAGTCAAAGCCCTCCCGGCTGACCAAAAGGAACTTGCCGGAGTGCGCCCCGGAATGTCGGCTATTCTCGAATGATCAGGAATCTGCGACAAATATGGCGGATGTGGGGGCGGGAGCTCTACTTCTTCTCCCACCGCCCGCTGATGCTGATGGTAATGTTTGTGGCTCCCGTGGGGCTACTGCTTTTCTTCGTCACCCTTATGGGGGCCGGGTTGCCCACAAATCTGCCTGCCGGAGTGGTTGACGAAGACAACACCGCGACCACCCGCACTCTGATGCGCACGCTCGACGCGATGGAGAACACCGACCTGAGCCATAGCTATGCCTCCCTCTCGGAGGCCCGCGATGCTATGCAGCGAGGTGAAATCTACGCATTCTTCCACATCCCGGCCGGCACCACAGAGCAGGCGCTGAGCCAACGCCAACCCAAAGTCACGTTCTATACCAACGATGCATATTTCGTGGCCGGTTCGCTGCTGATGCGCGATATGCGCACTACTGCAGAAATGGCCGGTATGGCCGTGACGCGCCAAACTCTTATCGCCAAGGGTATGGCCGACGATGCCGCGATGGCCGCCGTGCGACCCATTGCTATCGAATCGCACCCGCTGGGCAATCCGATGCTCAACTACTCGGTTTATCTGAGCAATATCATCGTGCCGGGGTGCATACTCCTTTTGGCAATGATTTTCACTCCTTACACCATTGGTCTGGAGTGGAAACGCGGCAAGCAGCGCAGGGTCTACCGCAAGTGGGCCGGAGAGTCAACCACGGTGTTCCTCGCCGGCAAGATGATTCCGCACGCCGTGCTGTTCTCGCTGATGATGTTGCTTTGCGACGTTGTGTTCTATAAATATTGCGGATTCCCCTGCCAATGCGGGCTATGGATGATGTGGCTCGTTGGGGTGCTATGCATTCTTGCCGCGCAGTCATTTGGCGTGTTTGTCTATGGCCTTTTGCAGGGAAACATGCGCTTTGCCATGTGTGTTTGCTCCCTGTGGGGCATAGTCAGCTTCTCGATTTCGGGTCTTTCGTTCCCCACCATGGCAATGAGCCCCATTCTGCAAGCTGCCGCGTGGCTCTTTCCTCTGCGCCATTACTATCTGCTATACGTTAACCAGGCTCTCCACGGCTATTCACTGTTATATGCGTGGCCATCAATAGTTTCGCTGCTCTGCTTCACATTGCTGCCGCTGTTGACTCTGCCGCTGTATCGCCACGCATTCCGCCACGCCAAATATAAGCCATGAAGAAGATATTATCAATTTGCCGCTCAGAGCTTGAGCATATTCTCAAGGACCAGGGCGTGGCGCTGTTTGTCTTTTTGGTGCCGCTGTTCTATCCGCTGCTCTATGCGTTTATATACACTAATGAAACCGTCAGAGAGGTGCCGGTTGCCGTGGTTGACCGCGCCGGCTCCCCCATGTCGCGCCAATTCACGCGGATGCTCGATGCCGCCCCCGAGGTCAACCTCGTGGCTTCCTGTCTGAGCGTTGCCGAGGCCGAGCAGCTCAATAAGCGCGGCGAGATATATGCCTTCGTGGTTATTCCCGAAGACTTCGACAAAACCCTGGCTCGCGGCAATCAGTCAATTATCGGCGTATATGCCGATATGGCCGGTATGTTCTATTATAAGTCGGCACTATTAGCCGCCACCAATGTTTCGCTCGAAATGAACAAGCAGATTAAGGTGGAGCGTTTCTATACCGGAGCTACCGACCGACAGGAAGAAATTGCAACCCAACCGATTGCCTATGACTACGTTGAGATGTTCAACCCCCAGGGCGGGTTTGCATCCTTCCTGATGCCGGCGGTTATGATGCTGATTCTGCAGCAGACTCTGATGCTCGGCCTCGGAATGATTAACGGCGGCATTCGCGAACGCTATGGCGTTCCCGTTCCACCCGGGCTCCGCGGAGTCAACGCCCTCGAAATCGTGATTGGTAAAACTGCGGTGTTCTTCGTGATTTACATCGTGATGTCGCTGTATATGTTTACCGTGGTGACCGACTTGTTCGGACTCCCCTCGCTTGGAAATATATGGACCTACCTTGCTCTGATGGTGCCATATATTCTTGCCTGCTGCTTTATGGGCATAACATTTTCGGCATTCGTGTTCCGGCGCGAGGATTGCATTCTGCTGTTCGTGTTTATGTCGGTGCCGCTGCTCTTTATTAGCGGAATTTCCTGGCCCGGATCTGCTATCCCGCCATTCTGGAAGTGGGTCAGCTATCTTTTCCCATCAACATTTGCCGTCAACGGCTACGTGCGCATCAACTCTATGGGTGCAACGCTCTCGCAGGTCAGCACCGAGTTCTATGCCCTGTGGGGGCTGACGCTCTTTTACCTCCTCACGGCAATAATCTTCTACCGCAGGTCGTTGAAAGGACATGAGGTTTAAATTTTGTCCGGATTGCAGCGCTGAGCTGACCTCGCGGGTGCTTGGCGACGAGGGAGCAGTGCCGTGGTGCGACCGCTGCGGCCGTCCGTGGTTCGATATGTTTCCAACGGCAGTAATCTCCCTGGTATATAACGCAGACGGCGAAGTCCTCTTGCTCCGACAAGGATACATTTCCCACGACTTCTGCAATCTTGTCAGCGGCTACATTCAGCCAGGCGAAAACGCCGAAACCACGGCGGTTCGCGAAATCAAGGAAGAAACCGGCCTTGAAGTCAAGGAGCTGGAACTGATATGCACCCGCTGGTTCCCCAAAAAGCAGATGCTGATGATTGGCTTCTTTGCCCGCGTAGACTCCAAGGAGCTGCACCTCTCCGGCGAAGTTGACTCCGCAGAATGGCACCCCGCAGCCGACATTCTCGCGCTGCTAAGCACCTCGCCCACCTCCACCTCTCGCTTCCTCGCCCAAAAATTCCTCTCCCGCCAATGCGGCAAGTAGTCGGTATGGAGGTTTGGATTTTTTTTTGTAACTTTGCGCCCAAATATACGTATATATTATGAGCGAAAACATCATCCCCGAAGAAGGTGCCGAACGCGGCCTTAACTTTGTTGAACAGATTGTATACAACGACCTCCGCGAGGGTAAGAACGGAGGCAGACTGAACACCCGCTTCCCACCCGAGCCCAACGGCTATCTCCACATTGGCCACGCCAAGGCTATCTGCATGGACTTCGGCGTTGCCGAGAAGTTTGGCGGCACGTGCAACCTGCGTTTCGACGACACTAACCCCGTGAAGGAAGACACCGAGTATGTTGACGCAATCCGCGAAGACATTCACTGGCTCGGCTTTGACTGGGGCGACCGCGAATATTACGCTTCTGACTATTTTCCCAAGCTCTTTGACTTGGCCGTGCGTATGATTAAGGAGGGTAAGGCTTATGTTGACGACCAGACCTCCGAGCAGATTGCCGCTCAGAAAGGCACCCCGACGCAGCCCGGCCAAAACTCCCCCTATCGCGACCGCACGCCGGAGGAGAATCTTGATCTCTTTATGAGGATGAATGCCGGGGAGTTTCCCGACGGCGCGCGAGTACTTCGCGCCAAAATAGATATGGCGTCGGACAATATGCACTTCCGCGACCCGATAATGTATCGCATCATCACGAAGTATCCCCACCACCGCACCGGCACCACCTGGAAGGTCTACCCAATGTATGACTTTGCCCACGGCCAGAGCGACTTCTTCGAGGGCGTTACCCACTCGATTTGCACCCTGGAGTTCGTGCCCCACCGTCCGCTCTACGACTATTTCGCTCAGGAGCTGGCTCAGGGCGGCAACTACTGCCCCCGACAGATTGAGTTCAACCGCCTGAACCTCACCTACACGGTGATGTCGAAGCGCAAGCTGCTGCAACTGGTGCAGGAAGGTCTGGTAAGCGGTTGGGACGACCCCCGAATGCCAACCATTTCGGGTATGCGCCGCCGCGGTTACACTCCCGAATCAATCCGCAATTTCATTAACACCATCGGCTACACCAAGTATGAGGCTCTGAACTCCGTGTCACTGCTTGAACACGCCGTGCGCGACGACCTTAACCGCCGCGCCACCCGCGTAATGGCCGTGATGAACCCCGTGAAGCTCGTCATCACCAACTATCCCGAGGACAAGGTCGAGATGGTAGAGATGGAAAACAATCCCGAAAATCCTGCCGAAGGCACTCACAAGATGCCGTTTACCCGCGAAATCTACATTGAGCGCGAGGACTTTATGGAGAACCCGCCCAAAAAATTCTTCCGTCTGGCTCCCGGCGGCGAAGTGCGCCTGAAAGGTGCTTACATCATTAAGTGCGACGAGGTTGTCAAAGACTCCGAGGGCAACATCACCGAGATTCTCTGCACTTACGACCCCGAAACCCTCTCGGGTATGCCCGGGTCGCAGCGCAAGGTCAAGGGCACGCTCCACTGGGTCAGCGCCGCTCACGCCGTAGATGCCGAAGCACGCCTTTACGACCGCCTGTTTGCCGTAGAGAATCCTGCAGCCGAAACCGAGCGCGATTTCCGCGAACTTCTGAACCCCGACTCGCTCAAGGTTGTTACCGGAATAAAGATAGAGCCGTTCCTGGCCGAAAACGCCACCCCCGGCAAGAAATTCCAGTTCCAGCGCATCGGCTACTTCACCCCCGACAAGGACTCCACCCCAGAACGCATCGTCTTCAACCGCACCATCGGGCTGAAAGACAGCTGGGAAAAAGAGCAAAAAAAATAAATGAGCATAGAAAAGCCCGCAAACGAACGCCTCAACCTCTACAACCGCTTCAAGGAGAGCCTGAAAAGCGGCGACGACTCGACATTCTACGATGCCGACGACCTGATTATTATCATTGACCAGGCCGTGGACCTCGAAGATGAATACACCGAGATTGAGGCGATTATGCGCGGCTATCGCTTCTTCCCCGACAATGAGGAGCTCGCCGCCCGGCGTGCTTTCCTATACTACGACCTTAACCTCGACGAGGGAGTTGACAATATGCGCGGTCAGCTCACCGCAGATTCTCCAATGAATCAGATTCTGCAGATTCGCCGACTGGAAGAAGTGCCTGAAAACCAAGATGTCATTATTCGTCTGCTCAACGAAATTGTTGATATGCCCGGACTACTCGACGACGAGGAAATAATTCAGTTGGTTGACTGCGCCGGCTCAACCATGAACTATGACTGGCTCAAACAGAACGAAGACAAGCTGCGCACCAAGACCGACTATCTGCCAACGCTCCTCTACGAGATGTTTATAGTCTCCGATATGTTCGGCGACCGCGAATATTCGCTGAAGCTCCTCGAGGAACTCACCGAGCTGCAGCCCTTTAACATTGACTTTTGGAACGCCATCGCCCAGGTGCAGGCTTACGACGGCGACAACGAGGCCGACTTTGATGCCGCGCTGAACTCCGTGGAGTTCGCCCTGGCCATTGACAGTGAAAACGCCGATGCCCTAACCCTCAAAGCCTCCATTTTGCTGCGCAAGGAGCGCTTTGACGAGTGCGTCAACACCCTGCGCCCCATTGCCGACAACCTCCCCACGGCAATTGCCGCGCAAATCCACATCTGCGCACTCATCAACTCCGGCCACCCCGACGAAGGCGCCGAGCTGCTCAATAAGTATTGCCGCAAGTTCCCCGACAGCAGCGAGCTCGTGGACCTCGCCATCACTGCCGGCACTCCGCAGATTGGCGAAATTCTCGGCAACTTCTTTGAGTCCGGACGCAAGGACGAAACCGAAACCATCAGACACTGGCACAAGTGGGCCGACAATCTGTATCGCGACGGGCGTTTGCGTGCCGCAATAACGGTGTTTCAGTTTATGCACGACCACGACGTACTCAACCCCGAGGGCTACCGCCGCCTGTTTACCGCGCTGTATGCCATCGGCGAGTATGACCGCTGCATTGAGTTGTATGACCAGTTAGGTCGCACGCAACCCAATTTCCTCATCACGGAAATGATACTGGCAATGCTGATGTCGTATATGCGCAAGGGCAACAAGGCTGCAGCAAAGCGGGCTTTCAAGGCCGTCAACGAGCGCCTGCCCATGAATATGACCGAAAGCTGGACAATGAGCACCGCAATCGAGAGCATCGGCATGAGCAATTTTATGGCCGCCGTCAAGTCGATTATTGACGGACGCGGAGCCATGCAGCCTGATTTCATAGATATTTTTGAACTCCCATATCAAAATAAAGAATGAACCGACTCCTCATTTTCATTATCACGGCGTTTGCGGCTTTCTGCCTGCAGGCTCAAAGTCAAACCATTGCCGACCACATCAACGGCAGCGGAAAGGCCACAATTTTCCAACCCGCCAAACTCAATGAGCGGTTGATGCCCAAAGCCGCCGCCGAGAGCGTGAACCTCGTTGCCGATACCGACAAAGCAGCGGCCACAACCGGCGGCTACCGCATTCTGCTCTTTGCCGGCAACAATGCCCGTACCGCACAGGCCCAGGCCCGCAGCCGCGCCGCGCAGGTTGATGAGAAGTTTCCCGAATACGCCACCTACGTAAGCTTCGATGCCCCCTACTGGCGCCTGAGAGTTGGCGACTTCCGCAACTATGAGGAGGCCTCGGCAGCACTCTCGCGCATGAAAGAGGCGCTGCCCGAGTTCGCTAAAGAGATGCGCCTGGTGCGCGAAAAAATTACCATCCGATAATGGAACGCAAAGATTACGATCCTCAGATAGTTGACCAAATCGCCACCCATATGGAGGCGATAATCAAGCTCCTTGGCGAAGACACCTCGCGTCAGGGGCTGCTCAAAACGCCCCGGCGTGCGGCCAAAGCACTCTACTATGCCACTTCGGGTTATCGCCTTGACCCCTCAAAAATAATGCGTCAGGCAATTTTCTCCCACTCCGGCTCACGCATGATTATTGTCAAAGACATTGAGTTCTACTCCCTGTGCGAACACCATGTACTCCCTTTCTTTGGCCATATGTCGGTGGGTTATATTCCCGACGGCAATATGCTTGGGCTCAGCAAGGTGGCTCGGGTTGTTGATGCCTACGCCCGCCGCTTGCAGGTTCAGGAGCGACTCACCGCCCAGATTTGCCGCGAAATCTTCGAAACCCTCCCTGCAAAGGGTGCCATAGTGAGCTGTACCGCCGGACACCTCTGCATGAAAATGCGCGGAGTTGAGAAACAAGACTCCATGACCACCACCGTTGACTACCTCGGCGAATTTGAAACCAACCCCGCCCTGCGCGAGGAATTTTTCAACGCCCTAAAATAATGCATAATTAAGAATGCATAATTCCTAACTCCTAACTCCTAACTAAAAAAGTGCAAATTCAAAGATTACAAAACTTATATCTCTTGCTGGCACTCATTGCCACAATAGTGAGCCTCTGTTTCAACTGGCTGATGATTGACAACGTCGCCGTAAACATTCATAACGACTACCCGCTGCTGGTTCTTGCCCTTCTGGCCACTCTGATGCCGCTGATGGCGATTTGCCGCTACAAAAATCTCCGGGTGCAGAAACTTATCAGCAAGCTCGGCGCAGTGTTCTCACTCTTCACTGTGGGCTACGTCGTGGCCCTGAGCTTCCTCGGCCCGAACCCCGAGGCAGAAGTTTGCATCCTCGCCCCCTGCCTTATGGGGCTGAGCTGCATTCTTGACTGCCTGGCCGTCAAGTCCATTGTCCGCGACATCAACCTCCTCAAATCGGCTGACCGCCTCCGCTGAATGCTAATCAGCGTCATAACTATTACTTATAATGCAGCCTTGACCTTGCCGGCAACTCTGGCATCTGTTGAGGCGCAAACCTTTCGCGACTTTGAGTATCTGATAGTTGACGGCGCAAGCACCGACGGCACCGTAGAGATTGCCCGCGTCTGCCCGATAGCGCAGGTGGTATCCGAACCTGACCGAGGACTCTATGACGCGATGAACAAGGGGCTGCACCGCGCCCGGGGGCGCTACGTGCTCTTTCTCAACGCCGGCGATGCGTTTCCCTCGCCCAACACCCTGCAGCAGTATGCCGATGCCATAGCGTCGGCCCCCTGCGCTCCGGGAGTGGTTTACGGTCAGACCCGCCTGGTTGACTCCAATCGCCATTATGTTGGCGAACGCCATTACCGCGCACCACAGGAGCTTACGGCCAAGAGTTTTCTTGGCGGAATGGTGGTGTGTCATCAGGCTATGTTGGTACGCCGCGACCTTGCCCCCGATTATGATTTGCGCTATCGCTTCTCGGCCGACTACGACTGGGGGTGCAAAATCCTGAAAGCATCGCCGCTGAATGTCTACATAAACGACTACGTTGCCGACTACCTGAGCGAAGGCCTCACCACAGCAAATCGCCGCAGCTCGCTGATGGAGCGTTTCCGTTCCATGACTGCGAACTACGGCTTGTTGCCGGCGCTGTTTTCTCACTTCCGCATTCTGTTCAGAATAATAAAACGCGCCTGACTGTCAGAATATTTATCTCCTGAAAACGACCTTTTTGCCGTTGATAATGTAGAGCTTTCCGGCTTGGGGAGCTGAGACTTTACGGCCTGCGAGGTCAAAGCAACTGCCCACTTTCCACTGCCCACTTCCCACTTCCTCAATGCACATCGAGGCATCAACGTTGAAGTAGATGGGCTGCGAGAGTTCACTCGTGCCTTGGAAAACCACCGCCATATATCGCCCTGTGGCCAGCGAGCTGAGGTCTACGTCAACGGTCTGCGTGCTGCTCTCGCCCGCGCCGATATACATAACCTCAGAGCTGCCCGAAGCGATTGACGAGCCGCCGGTGTCGGGGAAGATTGCCACCGTGAGGCGGTCGGCATAATACCCCTCGGTGCAGTTGGCCGTGAATCTGAAAACTGCCGCGCCTTTGCCGTCATATGGGTCGGCCGAAACCATCTTGAATTCGGTGATTTCAACGGAGGTGTTTGCCGGTGCGGCATTGAGTGTAACCTCTACCGGAGTGCAGACCAGCTTGCCGCTCGGGTCGCAGACACCCAACAGATACGTCCCGGCGGCCGGAGTGCTATTGGCGGAGAAAGTGCCTACGTATTCAGCCTGTTCGGTGGTGTCTGGCATAATGTCAACGGGATATGTCGAGCCGTTGGCCACCAGCGACTGCCCATCGGCAGAAATCAACACCGGAATAAGGCCGTCGTAAAATTCGCTCTTGCCCGAATTTGTTATCGAGAAGCTGATTTTACACGTTGACCCCCAGTAGAGTGCCGTTTCGAGTTTCAGGTCTGAAACAGTGATTTTTGCCGCGTCGGGGGCTGAGAAAGTCACAGAGGAGCCGCTCACTGTTGCGGTGAGCCGGTCGGTGCCGCTCAGAGGCGAGTGCATAAATTCCCATTCGCCGCCATTGGTTTGATAAACAGGGGTTACCGTGTAAGTCCCGGCCATCAAGTCGGAGGGGAATGTGGCGCTAAGGGTTTCCAGCCCATATTGCGGCTGAATTGCGCCGTAAACCTTACTGAGATAAATCGGGTCGGAGCCGTCGGCGGGTTCAAGTTTTATGCCGATGCGGGTATCAGTCGGCGTGGTGAAATAACTGAAGTTGTAAAAGCCGCTGCCAAAGGTGACGCTTGAACCGAGGGTAGCCGTGGTAGATGAAACCGTGAATCCGCTGCAATAGAATAGATAAGCCTCGGAGTTGTCGGTAGTTGGCGGCTGTACCCCTACCATAATGTTCTGGTCGTAGTTAAAGCCGCCCGCGCCGCCACCTACTCCGAGCGATGACGGGTCAAGAGCCGTCAGCAGGAAATAGCCGTCGCTAAGGCCGCCCCAACCCCAGTTGAAGTGGAAATAGCCGTCGGCGGAATATCCGTCGCACACAAACTGATGTCCTCCGGCAGATCCTTGGCCGCCGTAAAGCACCGGGCGGCCGGCGTTGAGTTCGTCGTAGACGATGTCTTCCCAGTCGGTCATGCCGTAATAGTCGCGATTGAGAATTTGAAGTCCCTTGTCGTAGCCGAAATAATTGAGCAGGGCAGTACCCATATCGCGGCTGACGGCCCCTGATTCCGTGGCAGTGTATTGCATATCCACTCCCACGCCGCAGGCATACATCAGAGTGGCAACCGCAGTTTTGGCCGCCTCGGTTGAGTTGGAGTCGTAAGTGTCGGTCATCTTATCCCACTCAAACGTTGTTGAACCGTAGTCAAAACTCAGAGTTTGGTTATTCCACGAGTAGGAATGCGTTCCGGTTCCTTTGGGCGGGTAGTTGTGGTATTTCATTACCTGGGCGAGAGCCGTGGCCACGCACCCGGTGACGCACCGTTTGCCATTCAGTTCGGGGCAAAGGTCGTTGTAAGGTGCTTCCTGGTTCCAACGCGTTGAGGTCATCGGCGAGATTGCCGGCCTCGAGATACGCATGATGGGCTTTGGGCGTTGGGCATTAGGTGTCGGGCGATGGGCGTTGGGCGTTGGAGTTTGGGCCGAGAGTTGGGCATCATATGTAGAGAGCCAGTAAGCGAGGTTGGGATTCGACAGGTCGAGTTCTCCCGAGTCGGCGTAGCCCAACAGTGCGGGAGCGGCATCGTCGGCCGGCAGAACCATATAACCTGTGCCGGAAGTGAAAAAATAGAGCTCGGGGAAAGATGTCTGCTCAATCTGACGCAGGGCGGATTTTGGGCCTGCGATTTTGCGGGCGCCACTGCCGTCGAGTCGCTGCAGAGCCTGCTCGGGTGTCACCGGAGCCGCCGAGGCTGTCAGCGTGGCTCCCAATAGTGCGATGAAGTAGAGTTTTCTCATAGTAGTAGTTGTTTGTATGTATCGTTAAGCCGTTTTTGCATTTCGGGGCGCAGGGTCTTTGCCGCTTCGGGGTCAAGACGCTCAAGGTCGGCATAGCGGCTCTCGCCGGCAAGGAAGTCGGGCAGCGAGCCGTCGGCAGCGGCGGAGTCAAGGGTGAACGGCTTTTCATCCTGCGGATTGTAGTGCCACAGCGGCCAATATCCTGCTTCGACGGCCTCGCGCATCTCCGTGGCGGCGTGGCTCATTCCGGCGCGGATGCCGTGGTTGATGCAGGGGCAGTAGGCAATGATAAGCGACGGTCCTGGATATGCCTCGGCCTCTTGAAGCACCTTGATTGCCTGCATCGGATTTGCCGCTAATGAAATCTGCCCCACGTACACGTGGCCGTAGGTTATGGCCATTCGCCCGAGGTCTTTCTTGACCGTGCGCTTTCCGTGGGGCGCGTATTTTGCCACGGCGCTCAGCGGTGTGGCTTTCGACATCTGTCCGCCCGTGTTGGAATAACATTCGGTGTCCATCACCAGGATATTGATGTCAATGTTTTGCGAAATTACGTGGTCAAGACCGGCGTAGCCGATATCGTAAGCCCAACCGTCGCCGCCAATGGCCCATACCGAGGGTTTTGCGGGCAGCGAGGAGTCTTTGCTTTCAAGACGTGATTGCAGTCCCAGGGCTATTCCGAGGCCATATTCGGCGTTGTCTTCAAAAAGGGAGTTTGCCCAGGCAGGGCCGTGGCCGTCGGCGTTGGTGCAATATGGCATTGAGGGGAAATCCGCGCCCCAGATTGAGGAACACCCGGTAGCATTGGCAATGACAAGCCGCTCGCCAAAGAGCTGGGTAAGCAGTTTCACGTAGGGAGTTTCTCCGCAGCCCCCACACGCGCCGCTGAACTCCAACAGCGGAGTTTCAAGCTGCGAACCCTGCAGCGAAAAGCGTGGCAGCGGGTTTGGCTTGGGCGCCAGACTCTTTACAAAGGTGAGATTTTTCTTTTCCGGCTCCAAATTGGGAGCAATCGGCTGCATATCAAGCGCGTGGCCGGGACATATCGTGGCGCAACTGCCGCAGCCGGTGCAGTCTTGCGGGTAAACCTGAATGCGCCAACGCATACCGTCAAAGCCTTTGGCCGGTGCGGTCTCAAATCCCGACTTGGCAGCCTCATCGGCGGTCATTACAACAGGACGGATTGCCGCGTGGGCGCAAACGAGCGAACAGAGCGTACACTCCACGCACTTCGATGCCGTCCAAATCGGAATGTTAAGCGCGACGGCTCGCTTCTCAAATGCCGATTCTCCAAGCGGGCAGAATCCGTCGGCCGGCAGGGCGCTGACAGGAATCGTGTCGCCCCGGCGGTGCAGACAGGGTTCGGCCAGTTCGGTGACGAAGCGGTTTAGTAGCGGAGTGGCGGAATGGCGGAGTGGGTGGTGGGCAGTGGGGAGTGGGGAGTGGGAAGTGGACAGTTCTATTTCGGTGATGGAGGTCAGGGCCTCGTCAATGGCGGCGAGGTTATTGTTGACAACCGCCTGACCCTCGTGGATATATGCTGATGAAACAATCTCCTTGAGCTTTTCGATACTCAGCTTGTAGTCAACCATTCCGCAGAGCTTCAAGAACACTGCTTCCATAATCGTGTTGATTCTGACTCCGAGATTATGCTTGACGGCAACGGCCTCAGCGTTAACGGTGTAGACTTTTACGTTATTGTCTTTAATAGCTTGTATCAGCTCTGCGGGCATTATTGCAGAGAGTCCGGCAGAGTCGCGAGAGGTATTCACCACGAGCGTGCTCCCCTTTTGCAGATGTTGTGCAATATCAAAGAGATATACGTAGCGTTCCTTGTTTATGCCGACGTAATCAGCGCCGGTTATGGCATATTCCGAAAGGATTTTACCCGAGTCCATACGCAGGGAGCTGACGGTGTAGCCGCCCGATTTCTTGGCGGAATATTCAAAGAAAGCCTGAACTGTTTGTCCGGTGAGGTCGCTGAGAATCTGTGCGGCCTGGCGCGTGGCCCCCACGGTGCCGTCTGACCCCATACCATAGAACTGGTAGCGTTTTTGGGAGTCGGGGCGCGTGAGCAGTTCCGGGTTCACGGGGAGCGAAAGGTGGGTAACGTCATCGTTTATCCCCACGGTGAAGCGCTTATCCGCGGCAAGCACCGCGGCAACCATTGCCGGCGAGAAGTCTTTGCTGCTCAAGCCATAGCGTCCGCCTATGACTTTCAGCTGCCGGCCCGATTGCTGCACGGCGGTACACACGTCGAGCAGCAGCGGCTCGCCCTGCGAACCGGGTTCCTTGGTGCGGTCAAGAACGTAGAGTGTCTGCGCCGTTGCGGGTATGGCGGCGAGTAGTTTGTCGGCACTGAAAGGCCGGAACAGACGCACTTTGACCAGTCCGGTTCTTGCACCGTTGCGGTTCAGGTATTCAATTGTCTCGGTGATTGTTTCGCAAGCTGACCCCATTGCAATGATTACTTTGGTAGCATCGGGCACTCCGACGTAGTCAAACAGTCCGTACTTTCGTCCGGTAAGAGCGGCGACTTTATCCATATTTTTCTCAACGATGCCGGGAAATGCGTCGTAGAGCGAATTTGCCGCCTCGCGGTTTTGAAAATACACGTCGGGGTTTTGTGCGGTGCCGCGAATATTGGGCGCGTTGGGGTTCATACCGCGTTTGCGCAAACGCTCCACCGCGTCCATCGGCGTGAGCGCGGCGATTTGGGCGTAGCCCGGCAACTCTATGGTGCTCATTTCATTGCCGGTGCGCCAGCCGTCGAAAAAGTGCACAATCGGCAGCGACCCTTCCAAGGCTGAAAGATGCGCCACCAAAGCCATATCGGCCGCCTCCTGAACGTTATTGCTCACCAGGAAGTTGAAACCGGTGGCGCGGGTGGCCATCACGTCCTGATGGTCACCGAAAATGCTCAGCGCATGAGTAGCCAGCGACCGCGAGCCGACATGAAACACCGCCGGAAGCAATTCGCCGCTCATCTTGTACATATTGGGAATCATCAGCATCAGACCCTGGGAGGAGGTGAAAGTCGTAGAGGGTACACCGGCCGACAGCGAGCCGTGAGTGGCACCGGCAGCACCGAGCTCGCTCTCCATTTCCATAACTTTCATGGTGCGCCCAAACACGTTGGTGCGTCCCTCCAAAGCCCATCGGGCGGCAATGTCGCCCATATTGGCAACCGGAGTGATAGGATAAACCGTTGCTACATCGCTCAGCGCGTAAGCAATATAAGTGGCCGCCGTGCAGCCGTCAATTATCACCCTCTGCGGGTCTGTTGAAACGTTGGTCATAACTCAATAACAAAATTTGAAAGTTTTAGGTTCGATTTTTGCGTATGTTGCAGAAAATCCGTAACTTTGCACCCGATAATCCGTAGCCGCTGGCGCGACGAAGAGGTGCGCGTTTAAGCTTCGGGATGTTTAAACTCTTAATAATCAATTAGTCACATGGACTTGATTAAAATTGCCGAAGAGGCATTTGCACAAAAAAAAGAGTATCCCCGCTTTGTTCCGGGCGATACAATCACCGTTTCCTACCGCATTAAAGAGGGTAACAAAGAGCGTATTCAGCAGTATCGCGGCGTAGTTATCAAAATCTCCGGCGAAGGCAACAAAAAGCGCTTCACCGTTCGCAAGGTCAGCGATAACATCGGCGTAGAACGTATCTTCCCTATGGAATCTCCGTTCATCGACTCTATCGTAGTTAACAAATACGGCAAAGTTCGTCGCTCCAAGATCTACTACCTCCGCAACCTCACCGGTAAGAAGGCTCGCATTAAAGACCGTCGTACCAAAGAGTGGGAAAAGGACGCTAAGATTGTTATCGGCTGAACACAAAATTCGCTCAGCGAATTTTGAAATTCAAGGGTTAAAGGTTACACGATAACTTTTAGCCCTTAAAATTTATTAAGTTAGGAGCTGGGAGTGAGGAGTTAGGAGTAAATTTTCCTCATCCAACTCCTAACTACTAACTCCTAATACCTAATACCCAACGCCCAATGCCCAATCCCCAAGTCTCCATAATTATGGGCAGCACCAGTGACCTGCCCATTCTGCGCAAAGCCGCAGACTTTCTCGAAGCCATGGAAGTGCCGTTTGAAATGAACGCGCTCTCGGCTCACCGCACTCCCTCGCAAGTTGAGGAGTTTGCCCGCAATGCCGCCGGTCGCGGCATCAAGGTTATAATCGCTGCTGCCGGAATGGCCGCAGCACTCCCCGGAGTGATTGCCGCAATGACCCCCCTGCCGGTCATCGGACTCCCCATAAGCTCCTCGCTCGGCGGCGTGGATGCGCTCCTCAGCATCGTGCAGATGCCTCCGGGCATCGCCACTGCTACCGTGGGCATAAATGCCGGAATGAACGCTGCAGTGCTTGCCGTGCAGATGCTCGCGCTTAGCGATGCCGCTTTGGCAGAACGCTTCGCCGCATATCGCGCCACCCTGAGCGACAAAATCGTTAAAGCTAACTCCGAACTCGCGGAAGTATCTTACAAATTCAAGGTATGACAATGGACCTGATAAACTGCCGACGACGCAACTGCCGTAAGGTCATAGTTGGCGGCAAAGTGGAAATCGGCGGCAATGCACCCATTGCGGTGCAGAGTATGACCAACACCACCACTACCGACATTCCCGCCTCAGTGGCGCAAATTCGCCGCATTGCCGATGCCGGAGCCGCCCTGGTGCGGCTCACCGCTCAGGGCGTGCGCGAGGCCGAGGCTATGGCTCAGATGTACCCGCAGGTCAACGTGCCGCTCGTTGCCGACATTCATTTCAACCCCGCTGCCGCGTTGGCTGCCGCCGAGAGCGTTGACAAAGTGCGCATAAACCCGGGGAATTTCTGCCGCCCCGGCAAGAATATAGAGGAAGCGCTCCTGCCGCTGCTCGACGTGTGCAAGCGGCGCGGCGTGGCGCTGCGCATCGGCGTGAACCACGGCTCGCTGTCGCCCGCAATTATGGACGAATATGGCGACACCCCCGAGGGTATGGTCGAAAGCGCAATGCAATTTCTCCGCATCTGCGCAAAACACGATTTTCACCAGGTCGTAATCAGCATCAAGGCTTCCAACACCGTTGTGATGGTTCTCACCGTGCGCCTTTTGGTTGCCACTATGGCCAAGGAGGGACTCGAATATCCTCTGCACCTGGGCGTTACCGAAGCCGGCGACGGCGAGGACGGTCGCATCAAATCGGCCGTGGGCATCGGGGCGCTGCTCTATCAGGGAATTGGCGACACAATCCGAGTGAGCCTTAGCGAAGACCCCGAGAGGGAGGTTCCGGTAGCCCGGGCGCTCCTTGGCCACATAGCCAAGGCTGCAAATGCCCCGCAGATTGACTTTGAATACGCTCCCGGCTACAATCCCTTGGCTCCCGAACGCCTGGGTTCTTTCCGGTCGCCATATCCCTTGGTTTGGGGATTGGATGAAATTCCCGCCAACGCCATAATTCTGACGTCCGACCACGCAAACCGCGTTGGCCACATTCAGGCTCAGCGCCACGCTCTTCTGCGTCAAGGCAACGATGCCCCGGTGATTGTGAGGCTGGGCTATGACCCCGCTGATCCCGACCTGGCACTGAAAGCAGCTGCCGACTTCGGCACACTGCTGCTCAACGGCTTGCAAGACGGCATTTGGATTGACGTTCCCGGCATTGACACCACCGCGCTTGCGCTGAATATTCTGCAGGCTGCGCGGCTTCGCATCTCCAAGACGGAGTTTATATCATGTCCGAGCTGCGGACGCACAATGTTTGACCTCCAGACAACGCTCAAGGCCGTAAAAGCCGCTACCGGTCACCTTAAAGGCCTTAAAATCGGAGTAATGGGCTGTATAGTCAACGGCCCTGGCGAAATGGCTGATGCCGACTACGGTTATGTCGGAGCGGGAGTGGGACGCATCAGTCTCTACCGCCGCAAGGAGTGCGTGGAACGCAACATTCCGCAAGAAGAGGCTATCTCACATCTTGTTAACCTGATAAAAGCAAACGGTGAATGGGTAGAACCGACCAAGTAATCGCTACGTTGCCAAACGGTCTGCGGGCTGTGTGCATCCGTATGGCTTCGACCACAGAATTTTGCGGCCTGACGGTAAACGCCGGGTCGCGTGATGAGGTTGTGGCCCAAGACTTCGGACTTGCCCACTTCGTTGAACACACAATCTTCAAGGGTACTACCCGGCGAACTGACTCCTACATCAACTCCCGCATGGAGGCCGTTGGCGGCGAGCTTAACGCGTTTACCACTAAAGAGGAAACCACCCTCTATGCCGCAATGCCTGCCGGAAACTTCCGCCGGGCGTGCATGCTGATTGGCGAACTTGCCTCGGAGTCGGTGTTCCCGACCCGCAAGATCGACCTGGAGCGCGAAGTCATATGCGACGAAATTGACTCATATCTCGACTCGCCAATGGATGCCGCCTACGACCTTTTCGACGAAATGGTCTTTGCCGGCAACCCCATGGCGCATAACATTCTCGGCAACCGCACCAGCGTTGATTCAATTGACTCTGAGCGTTGCCGCCGCTGGCTTGAAAATGCATTCACGGCCTCGGCAGGGGTGTTTTTCTATCTCGGCTCCGAACGCCCTGACCGCGTTATTGGCGTGGCCGAAAAAGCATTTGCCTCACTGCCGCTGAAAGGCGAAATGCCCATAAGGGTTGCGCCGAATCCCTGTCCTCCCACAGAGCGCTTTGCCGGAAATACACATCATCAGAGCCACACGGTAATGGGAGTGCCGGTTGGCGGTCTTCATTCTCCCGACCGTCATGCCATTGCGCTGGCTACCAACATTCTCGGTGGCCCGGGGATGAACGCACTGCTCAACGTTGAGTTACGCGAACGTCGCGGACTCGTCTACACCGTCGAGGCCTCCGCCGCGCTGATGAGCGACTGCGGAATGATGACCATTTACTTTGGCTGCGACCACGATGACCGCAAGCGCTGCTGCCGGCTCGTGCAAAACACACTTAACCGCTTTGCCGACAAGCTGCTGACCGAAAAGCAGCTCAACGCCTACAAGCGCCAATATCTCGGCCAACTCACTCTGGGACTTGACAACAAGGAGCAACTGGCCACCAATTGCGGACGGGCATTGCTCCACGGCCTCAACCTTCCCTCGCTTGCCGCGACCACAGAGCTCATTGCCGCAATTACACCGCAGGCGCTCCGCGATGCCGCCCAACATCTTGCCGCCGCTCCTCTGCGGAGCCTAACCATTTAACGATTAGCAATGAAAAAACTCGTAATCTTTGACCTCGACGGCACTCTGCTCAATACGATTGACGACCTTGCCCACGCCGCGAACCACGCACTGACACAATGCGGCTTTCCCACCCACGAAATCTCCAGCTATCCCTTTTTCGTGGGCAACGGAGTGGGTCGTCTGCTTGAGCGCGTATTGCCGGTTGACCATCGCGATGCAGCTACTGTAGCTCGTGTGCGCGAAATTTTTCAGGGATATTACGACCGACATCTCTACGACTACACGCGCCCATATCCCGGCATAGAGGACCTGCTCTACGACCTGGCGACCAAGGGGGTGAAGTTTGCTGTGGCTTCCAACAAATATCAGGCTGCCACTTCGGCACTGATTGCCCACTTCTTTCCACGCCTTCCCTTTGAGGCGGTCCACGGTATGCGTCCCGGTATCCCAGCAAAGCCCGACCCGTCGATAGTATTCGGCGTGTTGCGCGACGTACCAACCCCCAAAGCCGACGTTATCTACGTTGGCGATAGCGGCATCGATATGGAAACCGCCCGCAGGGCCTGCCTGGCGAGCGTCGGGGTGACCTGGGGTTTCCGCCCCATCGGCGAATTGCGTCAGTTCCTCGCCGAAAACATCATTTCCGAACCCTCCCAACTCCTCCCCCTAATCTCCTAAATTCTAATACCTAAAGCCTAACGCCTAACCCCTTGAACAACCCTTTCGACTCCAAACCACTTTATGTTATGGCAAAGCCCGTAGGCTCCGCCTGCAACCTTGCCTGCTCATATTGCTACTACCTCGACAAGCGCCGCTTTTACGACCCCGACGAAAAACGTCCGTATATGAGCGACGAAATGCTCGAACTCTATATCAAACGATATTTTGAGGCGCAGACTGCCGACGATGTCAACTTTACCTGGCACGGCGGCGAAGCTCTGCTCCGCCCACTTTCGTTCTATAAAAAAGCTGTTGAACTACAAAAAAAATATGGCGGCAATCGCCGCGTGCTCAACTGCTTGCAAACCAACGGCACTATGCTCACCGAGGAGTGGTGTCGCTTTTTGCGCGAGAGCAACTGGCTCGTGGGTCTCAGCATTGACGGCCCGCAGGAGTTTCACGACGAATATCGCCGTTCCCGCGACGGCAAACCCTCGTTCCTCAAGGTGATGCAGGCCGTCAGAATGCTCAACTCCCATGGCGTGGAGTGGAACGCGATGGCGGTAATCAACGACTACAATGCCGACCACCCCGAGGAGTTCTACAACTTCTTCAAGTCTATCGGCTGCAAATATATCCAGTTTACCCCCATCGTGGAGCGCCTGACTGCCGACGACGACATTGCCTCGCCGATTGAGCGCGGCAAGTTGGCCGACTTTACCGTGAGCCCCGAGCAGTGGGGCGAATTTCTTTGCCGCGTATTCGACCTCTGGGTCAAGGAAGACGTTGGCAAGGTTTTCGTGCAGATTTTTGACTCCACGCTGGCCAACTGGTGCGGAATGCCTCCGGGGGTTTGTACGCTCGACAAGGAGTGCGGCCACGCCGCCGTGATGGAGCATAACGGCAACGTGTATTGCTGCGACCATTTCGTGTTTCCGGAATATTTCCTCGGCAATCTGCGCAACAATACTTTCATCGAAATGATGACCTCGCCCAAGCAGCAGGCTTTCGGCGCGGCAAAGCGTCTGACCCTGTCAAAGAAATGCCGCGAATGCAAATGGCTGTTCGCCTGCAATGGCGAGTGCCCTAAAAACCGCATTGCCCGAACTCCCGAAGGGGAGGCAATCAATTATCTTTGTGACGGTTATCGCCGCTACTTTGCCCACATTGCCCCCTATATGGACTTTATGCGCGATCAGCTCAAGGCAGGCCTGCCCCCGGCTGATGTTATGACCAAATTCAAAAGATAGCGCAGGTCGAGGCCTGCAAGTATCTGCTGCAGGCTCGCAAGCGCTGCCGGAATGGGGATGAGAAACTGCTCCTTGCCCTCAAAACGCCCTCTGAAGCCATACGCACCAAGCGCCTGTAAGAGTCTCAGCACGACGAAGTAGGGAAGCTCGGCACGGAAGCGGCTCTCGTCAATGCCCCGGGTGCAGCATAACCGACTCACCATTTCGCTGCGTAGCTCGTCGGAAAATCCTGCCCGCGCCTGCCATAGAAACGATGCCACATCATAGTGCACAGGGCCGCGACGACCACCCTGAAAATCTATCAGATAAACATCGTCGTCTTTAACCATAACGTTGCGGCTCTGAAAGTCGCGTACCATAAAGCCCCACGGTTCCACGCCAAGCACTTTGTCGGCCAGGCGCTCAAAGTCGTCTTCCAGTGCCGGCTCGTCAATCTCAACGCCGGGTGTGGTCTTTAAAAAGCAGTATTTGAAGTAGTTGAGATCCCACATGACTGAGCGGCGGTCAAACTCCGCCACCGGGTAGCAGCGGGTCCAGTCTATGCCGGGAGTTTGCTGAACCTTGGCGAGTAGGTCTATGGCCTTGGCAATCAAATCTCTGCGGTCGAGGCATTCATACAGCGACTTATTGCCAACATCCGTTTGAATGTATGACATTCTGTCGGCCGATACTGCAACGACTTTCGGCACATTGATTCCCGCCTCCAAAAACTTGCCGTCGAGATAGAGAAAAGCCTCATTTTCAGCGAGATTTATACCTTCGGTGGCTATGAGCGTGGAGCCATCGGCCAGCTTCAACCGCCAATAGCGGCGGTTGCTCCCCGAACCGGTCAGAGCGATTGCCTCAACGGTGTTATTGGGGAACTCCATACAGGCGTTCGCGGGCAGCGAGTACGCGCTCGTCGGTGATATAATCGTCGTATTCGGTCATCTTGTCAATGATGCCGTTGGGGGTAAGCTCAATGATGCGGTTGCACACAGTCTGGATGAACTCGTGGTCGTGGCTCGACATCAGAATGTTGCCTTTGAAGCTCTGCAAGGTGTTGTTGAACGCCTGAATAGACTCCAGGTCGAGGTGGTTGGTCGGGGAGTCAAGAATCATAGTATTGGCATCGCGAAGCATCATACGCGCAATCATACAGCGCATTTTTTCGCCTCCGCTAAGCACCGAAGCCTTTTTCTGCACCTCCTCGCCCGAAAAGAGCATCTTGCCTAAGAAACCTTTAAGGTAGATTTCGCTGGAGTCATCGCTGAACTGACAGAGCCAGTCAACCAGGTTCATGTCGGTGTTGAAGAATTCTGAGTTGTCCAGAGGCAGATATGCCGTGGTGATGGTTTGACCCCACTCATACTGACCGGCATCGGCCTTGCGGCGGCCGTTGATGATTTCAAAGAGTGCAGTCATGGCACGCGGGTCGTGGCTCAGGAAGCAAACTTTGTCGCCCTTTTCAATCTGGAAGTTAACGTCTTTGAAGAGCAAATCGCCATCTACCAAAGCGGTCAATCCTTTGACTTCCAAAATCTTGTTGCCCGGCTCACGCGATGGGGTGAAGATTATGCCAGGATAGCGGCGCGATGAGGGCTGAATCTCCTCGACGTTGAGTTTTTCGAGCATCTTTTTGCGCGAGGTGGTTTGTTTGGACTTGGCAACGTTGGCCGAAAAGCGCTGAATGAACTCGAGTAGCTCCTTGCGTTTCTCTTCAGCTTTCTTGTTCTGCTGCTGTTGCTGACGCAGAGCGAGTTGCGACGATTCGTACCAGAACGAATAGTTGCCGGCAAAGAGCGTCATCTTGTTATAGTCAATGTCGAGAGTATGGGTGCACACGGAGTCAAGGAAGTGGCGGTCGTGACTCACTACCAGGACGGTGTTTTCAAACTTCGAGAGGTAGTCTTCGAGCCAGCTCACCGTGTCGAGGTCAAGGTCGTTGGTCGGCTCATCGAGCAGCAGATTGTCGGGGTTGCCGAAGAGCGCCTTTGCCAGGAGTACGCGCACTTTCTCGTTGCCGCTCATATCTTTCATCAGCATCTGGTGCTTTTCCTCTTTGATGCCGAGGCCTGAAAGGAGCGCTGCGGCATCGCTTTCGGCATTCCAGCCTTCGAGCTCAGCAAACTTCTCCTCGAGTTCGGCGGCAAGCACGCCGTCTTCGTCGCTGAAATCGGGTTTGGCGTAAAGCGCATCCTTTTCCTGCATAATGTCCCAGAGCACCGTGTGGCCGCGCATCACGGTTTCCAGCACCGTGCATTCGTCGAACTTGAAGTGGTCTTGCTCAAGCACCGACATACGCTCGCCCGGGCCTTGGGTCACAGTACCGTGGGTAGGCGACAGCTGATCTGAGAGAATGCGCATCAAGGTTGACTTGCCTGCGCCGTTTGCACCGATTATGCCGTAGCAGTTGCCCGGCGTAAATTTCATATTAACGTCTTGAAAAAGCACGCGCTTACCAAATTGCATGCCTAAATTGGAAACTGTAATCATGGGTGCAAAGTTACGATTTTCGTCGCAATTCCGAAAATTTTTGTATCTTTGCGCATATGGCAGCAGAAATGAAATATCCGATTGGAGTGCAGTCGTTCTCTGAAATCCGCACCAAAGGTTTTGCGTATGTCGACAAAACCGCGCTGGTCCACAAACTTGTAACCGGCGGTAAATATCTGTTTCTTAGTCGCCCGCGGCGCTTCGGCAAGAGTTTGCTGCTCTCAACCATCGAGATGCTTTTCAGCGGCCGAAAGGAGTTGTTTGAGGGCTTGGCTATCAATGATTTGGGGTGGGACTGGACAGTACATCCGGTGTTACATATTGACTTGAATGTTGCCGATTATTCCGACGACCTGGCGCTCTACGACCGCTTGGATGCCACCTTGCAGATTTGGGAGAAACAATATGGCTTAACCCCGACCAATACACGACCTGAAATTCGCCTTGATGCCATAATCCGCAAGGCCTACGAGATTACGGGGCAGCAGGTTGTAATCCTCATTGACGAATACGACAAGCCGCTGGTGCGCACGCTCCACAACCCTGAGTTGCAGGAGGTTTACCGCAACCAGTTGCAGGCATTCTACGGCGTACTCAAGTCGCTCGACCAATACATCCGCTTCGCTATGCTCACCGGCGTTACGCGCTTCAGCAAAGTCAACGTATTTAGCGGTTTGAACAACCTCAACGATATTTCGCTTGAATACGCTTACAACGCAATCTGCGGCATAACTGACGCTGAAATCGACCAATATTTCAAGTCGGGAGTTGAGATGTTTGACGAAGTGCAAAAAATGAGTTATGATGCCGCGCGCGAAACTCTTCGTCTTAACTACGACGGTTACCACTTCTGCAACGGTGGCGCAGGTATTTATAATCCTTTCAGCCTGCTAACTTCTCTAAGCAACACCAGATTAGGCGCATATTGGGCGGAAACCGGGACTCCGACATTCCTCGTTGACCTGCTCAAAAAGGAGCATTATCCGCTGCCGAATCTTGAGGGAGTGTCGCGCACCGAGCAAGATCTCAAAGGGTCCGACGCGTTCAACACCGACCTCGTGCCGATGTTCTTCCAAACCGGCTACCTAACTATCAAGGGTTACAATGAAATAACCGAAGAGTACGTGCTCGGCTACCCCAACCGCGAGGTTAAGAAAAGCTTCCTCAGCTTCCTCGTTCCGTTTATATCGCCCAAAATCCCGACAGGCTCGAAGATTACAGACCTTGTTAAGGCCGTGATGAACGGCGAAACGGAGAAATTTATGACCTGGCTCGAGGCATTCTTCGCCGACTTCCCCTACGAGCAGATTCCCGACATGGAGGTTCATTATCAGAACGTTATATACGTGATAATGAAACTTATGGGATTCTATGTGCGCACCGAATACCGCACCAGCCAAGGCCGCGTGGATATGGTTATCCAGACCGACAAATACATCTACGTCATCGAGTTTAAACTTGGCGGCTCACCCAAAACCGCCCTTAAGCAAATCGAAGAGAACGGCTACGCAAAACCCTTTGAAGGCCAAGGCAAAACCATAATCCGCCTCGGAGTGGTCTTCGACAAAACCACCCGCGCCCTAAAAAAATGGGCCGAGGCCTAACCGAAGTTATTTCTTTTTGGCTTCTTCCAAGTCTATTGGGGCGTGGAGGGGGATGGTGTAGATGAGCGAGATGGAGATGCCAAGCTCGGAGTTACGGACTCCCATGCCCGGAACCGCCCAGGGGGCACCGTAGGTTTCGGCTGAGTGATGCACTACCCTCTGATACTTGAAGTTCCAGCCCATAGCAATCGGCCCCCAAAGAGTTACGTGAATGCCGGCACCGATTTGAATGAATCCGGAGGTGGTTGTCTGGGTAGGAAAATCGGGATATGTGGTGGAATCCCAATATGAGTTGGTTACCTCCGCATCAAGAATGGAATATTTAAACCGGCTGATGCCGTAGCGAGCCAAAAGGTAGACTTGATAGCGGGAGTCGCTGTTATAGAAGAAGTTATAATCTAAACCAATTTTAAAATATGGTGATATGGGCGATTTGTAAGTATAGTTCATACCCTCGGGACGCGAGTTTGCGTTGCTCACACCGCCCTCCACCACAATGAAATATCGGTTATGAAGACTGAGCCGAGCCCAAAGCCCTGCGAGGCCTTGTTTTGCACCAAACAGGCGGTTTGCGGCAGGCCAAAAATCCACGCCGATATTCACGGCATCCCAAAGCGGATAGATGTTTCCAATAACCTTGGGTTGAGCCAAAGCCATAGAGTCTACCCATTCGTTGCCTGAAAGTGTGTCGAGCAAAATGGTGTTACCCAAATCATCGGAACTTTCAATCACCGACGCAGGACGTTCGGATTTCTTTTCCTCCTTATCGTTGGTTTTCTTTACCTTTATGGGAGCCACCGGCCGCGAAGTTATCGGAGTGACGGGCGAAACGGTGCGTCCCTGCCCCATTGCTGCTAACAAGCAGAGTGCCGCAAGTAATATGCCAATGACCCGCCTCATTCTTCTGCCGTGGGGAGTTTAAGGAAAATCATCAGGCGCTCGCGCTCAATGTTGGTAATCAGCGGATCTGTAACAAGAATCGAGTCAATGAAGTTATTAGTATGGCTAACGTTGTGGATCAGGTAGCGCCACATCGCGCCGCAATCCTCACCGTCGTAGTAGGGATAGCTTTCATAGTTGATTGTGAGGGTGTCTTTCAGCGGACCGCCGTCAAACACGAAAGCTGCCTGAGTCTGGTTGCCGCGAAGGGGCAGATAAACCTGCTGAGAACTTCGAGCAGTGTCAACCAGCGAGGAATCATTAGGCGCGCCAACGCCGTAAATGGGCATACGGCTGACCGAGACTTGCTGCTCGGTGTCCAGTTCATAGAAACCGGCCAATGGGATGGAGTTGCGATTGTTGGTACACCCCTCGCCGGAACACGACGCAAGGGCTGTAAGTCCCAACACGAACATCACAATCCACCACAATTGCTTCATAATGTTGCGGCAATTTCGTAGTTATTGCGTCCGGGACTGTTGCGCGCTATCAGTTCGCCGACAAAACCGGCAAGGAAGAACTGACTGCCCAAGAGCATCAAGGTCAGCGCAAGGAAGAAATAAGGCGAGTCGGTCACAAGATTATAAGGAGCGCCGGAGTGCATATGCCAAAGTTTCACAATGCCCACGGTTGCTGCCGAAAAGAAGCCAAGCACGAACATTACCGACCCCCATAGACCAAAAAAATGCATCGGTTTGACTCCGAATTTCGATGTAAACCACAGGGTCATAAGGTCAAGATAGCCATTGACAAAGCGGTCCAGTCCGAACTTAGTGGTGCCATATTTGCGGGCCTGGTGATGCACAATCTTTTCGCCGATTTTCTTGAAACCGGCATTCTTGGCGAGATAGGGAATGTAGCGGTGCATCTCGCCATAGACCTCGATATGCTTGACCACGTCGCGGCGATAAGCCTTGAGCCCGCAATTAAAGTCGTGGAGATTCTTAATGCCGCTTACTTTTCGCGCCGTAGCGTTGAAGAGTTTCGTGGGGATGGTCTTGCTCAGAGGGTCGTAGCGCTTCTGTTTCCAGCCGCTCACAAGATCATATCCGTCTTCAGTAATCATTCGGTAAAGTTCCGGAATTTCGTCCGGCGAATCCTGGAGGTCGGCATCCATAGTAATCACAACGCTTCCCTTGGCCGCTTTAAATCCCTCATAGAGCGCCGGACTTTTGCCGTAGTTGCGGCGGAAGCAGATGCCGTGAACTGCAGGATTTGCGGCTGCTAGGCTTTCTATGACTGCCCAAGAGCGGTCGGTGGAGCCGTCGTTAACAAACATAATCTCATATGAGAAGCCATTTTCGGTCATTACGCGCCGAATCCATGCCTCCAGTTCCGGCAGTGATTCTTCCTCATTGAAGAGGGGAACGACCACAGATATATCCATTTTTTTGTTCTCGTCTTCCATATCAGCCGCAAAGTTACAAAATATCTTTGATTAATGCCTCAATTTCCTCCACCGATTTGTTAGGCATTGGAGGAGAGGAGGGTGAGGCCGGTGGTGAAGTAGGGGCGGGTGTATTCGTCGGGGCGGAGAATGGTGCGGTCGGCGGCCACGATGTCAACGTCCATTTCCACGAGTCCGCGCAGCTTGCTCGAGGGGGTGCGCCCGCATTCTGTTTCATATGCTTTTGCTGCTTGTGTAATTTCAGTTACTGACATCTCCGACTCCACGCGAGCCACCATATTGCAATAGGCGGCCGAAACGCCATTGAGCGCTTTTGAGGAATATATTCCCGAAGTTTCCACATTGCTGAAATTTGCGTGAAGCCACGCCTCAGCCTTTTGCAGCCGAGAGTTTCCGTCGGGGCAATTGGAGCCGAGGCTTAACAGGTAGCGCATCAGATATCCATTCCTTTAAGTGTCAGAGCGATGCGACCGCGTTCGGGATCCACGTCCATAACTTTTGCGCGTATGGTCTGACCGATGCTCACCACTTCGTGGGGCGAGTTTATGAAGCGTTCGCTCATCTGCGAAACGTGGAGCAACCCGTTTTCTTTGATGCCGAGGTCTACGAATGCACCGAACGCCGTGATATTGTTGACCTTGCCTGAGACTTCCTGACCGGGGCGTATGTCGCGGATTGAGCGGATGGCTTCGTCGTAAACAGGGTTTTCAACAGCCTCCGTGGCCGTACGCTTGGGCTTGGAGAGTTCGTCAATAATGAGCGTGAGGGTTGGAACGCCAACTTCTTTGTCAACGTATTCCGCCGTAACGATATTCGATGCAAGCGCGGGATTATTGACCAGGGCGGCAGTCGTGGTGCGCAAGTCCTTGGCCATCTGCTCTACCAGGGCATAGCGCTCGGGGTGAATGGCGGTGTTGTCCAGCGGATTGTTTCCGTCGGGAATGCGGAGAAAACCGGCACATTGCTGGAAAGCCTTTTCGCCCATACGGGGCACGTTCATCAGTGCTTCGCGGTTACGGAACGGCCCGTTTTCTTTTCTGTAGTCCACTATATAGCGTGCAAGCGCGGCACCGATGCCGCTGACGTAACTGAGCAGCGGAGCGGAAGCAGTATTGACGTTCACCCCCACTGAGTTGACGCAACTTTCCACGGTGTAATCTAAAGCATCTTTCAGACGGTTCTGGTCAACATCGTGCTGATACTGCCCCACCCCAATGCTCTTGGGGTCGATTTTCACCAGTTCGGCAAGCGGGTCGAGCAGGCGGCGGCCGATTGAAATGGCACCGCGTACAGTGACATCTTTGTCGGGGAACTCCTCGCGGGCAATATCGCTGGCGGAATATACCGACGCGCCATCTTCATTGACCATGGCAATCTGCACGCGCCTTGGGAATCGCAATTCATCAAGGAAGCGGCGCGTTTCGCGTCCGGCGGTACCGCTGCCCAGCGCAATGACATCAATACGAAAGTCTTGCACCATATTGCTTATCATAAAAGTGGCGCTGTGCGGGTCGTTGAGGTTGAATTTGTCATCGGCAAGGAGTTTACCCTGCTCGTCGAGGCAAACCACCTTGCAACCGGAGTTGAAACCGGGGTCAATGCCCATCACGCGCATTCCGAACATTGGCGGAGCCATAAGCAGCTGGCGCAGGTTGTCGGAGAAATTATCAATTGCTGCTCCATCGGCCTTTTCCTTGGCAGAAGCGGCGATTTCGTTTTCAATCGAGGGGCGAATCAGGCGCTTATATGCGTCTTTTACTGCCACAGCCATAAGTTTCGCACACTCGTCGGTAGCTTCAGGTTTTATAAAGAAGCGCCCCAGACGGTCGGTCATCTCGTCGTCGTTGATTGATATGCTAACTTTTAATATTCCGGCTTCCTCACCTCTGCGGGCAGCCAGATAGCGATGCGAGGGAACAAGGCGCAGCGGCTGCGTGTAGTCATAGAAAGTGGCATAGAGCTCTTTGGAGTCGTCGGCATCTTTGACTTTCGTCGTTGTGAATTGCGCGGAGCGTTGAAACTTGGAGCGCACAAGGTTGCGGGCTTTTTCGTTCTCGCTCATCCATTCGGCAATGATGTCGAGCGCGCCGGCAATGGCATCTTCGGCAGTAAGAACCTCTTCGCCTACGTATTTTTTTGCAGTGCGATCTACTCCGGTGGCCGTTTGTGCCGCAATAATCTTTGCCAGCGGTTCAAGGCCGCGTTCGCGGGCCATCTCGGCGCGGGTGCGCCGTTTAGGCTTGAAAGGAAGATAAATATCCTCGAGAGTTGCGGCATCAAGGGTATGCTCTATGCGGTCGGCAAGCTCCGGGGTCAGCGCTCCTGCAGCCTTAATTTGCTCAACAACGAATTCGCGACGTTTAAGATAATCGCGCAGCGCATCGAGCCGACGGCTGATCAGATAAACCATCTTTTCGTCGAGTTCGCCGGTTGCTTCCTTGCGGTAGCGGGCTATAAACGGCACTGTGGCTCCGTCGTCGAGCAGCTTAATGGTAGCGCTGACAGACTTTCGGGGAAGATTAAGTTCATTGCCGATAATTGAGGGCAAATCGGTAGTGGGGATTCTCACTTTTGTTTTAGCGTGAAGAGGGTTATTTCAGGTGTGGCACCGATACGCATTGGCATACCAACGCATCCGGCACCGATGTTTACGTAGAGTTTGCGACCGTCGGGGGCCGTGTAGAGTCCTCCCCAGCAGTCGGGATAGCGAAATGCTGCGGGGCTGAGGCCAAACAGTTCCATTTGCATGGCGTGGGTGTGTCCGCTCAGCGTAAGAATATAGTTCAGCGTGTCATTTTTGCTCACCACGTCCGTCCAGTGGCGGGGATTGTGGGTAAGCAGTATTTTGGTTGCGTCATCGCCCGATGTGGGATATGCTGTATCAATATCACCATATTGCGGGAATGGCGGGTCTCCCCAGTTTTCCACGCCGACAATCACCAGCGAATCGCCGGGTTGCGAGCCTCTGATTATTTCGGAGGAATTGGTCAGAAGTTCCCAGCCCATTTCAATTTGCTGGTCGAACAGCCGCTCCATATTTTCCTCTTTGTCGGCGGGGTTTGACCACACCACATAGTCGCCATAGTCGTGGTTGCCGAGAATCGAGAAAACACCGTCGGCAGCCTCTATGCGGCTGAGCGGACGTATAAAAGGCTCGGCCTCGGCGGCCCGCTGGTTTACAATATCACCGGTAAAGACTACCAGATTAGGGTTCAAGGCATTGACGCGGTCAACGAGTTTGCTCACGAAAGTAGTGTCGGAGCCAAAAGTTCCCAAATGGAGGTCGGAAATCTGAACTATGCGATAGCCGTCGAAGCTCTCGGGCAGGCCGCTGACCGGAATTTCGACTTCCTTGAGCTGAATGCGGTAGCGGTTAATCCACGCGCCCCACGACATCAATGCCACTATCAGGACAGCCAAACCTCCACCGATGCGCGTCAGCCACTTGGCGCGGTGTCTGTCCCACAGTTTCGGCAGTTGAGCCAACAGGTCAAAGATAACAAACGCCGCCTTGGCAAAATACACCATCAGATAGACAAACACCATCCACATCAGAGTGGTGAGTCCGCTCTCGGTAGCACCGGTTCGTGCAGGCGAAAAGAAGATTACGATAACGTATATAACAAAAAATACGCTCTCGTAGAGTTGAAACTTTGCCCATCCGGGCTTGTGAAGCCGTCGTTGCGCGACGAAAAATAGATATGTGTCGGTTGCCAATTGCAGAATCAGCAACGCCAAAGCAAGTACTAAAGGGATGCGCATAGTTTATTGCTCAACGGGTTGGCATACATTGTCAACACCATTTGGCGCATAAAGTTCATTTCTTCGGGGGTTATATCGGGGAGGTCTACTTTTGACAATTGTTTAGAGATACGTTCATTGACGTCGTTGACGTCTTGTTCGGTATATTGGTCGGCAAATCGATGGGTTCCGTTGAGGAGGTCGTAAGCCACATAGTTTATCGGATAGAGCCGATAATTGCGATGGATATGGCGGTCAACTATTTCACACACTTTCTGACAGGCTTCCGTGCGATTCAGTCCTTCAGGGAGGGCATCAAGTTCGGGATTTATGCACTCGGTCAGTGCAAAGTGTATGCGACCTTTTTGTTTCAAAATGCCTGTTTCCATACTTAGCAAGTCATCGCGCTGACTCTTTTTGAATTCCGGGTCACGGCGCTTGCAGAGAAACTCTTTGGCTTTGAGGTAGTCATTAGGATCGTATTCATAGCTGATGCTTACGGGGAGCAGATTTACGGCCTTGATGTTTTCAATCGCCGACCCGGAGCCGCCGAGGGTAAGCATCTTTATAAGAGCCTCTTGAGTGCGGTCGTTGGAGTCTTTTGCACGCCCCTCGCGATGAGCAATCCAAAGCGAATCGTGCTTCTCGTTTATGCAATAGTGAATGTAAGCGCTGAGATGCTTGGCGGCTTCAAGAGCGCCGCGCACTCCGGTGTCGCGCTTCACTATGAAGCTGTTGTTGATACGCACCAGCTCGTCAATCCACGGCATAATAAGCAGATTATTGCCGATGGCAACCTCGCAGGTGGGGCGGCCGCCGCGCACGAGTCCGAGGTTCAGAAATGCTGCGTCGAGTACAATGTCGCGGTGGTTGGAAATCAACACGTAGCGTTTCTCGGGTTCGTAATTGTCGATGCCGTTAATGGTTATTCCCTTTGAGGTGGTCTTTTCGAGCATCTCAAGGAAGCCGAGCATAATGTTGAACTGAAAATCCTTACGCGTGTGGCATTCAAGCAGCTTCCGGCAGAATGCGTCATAGTCAACGCCGGGCATCACATAAGTCACGGCGTGTTTAAACAGCGGTTCGCCAACGAGTCTGGCAATATGATCGTGAAATTCAGGCCCGTCGCTGAATGGGGCTATATCTTTGAAATCTTGGTCAGTCATTTTCTTTAGTCGAAAGCGTCTTCTAAGGAAAGCACAAAGATACAAAAATATTTTTTAATTCTAAAAGTCAAATACCGAATAATTTTCAGCCGCTCACAGGCGGTTGAGGTATAGAGCCCTGGCAAATCGGAGGTAGGGGCCGAGGCGCCTTATGCGTGCCGGCTGAGCAATGAAGCGCCAAATCCATTCGCAGCCAAGTTTTTGTAGAAACTTGGGAGCACGCTTAAAGTTGCCCACGTAGAGGTCAAAACTGCCGCCAAGTCCCTGATACACCGCCACGTGGTGTTTCTGCAAGCGCTGCATCAGTAGCTCCTGGCGCGGAGAGCCCATTGCCACGAACACAAAGTCGGGCCGTGTGCGCTCAAGGTCGGCGGCAAGGCGCTCTTCATCTCCGTCGGCAAAGAAGCCGTTGCGGTGGCCAACTATCTGAATGTCGGGATATTGGTTGCGCAGCTTCTCTACAACTGCCTCGACCACCTCGGTGGTTGACCCCACAAGATAAAACTTGCGGCCGGAATGGTGGCGTTCAATAATATGCAGCCAAAGTTCGCATCCAGGGGTACGCACGGCATTTTTGTAGCCCTTGCGATGAGCCACTTTCACCGGACCGGCGCCGTCGCAATATCCTATATTGGAGTTTATTACGTCGACCAAATCGGGCTTGGCATACATACATTTCTCGGCGTTGAGAGCCACGAGTATGCCCTTGCGGCTGTCGGCAAAGTCAATCAGCTCCTCAACGGAGCCAAATGCGTGTGCCTTGATATTTTTTATGGTGAACGTGTTCATTTGCGCACGCCGCAAAAGTCGAGTTCCACTTTTTCGGGATTGATTTCGAGCAACTTAAAGGGTGTGTGAGCCGTCAGAAAAACCACAATATCGGCCTTGTCATATGCCTTGCGACAGTCACTGAGTTCCAGTTCCTTATAGTTGGGAATATTCGGCTCGACAACCATAAATTCGGCATCGTTTTTGCACTCTTTAAGCACGTTGAGAGCTATTTTCTTGGCCGGAGATTCGCGCAGGTCGTCAATATCGGGCTTGAAAGCAAGACCCATAAGCGCCACGCGAGGGAGGCGACCGCGGTCAACGCGGAAGCGCAAAATTGCGTTTTTGATTTTTTCCTCGCTCCAGTCGCTCTTGTGGTTGTTGATTTCGCGGGCGGTGGCAATGATTCGGGCCGTGTTGGGATATGCTGCGGTGATGAAATAAGGGTCTACGGCTATGCAGTGGCCTCCGACTCCGCATCCGGGCCACAGGATATTGACCCTGGGATGCTTGTTGGCCAAAGAAATGAGTTCCCACACGTTGATGCCGGCCTTGTCGCAAATCATACTCAGTTCGTTGGCAAAGGCAATCTGCACGTCGCGGCTGGAGTTTTCGGTGAGCTTACACATCTCGGCGGTGCGGGCATTGGTGCGGTGAAGTTGGCCGGTAACAAAGCGGGCATAAAATTTCACGGCTTCTTCGGTCGAGGCGGGGTCAATGCCGCCGATTACACGGTCGTTATTGACCAGTTCGTGAACAACGTTGCCGGGCAATACCCTCTCCGGGCAGTATGCAATATGGATTTTGCCCTTCAGCTCAGGGCGTTCGCTGAAAATCAGCTCGGCCATCTGCTCGGTGGTACCCATCGGCGAGGTTGATTCTATCACGAAAAGACTACCCGGGTGGAGATAGGGAATAACGCTGCGGGTCGCGGCCTCAACGTAGCTGATGTCAGGAAGATGGTCGCCTTTGAAGGGCGTGGGAACAACTATGAAGTAAGCATCGGCAGACTCGGGAGCCGTAGCGGCGCGAAGCGAACCGTTGGCAACCACTTTCTGCAACATTTCCTCCATTCCGGGTTCAATAAAATGCAGTCGCCCTGCATTGGTGGCTTCTACAATCGAGGGATTTATGTCAACACCAACCACCTCAACGCCCCCCTTGTCGGCCGCAATTATTGCCGTGGGGAGTCCAATATATCCAAGCCCGACGAAGCAGGCCTTAAAATTTTCCATAATTATCAGCGCTAATTAAAGCGCAAAGTTACGAAATTAATTCTACATTCTACACTCCACATTCAAAATTATTTTCGTAACTTTGCGGAGTTTTAATTCTTGTATATAATATGGAGAAGAAGAATTTTAAAAGGACTTTGGTAACCACTGCCCTACCCTATGCCAACGGCCCGGTGCATATCGGCCACCTCGCAGGGGTTTACGTTCCGGCAGACATCTATACCCGCTATCTGCGCCTCAAAGGCGAAGAAGTAATTATGATTGGTGGCAGCGACGAGCACGGCGTGCCCATCACCATCAAGGCCAAACGCGAAGGCGTAACTCCGCAAGACATCGTTGACCGTTATCATAATATAATTAAGGACTCGATGGCCGAACTGGGCATCAGTTTCGACATTTATTCCCGCACCACCAGCGACATTCATTCCGAAACCGCCTCGGAGTTCTTCCGTCATCTCTACGACAAGGGCGAGTTTGTCGAAAAGAGTTCGATGCAGCTCTATGACGAAAAAGCGGGTCAGTTCCTGGCCGACCGCTACGTCACCGGCGAATGCCCCCACTGCCACAACCCGCGCGCATATGGCGACCAATGTGAACAGTGTGGCACGTCGCTCTCTCCCACCGAGCTTATAAACCCCAAAAGCGCACTGACCGACACTACCCCTGTGATGCGCGAAACGTTCCATTGGTATCTGCCGCTGGACAAGTGGCAAGAAAAACTGTCACACTGGATTCTCGACGAGCACAAAGATTGGCGCACCAACGTCTACGGCCAATGCAAGTCGTGGATGGATATGGGCCTGCAACCCCGCGCCGTGAGCCGCGACCTTGACTGGGGCGTACCCGTGCCGGTTGAGGGTGCCGAGGGCAAGGTGCTCTACGTTTGGTTCGACGCTCCCATCGGCTACATCTCCAACACCAAGGAGCTCGTTGGCGATGGCTGGGAAAAATGGTGGAAAGACCCCGAAACCCGCATCATCAACTTCATCGGCAAGGACAACATCGTGTTCCACTGCATCGTGTTCCCCGCAATGCTTTCGGCCTACGGCGACGGCTATCAGCTGCCCGACAACGTCCCTGCCAATGAGTTTCTCAACCTCGAGGGCGACAAGATTTCAACCTCGCGCAACTGGGCCGTGTGGCTCCACGAATATCTGCGCGAGTTCCCCGGCAAGCAAGACGTACTCCGCTACGTGCTGACCGCCAACGCCCCGGAGACAAAAGACAACGACTTCACCTGGGCGGACTTCCAGGCGCGCAACAACAGCGAACTCGTAGCCATTCTGGGCAACTTCGTCAACCGCGTGGTGGTGCTGACCGGAAAATACTTCGGCGGCACAGTGCCTGCGCTCACCGCCCTCGAGCCCATCGACTCCGACGCGCTCCGCGAAATCGGCGACCTCAAGGAGAAGATGAGCGAACTGCTCGACAACTTCCACTTCCGCGACGCGCAGAAGGAGGCAATGAATATGGCCCGCGTGGGTAATAAATACCTCCAGGAAACCGAACCCTGGAAGCTCTGGAAAACCGACCCTGAGCGAGTTGCCACGGTGCTCAACACTGCCCTGCAAATCACCGCAAACCTGGCAATCGCCTTTGAGCCGTTCCTGCCGTTTATGTCGGCAAAGCTCTGTAAGATTCTCGGCCTCAAAGACCTCAGCTGGGACATGCTCGGCAAGCACGACCTCATTGCCGCCGGTACCAAACTCGGCGAAGCCGAACTGCTGTTTGAAAAAATAGACGATACCGCAATCGAGGCGCAGATTCAAAAACTTCAGCAGGCTAAGGAGGAAAACGCCAAGGCCGCATGGAAGCCCGAACCGGTGAGCGAGAACGTTGACATTGAGCTGTTCAGCAAATGCGACATCCGCGTCGGCACGGTGTTAGAGTGCGCCAAAGTGCCCAAAGCCGACAAGCTACTGCAGTTCAAAATCGACGACGGCACCGGCACTCCGCGCACCATTGTGAGCGGCATTGCCAAATATTACGCGCCCGAAGACCTCACAGGCAAGCAAGTTTGCTACATTGCCAACCTCCCAGCCCGCAAGCTCAAGGGAGTGGAAAGCTGCGGAATGATTCTCAGCGCCGTAAATTCCGACGGCTCACTGACAGTAATCGGTCCGACCGGGCCCGTAGCCCCCGGCGCCAAAGTTGGATGAAACCTAAAATTCTTATAATTTACACCGGCGGCACTATCGGAATGATAGAAAACCGCGAAACCGGAGCATTGGAGCCGTTTGACTTCGACCACCTCATTGACAACGTACCAAAGGTAAAGATGCTCGACTACGACATCGAGAACATCCAGTTTGAGAATCCGCTGGACTCCAGCGATATGAACCCTCAGCACTGGTGTGAGATTGCCCGCCACATTGAGCGCAACTACGAGAAGTTCGACGGCTTTGTGGTGCTTCACGGCACCGACACGATGGCTTACACGGCTTCGGCACTGTCGTTTATGCTCGAGAACCTCCACAAGCCGGTGATAATCACCGGCTCACAGCTGCCCATCGGCGAGGTGCGCACCGACGGCGAGGAAAACCTCATCACCGCGCTGCAGATTGCCGCCGACACCCAAGACAACGGCTCGCCAACCGTGCAGGAAGTGGCCATACTCTTTGAGAACTACCTTTGGCGCGGCAACCGTGCAACCAAAATGAGCGCCGAGAACTTCAACGCTTTCAAGAGCCAGAACTACCCATCGCTGGCAAAAATCGGCCTCGGCATACATTTCAACCACGATGCGCTGATGATTCATAAGGCAAAACGCCCGCTGCAAGTGCGCTGCAAAATGGATTCGCACGTAATGTTTCTGAATCTCCACCCCGGCATTTCGGAAGCCACCCTGCGCCACCTGCTCAACACCCCCGACATCAAGGGTATCGTGCTGAAAACCTACGGCGCGGGCAATGGCCCCACGGAGCCATGGTTCATCAACGCAATAAAAGAGGCCTGCGACCGGGGGCTGGTGATTTTGAACGTGAGCCAGTGCGTCAACGGCGGAGTCCACGCCAAGCGCTACCTCGGTGCCAACCTTCTGGAGCACACCGGCGTGGTGTCGGGCTACGACATAACTTCCGAGGCAGCCATTACCAAACTGATGTATCTCTTCGGTGTCGGACTGTCGCCCGCCGAAGTCAAGCAATATCTTGTTTACCCCCTTGCGGGAGAAATGACCATAGAACAATGAAACTACAGAATTTAGCCCTCGCATTTGGATGCCTTGCGGCAATGAGCTGCGGCAGCAAAAAGGAAACCGTTCAAAATACTGCGGAAGTAAAACCCATGCCGATTCAGGCGCATACCGTTATGGCAAGTCCGGTCCAAGCGCTCCCCAAGGCCGTAGTATATAAGATGCTGGGAGATGCCACCGCGCAAAATGTGCCCGTTCAAGTGTCGCCCTCAGGCCAAATCATCAGCTTTCCTGCTCCCGGCGATGTCCGCGGTCAGGAACCGCTCCCTATGGCCGACGGCTACCTGCTCGACCGTCGAGGCATCGGCCCGGATTCTCGCTTCACCAAATGGACTTACGAAGAATATGCCGCAATGAAGCAAGCCCCCACCCTCAGCGAAATCAAAGCCGCATTGATTCCAGGAGCGCGCCCCACCAAAATCCACGTGCTCGATATGCCGCTGAGTACGGCTTTGAGCGACACTGCGGCAGTAAATCGTATAATCCGCAACTTTTAACATATTTTAATTTAAACCTTTTCCAAGCAACGCAGTCAAAGAATCAGAAAAAGGTAAAAATATAGAAATGTTTCAACGATTTTTGAATGTGATTGTGTTGCTGTTGGCCGGGACCGTGATGGTTCCGGCCTCGGTAGTTAAAGGCGTAGTAGCCGACAGTTTCGGCGAACCCCTGCCGCAGGCAACCGTAAGACTCCTCCGTGCAAATGCCGACTCAACGTTTGTTGCCGCCACAGCAACAAACCTCGACGGCAAGTTCTCATTCCCCTCGGTAGCCAAAGGCAAATACGTGGTCAAAGCCGTGTATCTCGGCTACAAGGATGCCACGCAGAGCTTCACCGTGGCTGACAAGAACCTCACGCTCGACACCCTGAGGATGCAGGAATCCACCATCGTGCTTAAAGAGGCCGTGGCCATCGGCATAGCAACACCAATCAAGGTGATGGAAGACACCATTGAGTACTCCGCATCGAGCTACACCACCCCGCCAAACGCCGTGGTCAACGACCTGCTCAAGCGCCTCCCCGGCGTGGAAATCGGCACCGACGGCTCCATCACCGCTCAGGGCGAAACGGTTAAAAAGATTCTTATCGACGGCGAGGAGTTCTTCTCCGACGACCCCAAAGTCGCCGCCAAAAACATCCCCGTGGATATGGTGAAAACAGCCCAAGTTATTACCCGCAAGAGCGACCTTGCACGCACGACCGGCGTTGACGACGGCGAAGACGAAACCGTTATCAACCTCACCGTTAAAGACGGTATGAAACACGGCTGGTATGGCACCATTGTCGGCGGCTACGGCCCGGCAATCGGCGAAAACGCGACGTTCGACTGGAACAAATACAAAGGTTCGTTCATCGTAAACGGTATGATGGGCAAAAACACCGTGACAATTCTCGGAAACGCCAACAACATCAACGATGAAGGCTTCACCGACAATAACGGCCAGCGCTTCCGCCGCTTCGGCGGCCTCGACGGCGTGAATACCACGCAGAGTCTCGGCGTGAACTTCAACTTAGGCAACGAAAAGCTGCGCTATGGCGGCAACATCATGTACTCCCACAACGACCGCGACAACTGGAGCCGCACACACCGCCTCAACCTCTTTCAAGACGGCGACAACACCCAAGACGACACCGAGAAAGCCTCACGCGACAAAGGCCACAACATCATTGCCAACCTCCGCCTCAAATGGGACCCCGATTCGTTCAACAGTTTGGACTTCCGCCCCAACTTCTTGCTCAACTACAACAATAGCGAATCAAACTCGTTCAATACCAACTACATCCAGCTGGCCACCGACCCCACAACCAACTCTCGCAACCTGAGCACGTCGAAAGGTCGCAGCTACGACATCAACGGCCGAATCATCTACAACCACAACTTTGAAAGCCATCGCGGCCGCTCGTTCTCCATATCGGGAAATTACTCGTTTACCAACACCCACGAAGACGAAACTTCCTGGAGCCGCAACGCCTACTGGCTGTCATACGCCAATCCGGAGAAAATTGACAGTCTGTATGAAGACTATCAGGAAAACAAAAACCACACCTGGAACAACGGCGTAAACGCCCGCCTTAGCTGGACCGAACCGCTCGGCGACGTTAAAAAAGGCAACTTCATTGAGTTCGCTTATATGATGAACTTCCGCTGGAACAATGCCGACAGGCTTGTTTATAACGACCCGATGAGCGTATATGCCAACGAACTCACGGCCGAGCAACTCGCCGAAATGCAAACCTGGCGCGAGCTCAACTGGGGTAAACTCGGCCTCTCCGACCGCTGGGCCGGATTGGGCGAACTGGAATATGACCCGGTGAACTCCAACAAGTTCCGCAACAAATATTTCAACCAGCAGCTGCGCATCGGCTACCGCAAGGTTCACTCCAAATATAACCTCAACGTCGGCCTCAGCTTCAACCCGCAGATGAGCAAATCTGACAACCTCTCCAACCCCGACAGAACCATTCCCACCCGCTGGGTTTGGAACTACGCCCCTTTCCTGCGCCTGCGCTACAAGCACTCCAAGCAGACTTCACTGAACTTGTTCTACAACGGTCGTTCATCCCAGCCCTCAATGACCCAGTTGCAGCCCGTGGCCGACACGTCCGACCCCATGAACATCATTAAAGGTAACCCCAACCTTAGCCCCTCGTTCACCCACGACCTCCACCTCCGCTATCAGACGTTCAATGCCGACAAGCAGCAGAGCATCATGGTTATGGGCTTCGCAAGATTCTCGCAAAACGCTATCGCCGCAAACATCACCACCGACCGCGCAACCGGTGCCCGCTACACCACCTACGAAAACGTTGACGGTAACTGGAACTTTGGCCTTTTCTCCATCTACTCCCGCCCATTCTCCAACAAGGCCTGGACGTTCAATAACAACCTCCACTTCAACTACTCGCAAGACGTTGGCTTCACCAACGGCATCAAAAGCAAATCCGGGACCTTGCGCGCCGGCGAGAGCTTCAGCATAGCATTCCGCCCCTCCGACCTCGAGCTGGAACTGCGCCCGCGCTACGACCTCCAATACTCCAACAACTCCGTTCAACTGAACTCCAACCGACTGATCCACACCTATGGCGGCTCATTCAATGCCACCTGGTACACCCGCTTCGGCCTCGTACTTGCCACCGACCTCAACTACACCGCCAACTCCGGCTACTCCGAGGGCTATAACACCAAGGAATGGCAATGGAACGCATCGCTCTCCTATATGTTCCTGCGCGGCAAAAACGCCACCATCGCCCTCGAGGGCAAAGACCTCCTCAATCAGCACAAGAGCATACGCCGCACCGAAACCGCCCAGGCCGTCACCGATACCGAAAACTACATCCTCGGCCGCTACGTGATGCTCACCTTCACCTACAAGTTCTCAACCTTTGCCGGCGGCAAAATCCCCACCAACGAAAACTCCGACTTCCTGCGCCAAGGCCCTCCCGGAGCAGGTATGCGCCCCGGCCCCGGCGGTCCCCGATAACAAACACATCATTTAACATTTCGTCTGCGAGATGTTAAATGATGTTAATTATATGCTAAAAAACATATCTTTTTACCAAAAACTCTTGCAGTTCTCCTAAAAATACGTACCTTTGCAACGTGTTTTTCATGGTATTAGATTTAAGGTTAACTAAGATTGGTTGTCGCGACGACAATCAATTTTTTTTGTTTATACCCATTTTCAAAAGCGACTAAATTTAAGCCGCCGCTGTTTAGAAACACGCATATTGGTTACTATCGATTTTTTTCGTAACTTTGAGGCCGTGAACGCTAAGTTATTGATAGTTGGTTTAGCCTTGGGAGTGGCCTCGTGTGGCTGCTCCAAGTCGGCAACAACTTCCGAGCAACACGCTGAGGCTCAGATTGTCGAAGTACCCGAATTTTCAGCCGACTCGGCGTATGCCAACGTTGCCGCTCAAGTTGCGTTCGGCCCACGTGTGGGTCGTTCGTCAGCTCACGAGCTCTGTGCCGCCTGGCTTACACAAGAGCTGCGTCGCCAAGGTTGCGACACGCTGATTCTTCAACACACCGACCTTGCGGATTTCGGACCTATTACCAACATATTAGGGCGTTTCAACCTCGAGAACAAACAACGCATTCTGCTGTTAGCCCACTGGGATTCACGCCCCACGGCAGACCAAGACCCCGACCCCGCAAATCAATCCAAAGCCATTGACGGAGCCAACGACGGCGCAAGCGGCACGGGCGTACTGCTTGAAATTGCGCGGCTTATCGGCTCTCAGATACCAGAAATCGGAGTAGACATTCTATTTGTTGATGCCGAAGATGCCGGAACGGGAAGCGACGATGACTCCTGGGCGCGTGGCACTCAATATTTCGCACAAAATTTGCCTGACCGGCTACCGGAATATGCCATTTTGCTCGATATGGTTGGCGGCAAAGGAGCCAAATTTCCCCGCGAAATGATTTCCGAAGTCAACTGCAAGGCATTAAACGCCAAAGTCTGGAACGCCGCCAAACGCCTTGGCTTGGCCGACCGTTTCCCAGACCGGGTTGGCGGCGCGGTCAATGATGACCACGTGCCGCTTCTCCGCGCCGGCATTCCGGCAATCGACATCATCGAGACAGACCACCCGCAGACCGGGTCGTTCAACCCAACGTGGCATACTCTCAATGACAACCTTGACAATATTGACCGCGAAACGCTCGGCGACGTTGGGCGACTCTTAACACATATCATCTACAACGAAAAATGACCATCAACGAAATTCAAGACGAAATCATAGCTGAATTTTCAGAACTCGACGACTGGATGGATCGCTACGGCTACATCATAGACCTCGGCAACCAACTCCCGCCCATCGACGAGAAATACAAAACCCCGCAATACCTAATCGAGGGTTGTCAGAGCCGCGTGTGGATAAACGCGGAGCTCACACCCGATGGCCTTGTGCACTTCGAGGCAGACTCCGACGCGATAATCGTAAAAGGCATCATCGCCCTGCTCATCAAGGTAATGAGCGACCAAAAGCCCGAAGACATCCTCAACGCCGACCTCTACTTCATCGACAAAATCGGCCTAAGCGAACACCTCAGCCCCACCCGCTCCAACGGCTTGCTCGCGATGGTCAAACAGATGAAACTTTATTCATCAATTTTTGCTGCGCAAAACTCGAAGAAGGTTAAGGGTTAAGGGTTAATTTTCACACAATACCGCATCATATAATGAGAACATTTTCTTTTGAAAATTTAGATACGTTTAAGATGGCAAGGGGACTTGTCAAGGATATATATTCGGTCGCGTGGAAATTCCCCGCAGAAGAACGATACGGGTTGACATCGCAGATACAACGCGCTGCGATATCAATTCCGTCAAATATTGCCGAGGGCAGCGGCCGTTGCTCTAATAAAGAAAAAATTCATTTCATAGAAATATCTTTCGGTTCCCTAATGGAGGTTTATTGCCAATTAACCCTCGCATTGGACCTGGAATATATCACCAACGATGATTTCAACGAAATAAAGCCACATATCTTTGAACTTTCCAGACTTCTTTCCTCTCTTAAAAAATCTTTCACCGACAAATTAACCCTTAACCCTTAACCCTCGGGCAGAGCCCGAATAAAAACTATGTTTAAAAACCAACCGGCCGGCCTGTATGTCCTTGCCCTCGCCAATACCGGCGAACGCTTCGGCTACTACACTATGCTGGCAATTTTCCTGTTTTACTTACAGGCGAAATTCGGCCTCGACTCCACCTGGACAGGTCAGATTTTCTCGATTTTCCTCGCATTAGTGTACTTTATGCCTCTCGTTGGCGGCTGGCTTGCCGACCGCTGGAGTTTCAGCAAGTGCGTTGTCAGCGGCATCGCCGTAATGTTTGTGGGCTATGCCCTTATGTCGGCCCCCACCCCGGTGCGCAGCAATCTGTCGCTGATGATTCTTTTCGCCGCTCTGCTGCTCATATCCGTTGGCACGGGTCTCTTTAAAGGCAACCTTCAGGTTATGGTTGGCGACCTCTACAACGAAGCGCGTTACGCCGACCGACGCGATGCGGCATTCTCGCTGTTCTATATGGCCATAAACCTCGGCTCGATGTTTGCTCCCGGCGCCGCCATCGCGCTCAAAAACCTTGCGCTCAAAAACGCCGGATTCCTGACCAACAATCCTATGGCAGCAACCGTGAGCAACTGGTGTTTGGACACCGACAGCTTCACGCATATGCCCACCGACCCCGACACGCTCAAGAGTATGACCGACTTCGCAACCTCCAATGGTATGGCCGAAGGCGGCGACCTCGCAACATTCCTGAGCGGTTACCTCACAGACTTTGCAGGACAATGCGGCGTAACGCTGACCAGTCTGCAAGACTTCGCAACCAACTATATATCGGCATTCTCGCTCGGATGCAACTACGCGTTTATGCTTGCTTGCGGTTCATTGATTGTCAGCTTCCTGATTTACTCACTCGGCCGTAAAACCTATAAACACATCCTCGTAGACAAAAAGAACCCTGAAACCGCCAAGACCGTCAACGCCGGCCCGGAACTCACACCCGAACAAACCAAAGCCCGCGTCGTTGCACTGATGCTCGTATTCGCCGTGGTAATCTTTTTCTGGATGGTATTCCACCAAAACGGCCAAACCCTCACCGAGTTTGCCAAGAGCTGCACCAGCCCCGACTCATCGAGCTGGACTCGCATAGGCTTCAACCTTTGGGCGCTTGCTGCCATCGCCGCCGGCGTATATGCATTGTTTTCAATATTCCAAAGCGTTACCGCCAAGGCTAAGGTTATCAGCGGCGTAATCCTTGCAGCTTGCTGCGGCATTGTTGTCTATCTCTACAACCAAACCCCCGACCCCCTCACCGGCATCGATCCCGCTGCATATCAGCAGTTCAACCCTTTCTACGTAGTAGCTCTCACGCCTTTCTCTATGGCTCTCTTCGCCTGGCTCAATAAGAAGGGCAAAGAACCCTCCGCACCCCGCAAAATTGGCTACGGCATGGTTGTTGCCGGACTCGCCTACGTAGTGATGATTGTCGGCTCTATGGGTCTTGTAGGCACCAACGGCAACGTATCCACCAACTGGCTAATCTCCACATATCTGCTTTTGACGTTCGCCGAACTGCTTCTCTCACCGATGGGCATCAGCTTTGTCAGCAAAGTCGCACCCCCCAAGATGAAGGGCTCGATGATGGGTGGATGGTTTGCCGCTACCGCCGTGGGCAATTACCTCGTCAGCATTCCGATGCTGCTGTGGGGCAAAATCCCTACCTACGCCGTTTGGGCCATACTCGTCGGCCTCTGTCTGCTCTCTGCCGCATTCCTCTTCTCACAGATGAAAAAACTCGAAGCAGCCACCTCCGATATGCCCGAAGTTCCTGTTGACGAAACTCTTGCAGACCCCGCCGAGTAACTATGGAAGAACCTAAACCCACAGACCTCACGTCGCTGCCCGAAAACGCCTTTCGCGAACTCGCCGCTGACGAAGAATACCGCCCCATTATGCACCCCGCGCACGACACGCGCGAGGTCACTCCCTATTCCGTAGGTATGGGCTTGCTTCTTGCCATCATATTCTCTGCCGCAGCAGCCTACCTCGGGCTGCGCGTGGGCCAGGTATTTGAAGCCGCAATACCCATCGCAATTATTGCCGTCGGCCTCAGTCAGGCGCTCGGCAAGAAAGACCCGCTGGGCCAAAATGTAATAATTCAGAGCATCGGCGCCTGCTCCGGCGTAATCGTTGCCGGCGCAATATTCACGCTTCCGGCGCTCTACATTCTTCAGGGTACCCACCCGGAAATCACCGTTGATTTCCTGCAAATATTCCTCGCTTCGCTGCTCGGCGGCGTATTGGGCATATTGTTCTTCATACCCTTCCGCAAATATTTCGTGAAGGATATGCACGGCAAGTACCCCTTCCCCGAAGCCACCGCAACGACTCAGGTACTCGTAAGCGCCCAAGCCAAAGGCTCAGGCTCGCAGGCCAAGACGCTCATAATCGCCTCGCTGATTGGTGGCATTTATGACTACGTAGTTGCCACTTTCGGCTGGTGGGCTGAAACCATCACCACCACCGCAAGCTCCTGGGGCGCAGCGATTGCCGACAAATTCAAAGTCGTGATGAGCTGCAACACCGGTGCCGCCCTCCTGGGCCTCGGCTACATTGTGGGGCTGAAATACGCCTTCGTAATCTTTGCCGGCTCGGTGTTCGTTTGGTGGGTAATCATCCCGCTCGTGGCCTCCGGTTCCGCTGAAATGGCCGCAATGGGTCCCGACATGATTTTCAAGGACTACGCCCGCCTCATCGGCATCGGCGGTATCGCAATGGCAGGCATTATCGGCATCATCAAGTCGTGGCCCATCATTATGCAAGCCGTGGGCCTTGCAGTCCGCGAAATCAAGGGCGGCGCCGACAAAGCCGAAAAGCCCGTGCGCTGGCAAACCGACCTTTCGATGAAATCCGTAGTTGCCTACATGGTCATTGCCCTTATCGCGACGTTCATATTCTTCTGGATTGGCGTAATCGGCACTCTGTGGCAAGCCGTAGTTGCCTGGGTGGTAGTCACCGTGATAGCGTTCCTTTTCACCACCGTTGCCGCCAACGCAATTGCAATTGTGGGTACCAATCCGGTCAGCGGAATGACACTGATGACACTGATTATCGCCTCGGCAATATTCGTTGGCATCGGCCTGAACGGCACGTCGGGTATCGTGGCATCCATGGTTATCGGCGGCGTAGTTTGCACGGCGCTCTCTATGGCCGGCGGCTTCGTTACCGACCTAAAAATCGGCTACTGGCTCGGCTCCACGCCCAAGAAGCAGGAAACGTGGAAGTTCCTCGGCACTCTGGTGAGCGCCGCAACCGTTGGCGGCGTAATCCTGCTGCTCAACAACGTCTACGGTTTCTACGTAACCCCCGAACATCCCGACCCGCTCGTGGCACCCCAGGCCAACGCTATGGCCAAGGTTATCGAGCCGATGATGACCGGCGGAGAAACTCCGTGGATTCTCTATTTCTGCGGCGCAGTTCTCGCGTTGCTCCTCAACTGGCTCGGCGTTCCCGCCCTTGCATTCTGCTTGGGAATGTTCATTCCGCTCGACCTTAATACTCCTCTGTTGGTCGGCGGCGCAGTAGCCTGGTTTGTACAACACTCCACCAAAGACAAAGCCCTAAGCTCCTCACGCCACGACCGCGGCACGCTCATCTCTTCCGGCCTCATTGCCGGCGGCGCACTCTTCGGAGTCTTTGCCGCGCTGACCAAGTTCTGCGGCTACGAGTACACCTCGCCGCTAAGCGAGGGCACCAGCCAAATCCTCGGCTGCGTGATGTATGCCGCCATCATCTGCTACCTGTGGTGGTCCAGCTGTAAAACTAAGAGTGAATAAGCAAATACTGGCGTTGGCGATTCCCGCCATCGTTTCTAATATTACTACTCCGCTGCTCAGTTTGGTCGACATTGCAATTGTCGGCCATTTGGGCAGCGCCGCTTTTGTCGCGGCCATCGCCGTTGGCGGCACATTGTTCAACATGCTCTATTGGCTGTTCGGATTTCTCCGTTTCGGCACCTCCGGCCTCACTGCCCAGGCATATGGCCGCGGCGACGATGCCGGGCGCGTTGCTGTGGGCCGTCAGTCGCTAAAAATCGCCCTGCTCCTTGGCCTTGGACTGATTTTGCTGCAATGGCCGCTCGGAGCCTTGGCAATGTGGTTTCTCGACCCGGAACCGGAAACCGAACGCCTTGCTCTGCTCTACTTCCGCATACTCATCTGGGGCGCTCCGGCCGTTATGATGCAATATGCCCTGACAGGCTGGTTCGTGGGCAACCAAAACACCCGCGTACCTATGTGGATTTCCCTGGCCATCAACGTCATCAACATTGCCGCAAGCCTCGTGTTGGTTTTCGTCTTTGACCTCAGCCTCCGCGGAGTGGCTTTCGGCACCCTGATCGCCCAATACTGCGGCCTCCTCATCGCTGTCACTGTCTCCGCCACTGCGCCACTGCGCCACTGCGCCACTGCCCACTCTGCCACTCTGACACTCCGCCACTTTGCCACTATCAACGCCGACATCTTCCTGCGCACCGTCTGCCTCATTGCTGTAACCGTGTGGTTCACACGCTCAGGAGCCGCCCAAGGCACGGTAATTCTTGCCGTCAACACCCTGCTGCTTCAGCTATTCACCCTGTTCAGCTACTTTATGGACGGCTTTGCGTTCGCCGCCGAAGCTCTCTGCGGCAAATATGTCGGTGCCCGCGACCGCCGGGGATTGCTCCGCAGCATTCGCCGAATCGAAATGTGGGGCGCTGCAATGGCACTCCTCTTTACGGCCATATACGCTATCGGCGGCGAAGGGTTCTTGAAACTGCTGACCGACGACGGCGCAATTCTCGCCGCCTCCGAACCCTACCGCTTGTGGGCCGTAGGCATCCCCCTGGCCGGATTTATGGCATTTACGTGGGACGGCGTTGCCATCGGCACCACCGGTACCCGCCTGATGCTGCTGAGCATGGCGGCAGCAACGACCCTGTTTTTTACGCTATGGGCGTTGCTGACTCCCTCTTTGGCCAATCACGCCCTCTGGATTGCCTTTCTCTGCTACCTCCTGGCTCGCGGCATTCTCCTACCCCTGCTAATCAGACACTCTAAAATCACACAATTTAATGATTAAAACCTCCTCTGATTAGCATTTTTTTCGTAACTTTGCCGTACATTTCTAACACCTAACACCTAAAGCCTAACGCCTAAAGCCTAACGCCAAATGCCTAAAGCCCAACACCTATTCATCGCTTGCGCTCTGATGCTTGCCTCCTGCGCCGAAGACCCTCAGACTCCCGGTTCTGAAGCCGAAGATATTGACAACGTTGCCCCCGGTGGTGACGTGAAAGGGTTCTACCTGCTCAACGAAGGCAACATGGGCAGCAACAAGTGCACCCTCGACTACTTCGACTACACCACCGAAACATATTACCGCAACATCTACGCCGAGCGTAACCCAAACGAGGTTATGGAACTCGGCGACACCGGCAACGACCTCGCCATCTATGGCGACAGCCTCTATATCGTGGTCAACGGCTCCCACAAGGTTGAAGTTCTCAACGCCACCTCAGCAAAGAAAGTAACCCAAATCAACGTCAACTCGCCGCGCTACATCGCCTTTGACGGCAGCTATGCCTACGTGTCGAGCTACGTCGGCGGCCAGGGCGACAAAGGCTCTGTGGTTAAAATCGACCTCGCAAGTATGTCGGCCGTAGCCAGCCTCTCCGTAGGCTACTGCCCCGAAGAGATGGCAGTGGTCAACGGCAAACTCTACGTTGCCAACTCCTACCTATACTCCGCCGGAATTTTCGACAACACCATTTCGGTCATTGACCTCGAGAACTTCACCGTAAGCGGTTCAATAGAAGTTGCTCCCAACCTACACCACCTGAAAGCCGACGAGTTCGGCCGCCTCTGGGTCAGCTCACGCGGCAACTATGCCGACGTTGCCTCTAACCTCTTTATGCTTAGCAAGGTTAACGGCGAATATGCCGTCACTGAGACCGTGGGCAAAGGTTGCACCGACTTTACAATCGGCAATGGCAAACTCTACTTCTACTCCACCGGCTACGACGAAAACCGGAACGCATCATATGACTACGACTACCTGAATCTCACAGCCTCAGGCTTCACCGATGCCAACAAATCGTTCCTCTCAGCCGACTGCACGGCTAAAATCACCACCCCCTACTGCCTGGCCATTCAGCCGGCCACGAGCGAGATTCTCGTTACCGACGTTGCCAACTACGTTTCCAGCGGCAAACTGCTGGTAAGCTCTGCCGACGGCGCATTTCAATGGGAAGCCACAACCGGCGACATCCCCGGCCACATCGCCTTCCTAATCAAATAACCCAAAGCCCAACACCCAAAGCCTAACGCCCAACGCCCAAACTATGACCCAAGCCGGACAATATAGAAGTTCTGATAAGATGCGCGAAGTTATTGCCGATTCGCCAATGCTGCTGATGGCTCTCAGCCGCTTCGGCATACCCCTGGGCTTCGGCGAAGATACCGTGGGCAAAGTATGTGAGCGCGCAGGAGTAGATGTAGGTACTTTCCTGGCCGTAGCCTCTCTGATTGGCCGCCGCGTAGTGGCAATTGACGAGGTTTCTCTACACGCATTGATAAGCTACCTCAAGAGTGCCCACTCATATTTCATAGAATTTTATCTCCCCCAAATTCGCCGCAAACTGATTTCGGCAATAAACTATGCCGGCAGCGAGGAGGTAACGCTCGTAATCCTGAAGTTTTTCGATGACTATGTTGCCGAAGTAAAGCGCCATATGGAGTTTGAAAACACGCAAGTGTTTGGCTACGTTGAAGAGCTGCTCAACGGCCACCGTCGCACCGGGTTCTCCATCGAGGGCGACTTCGTGGCCAACCATCAGCCCATTGCGACGAAACTCCGCGAGCTCAAAGACATATTCATCTGCCATTACCACGGCCCCAAAACCGACAACGACCTGCTCAATCTGGTGCTTTTCGACATCATAAACTGCGAACAAGACCTGCTGAGTCACTGCGACGTTGAAAACCGCATTTTCGCTCCGGCAGTGCGCCGCCTTGAGCGCAAACTGCGTCCCTCCGAAGCCTCTGCAGCGTCAGCACCTGCAGCTCCGGGTCGCGACCCCGAGGTTCACAACCTCACCGAGCGCGAAAAAGATATTATTCGCAACGTGGCTCGCGGACTTAGCAACAAGGAGATTGCCGACAAGCTATGTCTATCGCCATATACTGTGGCGACCCATCGCCGCAACATCTGCGCCAAACTCGACATTCATTCCGCCGCCGGCCTCACCATCTTTGCCATCATCCACCACCTCCTCAAAGTATCCGAAGTTAAGGTAGTATAATGTATTTTCAAGGTATCATTATAGGTTTGGCGGCTTTTTTGATTATCGGAATTTTTCACCCGCTGGTCATAAAGGGAGAATACCACTTCGGTCAGAAGTGCATCCCCTGGTTTGCGTGTGCCGGAGTGGCGCTGTGCATATGCTCGATTCTGATAAGCAACGTAATCGTTTCCGCGCTGCTCGGAGTAACGGCGTTCAGCTGCTTCTGGAGTATCAAGGAGATTAAAGAGCAGAAGCAACGAGTGGCTCGCGGGTGGTTTCCCCGCAATCCCAAGCGTAAGGATTAGCGCTGACGTCACAACTGCGAATATATTGAGAGGTAACGCTCGCCGGTGTCGGGCAAGAGAACTACAATGGTTTTTCCGGCATTTTCATCTTGCCGAGCCTCTTGGAGCGCAGCAAAGAAAGCCGCGCCCGAAGATACTCCAACGAGCAAGCCCTCCTTTTCAGCAAGCATACGTGCGGCTTTGAGAGCGTCATCGTCAGTTACCGTGACGATTTTATCAACCACCGCCGGATTGAAATTTTTGGGTACGAATCCCGCTCCAATGCCTTGAATTTTATGAGGGCTGGGGTTGCCACCCGACAACACCGGAGAACTTGCCGGCTCAACGCCAATAACCTCAACCGAGGGGTTATGTGCCTTCAGGGCGGCAGCTATTCCGCTGATTGTTCCGCCGGTGCCGACTCCGGCAATAAACATATCCACCCGGCCGTCGGTGTCGCGCCAAATTTCCTCGCCGGTGGTCAGCCGGTGAACTTCCGGATTCGCGGGATTTTCAAACTGCTGAAGAATCACCGAACCGGGATTTTGGCAGCGCAGCTCCTCGGCTTTTTTTATTGCTCCGCTCATTCCCTCGCTGCCGGGAGTCAGCACCAAGGTTGCGCCAAGTAGCTGCAGCAGGGTGCGCCGCTCAATGCTCATTGTTTCGGGCATAGTTAGTATTAGCCTGTAGCCCCTGACAGATGCCACCCAGGCAAGGCCGATGCCGGTGTTGCCGCTGGTAGGCTCAATAATAAGTCCGTCGGGAGCAAGCAGGCCGTCGCGCTCGGCTTGTTCAATCATTGCCAGGGCAACGCGGTCTTTCACGCTGCCGCCCGGATTAAACGCTTCAATCTTGACTATCAGACGCGCCGTCAGATTCTCAGACGTCTCAATATTCTTGACTTCGAGCAGCGGAGTTGAGCCAATCAACTCCGTCAGATTACCATGTACTTTTGCCATTTGGTTATGAGTTAGTTTAAAACTTTCATAATGCAAAGATATTAACTTCAGCTGTAAGAATAACAATTTTTGTTAGTATTCAGATTAATTTTGTAACTTTGCAGTAATTATGGAAGAATTTGCAATTTTCGAACCGCACAATTTCGCTGTGTTCCTTTGGATTATGACGGCCACTGCCGTCGTGGTGTTTCTCGCCTTGCTGAAAGTCGAGGCCGGGTATGGCATCGCATACACCCCCAAGTGGGGACCGTCGGTCAACAACAAAGTCGGTTGGGTCTTGATGGAGGCTCCGGTTTTTATCATTATGCTGATTTTATGGTTGGCATCGCCGCGTCGCTTTGAGATAGCGCCGATGGTAATGTGTCTGATTTTCGAGCTTCACTATTTCCAGCGGTCGTTCATCTTCCCGCTGATGATGAAAGGAAAGAGCCGTATGCCCCTGGCGATTATGCTTATGGGTGTGCTGTTCAACTCGCTTAACGCGCTGATGCAAGCCGGCTGGATATTCTATGTCAGCTCGCCCGACCGCTACCCGGTTACCTGGTTATGCTCGTGGCAGTTCATTTTGGGTACTCTCATATTCGCGTGGGGAATGTACACCAATATGCGGAGCGACAGCATTATCCGCCACCTTCGCAAACCCGGCGACACCAAGCACTACCTGCCCAAGGGAGGAATGTTCAGCTACGTAACCTCGGCCAACTATCTCGGCGAATTTATGGAGTGGGTCGGTTTTGCAATTCTGACGTGGAGCTGGGCCGGCGCAGTATTTGCGCTCTGGACGTTTGCAAACCTCGCTCCTCGCGCACTTAAAATCAACATACGTTATAACAAAGAATTCGGCCCGCTTACTCAAAAGGCCATTATACCTTATATATTTTAAGTATGAAAAAGATTCTTTTCTTCACTCTGCTCTCTCTTCTTTTTGTTGCTCCGCTGAGCGCCCAGCAGTCCAAGGAGCTTAAAGTCGGCGACCCCGCCCCCAACTTCACTCTGCCCGACCCCTCCGGCAAGGAAGTGAGCCTTGAGTCACTTCAAGGCAAATGGGTAGTTCTGGACTTTTGGGGTTCGTGGTGCCGCTGGTGCATCAAGGGTTTCCCCGAAATGAAGAGCTGTTACAACGACCTTAAAGGCAAAGCCACCTTCGTGGGCGTTGCCTGCCGTGACCAAAAAGAAACCTGGCTCAATGCCATCAAGGAATATGAGCTGCCCTGGCTCAACCTGTGGGTCGACCCCACGGATCAGACCGTGATGCAGAAGTATCAGCTTCGCGGCTTCCCCACCAAAATGGTTATTGACCCCAAAGGAGTAATCCGCAATATAACTCTGGGTGAGGACCCTGACTTCTACCCCACCCTGCGCAATCTGCTCAAGTAAGAATGGCGCTGCATAAGGCCATATATAAATGGTTGGCGGTTTGCTCGCTGATTCTGACCGGCTGCAGCGCATCGCGCCAATGGGCTATGCCTGAGGACCTGACGCAAGGCGATGCCGCCGCGCTCGTGGGCGAAGCCGCGAGCCACGGCGCTATCGGCGACCTTATGTATAAAGCCGAAACCACGCTGCTCGACGCCAACCAGCCGCGTATGGCTCAGCTGCTTGAGGCCGCATTGCAGTCCGGCAAGCTCTCTGATGCGCAAACCGCCACTGCCGAATATATGCTCTATGATGTCTGCCTCAAGAACGCGCCCGACTCCATAGCCGCCGATTTTCGCTTCGCCACCCCCGAAGCCTCCGAAAACCGGCTACACAGCTTCCGCCCGGGCGAGACGCTGCTGCTGCTCTTTTATGACCCCAACTGCAGCCACTGCCGCGAAGTAATCAGCGAGCTGGCCGAGATGAAAGACCTCCCTACGGTGCTTGCCGTATGTATAGAGTCATCGCCAAAACTTTGGGAGCAAACCCGCGATTCACTGCCCGAAAAGTGGATTAAAGCATACGACCGCTCCGGCATAATTTCCGAAGACCTCTACGTTATACGCTCTATGCCGTCGATTTATCTGCTCGACGGCGATCGACGCGTAATTCTCAAGAATCCGCAGCTATGGCAACTCCGGAAATAGTGAATCTGACGCTGATATGCGGCACCGTGGCATTTGCAGCCTATGGTGCGTGGAAGGGTTTCATTCCGCAATTAGGCTCCGTAGCGGCCTTTTTGCTCGGCTTTTTAGGTTCCAAGCTTATTGCGCCCTCTATAGCCTCGCAGCTCGAAATTCCGGTAATGCTCTGCTACATAGTGATGTTTGCAATCATCTTCATACTGACGATAATGCTCTGCAAGGTGCTGCACCTCACGGTAAAGATGCTGCTATTGGGGCCGGTTGACCGCCTGCTTGGGGCAATAATCGGCGCGGCAAAATGGTTGCTTCTAACTTCTTTGCTGATAAATTTGTTCTTACTCTGTGCGCCAAGCACTTCAGCATTCTCAGCCTCCTTTGCCCAATGGGTCACCAAGTTTGCTATGCGCCTGTTTGGCCTCGCACAGGAATTGTGTGTTGGGCATTAGGCGTTGGGCGTTGGGTGTTAAGTATTAGATTTTGCTTATGGAAAATGACGAATTGACGAATATACAGTCGGGTGACGACGATTATAAGTATGGTTTTTTCTCCAACGGAGTTGACACTGAGATAATTCCGGCAGGACTGTCGGAAGATGTGGTGCGCCTGATTTCGCAGAAAAAAGGGGAGCCGGTGTGGCTGCTTGATTTCAGACTGAAAGCGTTCCGCCACTGGCAGAGACTCACACCGCCCACCTGGGCGCATCTCGACATTCCGGAGATTGACTTTCAGGCCATCAGTTACTATGCCGCGCCCAAAAGGGCCGAGGGGCCCAAGAGCCTTGACGAGGTAGACCCGGAAATTCTCAACACTTTTGACCGCCTGGGCATTCCGCTCCACGAGCAGAAGCAGCTGGCGGGTATGGCGGTGGATGCCGTAATGGACTCGGTTTCGGTCAAGACCACCCACCAGGCCAAGCTCGCCGAACTGGGCATTATATTCTGCTCATTTTCGGAGGCGGTCAAGGAACATCCCGACTTGGTCAAAAAATATTTAGGCTCTGTGGTGAGCTATGCCGACAATTTTTATGCCGCGCTTAACTCGGCGGTGTTCTCCGACGGCTCGTTCGTCTACATCCCCAAGGGGGTGCGTTGCCCTATGGAGTTGAGTACGTATTTCCGCATCAACGCAGCCGGCACCGGCCAGTTTGAGCGCACCCTGATAGTTGCCGACGATGATGCCTACGTGAGCTACCTGGAGGGTTGCACGGCTCCGCGACGTGATGAGAATCAGCTTCACGCGGCAATCGTTGAAATCGTTTGCGAGGAGCGTGCCGAAGTGAAGTATTCCACCGTGCAAAACTGGTATGCCGGCGATAAAGATGGACGCGGTGGGGTGTATAACTTCGTTACCAAGCGCGGACTTTGCCGTGGTGCCAACTCCAAGATTTCGTGGACTCAGGTTGAAACCGGCTCGGCGATTACGTGGAAATACCCGTCGTGCGTGCTCAAGGGCGACGGCTCGGTGGGCGAGTTCTACAGCGTGGCGGTTACGCGCCATCGCCAGCAAGCTGACACCGGCACCAAGATGATTCACCTGGGGAGCAATACCCGCTCAACCATTGTGAGCAAAGGCATTTCGGCAGGTTTCAGCCAAAATTCCTATCGTGGGCAGGTGAGCGTTGCTCCGAACGCCACCGGATGCCGCAACCACACACAGTGCGACTCGCTGCTGCTCTCGCCGACATGCGGGGCTCACACTTTCCCGGTAATCGACGTTAAAAATCCCACTGCGATAGTGGAACACGAAGCCACCACAAGCAAGATTTCGGCCGACCAACTGTTCTACTGCAATCAGCGCGGCATCCCCACCGAGGAGGCCGTCGGGCTGATTGTTAACGGCTACGCCAAGGAGGTTATGGCCAAGCTGCCGATGGAATTTGCCGTTGAGGCTCAGAAACTGCTGTCGCTGACACTTGAAGGAGCCGTAGGATGAAGCTGCTCTGGAAAATTCTTGCCGCCATAGCCCTCGGCATCGGAGCGGGCTACGTTATGCCCGAGTGGGGAGCGCGTGTGTTTATGACCTTCAACGGCATATTCTCGCAGTTTCTCGGCTTTTTGATTCCGCTGCTGATACTGGGTTATGTTGCTCCCGCGATTGCCGACATCGGCTCGAAAGCGGGGAAAATGCTCGTGGCTACGGCGCTGATTGCCTACGTTATGACCGTGGTGTCGGGGTGGTTCTCGTTCGGGGTCGGGGCGTGGCTCTTTCCAAAAATGATTGCTCCGACATCAATCGGAGCGTTGGAGAACAATGCGGGGCCTGATTTGTCGCCCTATTTCAAGATTGAGATGCCACCGCTTTTCGGCGTTATGTCGGCTTTGGTGATGGCTTTTGTGATGGGGCTGGGCATGGCATATAGCGGCTCTACGGCCCTGAAGCGGGGATTCAACGAGTTTCGCGACATTATTTCGCGCACCATTGTGGCGGTGATTATTCCGCTGCTGCCGCTCTACATTCTCGGCATATTCATGTCAATGACCATGGAGGGGCAGGTGGGCAAAGTGCTACTGACCTTTATCAGCATTATCGGCATCATCTTTGCGATGCACATCTTACTGCTGCTGGCACAATTTTCTATTGCGGGGCTCGTTGACCGGCGCAATCCGCTGAAGCTGCTCAAGACTATGCTTCCAGCCTACGTGACGGCCTTGGGCACGCAGAGTTCGGCAGCCACAATCCCGGTGACTTTGCGCCAGGTAAAGAGCCTTGGAGTGAATGAGTCGGTGGCCGGATTCGTGGTGCCGCTGTGCGCCACCATTCATATGTCGGGCTCGGCAATGAAGATAACGGCCTGCGCCCTGGCGCTGATGATTATGCAGCGGATGCCGTGGGGAGTCGGCGAGTTTGCCGGGTTTATCTTTATGCTCGGAATCACCATCATTGCGGCCCCCGGGGTACCCGGTGGTGCGATAATGGCATCGTTGGGACTGTTGACTTCGCTGCTTGGTTTCAGCGAGGCCGACAATGCGCTGATGATTGCCCTCTACATTACCATGGACTCCTTCGGCACGGCGTGTAACGTGACCGGCGACGGAGCCATAGCAGTGATTATCAACCGAATTTTTAAGAAATAAAAAGGGGCGGACAAAAGTCCGCCACCTCCATGATTAGTTGATTTCGGCGAGGGTGGGATCGAGGATTTCGAGCATCTTGATAGCCGAGAGGGGGATGCGTGTGCCGGGGCCGAAGATTGCAGCAACTCCGGCGCGATAGAGGAAGTCGTAGTCCTGGGCGGGGATTACGCCGCCGGCGGTTACAAGGATGTCTTCGCGTCCGAGCTTCTTGAGTTCTTCGATTACCTGCGGCACGAGGGTCTTATGACCGGCGGCCAGTGAGCTTACGCCGAGAATGTGAACGTCGTTTTCAACGGCCATACGTGCAGCCTCTGCCGGGGTTTGAAACAGCGGACCCATATCTACGTCAAAACCGCAGTCAGCATAGCCGGTAGCTACGACTTTTGCGCCACGGTCGTGGCCGTCCTGGCCCATCTTGGCAATCATGATGCGAGGCTGTCTGCCCTCGCGTTTGGCGAACTCCTCGGTCATCTTGCGGGCACGGAGGAATTCGGGGTCATTCTTTGTTTCTGCTGAATACACGCCTGAAATTGTTCTGATTACTGCTTTATAACGTCCTACCACGGCCTCGCAGGCATCGGAGATTTCGCCCAAAGTGGCGCGATGTCCGGCAGCCTTGACGGCGAGGTCAAGGAGGTTGCCCTGCTTGGTGCGCACACATTCGGTAATGGCTTCGAGGTCAGCCTTGACCTGAGCCTCGTCGCGGTGGGCCTTGAGGTCGTTGAGGCGCTCAATCTGCTCCTTGCGCACCTGAGTGTTGTCGATTTCGAGAATGTCAATGGGGTCTTCGTGGTCGAGGCGATACTTGTTGATGCCTACGATGGTCTGACGTCCGGAGTCGATGCGTGCCTGGGTGCGGGCAGCGGCTTCTTCAATGCGGAGCTTGGGCAGACCGGTTTCAATGGCCTTGGCCATGCCGCCGAGCTTTTCGATTTCCTGGATGTGTTCCCATGCGCGTTGGGCAATGAGGTCGGTGAGAGCCTCAACGTAGTAAGAGCCGCCCCATGGGTCAATTTCCTTGGTGATGTAGGTTTCTTCCTGGATGTAAATCTGAGTATTGCGGGCAATGCGCGCGGAGAAGTCAGTGGGGAGGGCAATGGCCTCGTCGAGGGCGTTGGTGTGGAGGCTCTGGGTGTGGCCCAGGGCTGCTCCCATGGCTTCGATGCAGGTGCGACCAACGTTGTTGAAGGGGTCCTGCTCGGTGAGCGACCAGCCGGAGGTCTGCGAGTGGGTGCGCAGGGCCAGCGATTTGGGGTTCTTGGGGTTGAACTGCTTTACAATCTTGGCCCAGAGCATACGTGCGGCACGCATCTTGGCGATTTCCATAAAGAAGTTCATGCCGATGGCCCAGAAGAAGCTCAGGCGCGGAGCGAAAGCGTCGATGTCCATGCCGGCGTTGACACCTGCGCGGAGGTATTCGAGACCGTCGGCAAGGGTATAGGCCAGCTCAATGTCGGCGGTAGCGCCGGCCTCCTGCATGTGGTAGCCGGAGATTGAGATGGAGTTGAACTTCGGCATGTTTTGCGAGGTGTACTCAAAGATGTCGGCGATGATGCGCATGGAGAACTCCGGGGGGTAGATATAGGTGTTGCGCACCATGAATTCCTTGAGGATATCGTTCTGAATGGTCCCGGCCATTTCTTCGAGTTTGGCGCCCTGTTCCAATCCGGCGTTGATGTAGAAAGCGAGCACGGGGAGTACGGCGCCGTTCATGGTCATTGACACGGACATTTTGTTCAAGGGGATGCCGTCGAAGAGGACTTTCATGTCGTCGAGCGAGCAGATGCTCACGCCTGCCTTGCCGACGTCGCCGACAACGCGCTCATGGTCAGCGTCGTAGCCGCGGTGCGTGGCCAGGTCGAAGGCCACGGAGAGGCCTTTTTGGCCGGAAGCTAGGTTGCGGCGGTAGAAAGCGTTGGATTCTGCGGCGGTGGAGAAGCCGGCATACTGTCGGATAGTCCAGGGGCGCATTGCATACATACCGCTGTAAGGGCCGCGCAAGAACGGCGGCAGACCGGCAACATAGTCGAGGTGTTCGAGACCTTGGAGGTCTTCTTTGGTGTAGACGGGTTTTACGGGAATAAGCTCGGGGGTAAGCCAATCCTCACCGTGAGGGGCAGCGGCGTGAGCCTTGGGGGTGGCCACCTCTGCAATGTTTATGCTTGAAAAATCAGGTTTCATTTCAGGAGTTTGGCGTTAAAGGCGCGGAGGGTGTCGAGGACGTTGCTGCGCACATGGATAAAGTTTTCAATTCCGAGGGCTTTGAGGTCGTCGGTGCAGGCGGGAGCGCCGGCTACCACGAACTCTGCGCGACCATCGAGGAGTTTGAAAGCCTCGGGGGCAAAGTCGGCATATTCGTCGTCGCTGGAGCAGAGCACCACTACGTCGGCCTTTGCGGCCATAGCGGCGTCGATGCCGTCGGCCACGGTCTTGAAGCCATTATTGTCGATAATCTCGTAGCCGGCGCAGCCGAAGAAGTTGCCCGAGAACTGCGAGCGGGCCAGGCGCATGGCCAGGTTGCCGATGGTGAGCATAAAGACTTTCGGGCGATTGGCGGCGCGCTCGGTGGCGAGGCGCAGTTGCTCAAAGTCTGAAGCAAGGCGGGTAGCGGCAATGCCTCCTTCGCCCTCTTCGTGGTGGCAACCGCATCCGCAGCCTTCGCCGTCGTTTTCAATCTTGTCGGCGGCAAATTCGTTGATGTTGGGGAACTGGTTGGTGCCGAGCAGCACTTCTTTGCGGCGGGCCATATCGGCGTGGCGCTTGGCGTTGCTTTCGTTTACGGCAGCTTGAATCTTGCCGTCGGCCAAGGCTTTGGCAAATCCGCCGTCGGCCTCTACGCCGAGGAAGAGTTTCCAGGCCTCGTTGGCAAGGCTGAGGGTCAGAGTTTCAATATAATACGAGCCGCCGGCAGGGTCGATGACCTTGTCGAGATGACTCTCTTCCTTGAGCAGCAGCTGCTGGTTGCGGGCAATGCGCTCTGAGAAGTCATCGGGGGTCTTGTAGGGGGTGTCAAACGGCGTTACCGTGATGGAGTCAACGCCGGCAAGGGCGGCACTCATAGCCTCGGTTTGGCTGCGAAGCAGGTTCACGTGAGCATCGTAGACGGTCTGATTGTATTTCGACGTTGAGGCGTGGACGTGCATCTTTGCGGCATCAACGTCGGCGGGCTTGTATTGCTCCACGATTTGCGCCCAGAGCAGGCGGGCGGCGCGAAATTTTGCCAACTCCATAAAGTAGTTGGTCGAGATGCCCATGTTGAACTTGATGCGGGTGGCAACCTCGTCGGCGCTGAGCCCGGCATCAGTGAGCAGCGTGAGCCACTGTGCACCCCAGCTCAGAGCGTAGCCGAGTTCTTGATATATGTAAGCACCGCCGTTGGTAAAGAGCTCTGATTCAACACTCAGCAGGCGCAAGCCCTTAATGGGAGCAGCGATTTTAGGCAGCGCAATGGCGGTGGTTTCGGGGTCGAAGGGCGACTTGGAACCGTGTTTGAGCTCGCGCTTCCAGGGGTTGAAGTCAATGCTGCCGTGGAAGGTGTCGGCGGCTCCGGCGCTGACTATGTACTCGGTTAGCAGCTGCGTGAGCTCCACAACGCTGCGCATGCAGCAGCTCAGGTTGATTTCTGTTTTGGAGAGGTCGATGCCATTGAGGAACGTTGCCAGGGCTTCGGCGGTTACCTCTGGCATATGCCAGCCCAGGGAATCAGCACCCTTGCCGAGAACTTCGAGGGCCTTGGCGTTAGCGTCGGCGGCATTGTCGGAAATGATTTCCTGGCGGATGTGCCAGTCATTGTCGGTGCGGGTGCCGCGCACGTAGGGAAATTCACCGGGAAGACTGTCGGTGATTTTGAAATCGGCGATATCTTCGCGCCGATACATCGGGTTGACATTGAAGCCCTCGTTGGTGCGCCACACGAGTTTCTTCTCGAAGGGCACGCCCTTAAGGTCAACATCGACCTTGGCACGCCACTCTTCGGTGGTCACCGGGGGAAACATGTCAAAGAGTTTCTCTTTATGTTCTGCCATGATTTTAAGGTAAATAATTATCTACGCGCAAAGATACAAAATTTTTTCGGAACGAAAAAATTAGGCATTAGGCATTGGGCATTGGGAGTTAGGAGTTAGGAGTTAGAAGTTAGAAGTTAGAAGTTAGAAGTTAGGCGGTAGATAAATTAGGTTTGGTGGTGAATTGAAAAAATGGTAACTTTGCAGCGACTCCGCGATACGTGGTGCCCCAGAGGAGGGTCAACACCGGGTGTTGGGAGGTAAATTTAAAATTTCAGGCGCATACGTCGCTTTAATTCTTGGCTCCAAGAAACGACCAATTTCCCAAATCATAGTCAAGAATGAGGCAATGGCGATGCCCGTGGGTAGATAATCCTGCCGCACCAAGTGCGCGGCTCAGGTTATAGTCTCGCGGGGTCATCATTGCTCATTCCACTATGATGGGCTTTGGTCGGCCTCTTGGAGCGGAATGAGCAACCGATGACTCCGTTTTTTCAGGGTCACTAGTAAAAGCGTGTGGAAGACATAATATACGAAACGGATGGTTTTCGG
>JAMPBN010000001.1:271597-328704 GCA_023666665.1 Prevotella sp. | reverse complement strand
AGTTAAAAATCAATATAATAACCGACAAAAATCAAATTTTGTCATCTACTAAACAAAAATTCATAAATTTGCAGCCGTGAAACGCCTGGGAATTCTTCTTATAGCGCTGTTGATTCTCGTCGGCCAAGTCCGGGGAGAAGACTCGGTGCGTACCGAGGGAATTGATACCGTTAAGTTTACCCCGCAGCAGCTCATACTTCCAGCATCTCTGATTGCCGTCGGGGCAGTTTCGGTGGCTACTCCGCCGCTGAAACGCGCTCGCAAGTGGATTAACAATGAAATTGGAATCCACAATTGTGCGCCATATGATGATTATATTCAGTATCTTCCGGCTGCGGGTTATCTGTTTTTGGACTTTGCCGGGGTGAAGTCACGCCGTCCGTTTGTTGACCGCTTGATAGTCGGAGCCACCGGTGCGATAATCGCCACAGCGCTAACTCAAGGCACCAAGCATTGCGTTAGAGAGCGCCGCCCGACCGGCTCGCGGCTCAATTCCTTTCCGTCGGGACACACCACCACGGCATTTCTCGGCGCGGAACTGCTGCGTCAGGACTATGGCCCCTGGGTAGGAGCGGCGGGTTATGTCGTGGCTTCCGGGGTAGGAGTGATGCGTATTCTCAATGGCAGGCATTGGCTTAACGACGTGCTTGCGGGCGCCGGCATCGGCATATTGTCGGCTCGCGCCGCCGAGTGGCTGCTGCCTTTCAATCGCCGCTGGCTCGGGCTGGACAAACGCCGCGGCGAGGCGGCTGTTGTGGTGCCGACTTATTCGCCCGACGCACAGGCCGTTGGGCTGACTGCCGCAATCATTTTCTGACAGAGGCGTTCGTGGCTGAGAATCATATATGCCAAAATAGCGTTGCCCAGGGTCAGCTCGCATATGAAGTAAACCCACGGTGCGCCACACAAAAGGCAGACTGCCAGAGTAATTGAGCGCCAGTTGAAAGTCAACACGTTGGCCCACTTCATCAGCGGCAGTGAGCCTTGGCGAAACTCATTACTGAGCGGACCCATCGCGCACATGCGCAACGCGTTGGGCGTCAGCGCTTCCTGCCAGCGGGTGTAGTGCCAATATGCCAACAGAAACAATCGCTTGATTCCCCGGCTGTTAAGGGCTTTGTCTTTGATTACTGTCGAGCCTTCAAATTCGTCGGTACCATTTACGGCACGCAGGTGCATTTGGCGGTAAAAGTCGGCCATTGCAGCCTGAAAGGCGTGGCAGCCGCCTGAAATCAGAGCAACTGTCCAAATTACCCACGGATGCGCCTCAAACCAGCCTACGGTAAGGCTCGTTCGCAAACAGATGCACACGTAAATGGTGATAAACCAGAGATTACCGGCCACACCGTCAAGAATTCGGCCTATTTGCGAGTATTTGCCCGTGATGCGGGCAAGCTGGCCGTCGGCTGAGTCGAAAGAGTTGGCGAGCGTCAGCAGCAACAAACCGCCGATGTTAACCCAAATATTTGTTGGATAAAAACATATGCCGGCAGCAATGCCGATGAAAATAGATGCGATGGTGATGGCGTTTGGCGATATGCCGAGCCGTGCGGCAAGTTTTGCTTCAGCCCAGCCGATGCGCCGGTAGAACCACAGGTCAATGTGTTCTTCGGTGTCGAGGCTCTTCAAGGATGATTTGAAGTCGCTGTCCATTACTTACGCAGGAGTTTGCGGGCGTGTGTCGCCACGAATTTGGTTATTGCTTTGGTTGCTTCTTTGCGGCAGGGCGCAAATCCGGGCCAGTCGTTGAATGACACGATGTGAAACTCCCCCGTCTTGGGGTTTACTACCGCGTCACCGCCATAAACCGTCACCCCGAGCGCCCGGGCGGCATCCTCACAGACGTGGCGGAATTTGGGTGCGTTAAATACTCCCTCATCCGGCTCTTTTGCCGTGAAGAAAAAATGGAAGAATCCAACGGAGTCCACGCCGTAGAACTTGGCATAGAGGCCGTCGAGGTGTTGAGCTACTGTGGCTTTTTCTATTCCACGTATAAAAAATTCGCTGAGTAGCTCCTGAGCTTCTTCAATGTGGCGCACGCGCACCACGTCTTCCTTATGTATGGTCTGGCAATCGGCGCGTTTCACCCAACACGCCCCGAAACCGGCCTCTTTGAGGCTGCTGCGCACGTCTTCGTTGGTGCTGACAAGGAGTGTTGGCGGCTGCGGAATCTCTGCGCGCTCAAATATTTTGACCATATTCGAGCGAATGCAGTGGGTAATGGCGTGGCCGGAATTTACCACTATGCGCCCCTGGTTTTCAAGAGCAAGGAGTCGGGTAGTGGAGCGTGAATCGCGGGTCATAGCCATTACAATCTGTTCGCTGCCGATGCCGTGGGCAATGAATTGCTCCTCGCTGTAAATGTTTACGGCGATGCCCTTGCGGCGCAGCTCGGCGGCAACGTCGTTGAGAATCGCGGCATCGCGGCCAACGTTGTTGGGCGAGAAATGCCCGGCGCGGAGAATTGCTGCTACTGCTATGGCCATCAGTCTTCGTGATTGATTAGAAACTCGCGGGCTTTGAGCAGGTCGTGGGGGCGGTCAACATCGAAAACCTGGCTGAATTCATATGCCTTGACATCAAGGTTTTGGAGCAGCAGCGATCGCTGGGCCTCGCGCAGCCCATTGATGCCGAGGCTGATGGCGCGTTGCAAAGCCTGCTTCGCCCGGTGGCTGATGCCATAGATTCCCGCCGAAACGTGGTCGGCCCCGGCAAGCGGAAAGTCGCGGAATGCGCGGATTCGGCTTTCTTTGCCAACTTCGATGTAGAGGGGCTTCTCGTCATCGGCGTAGCGGGTCGCACCCATCAGTACGTCGGCCGACACCGTTGACTTGAATGAATCAACATAGCTGTTGAACTCAGAGGCGAGAAAAACTGTGTCGACCGTCAGGGCGATGACCTGCTCGTCGTCGGGCAGATGGTCAAGAGCCAGCTGCAGCGTGTGGGCGGCCGAGGGGGTTTGTGTGGAAATGACTTTCAACTCACAGGGTAGATTCAGCCCGCGAAGATGACTTTCTATTTCGGGCTTGCGGCTGTTGATTACGGCAACAACCTGTTGCGTGTCAGGCCTCCGCGCTATGATATTCAGCAGGCGGCTGATGAGGGTCTGACCCTGAATCGGGGCCAGCGGTTTGGCGGCGACCATGTCGAGTCGCGAGCCCTCTCCGGCTGCAAGAATAGCATAATGCATAATTATCGGTGCAAAATTACGAAAATTTTTGTAATTTTGCACCTTGAATAACTAGACATTATTAATGGAAGATAGAAAAATAAAGGTGGGAATCACCCACGGCGACTATAATGGCATTGGCTACGAGATTATTCTCAAGGCCTTTGAAGACCCGCAGATGTTTGACCTCTGCACCCCGGTGGTTTACGGCTCGCAGCGCCTTGCTTCGGCCTACCGCAAGCAGTTAGAGATTCCTACGGTGCCAGTGTGGCGTGCCGAATCGGGTAGCCAGGCTAAAGACGGACATCTGAATTTTGTCAACGTTGTCGGCGACGATGAACAACTCACTCCAGGCCACAGCACCGAGGCCGCCGGAAAAGCCGCGCTCGCTGCCCTTGAACGTGCCACTTCCGACCTCAAGACCGGAGAAATTGACGTGATAGTGACCGCACCGATTAATAAGGAGAACATTCAAGGCCCTGAGTTCCATTTTCCCGGCCATACGGAATATTTTGAGGCCGCATTGGGCGATGCAGGCAATCACGCTCTTATGATTATGGCATCGGAGGACGGTTTGCGGGTAGCGTTGGCTACCGTTCATCTGCCTCTTGCCAAGGTCGCCGGCGAAATCAATACGGAGCTGATAGTCAGAAGACTTGAGGAATTTAATAGCTCGCTGATTCGCGACTTTGGCGTGCACTCCCCGCGAATCGCCGTGTTGGCGCTCAATCCCCACGCCGGCGACGGCGGTCTTCTCGGCAAGGAGGAAGAGGAAATCATTATCCCCGCCGTTGCCGAAGCCAACAATTTGAAAATCCAGGCGTTCGGGCCATATCCCGCCGACGGATTTTTCGGCGCCGGGCATCACGTGCATTTCGATGGCATCCTCGCGATGTATCATGACCAAGGTCTCATCCCGTTCAAAACCCTCTGTGGCACCTCGGGCGTGAACTTTACCGCCGGACTGCCGTTTGTGCGCACAAGTCCCGACCATGGCACCGCTTACGACATTGCCGGCAAGGGAGTTGCCGACGCGCAGTCAATGCGTCAGGCTATATATATGGCCATTGACGCGCTGCGTAATCGCGAAATCCACGATGAGGCTTTTGCCAATCCTCTTAAAAAACTCTATCAAGATCGCCCCGCACGGGAATTTTAATCCATGCACGCAGAACCACATAGAAAAATCGATCATAGCCGCGACAGCGAATTTCCGCTGCTCCCCAAGCTGATATGCACCTCGCTGGGCGTTGGCTACCTGCCGGTGGCTCCCGGCACGTGGGGCGCAATATTGGCCATTATATTATGGTTGCCGCTCTATATCTGGGCAGACACCACAGTTTGCATACTTGTCACGGCAATTGCCACCGTAGTGCTCGCCATTGCCGGAACATGGACCAGCAATGTGTCTGAAAAATATTGGGGTCCTGACCCGGTGATTGCTTGCGTGGATGAAACCGTGGGACAATGGTTCTCGCTGATTCCGGTGATTATGTGTCCGTGGTGGGAAATACTTTTGTCTCTCGCACTGTTTCGATTCTTTGACATATTCAAACCCTTAGGTATCCGCAAAATGGAGAAACTCCCCGGCGGGGTCGGCATGATGGCCGATGACTTGCTCGCAGGCTTCTACTCCGCCGTGATACTGTTCGCTCTCAACTATTTCATTATATGGACATAAAGAAAAATGCAAAAAGCTGCCGCGATGCTCTTCAGCAAGGCATCTATTTCGTTATCAATCCATTCGTTAAATTGCTGATAAAATGTGGCGTGACCCCAAATATGGTTACGACCGCGGGTCTGCTCGGCCAGATTGCCGGAGCGGCGTTTATGGTGTGGGCCGGCTACATTGCCTCGCAGGGCGGAAACCCATATGAGGTGTTTATGTGGGGCGGCATCATCATTATTCTTTTCAGCGTCTTTGATATGCTCGACGGCCAGGTAGCCCGCCTGGGAAATATGCAGTCAACTTTCGGCGCGATGTATGACTCCGTGCTCGACCGCTATTGCGAGATGTTTACCCTCGGTGGTCTTGCCTTCTACCTGATTCAGCGTGGCGACCTGTGGGGCGCAATTATCACTTTTGTGGCTCTCGTCGGCTCGCTGATGGTCAGCTATGTACGCGCCCGCGCCGAGGGGCTCGATATTGAATGCAAAATCGGTTTTATGCAGCGCCCCGAGCGTGTGGTGGTTGCCACAGTAGGAATCATAGCTACCGGCATTGTTGGCATCTGTCAGACTCCCGGCGACTCGTTCAATCCCGACGTTATTGCCGTATGCGCAATGATTATCATTGCAATATTTGCCAACCTTACGGCCTTTGCCCGCATTAACCACTGCCGCAAGGCGTTAAACGCGCAGAAATGAGTTTTCCCAATCGTAAAGAAACCTTGATTTGCGTCACGGCTTTGGTGGTGTGGCTTGCGGTGACAGCGCTGTGTGTGGGTATGCGTCCGGAGCATCCTTTTTTGGCGCTGCTCATCGCCGCATTGTTTTTTGCCTCGCGATGGTCGCGCAAAACCGTGGTTGCGCTGCTCCCCTTTATCATTTTCGGAATCAGCTATGACTGGATGAACATAGTGCCGAACTATGAAGTAAACCCGGTTGACGTTGGCGGCATCTATGCTGCCGAAAAGTCGCTGTTTGGCATTCACACCGCCTCGGTAATCCTGACCCCCAACGAGTTTTTTGCCCTGCACACCAATGCCGTTGTTGACTTCTTCTGCGGGTTGTTCTACCTATGCTGGGTTCCGGTGCCGATTGCTTTCGGCTTGTGGCTGTATTTCAGCGGGCGGCCGGAGTGGTCAATCCGCTTCTCGCTCGTCTTTCTGTTGGTTAATTTTATCGGCTTTGCCGGGTATTATATCCACCCTGCCGCTCCGCCTTGGTTTGTCGCCGAATATGGCCTTGAGCCGATTTTCGGCACTCCGGGGTCTACTGCTGGACTTGCCGCTTTTGACCAAATGACCGGACTGGGGATTTTTGATGCCCTCTATACCCGCAATTCAAACGTGTTTGCCGCCGTGCCGTCGCTCCACAGCGCATATACTTTTGTTGCGTTCCTTTTCGCCCTGCGTTCAAAATCGCCCGCCGCGTGGAAGATAGCCCTCGGTATAATTACCGTTGGCATTTGGTTTACAGCCGTATATACATCCCATCATTATTTAATTGACGTAACTTTGGGCATATGCTGCGCTCTGCTTGGATTTGCGGTTTTTGAGTTCGGGCTGATGAAAATTCCCGCATTCAAGCGTTTTATTGGCAAATATGCCTCATATATCTCTTTGAAAAAATGACTGAAGAAAAATATACCGTTCGCCCCGAAGTCCTCACCGATGAAGAGGTGATGCAACTGATTCCGCAGCTTGAAGGCCACCCGAAGGTTGCGCGCTGGCTGATGCACACGCTGAAAATGGATGATATGAACCGCGTACACTCCATAGCGTGTGATACGGCCGGCCCCGAATGTGCCCGCAAGCTGCTCGACAAGTCGCTCAATATATCGCTGAAAATCGACAACGAAGAAATACTTGACCGCCTCCCCGAGGGCGCGTTTATAACAGTGAGCAACCACCCCTTCGGTGCGCTCGACGGCATTGCGCTGATTGACCTCGTGGGCTCTCGTCGCCCTGAATTTAAGGTTATGGTCAACATGATATTGAACCGCGTGAGCGGACTGCGCCCCAACTTTATTGCCGTAGATGCCTGGGCGCAAAAAGACCCCGCCAAGCGAGCCGTGAGCGTTCGCGGCATTGCCGAATGTCTGCGTCAGCTCAAAGAGGGCAAGCCTATGGGGTTCTTCCCCGCCGGCGCAATGAGCAAGACCAACTGGAAGGGACAGCTGATTGACCGCCCCTGGCAGGAGTCGGTACTCCGCATCATTCATCGCGCCAAAGTCCCCGTAGTGCCGATTTATTTTCAGGGCTCCAACTCCAAGCTGTTCAACTTGATGGGTCATATATGCTGGCCGTTACGCTCGCTGATGCTGCCGCGTGAAATTATGAAAAAAGCCGGAAAGACCATTCATGTCACCATCGGGCAGCCCATCAGCGTTGAAGAACAGGCCCCCCACGCCGCCACCCCCGACACTCTCGGTGTCTTCCTCCGTGAGCGCACCTACGCCCTCCGCCAATACCCCTAAGCAAAAAAATAGGGGTTGGGAATTGGTAATTATTAAATTTTTCGTACCTTTGCACAGTTTTTCACACTATACTCTCATAGCTAAAGATGGGAAAATTTACTGAATATAAGCTGATGCTCAAAAGCTTACCGCAGGGGAAGCATACGTTTGAGTATCATCTTGACAAGGCTTTCTTCACTAATATGGAGAACGCTGACGTGCGCGATGCCGATGTCAACGTGACAGTTGACGTTGACCATCGTGCCGACTCCTACGTTATGGAGTTTCATCTCACAGGCTCACTGACGGTGCTTTGCGACCGATGCCTTGACGAGCTCCAGATTCCCATTGATGCCACGTATAACCTCACGGTTAAATACGGCGAGGAATATAATGACGACAGCGACACGCTGCTTATAATTCCCGAGAGCGACAATTACTTGAACGTTGCGTATATGATTTACGACACCGCCGTGTTGGCAATCCCCCCGCGCCACGTTCATCCGCAGGGCAAGTGCAACCGCGCAATGTCGGCTCTCAATAAGAAGTATGGCGTAAAAAATGCCGATGACGAAGATGCGGAGCTTCAGCAGCAACTCATTGACGAAATCGACGACACCAACCCTGACGATTAGCTCAAATCCCGACAAATATTAAAACAATAACAAAAACCATAAAAGAAAATGGCACATCCTAAACGCAGACAATCGAAGACCCGTACCGCCAAGCGCCGTACTCACGACAAAGCTCAAATGCCTACAATCGCTGTATGCCCCAACTGCGGCGCATGGCACATCTATCACACCGTATGCGGTGAATGTGGCTTCTATCGCGGCCATGTTGTAATTGAAAAAGCTGAGGCTATCTAATTATAGCAGACTAATATGACGTATGCTCGCATAGCCGGGGTAGCATCATATCTGCCCGATGATATTCTCGACAACGAAATGCTGTCGAAGATGGTCGACACCAACGACGAGTGGATTACCACACGCGTCGGCATCAAGGAGCGCCATATACTCCGCGACCCTGACAAGGCTTCGTCGTATATGGGCGCTCAGGCCGTGGCCAAACTGCTGGCGGAAACCGGCACCAAGGCTGAAGACGTTGACTTGCTCATCTGCTGCACCTGCAATCCCGACTATCGCTTCCCCTCAACCGGCTCCATCATATGCCACGAACTAGGCCTTAGCGCCGCTTACAGTTATGACCTCGAAGCCGCATGCGCCGGTTTCCTCGTAGGCCTGCAAGATGGCGCGGCATATATCCGCTCCGGCCTCCGCAAAAAAGTGGTTGTAGTAGCTGCCGAGAAAATGTCGTCAATGACTGACTATACCGACCGTGCCACCTGCCCGCTATTTGGCGACGGTGCTGCAGCAATGCTGCTCGAGCCCACCGAGGAGGCAGTCGGCATTATGGACGCTCAATTCTACGTTGACGGCAACGGCTGCCATAACCTCATTATGAAAGCCGGCGGAAGCGCCAAGCCCGCGAGCCACGAAACCGTTGATGCCCACGAGCATTACGTTTATCAGGAAGGCCGCGCCGTTTATAAGCACGCCGTTACCAATATGCTCAACTCCTCGCTCGAGGTGGCAGAGCGCAACGGCTTGACTATGGAGACGGTGGATTGGTTCGTGCCTCATCAGGCCAACCTCCGCATCATTGAAGCGGTTGCCGACCGTGCCGGCATAGACCACGAGAAAGTTCTGGTCAACATTCAGCACACAGGCAATACCTCCGCCGCATCCATTCCCATCTGCATAGCCGAATATAAAGACCGACTCAAAAAAGGCGACAAGCTGCTGCTTACCGCTTTTGGTGCCGGCTTTACCTGGGGAGCTATGTATATCATTTGGGATATTTAATCGGCTCAGACCTCTCACTTTATTCATTGCGCACGGATGCTCAGCCCTGACCATGGGCCAAGCGCCCGCGCGCAAACTATTCTATCGCCGAGGTGTTTACTTTTATAGTAATAACCTAAACTCATGACCAAAATGGAAGAAAACAACACTCCGCAAATGGAACATCGCGCAGGATTCGTGAACATTGTCGGCAACCCCAACGTCGGCAAGTCCACGCTGATGAACCGCCTTGTTGGCGAGCGTATGAGCATTATAACCCCCAAGGCCCAGACCACCCGCCACCGCATCACCGGAATTGTCAACACTCCTGACTATCAGATAGTATTTTCCGACACTCCCGGCGTACTGAAGCCGCGCTACAAAATGCAGGAGGCTATGCTCGGATTCTCGCAGGAGGCACTTACTGATGCCGACGTGCTGCTCTACGTTACCGACGTGGTTGAAGACCCCGAGAAGAACGCCGACTTCCTGGCCAAAGTAGCCAAGGAGAAAGCACCCGTTCTGCTGGTAATCAACAAGATTGACCTACTCAGTGGCGACGGCGGCGAACTCGTTCATATTGTCAACGACTGGCAGAACCGCCTGCCCAACGCAGAAATCTTCCCAATCTCGGCAACCGAGAATTTCAACGTGGAGAATCTGATGAAGCGCATAGTGGAGCTTCTTCCTCCCTCGCCGCCATATTTCGGTAAGGATGCGCTGACCGACAAGCCCGCCCGCTTTTTTGTGACCGAGATTATTCGCGAAAAGATACTCGAAAACTACGATAAGGAAGTGCCTTATTCAACGGAAGTAATCGTAGAGAAATTTGAAGAGAAAGAGACCTCGATTCATATTATGGCGGTTATCTACGTGGAGCGCGACTCACAAAAGGGCATCCTCATAGGCCGTCAGGGAGCTATGCTCAAAAAGGTGGGAATGGCAGCTCGCCGCGATATAGAAAAGTTTTTTGATAAAAATGTGTACCTCGAACTCTTTGTTAAGGTTGAACCTAACTGGCGCAACCGCGACAATAAGCTCAAGGCATTCGGATATATTCAATAATGGGACAGTTAGTAGCAATAGTGGGTCGCCCCAACGTGGGCAAGTCCACACTCTTTAACCGCCTGACGCAGACTCGTCGGGCCATCGTCGACGAAACCGCCGGCACCACCCGCGACCGCCAATATGGCAAGGTTGACTGGAACGGCCGCGAATTCTCAATCGTTGATACCGGCGGTTGGGTCGTGAACTCCGAAGATATTTTTGAAGAAGAAATCAACAAGCAGGTACACCTTGCCATTGAGCAGGCCGACGAGGTGCTGTTCGTGGTCGACGCGATGAACGGTGTTACCGACCTCGACGACCACGTGGCCGAAATTCTGCGCCGCTCCAAGAAGCCGGTGATTCTCGTTGCCAACAAAGTTGACTCAAACGAGTGGCTCTACAACATTGCCGAGTTCTATAAGCTCGGCCTGGGCGAGCCGTATCCGGTTAGCGCCGTGAGCGGCTTCGGCACGGGCGATTTGCTCGACGAGATAGTCAAGAAACTCCCCGAGGTTGACGATGATGAAGCCTCCAAGCTCGAAGAACTGCCCAAGTTTGCCATCGTTGGCCGCCCAAATGCCGGAAAGTCGTCGCTCATCAACGCATTTATCGGCGAAGACCGCCATATTGTCACCGATATTGCCGGCACTACCCGCGACTCCATTTACACGCGCTACAACAAGTTTGGCTTCGACTTCTATCTCGTTGATACCGCCGGTATCCGCAAAAAAGCCAAGGTGAACGAAGATATTGAATATTATTCGGTAATTCGCTCCATCCGCGCTATTGAGGCCTCCGACGTGTGCATCCTGATGATTGATGCCACCCGAGGCATTGAGGCACAGGATGCCAACATCTTCTCGCTCATTCAGAAGAACAAAAAAGGTCTGGTGGTGTGCGTGAACAAATGGGACCTGGTTGAAGACAAGAGCCAGCAGGCCATTGACCACTTCGACTCGGCCATCCGCAGCCGTTTCGCACCCTTCTCCGACTTCCCCATCATCTTCGGGTCGGCTCTGACCAAGCAGAGAATCCACAAGGTGCTCGAAACCGCCGAACAGGTATATCAGAACCGCCACCGCCAGGTTCCTACGGCACGACTCAACGAAGTGATGCACGATGCCATTGCCGCATATCCCCCGCCATCAAACAAGGGTAAATTCATCAAGATAAAGTATATTACCCAGCTCAAAGAGCAGCGAATCCCCACGTTCGTGTTCTTCTGCAACCTGCCCCAATGGGTCAAGGAGCCGTATCGCCGCTATCTTGAAAACAAGATTCGCGAGAACTGGGACTTCACCGGCACTCCGATAAATATCTTTATGCGCGAGAAATGAGGATTCCCCCCGAACATAAAAAGCCATATCGCCTCGGCGTTTGCCTCAGCGGCGGCGGGGCGAGAGGCTTTGCTCACATCGGGGCGATGAGGGCGCTGCGTGAACTCGGTATTATTCCCGACATCATTGCCGGAGTCAGCGCCGGAAGTGTAGTGGCCGCATTTTATGCTGCCGGATTGCTCAACGACGACCTCCACGACCCGCTGCTGGAGATGTTTACTGATGCGAGTTTCCGCGATTTTGCCGAAATGCACGTGCCTCGCGAGTCGTTTTTCTCGCTCGACCGCTTCAAAAATCATCTCCAAAAGCGAATCCCATACAAGAACATTGAGGATTTGCCAATCAAGACGGTGGTGTGTGCCACCGACCTTGACCTCGGCATGAAGAAAGCATTTTCCGAGGGGGCGCTGGCTGAGCGCATTGTAGCAAGCTGCTCAATTCCGATTGTGTTCGACCCGGTGAGGATCGACGGCCATCGCTACGTTGACGGCGGAGTTCTCCACAATATGCCCTCGTGGGCCATCCGCCACCTTTGCGACCGCCTTATCGGCATCAACTGCTCTCCGATGTATAATGCCGCTCCGGCCAAGAACATCATCGCAATCGCGCAGCGTTCATATGCCCTGATGTCGAAACACAACGTCATTCCCGACCTTGAAATCTGCGACATCGTGGTCAACCTCACTGAGGTGGCCGACCATCAGGCATTTGACCTCAATTCGCTGTCGTTGCTGGTTGAATCGGGCTATCTCACAACCCTCCGCACCCTCCGCGCCGCGCTATGAACTTTCCGCAGGTCAGAGCCTCGATTGTGACTTATCAAACCGACCGCGATGAACTGGAGCGTTGCGTTGGCTCGCTGCATAATGCCGGGGTTGGCAATGTTGCCGTGGTAGATAATTCGCCGACCGACGACCTGCGCGAATTTTGCGGGCAACTGGGCGTGGCTTACATGCATACGCCCGAAAATCGCGGCTATGGCGCTGCCCACAATGTGGAATTGCGAAAGTCGCTCGCATCGGCCGATGCGCGTTATCATCTGGTCATTAACAGCGACGTATATTTTGATGCGGACGTTATCGGCAGAATTATTGAGCATATGGACTCCAATCCGGCAATAGGTCAGCTGATTCCCCGCACCATATATCCCGATGGGCGCGAGCAGGCCGTGGTGCGCCTGCTGCCCACTCCTCTCGACCCATTTGCGCGGCGATTTTTACCGCCACGGTTAGCAGCAGTCCGTAACCGCCGCTATCTGTTGGAGACGTGGCCTCACGACACTGAGGAAAACATTCCCTACCATCAGGGCAGCTTTATGTTTATGCGCGTTTCTGCGCTCAGGGAGGTGGGGCTGTTTGACGAGCGGTTCTTCATGTATCCCGAGGATATTGACCTGACCCGGCGTATGCACCGCCACTACCTCACTGTGTTCTGGCCCGGGGCGACGATTGTGCATAAACATCGCGCCGAGAGTTATCACTCCCGGCGCATGACTTGGATTCATATTGTCAATATGGCCCGATACTTCAATAAGTGGGGCTGGTTCTTTGACCGCGAACGCCGACGCTTTAATCGCGGCTGTTGCCAAAGAATCGCAGCAGGTAGAGGAAGAGGTTGATGAAGTCGAGGTAGAGGTTGAGTGCTCCGATGGTGGCAAGATGACCTGCTGAGCTTGCGGGCATCAGCTGTGCCATCTGTTTGATTTGCTGGGTGTCCCAGGCTGTGAGGCCGATAAAGATTGCCACGCCGGCAAACGAGATAATCCACTCAAATGTGGAGTTTGCCCAGAAGATGTTGATCACCGAGCAGATAATCAGGCCGAAAAGCGCCATAATCAGTATGCTGCCCATCTTTGACAGGTCGCTCTTGGTAGTGTAGCCATAAATGCTCATTGCTCCGAACGTGCCGGCGCAGATAAAGAAAGTTTTGGCGATACTTGCCTGAGTGTAGATTGCAAAAATCGGAGTCAGCGCCAGGCCGTTGACTATGGCAAATAGATAAAACAGCGCGGCGGCCGTAGATGACTGCATCTTGGTGATGCGGGCGGAAATGATGATTACCAAAGCAATTTCGGCAATAAACAGCCCCCAGTAAACGAAGCTGTGGGTGAACATAAACTGCAGGAAGCCCTGAGAATAACCCAGCAAGGCAACCACGGCGGTTACGAGCAGACCGAAAGTCATACGCAGGTAAACGCTTTTCATCACTGTGGAGATTCTTGCTCCAACTGCAAAGTCTGTGCCGCCATATTGCGGCATGTTGTAAGGATAGTCGTTCATAATTACATACGTTCAACAACTCCGATGCCGAGGAGGTTCAGTGCGGTACGCACAACCGAGGCCGTAGCTTCGCTCAGCGCCAGGCGCAGCGAGCGTTTTGCCGAGTCTTCCTCCTTGAGTATGGAGCAGTCATGGTAAAATTGGTTATATTCTTTAACGAGTTCGTAAGCATAGTTGGCAATGAGCGCCGGGGAGTAGCTGCGTCCGGCTTCGGCCACCGTGGCGGGGAATTCGGCAAGCCGTTGGATAAGGGCGATTTCGCGCTCGCCGGGAATTGCGGTGGCATATTCGCCGATGGTGAATCCGGCTTCCGCAGCCTTGCGGAGCACCGAGCGGATGCGGGCATAGGTGTATTGAATAAACGGCCCGGTGTTGCCGTTGAAGTCAATGCTCTCCTCGGGGTTAAACACCATATTTTTGCGGGGGTCAACCTTGAGCAGGAAGTACTTCAGCGCACCGAGACCAACGGTTTCGGCAACGTTTTCGGCCTCTTCGGCGCTCAGGCCGTCGAGCTTACCTAACTCGTCGCTAACCTTGCGGGCATCGGCCACCATATCGGCCATAAGGTCGTCGGCATCAACCACCGTACCTTCGCGGCTTTTCATTCGGCCGTTGGGCAGATTGACCATACCGTAGCTGAAGTGTACGAGGTCTTTACCCCACTCAAATCCGAGCTTGTCAAGGAGCAGGGAGAGTACCTGGAAGTGGTAGTTTTGTTCGTTGCCCACTACGTAGATCATCTTCGATATGGGGTAGTCTTGATAGCGCAGTTTTGCCGTGCCGATGTCTTGCGTCATATACACGGAGGTGCCGTCGGCGCGGAGCAGCAGTTTGTGGTCAAGACCATCGGCGGTGAGGTCGGCCCACACGGAGCCGTCTTCTTTGCGATACATTATTCCCCTTTCGAGGCCTTCGAGAACCTTGTCCTTGCCCTCGAGGTAGGTTTGGCTTTCGTAGTAGATTTTGTCGAAATCCACGCCCATGCGCTTGTATGTTTCGTCGAATCCGGCGTAGACCCATTCGTTCATCTTTGCCCACAAGGCGCGGACTTCGGGGTCGTTTTGCTCCCATTTCACGAGCATTGCGCGGGCTTCGGCCATCAGGGTGGAGGCCTTTTCGGCTTCTTCGTCGGTCATCCCCTGCTCTTTCAGGGCTTTGAGTTCTTCTTTGTAGTGTTTGTCAAAGAGCACGTAGAAGTCGCCGATAAGGTGGTCACCTTTTTTGCCGGTTGACTCGGGAGTGGCACCGTTGCCCCACTTCTGCCAGGCGAGCATTGACTTGCAGATGTGAATGCCGCGGTCGTTGACTATGTTGGTTTTTACTACCCTGTTGCCGCAGGCTGCGAGAATTTGGCTCAACGAGTATCCTAACAGGATGTTGCGCAGATGGCCCAGATGAAGCGGCTTGTTGGTGTTGGGCGAGGAGTACTCGACCATCACGGTCGGCGCGTCGGGCGCGATTGGCGTGATACCGTAGTTAGGCGTTTCGAGTATGTGGCGCAACACGCCGTTCCAGTATGTTGGCTCAATTACGATATTCAGGAAGCCTTTGATTACGTTGAAGCGGGCTACTGAGGGTTCGTTGTCTATGAGCCAATTACCTATCTCCGTGCCAACCTGCTCGGGCGATTTGCGGGCGGTTTTGACCCAAGGGAAAGTCATAATAGTGAGATTCCCCTCAAATTCCTTGCGGGTGGCCTGAGGAATAATTGTGTCGGCCTGGGCATCTATGTCGTAAAGTTCTTTTACGGCGCGGCTCACGGCCTCTGAAATTATCTTGTCAAGTAACATAGCTATAATGCAATATTTATCGTTGCAAAGTTACAAAAAAATACCGACATAATGAAACTAAGATGTCGTATCAAAAGAAAGGGGCTGAGGCGCGGGGTGCGACTCAGCCCTTTGGTTATTGGCGGATGAGAAATTCTCGGAATTAGTCCTGATTGAGGTTTACGCGCTTGAAGCTGATGCAGGTAAGACCCTTGGCGCTCTGTTCGAGGTATTGGCCTACGGTGAGATTGCCGTCTTTGATGAACTCTTGTTCTACGAGACAGTTCTCTTTGTAGTATTTGTTGATACGGCCTTTAACGATGTTTTCAATCATCTGCTCGGGGAGGTTGGCGGCTTTCTGTTCGCTTACCTCGGCGATGATTTTGCGTGCCTGTTCAGCTTGTTCGGGAGAAATCCAGCCCTTTGACATGTTGCTCTCGATGTGGGCTTCGCTGTCAACGTGGGCGGGGTTGATGCCGGCCTTGCTGAGGGCGGAGTTAACGGCTTTTTGAACCTGCTCCTGTTTGGTCTTTTCGATGGCTACGGCCTTTTCGCTGTCAATGATTGATGCGAGTACGGCATCGCGGTCTACTGCTACGGGGTTCATCGATGCAACTTGCATAGCAACGTCGCGGCCTACCTGATAGTCTACGCCCTCGAGGTTGAAGCCGCAGATGGTAGCGAGTTTGTTGCCCTGGTGGTTGTAAGATGTGGTGGAGGGAGCTTCGATGTATTCATATGCGCCGATTTCCATCTTTTCGCCGGTCTTACCAACTTCTTCAACGATGAGATCGGCAATGGTGCGGCCATCGAGCTGAAGAACCTTGAGGTCGTCGAGCGATTTGATTTGGTTGGCAACTGCGGCATCGAGAATCTTCTTGGTGAGGTCTACGAATCCGGCGTTTTTGGCAACGAAGTCGGTTTCGCAGTTAAGGGCTACGATAGCGGCGAAGTGGCCTTCGTTTTTCGAAAGTACGCAGCCTTCGGCGGCTTCGCGGTCTTCGCGCTTGGCGGCTACGGCCTGACCTTTTTTACGGAGAATTTCTACGGCTGCTTCGATGTCGCCGTCGGTTTCGGCGAGAGCTTTTTTGCAGTCCATCAAGCCGGCGCTGGTGAGGTTGCGGAGCTTGGTGATGTCTGCCATTGTTACTGCCATAATATCTTAGTGTTTGTTTTAGTGTTAATAGATGAAATTGAAAAATTGACAATTGCCAATGTGTTGTTGACAATTGTCAATTATAAATTGTCAAGTTTTGATTACTCAGCTGCGGGAGCTGCGGGAGCTGCGGGGGCTTCTTCTGCTTCAGCTTTGGGAGCTTCAGCGGCTGCTGCGGGGCGGGCGTTGCGGCGACGTTCGCGGCGGGGAACTGCCTGCTTGGGAGCATCTTCGTCGGCCTGAGCTTCTGCGGCTTCGCTGTCGGCTTTTTCAACCTTGCGCTCTTCGAGGCCTTCGGTCATTGCGGCAATCACGGTGTCGAGCACGATTTCAATGCTCTTGGAGGCGTCGTCGTTAGCGGGGATTACGAAGTCGATGTTGTTGGGGTTGGAGTTGGTGTCAACCATCGCGAATACCGGAATGCCAAGACGGTTGGCTTCGGCTACTGCGATGTGTTCCTTGCAAACGTCAACTACGAAAAGGGCGGCGGGCAGACGGTTGAGGTCGGCGATTGAGCCGAGGTTCTTTTCGAGTTTGGCGCGCTGGCGGGTGATTTGCAGCTTTTCGCGTTTTGAGAGGTTGTCGAAGGTGCCGTCTTTGGTCATCTTGTCGATGGCGGTCATCTTCTTCACGGCCTTGCGGATGGTGGGGAAGTTGGTGAGCATGCCGCCGGGCCAGCGTTCAATCACGTAAGGCATACCGATGGTTGATGCCTTGTCGGCGATAACCTGCTTGGCTTGCTTTTTGGTGGCTACGAAGAGCACCTTCTTGCCGCTCTTGGCAATTGATTTCAAGGCGTTGGCTGCTTCTTCGAGCTTGGCCTGGGTCTTGTAGAGGTCAAGGATGTGAATGCCGTTGCGCTCCATGAAGATGTAGGGAGCCATTGCGGGATTCCATTTGCGCTTGAGGTGGCCGAAGTGACAGCCGGCAGCGAGGAGCTGCTCAAATGAGGGTGTTGACATGTTGTTTTGTTGTTAAATGTTTTGTTTACGTTCTTGGGGTAATCAATCCCGACGTAGAGCGGAAGCCATCGTCGGGATTTAGATACTAAACAGGGCAGATTAACGCTTGGAGAACTGGAAGCGCTTGCGAGCCTTGGGCTGACCGGGTTTCTTACGTTCAACAGAACGCGGGTCGCGGGTCATGAAGCCTTCGGCGCGGAGTGCGGGTTTGTCTTCAGGGTTAATTTTTACCAAAGCGCGTGCGATAGCGAGACGCAGGGCTTCGGCCTGACCTTTGTAGCCGCCGCCGTCGAGGTTTACCTGGATATCGTACTTTTCAGCGCAGTTGAGGGTCAGCAAGGGCTGCTTAACGATGTACTGAAGGATTTCCGAGGGGAAGTATGCCTCGAGGGGGCGATGGTTGATAGTGATGTTGCCGTTACCTTCTTTGAGGATTACGCGGGCAATGGCGGCCTTGCGGCGACCAACGGTGTTTACATTTTCCATATTGATGCTGCAGGGCTTGGATTATTTAATGAGTTTTGCAATGTCGAGAACTTCGGGGTTCTGGGCAGCGTGGGGATGTTCGGTGCCGTTGTAAACGTGCATGTTGGTAATGAGCTTGCGGCCAAGTTTATTCTTGGGGAGCATACCTTTCATCACGCGCATAAACAAGGGGTGGATACCGCTCTTGATGTGCTTGTTGAACGACTTCTTCATCAGCACCTCGGGGGTCAGCTCTTTTTGGCCGCCGGGATAGCCTGAGAAGGTGTGATAGATGTGGTCGGTCATCTTTTTGCCGGTGAGGACAACCTTGTCGGCGTTGATGATGATTACATAGTCGCCGCACTCAACGTTGGGTGAGTAGCAGGGCTTGTTTTTGCCCATAAGAATCTTGGCGACTTCGGAGCAGAGGCGGCCAAGGTGCTGGCCTTCGGCATCGATTACATACCATTTGTGGTCGATGCTCTGCGCATTGGGAGAGAGGGTTCTGTAGCTAAGTGAATCCACGATTTATACGTTTAATTATCAGTTCTTTACTGTGGGCTCCTGCAGCGGCTTTGCTTGGCCAAAAGCTCTGTCGGGGCGGTATTCCCGGAGTTAGGGTTGGATAAAATCGGTGTGCAAAGGTACGAACTTTTTCTGAATCTGCAAAAAAATCTTTAAAAAAGCTCACTAAAAAAGCTCTGTGACTGCGAGGTCAAGAGCTTTGGTTGAGTAGCGAATCCGGGACTCGAACCCGAGTTTCCGCCGTGAGAGGGCGGCGTGCTAGGCCACTACACTAAATCGCCATTCGTTTCGTTTTCGGCTGCAAAGTTACAACGTTTTTTTGAATTGTGCAAGTATTTCGCGAAAAATTTGTAACTTTGCCACGCTAATAATACATCAACTATAATTTTTATGAAGATTCAAAACATTGCACTTGCCATGATTATAGCGCTGACAGGTTGCACGAAAGCTCCCCACACCAAGAGCCTTGACCTGACTAAATTGTCTGACAGCATCGCTGCCGGCGAAGACTTCTATCTCCACGTTAACCAGAAATGGATGGCCGAACATCCACTCACCGGCGAATATGCCCGCTTCGGCAACTTCGACCTGCTGCGCGACACCGCCCAGGAGCGCGTTAAGCAGCTCGTGCTCGACGTTGCCGCCTCAAACCCCAAGGAGGGAAGCGCAGCTTATAAGGTTGCCACCATATATAACCTCGCAATGGACTCCACCCGCCGCAATGCCGAGGGCGCCTCCCCGATTCTTGCCGCTTTACAAAAAATCGAGGCCACTCCCAAGGACTCACTGACCGACCTCTTCCTCTGGATGCACGCCAACTACGCCAGCCCCTTCTTCGGAGCCGGCCCGATGGAGGATATGACCAACTCAAACGAGTATGCAATGTATGTTAGCGGCGGCGGCATGGGACTCGGCGACCGCGACTACTACCTGGCCAACGACGAATATAACACCGCCGTGCGCGAGGCATACAAGAAACTCATCGTTGACCAAATGATGAATGCCGGCTACTCCGAGGCCGATGCTCAGCGCGTGATGCAAAACGTTATGAAAATCGAAACCTCGCTGGCCGAAAAAGCCTGGACTAAGGAGCAGAGCCGCAACATTCCCGCAATGTATAACCCCCGTTCGCTGGCCGAACTGAAAAAGATGTATCCCGAAATGAACTGGGAGCGCTTTTTCAAAGCGACTATGGACATTGATGCCCCCGAGCAGGTTATCGTTACCGAAATCGAGCCGGTTAAGCGCGGCATGGAACTGCTCGCCGGCAGCTCCGAGCGTGAGCTCAAAGACTACTACCTCTGGGAGTTTGTAAGCGGTGCATCGGGCTACCTGAGCGACGACTTTACCAACGCCAACTTCGAATTCAACAAGGTAGCCAGCGGCGTTACCGAGCAGAAGCCCCGCTGGAAGCGTGCCCTTGCCGCTACCGAAGGCACCCTTGGCGAGGCAATTGGCAAACTCTACGTTGAAAAATACTTCCCCGCAAGTTCCAAGGAATATATGGTGGGGCTGGTTGAAAACTTGCGCGAAGCCCTCGGCCAGCACATTGACAACCTCACCTGGATGAGTGACTCCACCAAGGTGAACGCCCGCGCCAAGCTCGCCAACTTCACCGTAAAGATTGGCTATCCCGACAAGTGGAAAGACTACTCCACAATGGAAATCAACCCCAAGCTCAGCTACTTTGAGAATATGCACAATGCCTCGATGTGGCATCAGCGCGACCTGCTGAGCAAGTGGGGCAAACCCGTCGACAAGACCGAATGGGGCATGACTCCGCAAACCGTCAACGCCTACTATAACCCCATGGCCAACGAAATAGTGTTCCCGGCAGCTATTCTGCAGGCTCCCTTCTTCGACCCCGAGGCTACCGACGCTGAAAACTATGGCGGCATCGGCGTGGTTATCGGCCACGAAATGACCCACGGATTTGACGACCAGGGCCGCAACTTCGACAAAGACGGCAACCTCAGCGACTGGTGGACTCCCGCCGATGCCGAGGCCTTCGAGAACCTGACCAAGGGTCTGGGCGAGCAGTTCGATGCCGTTGAAGTGCTTCCCGGCCTCCACGCCAACGGCACCTACACCATGGGCGAGAACATTGCCGACCAGGGCGGTCTGCGCGTGGCCATGACGGCATTCCTGAACTCTCAGCAAAAGAAAGGCGTTGATGTAACGTCAGACGAAGCCAAGATTCAGGGCTTCACCCCCGCGCAAATCTTCTATATGAACTACGCAAACCTCTGGGCTCAAAACATCCGCGACGAAGAAATCCGTTCGCTGACCACCAACGACGTTCACTCGCTGGGTAACCTCCGCGTTAACGTCAGCTTGCGCAACCTCGACCCCTTCTTTGAGGCATTCGGCATCAAGGAGGGCGACAAGATGTTCCGCCCCGTTGAAGAGCGCGTTATTATCTGGTAATTATGAACAAAGTAGAACCCGGCAAATTCGTTGCCATAAGCTATGACCTCTATGACCTGCAGGGCGACAAGGCGGAACTGATTCATCAGGTGCCCGCCTCGCAGCCCGAAACGATGGTCTACGGCGTTACGCCATACGTTATTGAACCCCTTGCCGCCGCAATCAAGGGCCTTGAGCAGGGCACCAAATTCAGCGTCACCCTTAAGCCCGAAGAGGGCTTCGGCGAGTATTCCGAGGAGATGCTGCGCACCGAAACGGTGCCCCGCGCAATCTTTGAGGAAGACGGCAAACTCGACGAGAAGAAAATATTCCCCGGAGCTCAGATTTACCTCCAGACCAACGTGGGCCAGGAAGTTGCCGCCGTGGTGCTCGAGGTCAACGACGCTACCGTGACGGTCAAGGTGGATTTCAATCATCCGCTGGCCGGCCACACCACGCGCATTGACGGCACGGTTGTTGAAGTCCGCGATGCCACCGCACAGGAAATTGCCGCCGCCTCTCAGGTGGGAGGTTGCGGAGGCGGATGCGGCAGCTGCGGCGATGGCGGTTGCGGCGATGGCGGTTGCTGCGGAGGCTGTGGCAAATAATCTGCCACAGGAGTTCCGCGAGCGCATACTCGCTGACCCCAAGATTCCGAATCCTCAGGGGCTTCTCGATGCCTTGGCATCGGGGAGTCCCTCTGTCGCTATACGCCATAACCGGCTCAAGGATTGCGCCCCCTCCGAGGGCGCGGATCTGGTGCCGTGGTGCCGTCAGGGTGAATACCTTGTCGAGCGCCCCAACTTCACGATGGACCCTCGGTTTCATCAGGGGCTGTATTATGTTCAAGACCCCTCGTCAATGGCCATCGGCGCTGTAATAGAGAGCCTTGGATTGACAGAGCCGGTAAACTACCTCGACGCCTGCGCCGCTCCCGGCGGAAAAACCACTGCGGCGATTGATGCCCTGCCCCGGGGCAGCTTTGTGCTTGCCAACGAGGCTGATGCCCAGCGCGCCAAAGTGCTCCGCGAAAATCTGATGAAGTGGGGCTATAAAAACGTCGGTATCTCCGTTGGCCCCGCGCAGAAACTCGCCTCGCTGCCGGCCGAAACGTTCGACATCATAGCTGCCGACGTGCCTTGCTCGGGCGAGGGAATGATGCGCAAAGACCCCAAAGCCGTGGATCAATGGACTCCCGGTCTGGTAGAAAGCTGCGCCCGCCTGCAATTTGAAATCATTGAAGCCATATGGCCGCTGCTTAAGCCCGGCGGTCATTTGATTTATTCAACCTGCACGTTTTCAGCGGCCGAAGACGAAGCTATGGTCCGGCGCATTATCGACGAGCTCGGCGGCGAGCAACTCCCGCTCCCCGACTTCCCCGGAGTGGTCAACGGCCACTTCTATCCCCACCTTGTGCGCGGCGAAGGGCTATATATGGCACTGCTGCGGAAGCCGGGCGACGCAGCGCAACGGACTTTTGTCCGTTGCCTCCATATGGGGCAACCCATTGCCGACGAATATGAGCTCAAAGGGCGCGACCGCATTCCCTCCCACGCCCTGGCCCTGCGCGCCGACTTCAACGCGTCCGCCTATCCCCGGGCGGAAGTGAGCCGCACGGATGCCCTGCGCTTCCTCCACCGCGACACCATCACTCTCCCCCCCGACTGCCTCAAAGGCCTAACCCTGCTGACGTTTGACGGCCGACCCCTCGGCTGGGTCAACAATCTCGGTCCCCGCGCCAACAACCTCCTCCCCAAGCCCCTCCGAATCCTCTCCCCAATCAACTGAAAATTCCATTGAGTCGGAAGACGACAATTCCGATCTGAGTCTTCCCGAAGATTTCGATTTATGGTTACCGGAGGAACAAGATGCCTATTTGGAAAATGAGTTGCAAAAAGTTATAAAAAGTAATGATGAATTGCTGAATACTTTGGCTTGTTTTGAAACGGCATTGACCTGCAGGTATATACGCTGCCCGTAAGAGAGCAACTGACGGTTGCACTGCCCTACGGTCAAGTAATCAACTCAATCAGTGTTCAGAATGTAGCGGCAACCACGGCAGTGGTCAAAGCCGGCGAACAAAGCAATAAACTCACCGTTGACGTGAGCCGTCTGCCCGCCGGCATCTATATCCTCACCGTAAACACCGACCTCAAAACCCACACCCGCAAAATCGTAAAACTCTAATTCACGCCTTGGTGGCCGCAGGCCGCAGTGCGCCTCATCGCCGCGCTGCGTATTAACAGGAGCCGGCCGTCTTCAGTCGGTTGGGGGGAGGCGCTTAGTGGCAGCCTCCCCCTTTAGGGGGTCGGGGGGCTGTCACTCCGCGAAGCTGAGCAGACGGTTGCGGTAGTAAGCGTATTGCTCGCGGCGGGCGGCAATTTCTGCCGGGATGCTGACCATCAGGTCGTTATACGCCGCCTCCAGCCGGTCAAGAATCCCCACAATCCGCTCCTGCTCCTCCAACGGCGGTATGGGAATAGGGATTTTATACAATATAGCCTGTGTTAGACTTGGTATTGCGCCAGTTCCACAATTCATAGACTCAAGGTTGACAGTAGTCAAATAATAATATAAAAATTTAGGCTTAATTTGACTTTTGTCAATCTCTGTATAATATACAGTATCTACATTCCAAAAAGGTTTATCAACATAATGAATTTTACCGATAGAACCTTTTCTTGGAAGCAACACACTTTCTTTATCGTATGTGAAACTATCTACATAAGTCATAATGCCGCCGGAACCATAAACCGGAATTTCACCACTTCCAAGATGTTTATAATCCTTGCCATTTTTAATTTTGCAAACCTCCTCGAGCGGCAGCCATTGGGCACGGTTGGTGCGTCCGAAGTCGAGCAGGCGGTTGCGGTAGTAAGCGTATTGCTCGCGGCGGGCGGCGAGCTCGTTTTGCAGCTCATTTTGCAGCTCGGCAGTCAGCGCAGAAAACCGGTCAAGAATCTCCACAATCTGTTCCTGCAACTCCACCGGCGGTATGGGGATAAGCAAATTTTCAGTATCAGGTATTGATATTTGCGGAAACGCCCCCATAGCATTTGCCTTATCTCTAAGCTGTTTGATATTGACTTTAAGAAAATGATAAAGGAATTTTAGTGTTATGTGATTCGAGTGGATATAAGCCCACATTTCATTTTTAAATGTAAATGGCTTATCATAATAAACAACATCAATAATACCTCTTGATTGAACTATTACTGCCGGATTTCGAATTATATTTCCATTTGGGATATCTTTTGCAAAAGCATTAACTACGGTTTTACCACCTGCAAAAATGCGTATATCGCCATCGTCGTTGGCAATTATTTTCATCTCTTTTGCAGTAATGGGAGTTCCTTTAATGCGTTTAAAAACCTCCCCAAGGGTTTTCCATTGGAGGGGGTAGGTGTGGCCGCGAAAGGTTGTGGTGGTGGGTAGCTGATTTGTCATACCGGGGCAAAGTTACGCATTTTTCGCGAAACTTCGCTTGCAAAATTAACGGAGGGGCGGCGATGAGCCGTCCCTCCGTGAGGTTTTGTCGTTAGGTTGTGGCTAAAATTACTTAGCGGGGGTGATGGTAACGCAGCGGTCGAGGTAAACGTTAGCTTTGCCTTCTACGCGGTTTGCGGCGTTGGTGGTAACGTCGAGCTGGTCAGCGTTAGCGCCGTTGGCAACGAGGATTTTCTTAACGTTTTCGGCGCGTTTGGTGCGCAGGCGAGCGTTAACGGCATCAGAGCCGGTGTAGTTGTCGGCCCAGCCGCATACGGTGTACTTCTTGGAGTCTTCTTTCATGATGGAAGCTACGCTCTTGAGCACGTTGCGGTCGGTGCGTGAAACGGTTGCGGAACCGATGGGGAAGTAAACGGTTGCGAGGTCTTTAACGCACTCTTGAACAATGGGCTGGGGCATCGGGCGACGGAGGCATTCGTCGAGCTTGCGCTGAGTGTCTTGCAGACGGGCTTCGCATTCGGCGAGGCGTGCCTTGTAGGGGTCGCAGTCTTCGATAATGGGGATAACCGGTACGATGGGAGCGGTCCAGGTGCGCTGGTTGAAGAGGTAGGTAACGCCGATGAATGCAGCGATGTTGTTGCTCATTGCGTTGTAGTGGTTGGCTTCGATGTTGCTTGACATTGCGGTGTAGCGGATGTCGAGGCTAAGAGCAACCTGACGGCTTACGTTGAAGCTGTTAATGATACCGCCGCGAAGAGCGAGTGAGGTGTCGAAGTCCTTGTCCCAACCGTCGTTGTTGCCGTCTTTGTCGAACTTGTGCTGGAAGCCAAAGTATGCGGCACCGCCTACGTATGCGATGAAGTTGTAGACGCGGTTGGGCTTGTAGCCACACCACCAGTTGGTGATGTTGAGCATAGCGTCGAAGTTAACGCCGAGCTGGCCAACGTGAGTGGGATAGTAAGTTTTGCCATCTTTTTCAAAGGTTTTGTAAGCGCCGTTTTCCATCTCAAGGCCGTAGGTGTTGCCCCAACCGTTGTTGATGTGGTTAGATGCGCCTTTTTGGCCGAGGTAGGTCAGACCGCCACGGAAGCCCATGATGGGTGAGAACCATTTGCCGGCCTGGATGCCGAATGCGGGAGCGATGCGGTCGCCGAATTTGGCAACTTTATCGGTCTGGCCCAAAATGAGGTTAACGCCACCTTCAGCCTGGATGAACCAGTTGTCTTTGAAGCGGTTGAAGGTGTAGCCCTGAGCGGGGTCTTCAACGTAAGTAATCTCGGGAACAACAGCCATAGCGGTGCTTACCGACATAAGGGCTGCAGCTGCGAGAGCAATAGCAGTTTTCTTCATAATTAGTTATGAGTTATTGAATTAAATAAATAGTTTTTTTCGTGTTGTCAGACTGCATAGTGCGCCATTTAACGGCGCTAAGTTACGCACAAATTTTCACATGTGCAAAAAAATGCTAATAAAAACCATTATCGGCTGCCGAATATGGCGGAGCCGATGCGCACTATGGTGGCTCCGTGGCTCACGGCGGCGGGCCAGTCATCGCTCATTCCCATGCTGATTTCAGTAGCTGTGGGGGTGATTTTTCTCAGCTCCCGGCTGCAGGCGGCAATGTCGGCAAAGTCGCGGTCTATGCGGGCGGTGTCGTCGGTGTTGGTGGCCATACCCATCACGCCGATAACCTCAATGCACGGTAGGGTTGCGGCCAACCGACCGATTGGGGCAACCTCCTCGGCGAGCAGTCCGCTTTTGGTTTCTTCGGCGGCAACGTGGACCTGCAGCATCACTTTGACGGTGCGTCCGGCTTTGGCGGCTTCGGCGCTGACAGCGCGGAGCAACCGCTCGGAGTCAATGCTCTGAATTACGGAGGCGTGGGCTACCACGCGGCGCACCTTGTTGGTCTGCAAGTGGCCGATGAAGTGCCATTCAACGTCGGCGGGCAGTGCGGCGGCTTTGGCGGCAAGCTCGTCGGCGCGGCTCTCGCCGAACCGACGCTGACCGGCCTCGTAGGCTTCGTGCAGCTTTTCGAGGGGCTGAAACTTGCTCACGGCCACGAGTTTGACTCCGTCAGGGAGCTTGGCGAGCGTGTCGTTAAGCTTGCGGCTGACTTCCGGCATCGAGCTTTGCGGCGTAAACGTCGAGAATGGGGGTTTCGGCTATCGACACGATTTCGAAGTCGGCCATGGTGCCTTTCATTCCCTCCATAAAGTTGTCGTAGGCATTCTTGAAGTTTGCACCGGCGGTGAGAATCAGGGAGATGGCACGCTTTTCGGCGGCGGTTTTTTCGTCGATGGTGATGAAAGCGACCTTCACCATATACCATTTGTCGGCCGAGTCGTCGCGGAAAATCTCGGAAATCTTGGTCTTTTTAACTGAGGTGACATCCATTTCGCCGCTAACGAAGGGGGTGACTTCTTCAATAACGCGGGCCTCGGCTTCGGTGAAGCTCAGAGCGTCAACGAGAAACGTGTCGGTAACTTTTTTTTGTACGCCATTTTCAACCATCTTGTGGTAGGCGACTTTACATTCAAACCAGTTCATTGGGGTACGATGTATGGGGTATGGGGTGTGAGGTTATATGGAGGGCGCGGACTTTTGTCCGCGCCCTGAGTGTCAGAGAGTTGCAGAGGGGAGTCCGCAACAGTCATAGCGTTTATTCTTCGTCGGCGCGCTTGTGAACCTTCGAGCCAACCAAAGCGTAGAAGAGAATGTAAGCGGCGCAGGCAACTACTACCCAGTAGCTCTGGATGTAGCCAACGAGGTCGGCAACGTAGGCCTGGATAGCCATCATCACGGCGCAACCGAATACCATGGTCATGAAGATACCGGAAGCGATGGCGGTGAACTTGCCAAGACCCTCAACGGCGAGGTTGAAGATTGCGCCCCACATAACGGAGGTGCAGAGGCCAACGAGCAGGAACGAGAAGATACCCAGTGGAATCGGGGCCCAAACTACAGAGAGTGTGCCCCAGTCAATACCGGGGAAGTTAACGAGGACATCGGAGGGAGCAAACATACCGAAGAGAACCAGCACCAGGGTTGCGATGCTCACGGTAGTAATCATGGCGCGCGAAGATACTTTGCCGCCGATAGATGCACCAACGAAGCGACCTACGAGCATCATAAACCAGTAAACGGCAACGATAAGACCGGCAGTGGCAGCGGTAGTGATTTCAGTGTTGACGAGATATTGCTGAACGAAGTTGGGAACGCCTACTTCGATGCCCATATAGAGGAAGATGGCAAGGGCCCCGAGAGCGAAGTGGCGGTAGCTCATAGCTTTGCCAACCATTGAGAGTTCTACGGGAGCTTGCTTTGGTTCTTCAATCTTGGTGAAGCAGATCACTACGAAAGCAACCACAAAGATTGCCAGGGCAATCATCAGAGCGGGAGTAGCATCGGCAATCTTGGCCTTGGAAGCCTCGCCGATAAGAGCGCCCATCAAAATGTAGCAGGCCACGGCGGCAGCCGAGTTGAACACGCCGCCGGTCTGAATCAGCTGGTTGCCCTTGTTGCCGCCGCCGCCAAGGAGGTTGAGCATCGGGTTAACAACGCAGTTGAGAATACACATGCAGAGGCCGGCAACGAAAGCACCGCAAAGATAAACGGCAAACACCACGTTGATGTTCTCGCCGCCATTGTCGATAAGGCCCGAGCACCACTGCAGCAGAATACCGGCGATACCAACGGCGAGGCCGATAAGGGCAGTTTTCTTATAACCATACTTGGCAATAAGCATACCGGCGGGAATACCCATTACGAGGTAGGCGATAAAGTTGCCATAGTTACCGATTTGGGCAAGCACATTAGAAATCGCGCCCTGATTTTTGATAATGGTTGCCATAGGCGTGCACAAATTCGTCACGAAGGCAATCATTGCGAAGAGCGCAATCATCACGATGATGGCTCCCCATTGCTTTTTTTGTTGACTCATAATATAAATAGTTTTTAGGTGTTGGCGTTAGGTTCAAGGTTATGCCGTGGCAAAGATACAAATTTTTTTTTAATTCCGTGCAAAATGACTATCTTTGCGGAAAATTAACCTCAATTCAAATACTTTTTCATGAAAATCAAAAGACTTTTTCTTGCAGTTGCGCTGACTGTTGGCGCTTTGGCCTCTTATGCCGTTAATCCGAAGCCGTTTACGGTTCCTGAAGTGTCGGGCTGGAAGGGTGGCGATGGCTTGTTTAAGCCGTCGGCACAAACTACCCGCATCGTACCCACCGGGGCTGAGGCCGAGCGCATTGCGCGGATGTTCAGTCAGGATTATACCACGATTGGCGGCACTGAGCTGCCGGTTGTTGACGGTAAGGTGAAGAAAGGCGACATCTCTCTGAAAATCAAACCTAACAAGAAAGCCAACGATGAGTCGTATACCATAGAAATTACTCCCAAAGGGGTGAATGTCACCGCTCCCAATGAACACGGCTTGTATTGGGCAACACGCACTTTGCTGCAAATGACCGAAAATTCGGCCGATGGCGTTTCGCTGCCGGTTGGTACTATTACCGACTCGCCGGCTTATGGTATGCGCGGCTTTATGATTGATACCGGCCGTAAGTTTATTCCGCTTGATTATCTCTACGCTCTTGTTGATGCTATGAGCTATTATAAGATGAATACTCTGCATATTCACCTTAATGATAATGCGTTCCCGCGTTCGTATGATAAGGATTGGAACAAGACCCCGGCCGGCTTCCGCATTGAGAGCGAAAAATTTCCGGTTTTGGCCTCGCGCGATGGCCACTACACCAAGCAGGAATTTCGCGACTTGCAGAAGTATGCCGCATCAAAGGGCATCGAGATTATTCCGGAGTTTGACTTCCCGGCGCATTCGCTGGCATTCACTAAAATGATTCCGGAAATTGCGTCGACCGGCAGAAACGGCCGCGACCATCTCGACATCAATAATCCGAAAACCCATGAGTTTCTTGAAGCTCTTATAGATGAATATATCGGTGGCGACGACCCGGTGTTCGTTGGCCCGCGCTTCCATATCGGCACTGATGAGTATCAGGGCGACTCGCTGCTGCTCGAACAATTCCGCGGCTTTACCGACCGCTATATTAAATATGTGGAGAAATATGGCAAACAGCCGGCAATCTGGGGTTCGCTGACCCACGCCAAAGGTCAGACTCCGGTTAAGAGCGACGGAGTTTTGATGTATATCTGGAGCAACGGCTACGCCCAGCCCAAGGATATGCTCAAGCAGGGCTATGATGTGATTTCTATTCCCGACGGCTACGTCTACATCGTACCCAAGGCCGGTTACTACTACGACTACCTCAACACCGACTACCTCTATAATAATTGGACTCCTGCCAACATTGGCGGCTACAAGGTTACCGGCGACACGCTAAAGCAGGTCAAGGGCGGTATGTTTGCCGTTTGGAATGACGAACCCGACAATGGCATCACCACCAAGGACATTGCCCATCGCATTATGGACGCTCTCCCCACTATGGCGGCCAAGACATGGAGCTCGGAAGTGACCGTGCCATATGCCGAGTTCCGCGAGAAGTCAAAGAAAATGAGCGAGGCTCCCGGCACCAATTATCTTGCCCGCTACGGCACACCCGGAGCCAAGGAGGTGATTCTGACTCTCGACGTTGTGGCTCCCGGTCAGACTCTCCCCATTCCCGAAATCGGTTATGATTACACGGTTGAATTTGACGTTGAAGGCGCAACGGAAGCTCCCGGCACAAAACTCTTTGAGAGTCCCAATGCCGTGTTCTGGCTCAGCGACCCCATCAGCGGACGCATGGGCTTCTCACGCGAGGGTCAGCTCAACACGTTCCGCCGGCAAGTGCTTCCCGGCGACAAGCTCCATGTAAAGGTGGTTGGCGACAACGAAAGCACCAAACTCTATGTTGACGACATTTTGGTTGACAACCTCGACGTGCGTTGGGATTATCTCTACCAAAGCACAAACAAAGAGGGCAAAGACAACTTCTTCAAGCGCGCCAAGGTCCGCACGTTGGTATTCCCGCTTGATCAGGCCGGTAACTTCCGCTCCAAGGTTACCAACCTGACCGTATCCAACTACAAATAATGCCGGCAAATAATTGAAAGCGCAATATGAAACACTTGGCTGCAAGTTGAACTTTGCAGAGACCGGCACCATCGCGGCGGCTTTGGCCGACCGCGGTGTTGCGCGCGTGGCTCCCGGCGAGGTGCCGGATGTCTGCGTTGTTAATACTTGCAGCGTGACGCAAGAGGCTGACCGCAAGTGTCGTCGGCTGATTCGCTCGCTCCACACACGCTATCCTCGGGCGCGCATAATAGTGACGGGCTGCTACGCCCAGTTGCAGCCCGTGGAGGTTGCCGCGCTCCCGGGGGTGGAAATGGTGGTGGGTATCAATGATAAGTTGCGTATTGCTGACTATGTCACCTCGCAGGCAGAGCCTGAGGCGGTGGAGCCGTCGAAGTTGTTGCGCGAGTTTATGCCGTCGTGTTCGCGCGGCGACCGCACCCGTTACTTCTTAAAGGTGCAAGACGGCTGCAACTACTGGTGCAGCTACTGCACCATACCCGCAGCCCGCGGCCGTTCCCGCTCCGGCGCGATAGATGACTTGGTCAAGCAAGCTGCAGGTGTTGCTGCCGAGGGTGGCAAGGAAATTGTCATCACCGGAGTAAACATCGGCGATTACGGCAACGGCACCGACCGCAATTTTCTTGATCTTATCCGCGCGCTTGACCGAGTTGACGGCATTGAGCGCTATCGCATAAGCTCCCTCGAACCTGACTTGCTTACAGATGAAATAATTGAATTTGTGGCGCAAAGCCGACGCTTTATGCCGCATTTCCACATTCCGCTGCAATGTGGTGCCGACGAGGTTTTGCGCCTTATGCGCCGCCACTATCGCTCGCAGCTTTTTGCCGATAAGGTAACTGCGATTCGCGAAGCTATGCCCGACGCGTTTATTGGCGTAGACCTTATTGTCGGAGCCAGAGGTGAGACCCCGGAGCTGTTTGCTCAGAGTCGGGCGTTTGTTGAGTCCTTGCCGATTTCGCGCCTTCACGTGTTCCCCTATTCAGAGCGCCCCGGCACGCGTGCGCTAACGGATATAGATTTCGTTGTGAGTCAGGAAGAAAAGCATCGCCGTATGCAGGTTATGACCGAGGTGTCAACCGCCAAGCAACGTGCTTTTTCCGAGCCGTTTGTCGGCATGGTGCGCCCGGTGTTGATAGAACACGTCAGTCACGGCAAAACGGGCGGATTTACAGATAATTATCTTCGCGTGGAGCTGCCTGAGAAGCGTCCCGACTTGGCCAACAAGGTAGTTAATGCCCGGTTGGTAGAACTCGTGGCCGAAGCTGATAAATTTATTGCCGAGATAGATGAAACAGATTAGCGTCGTAATCCTTAACTGGAATGGCATTAACCTGCTCAAGGAGTATTTGCAGCGGGTGCTTGATGCCACCGATTTGGAGCTGAGCGAAGTTATAGTTGCTGACAACGGCTCCACCGATGGCTCTTTGGATTATCTCCACTGGCTTGGTGTGCCGACTATAGAGTTTTCTGAGAACCACGGCTTTGCCGGGGGGTATAATCTTGCGTTGGAGCAGATTGAGACTCCTTATACCATATTGCTCAACAGCGACGTTGCACCTCGGCCGGGCTGGGACCGCACCCTGTTTGAGTATATGGAGTCGCATAGTCGGTGCGGAGCCTGCCAACCAAAGGTGTTGAGCTGGCATAATCCCTCGAAATTTGAGTACGCAGGGGCTGCGGGCGGTTTTCTTGACCGTAACGGCTATCCATATTGCCGGGGCAGAATTTTCGGCACGGTTGAGACGGACAGTGGACAATATCAGGAGCCGATTGAGTGCGATTGGGCAACCGGTGCCGCGCTGATGATTCGCACCGAATTATATCGCGAGGCCGGCGGGTTGGATGCATCCTTTTTTGCTCATATGGAGGAAATTGACCTCTGCTGGAGGCTCCGGCTGATGGGGTGGGGCATAGCTGCGGTTCCGGCGGCTGAGGTTATGCACCTTGGCGGCGGGTCGCTCCCTATGGGAAATCCGCGCAAAACGTATCTTAACTTTCGCAACAATCTGCTTCTGCTTCATAAAAACCTACCTGCAGCAGAGCGCGGCAATGCGCTGAACCGCCGAAGGTTGCTTGACACCATTGCGTGGGCAAAGAGCGTGCTGACTCTGAATCTTGCAGATGCCAAAGCGATTCTTAAAGCCCACCGCGATTACCGCCAGATGGCTCCGCAGGCCAAATCGGCCAATGCCGAGCATAATTTAATCAAGGCGCGACCAAATATTCTTGTTGAATATTTTCTGAAAGGCAAAAAAACTTTCGCAAAGCTTGGCAAAGTCATAAAAAATACTTAAATTTGCACCGCTATGTTGCGTAGATGCAATATGGCTGCACCTTAACTCTCACGTTCTTAACTTAGTAGCTACTACCTGAAATAATGTTAAACAAATTTAAACGCTCAATGCTGATGGCGTGCGGCGGGATGCTGATGGCCATGGCGTTGACCGGATGTAACGCCTCCAAAGACGTTCTGTATATGCAGAACCTCACTCCCGAGGCAGTGATTGCACAAGTTTCCGCCGAGCCGATAACCATTCAACCCGGCGATGAAATTATGGTTTACGTTAGTTGCAGTGACCCCGAGGTCGCAGCTCGCCTGTCGCTGATGTCGGGAAGTCGCCGCCCTGAGATTAACAATGTCGGCGTTTCGGCAACCAACAGCTCGGTGATGCTGCCCTATACCGTAAACAAGGCCGGCGATATTACGATGCCCGAAATCGGCAAGGTACACGTTGCCGGACTTACCCGCGAGCAAATTTCGCACGAAGTGGAGAGCCGCATTATTGACGCGCACCTCGTCAAAAACAATTCCGTTACCGTCACCGTTCAATTTGCCAATCTGACTTACTCTGCCATCGGTGAGATTAAGAACAACGGCTCATACTCCATTACCAAAGACGATATGACCATCCTTGAGGCACTTGCCATTGCCGGCGACCTGACCATTTATGGCAAACGTGATGCCGTGTGGGTTATCCGCGAGGAGGCCGACGGCTCACGCAAGGCATATAAACTCAACCTCAAGGACACGGAGTTTATGCAGTCACCGGCTTATTACGTGCAGCAAAACGACGTTATCTATGTTGAACCCAACGGCGTTCGTGCCGGTCAGAGCACTCTTAACGAGAATACATTCAAGAGCGTTGGCTTCTGGACCTCTCTGGCTTCGCTCGCAATAACAATAGCAACGTTCGCAATCACGCTTTCCCGCTAATATCATGGAAGAATCTTTAGACACCTCCGCATCACAAAGCACAGTAGTCAACGACGAACCCGAACTTACGCTGATTGATCTTTATCGCCAGATGCGTGCCAACTGGCGGTGGTATGTTGTCTCAATAGCGGTGTGCCTTTTAATTGCCGCAGTCTACTTGATGGCCGCAACGCCCAAGTACACCAGAACCACCGAAATATTGCTCAAGGACGACACTTCGCAGAGTGTGGGTGCCGACCTCTCAATGCTTGGAGTGAACCCCGTGCCCAGCGAGGTGCTGAACGAAATGTTCATTATGACCTCGCCCGAAATTATGGAGCAGGTTGTTAGCCGTTTGAACCTAAACGAAGTCTACATGAGTAAAAAGTGGCTCCGCAAGATTGACCTGTATAAGACCTCTCCGGTAGACGTTGCCGTGGTTGACTCTCTTACCGACCGCACCAAATCTTACGGATTCACCATTAAGGTGAATGCTGACACCACCGGCGTGGTGCTCTCCGACTTTAAAAAGGCCGGTAAGAAAATAAAGAGCGACAAGATTGACGCTGCTTTTGGTCAGGAGGTTGCTACTCCGGTCGGCACTTTCTCCATCAACGAAACCAAGTTTATGCACCAGCCGGCGCTGGAAGGAGGAAAGATGCCTACCACAATCAAATACTCATATACGCCGCTTAAAATCTGCGCCCGCAATTATTGCACGCAACTCGAAAGCAGCTTTGACGAAGATCGCGGCAACATTGTGATGCTCACCATCTCGGCAGCATCCGCGCAGAAAGCCTCCGATATTCTCACCGCAGTGGTTGAGGCTTACAACCAGCGTTGGGTTGCCGACAAAAACAAGATTGCTATGGCAACATCGCAGTTTATCGACGACCGCCTCGTATCAATCGAAGATGAACTCGGCGACGTTGAAAGTAACATCACGCAATACAAGAGTTCACACCGTATGCTCGATATGGAGTCGATGGCAAACCTCTACCTCGCCCAAAGCCAGGAGAACCAAAAAGCCCTTAACCAGCTGACTCAGGAAATTGCCATTGGCCGCTATCTGAAGAGCGAACTCGCAAGCGGCGACATTACACGCCTGCTCCCCGCAACTGCCGAAATCGGCGGCACCAACATTCAGGCAATGGTTACGGAATATAACCGTGCGGTTTCCGAACGCAATATCCGACTCGAAACTATGCCCGAAGAGAGCCCGCTGATGAAGCAAAAGGCCGAAGCCATCAAGCGCACCCGCGAAGCCATCCTCGCGTCGGTAGATGCCGCCCTCGAAACGCTCAATAAACGCTATAAAGCAATTTCGCTCGTTGACAGCAATACGCAGAATAAACTTGCCACCGCCCCCGGTCAAGCCAAGTATCTGATGAGCGAGGAGCGTAAGCAGAAAGTTAAAGAGAGCCTCTACCTCTTCCTGCTGCAGCGCCGCGAAGAAAACGAGCTGAGCCAGGCATTCACCGTCTATAATACCCGAATGATTACCGAGCCGTTCGGCCCCACGGCTCCCACGTCGCCCAACAAGAAGCTCATCTTGCTCGTTGCCCTTGTAATCGGTATTTTGATTCCCACGCTGATAATCTACTTGAAAGAGGTTACCAATACCAAGGTGCGTTCGCGTCGCGACATTGAAGACCTGCCGATTCCGTTCCTCGGCGAAATACCTCTCAGCGACGTGCCTCAACACCACTATTTCAACATTCACGGCTTTAAGTTAGGCAGCAAGGTTGAACCCTCGCCTGCCCGCAAGATACTCGTTCGCCCCCATACCGGCGATATTACCAACGAGGCTTTCCGCATGATTCGCACCAACATCGACTTTATGGGTTCGATGAACCACCGTCAGGAAGTGGATCGCGGCCGCACCATTATGGTGGTCAGCCTCAATGCCGGATCCGGCAAGACTTTCACGGCGCTCAATACCGCGTCAATCTTTGCAATCAAAAACAAGAAAACCTGTCTGGTAGACCTTGACCTCCGTAAAGGCACCGTAAGCCAAAACGTTGGCTCTCCGCGCAAGGGCTTGGTTGACTACCTCGTGGGCAAAAACACCAACCTTGACGAGCTGATAGTAAAGAACGTAGAGGGAATTGAAAACCTCGACATACTCCCCGAAGGTCTTATCCCGCCGAACCCCACCGAGCTGCTTTATTCACCCAATCTCGAGCAGCTAATCGACGATTTGCGCGAACGCTATGACTACGTGTTCTTCGATTGTCCGCCCATTGAGATCGTGGCCGATGCACGTCTGCTCAACCCCTACGTAGATATGACCATCTTCGTTATGCGCAGCGGCCTGTTCGAAAAGAGCGACCTCAAGGTGCTCCGCTCGCTCTACGACTCACACCGCTACAACAACCTCGCCATGGTGCTCAACGCCACCGACACGGTTCACGGCGTTTACGGCTCCTACGGCTACGGCTACCACAACCGCGCCCGCAAGCGTCGCTAACTCCCAACTCAACAAAATACTCGGGGGCTGCATTTTCCCAATGCAGCCTCCATCGTTTTAGGAGAAGAGGGTGCGGAAGGCTTCTTCGACACGGCTGACTTCGACGATTCTGATCGAGCGGGCAGTCGTGTCGATTCCTTTGAGGTTGTTTTTGGGAATGATGATTGTTTCCATGCCGAGCTTTTCGGCTTCGGTGAGGCGCTGCTCTATGCGGCTGACAGGGCGGATTTCGCCGCTGAGGCCAACTTCGCCGGTAAGGCAGGTGGTGCGCGGAATCACCATATCTACGTTAGAGGATAGTATGGCGCTGATAACCGCGAGGTCGAGCGCTGGGTCGTTGACCTTGATGCCGCCGGCAAGGTTGAGAAATACGTCTTTTTGCGCCAATTTGAAGCCGACGCGCTTTTCGAGTACGGCAAGCAGCATATTCATACGCTTGGAGTCGAAGCCGGTAACGGAGCGCTGGGGGGTGCCGTAGGCTGCGGTGCTGACCAGGGCTTGCACTTCGATGAGGAATGGCCGCATCCCCTCCATAGCGATGCCAATAGCAGCACCGGAGAGTTCTTCAGAGCCGGTGCCGAGCAACACCTCGCCGGGATTGGTGACTTCGCGCAGTCCGCGCTGACACATTTCATAAATTCCCAGCTCGGAGGTTGAGCCGAAGCGGTTTTTGATGGCGCGGAGAATGCGGAACATCTGATGTGAGTCGCCCTCAAAGCGGAGTACGGCATCAACGATGTGTTCCAACACTTTAGGGCCCGCAATGCTCCCCTCTTTGGTTATGTGGCCTATCAGGATTACCGGAGTGCCGCTCTGCTTGGCGTAGGCAAGAAGCCTTGCGGCACATTCGCGAACCTGACTTACTGACCCGGCTGAGGATTCAAGAGCGTCGTCGGCAATTGTTTGGATGGAGTCAACGACCAAAAGTCCGGGTTGGATTGAGTCAATGTGGGCAAAAATATTGTCGAGCGACGTTTCGGTAACGATATAGCAGTTGTCGGACAGGCGACCGATGCGGTCGGCGCGCATTTTGAGCTGCATGGCGCTCTCTTCGCCGCTGACGTAGAGAACCGTGCGCTTGCGGATGCTCAGAATATTTTGAAGCACGAGCGTTGACTTTCCTATCCCCGGTTCGCCGCCAACGAGTATCATTGAGCCGGGTACAAGTCCGCCGCCCAACACCCGATTGAGTTCGGCGGAGGGCAGCGTAATGCGTTCTTCGGCTGCGGTTTCGATTTCGCTTACTTTTTGGGGCTTGGAGAGGCCTTGGGTGAGTCGCAGGGTGCCTTTGGCTCCCGAGGTCGCGGTCTTGGCCGTGGATACGCGCTCTTCGACCATTGTGTTCCATTCGCCGCAGGCGGGGCAGCGACCCTCCCATTTTGAGGATTCATTGCCGCAGTTGGAGCAGAACCACGCCGTTTTATAACTTTGCTTTGCCATATATTTGTCGGGAAAGTTCGGAGATGATTATGCCGGTAGCCATCGCTACGTTGAGCGACTCAGACGTTTTCCGCCCGGGAGGGAATGAGGGTATTTTCAGTCGGTAGCTTACGGTGGCTTCCACGGCGGGAGATATGCCGTTGCCCTCATTGCCCATAACGATAATCGGTTTGGGGTCGAGGGTGAGCTGCGCGTCGTAGAGATTATCGCCGTTGAGAAATGTGCCGATTATCGGCGTGCCGGAGCTGCGCAGAGTGTCGGCGAGGTCGCTGACTTTATGAACACACACGCGGGCAAGGGCTCCCATAGTTGCTTGCACAACCTTGGGCTGAAAGGCATCGGCCGTACCTGCTCCGGCGAGGATATGGCGGATGCCAAACCAGTCGGCAAGTCGTATGATTGTGCCGAGATTGCCGGGGTCTTGTACGGCATCGAGTGCCAGCGCCATATCGCCGTCGTAGCTGTACGTCGGGATATCGGGGAGCGCGAAGACTGCCAGCACCGGTTGGGGCGACTGCTGCTGCGACATGCGTTCAATGTCGCGGCGGTCAACGATTTCCGCCCCGCGTGATTCTGTCGGGTGTTCTGCTGCCCAGGCCGACGTGCAGTAAAGTTTTAGCAGCTCAAAGTAGGGCAGGGAGTCAACGACGCAGCGCGTACCCTCGGCGAGGAACGCGCCGGCTTCGCGTCGACCCTTAGCCGAAGCCAACGCACAGACCTTTTTGATTTCCGCCGCAGTCAATTCCTAACTCCTAATTCTGATAAGCGGTAAGAGCGTCGTCGAGGAATGTCTTGAACTTGGCAACGTCTTCATCGTAGCTGTAAGAGCCGCTCAGAGCGTTGCCCTCGTTGTCGAGAACCACGTAATAGGGCTGCGAGTTGGAGGCAAACTTATAGCGCTGGAGGAAGCTCCATTTGTCGCCAACGGTGCGCAGAGTCTTGGTCTTGCCGTTTTCTTCAACCGTCAGAGGTTGGGCAAGGGGCTTCTTGTCGTCGACCATCAGCTCGATGATCACGAAGTTCTGGCCAAGGACCTCGGAAATTTCGTCGGTATCAAACACCGCACCCTCCATTTTGCGGCAGTTCACACAGCCGTAGCCGCTGAAATCCATCAGCACCGGCATATTGTTTTCTGCGGCATAGCGCATACCCTCTTCATAGTCGGAGAATGTGCGGTGTTCGCCATGGGTGTAGAGGTTGAAATCCTGGGTGAACAGCGGCGGCACGAATGCGCTGACCCCCTTTAGCGGAGCGCCCCACAAGCCCGGAAGCAGATAAATCGAAAAACTCAGCGATGCAAGGGCGAGGAAGAATCGGCCCACTCCGGTGCTTTCGCAGGGGGAGTCGTGGGGGAAGCGGATTTTGCCGAGGAGATAGAGCCCGAGCAGGGCGAAAATCACGACCCAAAGGCTCACGAACACCTCGCGGTCGAGCAGATGCCAGCCGTATGCGAGGTCGGCAACTGACAGGAATTTAAGTGACAGGGCGAGTTCGAGGAAGCCGAGTACCACCTTTACTGAGTTGAGCCAGCCGCCCGAGCGGGGTACGCTCTTTAGCATTGAGGGGAAGAGCGCAAACAGGGCAAACGGAATTGCCAGAGCGAGGGCAAACGCGCCCATACCCACGGCGGGGCCAACGATGTTGCCCATCGTGGCGGCCTCAACGAGCAGAGTGCCGATAATCGGGCCGGTGCAGCTGAACGATACCAAGGCGAGGGTGAATGCCATAAAGAAGATGCTGAGCAGGCCGGTAGCGTTTTCGGCCTTGGAGTCCATAGCGTTGCTCCAGCGGGCGGGCAGTTTGATGTCGAACGCACCGAAGAAGCTCACGGCGAACACCACGAGCAGCGCGAAGAATATCAGGTTGAAAACGGCGTTGGTGCTGAGGTCGTTGAGCTTGCTTGCTCCGAAAATCAGCGTTACGGCGAGGCCGAGAATCAGATATATTATTATGATTGAACCGCCATATATTACGGCATCGCGCACTGATTTTTTCTTGTCGGAGTTCTTTTTAAGGAAGAAGCTGACCGTCAGCGGTATCATTGGCCATACGCAGGGGGTGAACAACGCGAGCAGTCCGCCGAGAAAACCCCAGAGGAAAATGCTCCACAGCGATGCGTTGGCAACGTCGCCGCCTGCGCTCACGCCCTCAACGGGAGTCCACCACTGCAAGTCGGCGGGGTTGAAAGTGCCGCCGCTTACCGGGGGGGCTGCTGCTTCCTCGGCTTGACCGAATGAAAATTCAAAAGTGGAGGGAGGTATGCAGTTCTGATCGTTGCACGCCTGGAACTCAACCTGTCCGGCAAGCGTTACTTCGCCATTTACGGCAAATTTCTGCGTCAGCGTAACCGAGTTTTCCCAGTAGCGCACGTCGGCCTCAAAAGTTTCTTCATAAATTTCAATTGGTGCAACCGAGGGAGTCAGTGCGCCAACGGCCTCCAAACCGGAGGTGTTGGAGTATGTTACCGAAGTAGGAGCCGGACCGAAGTCAATCGGCGGGAGTTCGGTAGCGTAGAGGTGCCAGCCGGCATCAATGTTGCAGGTCAGGGTCAGGGTTGCGGAGTCGCCCTCAACGTTGAGGTTGGCAGTCCACTTTACCGGCTCGTTCATCTGCGCGAACACAAAAACCGGCAATAACAGCAGCAGTAAACTAATTATCTTTTTCATTGCATTTGGGAGAGAATGGTGCGGAGTTCTTCATCGGTGGCGGTGAGGCGCGACTTGCATTCGGCGAGCAGCTCAGTTGCGCGGCGCGTTAGAGCCGACAGTTTGTCGATGTCGCACTTTTCGCTCTGCATATAGGCGAGTATTTGCTCCAGCTGAGTCACAGCCTCAGTGTAAGTCATTTCTTTAACGGGCTTATCCATATTATTTTACTATTGATGTGATGGTGCCGGCGGCGAGTTCTGTTTCAAGGGCTACCCCGGCGGTGATATTTTCGGTTGAGGTTATGGCTTTGCCATTAATGCGGGTCACGGAAAATCCGCGTCGCATCGTGGCTTTGGGCGAGAGCGCGTCAATGAGCCGCTCGTAGCCTTGAAGCTTTGTGGCAGCATGGCGCGTGGCATTGCCTGTGATGTTTTTCAGCGCATCGGCGTATCGGTCAAGGCGATTCTGCAACGGCTGCAGGCGGGTTGTTGACACCCTGGCAAGCGCGGCGGTGAGGTTGTCGAGCCGTCGGCCGGCGCGTTCTATTGCCGCCCCGGGAGCAGTGGGGAGTGCACCGGCAATGTATGCCAACTGCTGTTTGGCTCCGGCAAGGGTATCGGTGACGCTTTGAAGCAGTGCGCCGCCGAGGTTGAACACGTTGTCGAGTTCCTGCTGGCCGAGGCCTACAAGAAATTCTGCGGCGGCGGTGGGAGTTTTGACGCGCTGACATGCAATATAGTCAAGCACGGTGGTGTCGCGCTCATGACCAATGCCTACTATTATGGGCAGAGGAAATTGCGCCACGTTGAGCGCCAGGCGGTAATCGTCGAAGCCGTCGAGGTCGGTGGTAGCTCCACCTCCGCGAATTATGCAGACGCAGTCAAAATCATCTTCTGCGGCGGCAATGGCCTCAAGCTGCTCAATGACGCTTGCGGCAGTCTGCTCGCCCTGCACCGTGGCCGGAAAGAGCCTGACGTTGAATCGCAGCCGCCTGGGGTTATGGAGCAAATGGTTCATAAAGTCGCCGTAGCCGGCAGCAGTAGCCGATGAAATCACGGCGATGCGCTGCGTAGGGCGGGGAAATTCGAGTTGCTTATTGTCGTTGATAACCCCCTCGCGCTTAAGGCGTTCAAGGATTTCGCGGCGCTTGCGTTCACGTTCGCCCATGGTGTACGATGAGTTTACTGCCGTGATGTTGAGGTTCATTCCGTAGAGCGGATGATAGCCGGCGGTTACGCGTACCATGACTTTCAGCCCCGAGGCAAAGGGTTGCCCCGTGGAGTTGAGAAAGTCGGCGCTGATTTTGCGCCAAAGATTTGCCCAGATGGTGGCGCGGGCTTTTGCCACGGTCTGCCCGGTGCGCTCATCTTTCTGCAGCAGCTCCATATAGCAATGGCCGCCGCTCTGGCGCACGTCGCTCAGCTCTGCGGTAATCCACACGTTTTGCGACATCGGGCAGGCCGCCACGAGGTCGCGCAGCCGCTCCTGAAGTTGCAACAGGGAGTAATATGTAGGCTCTTGGTCGGTCATTCTTTGATTCGTTTGAAACCTTTGGCAGTCCAGCGGTAGTGCATGGAGGGGAGCATACGGTCTTTTTCTTCGGAGTGGTTGGTCAGCGTAAGTGTTCCGGAATCAGCGCTGTAAGTATATTCCACCAACAGGATTGGCAGCGGGTCAACCTTGCCCCATTCGCTCGGTTTGGGCTCTTTCCAAAGTTTTGGCTGCGGAACCCAGTTGCGCGAATATATGGTCATACGGCTGTCGGGTTGCTGCGAGGTGAGGGTCTCGATTACGGCAATCACCGTGTCGTTCTTCACCGGCAGCAGCTGGAGCGTCAGGGTGCGTCCCGGGCCGGTTTGAAGCTCCGCGCGTACGCCGTCAAGGTGCCAGAAGCGAGCTTCGGTGCCAACGGCGTTTTTCTCCGTGTGGCTGAGCATTCCGGCGCGGGCATATTCAACGAGATCGGCGAGCTTGGATGCGCTCAGCGGGCCGCGCACCTCCTCGGGGGCAGAGGTCAAGGCATCTGTCGCCGTAAATTCAGCGCAGGCAGCAATGGCGCTGAATATCGCCATTGCTGCCGCGAGTATGCGTTTTTTCAGAGTCATCAAACGGTGAGAATCTCCTTCTCCTTGGCAGCGAAGAGGTCGTCGATTTGCTTGAGATACTTGTCGTGGAGCTTCTGTGCGGAAGCTTCGGCGTCTTTTTCAACGTCTTCGGGCATACCTTGTTTGATTGCCTTTTTCAGGCCGTCGATAGCATCGCGGCGAGCGTTGCGCACGCTGACTTTGGCAGTTTCAGCTTCGGCTTTGCTCTGCTTGACCAGGGTTTTGCGGCGTTCTTCGGTCAGCGGGGGAATTGAGAGGCGGATAACCTCGCCATTGTTTTCGGGTGTAATGCCGAGCTCGGAGTCAATGATAACTTTTTCAATCACTTTAAACATTGACTTCTCCCAGGGGGTGATTACGATTGTGCGGGCATCGGGCACGCTGACGTTGGCAACGTTTGATATGGGGGCTGCAGAGCCGTAGTAGTCAACTCTGATGCCGTCAAGGAGCTTGGGGTTGGCCTTGCCGGCGCGGATGTGGCTGAGAGCTTCGTCAAGGAATGCTACTGCCATCTGCATTTTTTCCTCTGCAGGGTCGAGGTAGGTCTTGGGGTCAGTCATGAGTTAGGAGTTAGGAGTTAAATTATTAGTAGGGAGTCGCCGTAGGTGCCGAAGCGATATTTTTCGGCAATGGCTGTTTCGTAGGCTTTCATCACGTTTTCATAGCCGCCAAAGGCTGCTTCCATCATAATCATGGTGGAGAGCGGCAGGTGGAAGTTGGTTACCAGCGCCGTGGGCACTCCGAAGTCGTAAGGCGGGGCAATGAACTTGTTGTTCCATCCGGCAAAACTCTTCATGTGTCCGCCCATGGATTCGCCGGCTACCATGCCGCGAAGCACCGAGGTGCCTACTGCCAGCACCTGCTTCTCGTTGTCTTTGGCTTGATTAACCATCTCTACCAGTTCTTCGCTTACTATAACTTCTTCGGAGTCAATGCGGTGCTTGGAGAGGTCTTCAACGTCGATTTCTCGGAATGTACCCAAACCGGAGTGCACGGTCATATAGCCGAGGTTCACTCCTTTCAGCTCCAGACGCTTCATCAGCAGCTTGCTGAAGTGGAGTCCGGCTCCGGGAGCCACTACGGCACCCTCGTTTTCGGCGTAGACGGTCTGAAACATCTCTTCGTCGATGGGTTCCGGGCGGCGTGTAATGTGTTCGGGCAGCGGGGTGGAGCCGAGGGCGTAGAGCGTTTTCTTGAACTCGTCGTGCGGGCCGTCGAAGAGGAAGCGCAGGGTGCGCCCGCGGCTGGTGGTGTTGTCAATGACTTCTGCCACAAGGCTTTCGTCTTCACCGAAGTAGAGCTTGTTGCCGATGCGGATTTTCCGGGCCGGCTCAACCAGCACGTCCCAAAGCTTGTGTTCAGGATTCAGTTCGCGCAGCAGGAAAACCTCAATCTTGGCGTTGGTGCGCTCCTTGTTGCCGTAGAGCTTGGCGGGGAACACTTTGGTGTCGTTGAATACCATGACGTCGCCATCTGCAAAGTAGTCAATGATTTCTTTGAAGATGCGGTGTTCAATCTTGCCGGTCTTGCGGTTGAGAACCATGAGGCGGGCTTCGTCGCGTTCCGACAGCGGGTACTGTGCAATCAGCTCTGACGGAAGGTAGAAGTTAAATTGACTCAGTTTCATTCGGGTATTTCTATTTCTATGGTTTTTAAGTCGTTGATGAGTTGTTGAACGTCGGCGCAGTCGTAGATCGACGTTGCTCCGACGCGGGTGCGCCGCAGCGCCGTGAGGTGTGCGCCGCAATTAAGAGCCTCTCCCAAGTCGCGGGCAAGGGCGCGGATGTATGTTCCTTTGCTGCAGACTATGCGCAGGCGTGCCGTGGTAGTGGCCGGGTCGTAGTTCAGCAGCTCCAGTTCGCTGATTACTATGGGCTTGGCTTTGAGCTCTGGTTCCTCGCCGCGTCGGGCCATTTTATATGCGCGTTTGCCGTCAACTTTTACTGCGGAGAATACCGGAGGAACCTGCATTATCGACCCGCGGAATTTGCCCAAAGTCCGCTCTATAAGCTCGCGGGATAGGTGGTCGGTAGGAAATGTTGCGTCAATGGGCTTCTCGAGGTCGAAGCTGGGGGTTGTGGCTCCGAACCTCACGTCGGCAACGTATTCTTTTTCGCCGGCCTGGAGGGTATCAATCTGCTTGGTGGCGCGGCCGGTGCATATGAGCATGACTCCGGAGGCCAGGGGGTCGAGAGTGCCGGCGTGGCCAACCTTGAAGCGCTTCACTCCGTGGCGGCGCGTAAGTACGCCGCGAATGCGCTTCACGACGTCAAACGATGTCCACCCCAGGGGCTTGTCAACCGCTAATATTTGACCGCTGATAAAATCCAATTGCTAATTACTAATTACTAATTACCAAACGAGGCAGATAATGCCGACTATTGCGCAATATACTGCAAACCAAACGAGTTTGCCCTGTTTTACGATGTTGAGCATCCATTTGCAGGCAAGGCATCCAACTATGAACGCGGCAAGGAAGCCGACAATCATTGCCCCGGGGCTGACTACTGCGGTCGGAGCGGACGAATCCATACTGAAGAGGATGTCTTTAAGGTCAAGCAACCCTTTGCCTAAAATGGGGATGATTACCATAAAGAAGCTGAAGCGGGCCACTTTTTCGCGGTTATCGCCCAGCAGAATGCCGGTGGCTATGGTAGTGCCGGAGCGCGATAATCCGGGAAGTACGGCAACTGCCTGGCCGCAGCCGATAATGAATGCGTCGAGCCAAGAAATATCGCGCCCTTGCGGGGAGTCGGGATGTTTAAGCGCCTCGCGGGTGCGCGTGAAGTATGCAAAGCAGAGCAGCGCGGCAGTAACGAGCAGGCATATGCCCACGATAGTGAGATTTCCCTCAAATGCTTTTTCGATAATCGGCTCGAGTGTGAATCCGACAATGGCTACCGGGATGCACGAAACCAGAATCTTGCAGACGTAGTAGAAATTATCGTCGCGCTTGAACGTTACAAACGACTTGAGCAGCGACCAAAACTCGTGCCAAAGCACTACGATGGTGCTCAACACCGTGGCCACGTGGAGCATCAGGTCAAATTCGAGCGCCATGCCGCCCTCAAGATCCTGACCGAGAATCTGGCGGAAAATTTCAAGGTGTCCGCTGGAGCTTACGGGGAGATATTCCGTCAGTCCCTGTGTGATGCCGAGAATCAGTGTGTCAATCCAGGTCATTTTTTCTTGTAGATTATGGCGAATGCCATGAACAGGAATCCGAGGAATGTGATTGCCGGACCAACAACGATGCGGCGGGTGGAGAAAATTTCGGGTTCAAAGCCGGCGGCGGTTGTGCTGGGGCCGAGCATCAATAGAAAGCCGATGATAATGGCGGCTCCGGCAATGGCCATAAGTATGAAGTTGACCTTGGTCAGCGGAAACTGTGCGGGCTGTTCCGGGTCAAGCTGCGAGTTCTTTTTTTTAGGATTAGCCATATATATTATGGATGAATTAGAATAGTTCGTCGTAGGAAATCGTAAGGTAGCGTTGCGTTGCCCACGCGGCGGCGGCCAGACATAGCAGCGGACCCACAATCAGCAAGCCCGCACAGGTGCAGATAAGCATTGTCGGGTCTGCAAGGGTTTGCAGCGAGGCATCGAGGCTCCACAGATAGAAATACAGTCCGGTGAGAATTGCCGAGGCAATTACTCCGGCAATCAGACCCTGGAGAATGTTGCTCAACAGGAATGGCTTGCGTATGAATCCGCGGGATGCGCCAACGAGTTTCATAGTGTGAATAAGGAAGCGGCGCGAAAAAATCGTCAGCCTCACCGTGTTGTTAATCAGTACGAAACTAATGGGCAGGAGCGTCAACACCGCGATGGCCAGAATGAGCATCACGGTTTGCAGATTGCGGTTAACGCTGTCAACCACTTCGGCGTGGCCGTTGACGGCATCAACTTGCGGCAGCTCGGATAGAGGGAGCATAATCTTGTCGAGCGAGTCGGCCTCGGCGTATTGCTCTTTAACGTTGATTTCAAATTCGGGGAGGAAGGGGTTTACGTCAAGCAACTCGGTGAGATTCTCGCCCATTTCTTCATGCCAGGTTGCGTTGGCTTCCTCGGGCGAGAAATAGCGGAACGAGGCCACATAGGGAGCCTCGCTGAAGATCTGCTTGAAGTGGTTGATGTCGCCGAGGGTGGATTGCTCTTTTAAAACCACATCAAAGCCCATATGCTCCTTGATGTCGGTGGTGATGCGACCGGCTGCCATGGCAAGGGTTGCTACCATACCCAACAGCAGCAAAACGAGGGCCACGGAAACCGTGGCCGTCAACTGAACGCTCAGCGACGAAAAACCTTTTCGCGATTTCATTACCCGCAAAGTTACGAAATTTATCCCCGCTTTGTCAAGTTTTTCGGCAAAAATCTGCTAATTGAGGATAATACCGCCTAATGTCGGGGTATAAGCGCGCGAAAACTGGCGTATGATTGCCAGGGTTGCTGCGCGGGGCGATGATGAGGATGTTTGGCTTCGGGTCGTTAAAACAGGAGTAGAAATTTCAGCCATAGGCAATTCTTTTTAGTGGATAGTGGAAAGTGGGCAGTGGATAGTGTGGAGAGAGTCTTTTTTATTGATTAACGGAGGGAGTGGAACATTTATTATATTTTCGGGGTTATGTTGTAAAACATATGCCCCGCATTGACATGCATCGAAAATAATGCGTAACTTGGGGGCGTCAATTTCGACTATTTTTATTTACCTTTAAATTCTATACCGGAATGAAAGTCTACAAAACTCACGAAATCAAAAACATTGCCCTGCTTGGTAGCAAGGGCTCGGGAAAAACCACACTCGCAGAAGCGATGCTCTACGAGTGTGGAGTTATAAAACGCCGTGGCACGGTAGATGCCGGCAACACCGTCAGCGACTATTTCCCCGTAGAGAAAGAATACGGCTATTCGGTGTTCTCCACAATATTTTATGCAGAATTTCTCGGCAAGAAGCTCAACTTCATTGACTGCCCCGGCGCAGATGACTTTGTCGGCTCGGCAATCACCGCTCTCAACGTTACCGACACCGGCGTTATCGTGGTCAACGCCCAATATGGCGTGGAGGTAGGCACTCAAAACATTTTCCGCACTACCGCATCGCTCAAGAAGCCGGTTATTTTCGCCCTCAATCAGCTCGACGGCGAAAAGGCCGACTATGAAAACGTTATCGAGCAGATGCGCGACGTTTTCGGTCCCAAGGTCATTCAAATCCAATACCCGCTGCAGTGCGGCCCCGGCTTCAACGCCATGGTTGACGTGCTGCTGATGAAAAAATACGAATGGGGTCCCGACGGCGGCGTACCCACAATCTCCGATATCCCCGCCGAAGAGATGGAACGCGCCACCGAACTCCACAAAGCCCTGGTTGAAGCTGCCGCCGAAAACGACGAAAGCCTCATGGAGAAATTCTTCGACGCAGGCCATCTCACCGAAGACGAAATGCGCGAGGGCATCCGCAAAGGCCTGGTGGACCGCTCGATATACCCGGTGTTCTGCGTCAGCGCCGCCAAAGATATGGGCGTGCGTCGTATGATGGAATTCCTCGGCAACGTGGTGCCCTTCGTTGAAGATATGCCCGCACCCGAAGCTACCGACGGCACCGTGGTGGAACCCAAGAGCGACGGCCCGCTGAGCCTCTACGTGTTCAAGACCTCCGTAGAACCGCATATCGGCGAAGTCAGCTACTTCAAGGTGATGAGCGGCACGCTGAAAGCCGGTGCCGACCTCAACAACGTTAGCCGCGAAAGCAAGGAACGCCTCGCACAAATTTTTGCCGTTTGCGGCCAAATACGTACGCAGGTCGACGAACTCTGCGCCGGCGACATCGGCGCAACCGTGAAGCTCAAAGACGTGCGCACCGGCAACACGCTCGACGAAAAAGGCTGCGACTGGACCTACGACTTCATTAAATATCCGGAACCAAAATATACCCGCGCCGTAAAACCCGTAACGGAAAGCGACGCCGAAAAACTGATGGAAATCCTCGTGCGCATGCACGAAGAAGACCCCACCTGGGTAGTTGAGCAGAGCCGCGAGCTCAAGCAAACACTCATTAAGGGGCAGGGAGAATTCCACCTGCGCACACTGAAATGGCGCGTTGAAAACAACGACAAACTCCCCATCGTGTTTGAAGAACCGAAGATTCCCTATCGCGAAACCATCACCAAGGCTGCCCGTGCCGACTATCGCCACAAAAAGCAGAGCGGCGGCTCCGGCCAGTTTGGCGAAGTACACCTTATTATTGAACCATATACCGACGGAATGCCCGCGCCCGACACATACAAGTTCGGCAATCAGGAATACAAAATGAGCGTGCGCGACACTCAGGAGATTCCTCTGAGCTGGGGTGGCAAACTTGTAGTGGTAAACTGCATTGTTGGCGGTGCTATCGATGCCCGCTTCATCCCCGCAATCGTTAAGGGCTTGATGGACCGCATGGAACAGGGGCCGCTCACCGGCTCATATGCCCGCGACGTGCGCGTCTGCATCTACGACGGCAAGATGCACCCGGTAGACTCCAACGAAATCTCCTTCCGCCTTGCCGGCCGCAACGCCTTCAGCGAAGCCTTCCGCAACGCCAATCCCAAAGTCCTCGAACCGGTATATGACGTTGACGTAATGGTGCCCGGCGACGTTATGGGCGACGTGATGAGCGACCTCCAGGGGCGCCGTGCAATCATTATGGGTATGACCAGCGAAAACGGCTTCGAAAAGATTTCCGCCCGCGTTCCCCTCAAGGAGATGAGCAGCTACTCCACGGCGCTGAGTGCCATCACCGGCGGACGCTCGTCGTTCACCATGCGCTTCAACGGCTACGAACTCGTACCCGGCGACGTGCAAGAAAAACTCCTTGCCGCCTACGCCGCCACCCAGTCCGACGACTAACCCAAGACTACACAATAATAATACAGGCGCGAACATTTGTTCGCGCCTGTATTATTATTGTGTAGTAGGATTATTTTACCAGGACTTTTGCGGTGGTGGTGCCGACGCTGATGGCGTAGAGTCCGGGTTGTAGGGCAACGTGGCAGGTCGGTTCGCTGATTTCAGAGGCGAAAATTCGGCGGCCGTCGAGTGAGTAAATCTCTACGACCAAACCGGCAGCGTTGCGGATTTCCACGCCCTTGGAGTCCGGACGAATGCTTACGGCATAGGCTTCGACTTCGGCAATGCCGTCGAGTTCAACGTTTACGCTGATGCTCTCGGTCAGAGCGCTCAGCTGCGAGTCAAACAGCGCGCGAACCTGGTAGGTCGAGGTGCCTGCGGGTGCTTCGGTGTCGACGTAGGTCGAGCCGGAAACCTTGGCAATTACCTCGCCGTTACGAATCACTTCGTAGCCGCTTACTTCCAGTGCCGGAACGGTCATGTCGTTGAACGACAGGTCGTCGACAAACAGGGCAAACGCATCGTCACTGACGCAGTTAATGGCAAAGCGACGCGCTCCCTCGGGAACTACAAAGCGGTATTCGGTCCAAAGCTCCGGAACTTCAATGTAGTTGGCGGAGTGAATCTGTACGAAGTCTGTCGGGTCGGTGCTGCCCATTGAGTAGAGCACTCTGATACGCTCGGCTGGAGTGTCCTGGGCAGTGAATGCCTTGGCATAGAACGAGATGGTTTGCTCTTTGCCGTTGAGCTGCGGGGAGATGAGCCAGTCGTTGTTGACCGTTGAGCTGCAGGCAATGCTCATAAACATCTTGTTGCCCGAATGCGGGGTGCCTTCGTCCCAAATGTCGATGCCGAGGGTCTTGGCGTTGCAGATTTGGAAGGACTTGGGCGAAGTCATATCGGGATATTCTTCAAGGTCTTTGTTTATGAAGTAGGTGTTGTCGTAGTCGCGGTCAATGAGCAGATAGTCGCCAACATTGCGAATAGCCCAGTCGGCATAAGATTCAACGTCGTCGGTAACGTGGCCTTTGGCGTAGGGTGCTGCCCAGGTCAGTGTCACCGTGCCGTTGCCGACGGTGCCCTCGAGGGCTGAGGGTGCGGGCATTACCGGCTCTACGGCTTTGACAGCAATGGAGTTGGCATTGTTTGCGGTGTAGGTGTCGTTGCTGCAGGTTGCGGTGAGGGTCAGCGTGTGAGAGCCTTCGGTCAGCACTACCTCAAACTCTGCGGCGGCAGATTCTCCGGCGGCGAGGGCGGGAAGCGTCTTGGCGGCGAGTTGCTTGCCGTCGGTGTCGGTGAGAGCGAGGCTCACTGCGGCAGAAGTTTCCATGCCGTTGTTGGCAATCGTTGCGGCAACGGCTGCTTTATGTCCGGCGGCAATGCGAGAGGGGATGGCGAGCGAAGTTACAGCAATGTCTACGCCGCGGCTTTCGTCAATCACCACGTTGTCAATCATCATATTTGCATCGCCCTTGGCGGTGGCGGCAAACATTACGCGCAAATATTGCGAAGCCTTGTATGGGGTCAAGTCTGCGGTGTAGCGCTTCCAACCGGTGGTGCCGTCGTTCTGCTTGAGAGTGAGGTCTTTCACGGGTTCAAAGTCGCCGCCGTCGGTCATAATCAGCACCGACATATCTTCTTCGCCGTCTGTGGAGTGGTAGAACCAGAACGACAGAACCGGAGTTTCCAGGCCGGAAATGTTGACCTTTGGTGAGGAGAATTTGCCGGTTATACCCTTGGTGTCAGCGGTGGAAATGAACATTGCCAGGCCGCGGTCGCCGTTTTGGTCGGAGCAGTCGGGATTGAGGCCCGAGGCTTCGAGCGACCAGAGATATACCGAGCCGTCAGACTCCGATACCCACGGATAGTTGGTCATGTCGGCGTCGGGGAACGTTTCGGCAAATGGCGCGTTGATAGCCGGGCCGAAAACTCCGCTGAGCGAGGTGTTGTTGTATTGACCCTTGACGTTCCCGGCGTAGGGAGTCACGAGGTAATACATTAGAGTCTGCCCGGTGAGATGCAGAGTGTTGTCGATAAAGGAGGTCTCGGCGCCGTCGTAAATCTGCGTGGCGTCATTGCTGCGCACTACGCGATATGTCAGAGCGGAGTTGTCGAAGTAGCCGCCGTTGGCACCCACAGTCGGAGCTTCCCAACTCAGTGCCACAGTGCCGTCGGCGCTTTCAATGGCGCGAAGATTGGTAACTGCGCCGGGCACGTCTACGCCCACAAACGCCGTTGCGGAGGCTGCGGAGCCTTCGCCTGCTTCGGTGTGGCATACCACCTGATAGGTGTACAGACCCGATTCGTCGAAGTCAGTGTCGGTCCAGGTGCATTTGCTGCCCGGAGCTACGGCGGCGAGTTCGTGAACTGCCTTGGCCGACTGGTTGCGGTAGATTTTTATGGTCATGGGGTCGGAGATTTCCACGCCTTTGGCGTCAACTTTAGGTGCCGTAAAGGCCACTTCAGCGCTGAGCGCACCAAGCGGTGCCGCCTTGACGGTTAGTTCGGTAGCTGCCGAGGGCACGGAGCTGCTCACTTCCTGAATGCCGATGTTGTCAATGTTGAGCTGCCAGTTGTGGGCAATGCTGTAGCAGTGGAGTCCGAGGTGGTAATATCCGTCGGCACCAACGCTGAAAAGCACGCGCTTATGCTCAAAGTTTTTGGGCATTTCATAGTTGGGGCAGTCCACTATTACTTGCGTCATTGATGCGGGATTGGTTGAGCTTCCCAGTGCGAACTTGAAGTTCTCGGGATAGGATGCGTAATATGTTTTCGCATCAAAAGTCAGCGCGTAGGTAACGTCTTTTTGCAGCTTGAAGCGGGGCGAAACTATCCAGTCGTCGCCTTCAACTTCAACCGTTTTGCCGTAGCTGTAGAATATCTGTTTGTCGTTGGAGTCATATTCCCAAGTGGTGCTTCCGTTGAGGTCGGTAACGGTCCAGAGGCTGAATGCCGTTGCGGAGTCGAATCCTTCGGTGAAGGGCACGGTGAATCCCTCGCCAAACACCATTGCGGGCGAAACGGTCGCCGGGCTGCTCCCCTTGGAGTTTACGGCGGTAACCTCATATTGCAGCGATGCCATGCCGGAGAATGTGTCGTCGCGGAATGTCGTCGCGGTGATGCCGGAGAAAGTTTTGCCATCGTTCAGGCGCTTAACCGTGTATGTCAGGCTTGATGGGTTAAAGAGGCCGTTGTTCATGCCGACGGTGGGAGCTGTCCAGCTCACTACCGGAACGCCGTTGTCGTCGCTGAGGGTCACGTCGGTGGGGGCGCCGGGCACGTCTTCGCCCGCCCAGCTCTCAATGCTGACGCTCTCGCCCATATAGTCAGCCGTGGCCGTGGTGATTTCCACCGTTACGGGTCCTTCGGCAAATGTGATTTGCCCGGAAGTGACTTTGCTGCCGGGCTGCACGTTGGCAATCTCATAGGTCTGACCGCCGACAACGTTAATCACTACTGTCAGCGGGCCGCTCAGAGTGGCGCCGTTGTAGGTCTTAACCGGGGCTACGCACTCCACCGTGCCGGTAACGGCGCCGATGGTCGGGAAGTTGATTTTGGCTTCGCTGACTGCTGCGGGAGCTGCATCGGGAATGGTGTAGGGCATTGCGTAGATGCCGGCAAACGATGCGTTGTTTTCAAAGTGGCAGATTTCGGTGGCCGCGCCGGTGGTGGTGTCAACCTCCAAGAGGGCGGAATATCCTTCGGCGTCGTTGGCGCACCAATAGAGTTTGCCGGTGGCGTCGTCGAATGTCAGGGAGTTGATATAGGCGGGCGAGAATCCGGTCTTGCCGATTTGCTCATAACGTCCGGTTTTGGGGTCAACCTTGATGAGCCAGCCGGTGTAGCCCCAAATGCCGTAGATTTCGCCGTTTTTATTGGCGGCGATGGCAAAGGCGTTGCGGTCAACGTCGGAGATTATTTCCGCTTCGCCATAGTATGTGTCGAAGCGTCCGAACTGGCTATATTCCTGGGTCGACTCGTTGTAGAAAAAGCCGTAGACGTTGCCGCTCACGGGGTCGTAGGTCAGGTCGGAGGGCACGTTGACAAGGTCAATCTCCTCTTCCGAGCGCTGACTCCACGAGCTGGCGTAGTAGGTGGTCAGATATGCCTCGGAGTCGTAGTTGGAAGTCGAAATGGTGTAGTAGATGGAGTTGACTTTCACGCCGGCGCGCATTTTCAGCATCTTGTCGTTGCGATAAACGCACTTGGGCGATGCGTCGGCGCGTGCGCCAAAGGTGTAGATGCCCGAGGTTATGGGATTGGTGTAGTTGCCGTTTTGGTCAACTGCGCCCCAAAGGTCGTTGTAGACCATAGCTCCGGCCAACACGGTGTTGCTGCCCGGGAGCTTTCGCTGCGCCGCATTCGCTGCGGACGTACAGACTATAAGCAGGGCGGCTATGGCCGCTCTGCTTAGTGTGGATTTTCGTAATTGAGTGTTTATCATTTCACGATTTTAATTGTAGTTGTCTTGTCGTCGATGGTGGCGGTGACTACGTAAACGCCCTTGGCCAGCGAGGTGAGGGGCAGGGAGGTGACGTTGCTTCCGCTTGCCAGCGTCTTGCCGGCGAGGTCAACCACTGCAGCGCTTGAAGCTTCGGCTCCGAAAATAACTGCTTCGGCGGTTACTATGATGTTGCCCTCGGCTTCGATTTCTTCAATTTCTGACGAGGTTTTTTCTTCAATTATAGAGAATTGGCTTACGTTGAATGCGCCCTTGTTGTTAGCGTGCATACCGATGGTGCCGACTCCGGAGGGTACGCTGATTGCTGCGGGAGTTTCTTCCTCCTCGGTGTCGCCTTCTTCTTCATCATCAAACTCGGCAACCAATACTACCTCGCCAACCGAAGTCGTTTCGAGATAGAAAACGTCGGTCTGTTTGCTTGCGGAGGGATTGGAGGTGTGGATGGTGGCAATCTTGATGATTTGCGATTCGGGGTCAACCGAGGTGCCGAAGTGCAGATCCCAATCAACCGGTCCATAGTCGTTGCTATAGTATGATGTGACGGTGACCTTGTAGCGGCTGCCGGGATTGAAGTTCAGACGCGGAGTGATTGCCCAGTCGTCGGGAGTATTGTTCCCGGAGGTGATGTAGATGGAGTTATATCCGGCTTCCCAGGTTATTGGCCCATAGTTGTTGCTGTCATTGTTAACGTTAAAGATTGTCCAGCCGGCACCTCTGAAGCCGTCGGAGCAGTCAAAAGGCATATTAAGTCCGGCACCAATCCAGGGGCTCTTTACCTCGGTGGGTTTAGCGGTGGAGGCACCTTCGGGACCGTAAACCGTTACGCTGTAAGTATATTCGCCGGCGTTGGGAACGGTTTCGTCAACGTAGAATGCTTCTTCGCCGGTTGCAAGGCCGCTGGTTACTTCGCCGATGACTTCGCCGTTGCGCGAGATTTCGGCCTTGACCAGTTCGGGAGTGATGCCCTCAACGTTTGAGGTGGAGGGATTGGTCCAGCTGATTGTTGCGCTGAGGCTCAAGTTGGCGGCGGGGGTTACGGTTACGTTGCTGGCAATGTCGGGGAGCACCGGCTTGTAGGCAAACTGCACTTTGGTTACCACGATGTTGTAGTCGCTGCTTGAAACGTAATCGTTGCTGTAGAGGGCGATGGCATATTTGCCTTCGTTTTCGATTTTGGCAACAATTTCATAGTCGGAAGTCCAACTCTGCCCCGGGAGGGTTATGCTGCCAAGGCTGCTGAATGTTGCGGCAACGTCTGTTTTGTCGCTAACCGTGCCTACGGAGAGCTTGGCGTTTTTGCCTGCGCCCTTGATGGTATACCTAAAGGAGTAGTAGCCGGGAGTGAAGTCGAAATAGGGAGAGAGCAGATAGTCGCCGTTGCGATATGCGTCTTGCGTCTTGTCGACTGCCAACGTTGCACCGGAGGTGGAGATTACCCACTGCGAGCCGTCGTCGTTGGCGTTCAGTCCGCTCCAAATCGGGGCGGTAGCGTCAGTGGCGGCAAACTGGGTGGTGTAGGGGAGGGTTTGGGTTTCATCGCCAACCCAGGCGGTGGTGACTTTTACCGGTTCGCCGTCCGCAGCGCCCTCGGAGCTGTGAGCCACAACGTGATAGGTGTGAACTCCGGCAGTTGCGGGTGTGTGAGTGTGGCTCATAGCCGTGCCGGGAGTTACATCGGTAAATGTTTCGGCCAGTTCGTCGTTGCAGTAGAGTTCCACCTTGGTGAGGTCGGTCAGGTCGGCTCCGGTGTTGGTCTTGGAGGGGTTGGTCCAGTTGAGGGTTACGGTGGCGTCATCGTTGACCGTGGTGGTCAGGTCGGTGATGTGTTCGGGGGTGGAGTGCCACTTTTCAACCTTGAAGTTCTTAAGGTAATATGCGTAGTATGAGGATTCCGAGGCGTGGGGGTGGAACGCGATGCCATATTCTCCGGGAGTTTCCACTGTGAAGAAAATCTCGAAGTCGGTATCGTTTGAGGGAATGTCGGTGTAATTTTTGATGACGTCGGTATAGCCGCCGATGGTTGTTCCGGAACCGAGCAGAATGTCGAAGTCGGTCTTCGTGTAATTGGTATACGACATGTTGATGCTCAGCTTATAAACTCCGGCTTCTGTGAACTTCATTTGCGGAGAAATCAGCCAGTTGTCTTGCACCTTGCCGCTGCCGGGCGAATACTGAATGTTGTTGCCGGAATAAGAGCTGATGGCAAGTTTCCAGTTGTTGGTCGTGGTGGAGTTGCGGCCTTTTACAACTACCCAAAAGAGGTCAAAGTCATCTTGGGTAAGGGTTTTGACGCCGGCATCGTAGGGGAGAGCCATAGCTTCAACCGGGCCGATGTATTTGGAGGTGACGGAGGTGAACGCCGATTGTGCGCCATTAACAACTACTGCCACTTCATAAGTGTGGAAGCCGGGGGTGAGGCCGGCGGTTTCGCTGTCGGTCCATTCGGTTGCGTTGGCATCGATGTTGGTGCGCACCGGTGCGCCGTCGCGTTTGATGATGATTTCGTCAAATGATGCGCCCTCGGGCAGAGGGGCTCCATCGTTGTCGGTGGTGGGGAGCGTCCAGGTCAGTGTTGCCGACAGAGCGCGGTCTTCGCCGGGAGTGCAGGTCAGACTGCTGACACCGGCGGGAGCAAACACGTTTTCGCAAACCTCAAAGCCGGTAACGTAAATCCAACCTTTGTCTTTCGGAGAATAAGCGTGCAGACCGAAATAGTAATCGCCGGAGGTCTCAACGGTGAAAACTGCGACTTGGCGCTCGCTATTGTTGTATTTCTTTTCTTCCGTAAATCCGGTGAGTAAAACGCCACTTGATAAAGCTTGTGCATTGCCTTCTACAGCATATTTGAGCTCCAAACTTTCGATATAATTCCCGGTCTGGACCCAATATTTTGCTTTGTATTCTTTACCGGCTTCAAGATATATAGCCGGGGAAATCAACCAGTCGTCGCCGGGATTACTGGAGCTATATGAATATATCTTGCCTGTGGTATAACCTGATCCTTTGAAATGATCTGATGATTTGTCGTCGGTCCAGGTTTTGCTGTCGTTGTTGACATCGACTACCGTCCAGTCGCTGTCTTGATAAAGACCTGATGCGTATGGCGCAGTCTTGGAATCGGCCCAAATCGTCGCGGGCAAAAGCCCTGCGGCGAGCAGAAATGTAACAATCTTTTTCATTTAAGTAACGAATAAAAGTGATAATTTGTGAGTGCGTTGTGTGAAACCGCAAATTTACACTTAAAATTCCCAAAAATACCCCCCCCCAGTGTTAAAAAATGTTAAAAAGCGGATTGTGATTGTTACAGCAGGG
>JAMPBN010000001.1:185345-271497 GCA_023666665.1 Prevotella sp. | reverse complement strand
CTTCCGACCTCCACGTCCCGAACGTGGCGCGCTGCCAACTGTGCTACACCCCGAATTGGCGAGTGCAAAGTTACGTAGTTATTTTGAACTTTGCAAATTTTTTATTCCATTGTTAGTTTAAATTCTTCAGAAAGCCGACGAAGTTGGTCGTTTTCTTTCATAAGGTGTTCTAAAACCTGCGTGTCGGTCCAAACCTCGGGAGCGGCATCTCCTTCTATTAGTTTTGGGGTAATGGTGATGTCGTCGTTGAGCAGGCGTTTGCGTATGAAAGCGTGGATTTCGGGCAGCGAATCATGAAGAATTTTTTGTTGCGCTTCGCTGGTTACGCCTACTACGAAGTTGTCGCCCTGAGTGCGTCGTGGCGGGCAGGATTTTAGAATATTGTTCAGGGCCACGGCAGCCGGATTTGCGGCTGCACAAGCCGCCCACGTTGCGGCGAGCTGAGCATCGGAGTAGTCTTCGCTACGATGCGTGCCGACTGCAGTTGCTGTGGAGGATGGCTGTGTGTTGGCTATCGGTGAAGCTGCTGCGCTTTTAATGGATATTGTAGGGCCGAGACCAATTGCCACCTTTGGCGCAGCTTTTGGTTGCGCCGGTTGTTGAGGTTTAACTGTAGGTTGCGGTGGTTGCGGGAGTTTGACTTCCGGCTGAGGTTGTGGTTGGGTTTTGGGCTGCGGGTTGGGTTGCTGAGTTGGTTTGGTTGCGGTTATCGGCTGAAGTTTCTGCCCCTCTCCGTCGCCGAAATCATTGGGGGAGGGGCTGTCCGCTTGGCACAGTTTAATTAGCGTAAGCTCAACGAGGAACTGTTTGTTGGCGGCAGTGCGGTAGTTCATATCGGCAGTGTTGCATAGGTCCATTGCACGATAAAGCATTCGCGGGGAGCATTTTGCGGCGAGTTCTGCCATTTTGTTCCGGTGATCGGAATCTGTTTCGAGCAGTTCAATCGTTTTCGGGTCTCGCGCAACCACAAGATCGCGGAAGTAGTCGGCCAGTCCTGACAGGAAGAAGTGGTTGTTGAAACCTTTGTCGCGAATCTCTTTGTATATCAGCAAGGCATCGCTGACATTTCCGGTGAGGAATGATTCCAACAGCCGGTTGTAGTATGCTGAGTCGAGAACGTTAAGGCTGTCAATAGTCGATTGATATGTGATATTGTTAAGACTCGATGCGGCTACTTGGTCGAAAATCGACAGCGCATCGCGCATTGCTCCATCGGCTTTGCGTGCTATCACGCCGAGAGCTGCCGACTCGGCGGTAATTCCCTCATTTTGTGCTACATATTGCAGATGCTCAATCATATCGTTTACCGTTATACGATTGAAGTCATAGATTTGGCAGCGTGAAAGTATGGTGGGAATAACCTTATGTTTTTCAGTCGTGGCAAGAATGAAAATCACGTAGCTCGGCGGTTCTTCAAGAGTTTTGAGGAATGCGTTGAATGCTTGGGTTGAGAGCATATGTACCTCATCGACGATGAACACGCGATATTTGCCGTCAGACGGAGGCACCTGCACCTGATCATTGAGCTGGCGAATGTCGTCAACGCTGTTATTGCTTGCGGCATCGAGCTCCATAATGTTGAGCGAGCGGTTTTCGTTGAATTGCCGACAAGATTCGCACTCATTGCAAGCCTCGCCATCGGCGGTGCGGTTGGTGCAGTTGATTGTTTTCGCAAAGATGCGTGCACACGAAGTCTTGCCAACGCCACGCGACCCGCAAAAGAGGTATGCGTGGGCGAGACGGTCGCTCGAAATCGCGTTTTTTAGCGTGGTGGCCAAAGCTTTTTGCCCAACCACGGAAGCGAAAGTCGAGGGTCTGTATTTGCGTGCAGATACGAGATATTGTTCCATATAAGCGCAAAGTTACGAAAAAATCGCCGATTATGCAATACTTCCTATGTTTTGGGCGTTATTAGGATGAATGAAAGCTGACAAAAAACTAATAGAATCACTCTACAAAACTTATCGTCGGAAGCCGGAAACTCTCGATGAAAGAGGGTTGTATCTGCTTGCGGACTATATCGTTGATGAGCAAGGCGTTGAGATAGATGACGATTGCATAATTTTCTCGGAGATGGATGCCGTCTCACCATTCAGGATGATTCGCCTGAACAACATACACGGCGTAGCGGATCTGGGCGGATTGCTTGCAATAGTTATGCACTCGAGCATCATCTTTTTCAACAAGACGACTCACGAAGCTTCGGTTCATATTAAGCCGCTCACACTTCGCGACAAACTGGCTGATAAATTGTCGCGATTCAGCAGCAAGTGAAATCTTTTTTTGTTTAGGTCGGGGATTTTTTGTACCTTTGCTTGGTTTAATTCGCAAAAAAAACATCTAACATACTGTAGCAATTATGAAATTCAATGTAGAGAGCAAGGTGCTGTATGGTTCGGCATCGGCTGTAAGTAAGGTGATTAACTCCAAAAATCCTATGCCGATTTTGAACAACTTTCTTCTCGAGTTAAAAGACAGCGTACTGACTATAACGGCAAGCGACATAGAAAACACTCTTTCAGCCCGTATTCCCGTAATGGAGGCCGAGGGCGAAGGCAAATTCTGCGTTGATGCCCGACGTCTGACCGACCTGCTCAAATCTATGCCCGACATCGGTATTACATTTGAAATTGACGATGAATCTCTTGCTATCCAAGTGACATACAACGGCGGTGCCGGCAAGTTTGACTTCATTGGTCTTGTTGGCGATGAGTATCCGACCCCTCAGGTTGCCACCGATGCCGATGCAGTAAATTTCACGGTTTCTTCCGCTCAGATTGTGCAAGGCATTGACAATACGATATTTGCAGTTGGCAACGATACCCTTCGCCCTCAAATGATGGGTATTTACTGGGACGTTATGGAAGACGGCATCACTTTTGTTGCCACCGACACCCGCAAGCTCGTGCGCTATCGCAACACTCTGTCGGCTCCCGGGGTGACGACCTCCTGCATTATGCCGACAAAACCGGCTCAGGTGCTGAAAAACGTGCTCCCCAAAGATGCGGACGTAAAAGTTAGCATTGACGGCAAACGCGCCTTGATTGAAACAGACGAGATTACTTTCTCTTGCCAACTCCTCAAGGGCGTTTATCCCAACTACAACCGCGTCGTGCCTGAAAACAATTCTTACACTATGACAGTTGATCGCGAATCATTCCTCAGCGCTCTGCGCCGCGTCAGTGTGTTTGGCGACCAGGGTCAGAATCAGGTCAAACTGCGTATTACACCCACTCAGGTAACTGTCAAAGCCGTGGATAACGCATACTGCACAAGAGCAGTTGAAAACGTTGCCTGCGATTTCGATAAGGATGAAATGGTTATCGGATTTTCCGCACCCTATGTGATGGAAATCTTCTCAACAATCACGACCACCGAAGTGGTGGTGAGCCTCAGCGATCCGTCGCGTCCCGGCGTATTCCGCCCCTCCGAACAAGGCGAACACTCCGATGTGCTGATGATTCTAATGCCCATGAACGTTACCGAATTCTAATGGAACTGCATCTAACCAAGCCCATAATATTTTTTGACCTCGAAACCACGGGCGTTAACTTTCAAGAAGACCGCATTGTTGAAATATCTTATATCAAGGTGTTTCCCAACGGCTCGGAAGAATCTAAAACCATTCGCGTGAATCCCGGTCGTCCAATCCCTGCGGAAGCAACTGCAATACACCATATCACGAACGAGGACGTAGCCAACGAGCGTCAGTTTAAGGACATTGCCCGCGAATTGGCTCGCACGTTCCAGGGCTGCGATATAGGCGGCTTCAATTCCAATAAGTTTGATTTGCCGCTTTTGCAGGAAGAGTTTATCCGTGCCGGCGTTGATGACTTTGACCCCGGACGTTGCCGCTTGATTGATGTGCAGACCATTTTCCACAAAATGGAGCAGCGCACCCTCATTGCTGCATATAAGTTCTATTGCGGCAAAGATTTGACTGAAGCACACAGCGCCAATGCCGACACCCGCGCCACCTACGAAGTGCTCAAAGCGCAGCTGGAACGCTACCCTGAGTTGCAAAATGATATGGATTTCCTGGCTAATTTTTCAACCCAGAAACGAGGAGTCGACTTGGCCGGGCGCATTGTTTATGACGACAAGGGTAGGGAAGTGTTTAACTTTGGCAAGCATAAGGGTAAAACCGTTGAAGAAGTTTTCTCTACTGACCCGAATTACTGTTCGTGGATGCAGCAGAGCGATTTTTCGGCCGATACAAAGCGTGTGGTGTTGCGACTATATACCCGTTTTCGTCAAAATCAAAAATAATGCTACAGGGCAAACATATAGTACTCGGCATAACGGGCGGCATAGCGGCATATAAGTCGGCAGTGCTCGCCCGACTGCTTGTTAAGGCCGGCGCGGAGGTTCAGGTTGTTATGACTCCTTCGGCCCGAGAGTTTATTGCTCCGTTAACTATGTCAACCCTAACCGGCAAACCGGTTATTACGGAGTTCTTTACGGCTAATACCGGAGAATGGCATAGCCACGTTGACCTCGGACTTTGGGCCGATGTAATGGTAGTAGCACCAGCAACTGCCTGTACCATAGGAAAGATGGCACATGGCGTTGCCGACAATATGCTGGTGACCACCTATCTTTCAGCCAAAGCGCCGGTGTTTGTTGCTCCGGCAATGGACCTGGATATGATGGCACACCCATCTACCACGGCAAACCTCAACCTGCTGCGTTCATATGGCAATCATATTATAGAGCCAACGAGCGGAGAACTTGCCAGTCATCTCGTAGGTAAAGGCCGAATGGAAGATCCTGAAAAGATTGTAGAAACGCTTGAACAATTCTTTGCTAACAAACAGCTATTCAAAGATAAAGAGATTCTCGTTACTGCCGGTCCAACATATGAGCGAATCGATCCTGTAAGATTTATCGGCAATTTTTCATCGGGTAAAATGGGATATGCTATTGCAGATGAATTTGCAAGACAAGGAGCCGAAGTCACTCTTGTGAGCGGTCCGGTTGGAGATTTGAAGCCAGCCGAAAAGTCGGTGAATGTTATTAAGGTAGAATCGGCGGTTGAAATGTTGTCAGCCTGCGAATCCTGCTGGCAAACTGCAGATATTGCCGTAATGTCTGCCGCGGTAGCTGATTACCGCCCCGCAAATGTGGTCGATAAAAAGCTGAAACGCGAAGAATCTGAAATTCCTGAAATCAAACTCGTCAAAAATCCCGACATTACTGCGAAGCTTGGCGCATCAAAGCGTGAGAACCAACTGCTTATAGGTTTTGCTCTCGAAACCGACAACGAATTTGAGCACGCTGCTGCAAAACTCCGCCGAAAAAATCTTGATGCCATTGTTCTCAACTCGCTTAAAGACCAAGGCGCAGGATTTGGCGTTGACACCAACAAGATTACCATAATATCTGCGGCCGGAGATGAAACGGCATATCCGCTGAAGCAGAAAAGCGAAGTTGCCAACGATATTGCTAACTACATTTTCTCTCTTCTTAAATGAACAAATTCCTCCTCATATTATTCTCTCTATTTTTTTCCGTTAGTAACCTGACGGCGCAAGAACTCAACTGCCAGGTGGAAATCAATACCCAGAAGCTGCAAAATGTTTCAAACTCTGTGTTTGAAACCCTTAAAGATGCAATTTCCGAGTATATGAACAGCAATAAATTTTCCGAGGCCCAGATAGCAGCCAATGAGAAGATTGATTGCAGAATGTTGCTGACGGTCAGCGAGTATGAGGATAATATGGTGAAGGGGACACTGCAGGTGCAATCGTCACGTCCAGTTTACAATAGCAACTACACAACTACAGTAGTCAATTTTCTTGATTCAAAGATAGATTTCAGTTATACGGAGGGAGAACCGCTTAACTTCAACCTCTCTGGAATGGAAAATCAATTGACGCAAGTGTTGAACTTTTACGCGTATCTCTTTCTTGCAATGGACTTTGACAGTTTTGCGCCAAAAGGTGGCGACCAATTTTGGGAAAGGTTGAAACTGATTGTTCAAGATGCGCAATCAAGTGGCGAAGTCGGTTGGAAAGCATTTGAAGACAATAAAAACCGCTCTGCCATACTTGACGCATTTACCTCTCCGCAAACTGAGCAGATGCGCGACTTTACGTATCGCTACCACCGCACCGGACTCGATGAAATGGCTCAAAGCCCGGACAAGGGCAGGGCAAACATTACAGAGACGCTCGATATTCTTAAAGCCGTGTATGACGTGTCGCCGATGTCTGTCGGTTTGAGTATGACTCGAGATGCCAAGCTCGATGAGTTGGTAAACGTATATTCCAAGGCTCAACAAACTGAGCGCGAACGAGTATATGAAACGCTTTATCCGCTATGGCCTACAGAAAACAAACGATTGAATGAAATTAAACGTGGTCCGCAAAAATGATAAGTCGGCTACACATAGAAAACTACGCACTCATAGACAGTCTTGACATTGAATTTACGTCAGGACTTAACATTATTACCGGCGAAACCGGTGCCGGTAAATCCATAATTCTAGGAGCTCTTTCACTGCTGTTGGGTGAACGTGCTGCCACTAAAGCGATCCGCGTGCCCGATCGAAAATCAATTGTTGAAGCAGAATTTAAGATAGAGGGTCGCGACAATCTCAAGTTGTGGGCAGAAGCAAATGATTTGGATTGGTATAATTCTGTCTGTATAATACGCAGGGAAATTCTTCCCGGAGGTCGCTCCAGAGCTTTTATTAACGACACTCCCGTAAATATTGCTGTATTGGCAGAACTTGGTAGTCAACTGATTGATATTCACTCCCAAAACCAGAATCAATTGCTCGCCAAACCTGAATATCAGCTGCAGATAATCGACAGCATTTCAGGCGCATCCAAGCTTTTGGAGCAATATCATCAAGAATATGCCCAGTGGAGAAAGGCAGAAAACGCTCTTGCTGCTGCCCGAAAAACCATTGAGCAAAATCGAACAGACGAGGAATTTATCCGCTTCAGGCTGGCGCAGCTTGAGGAGGCTCAGCTCGTTGCCGGCGAACAGGAAGAGCTTGAGAGCGAGCGTGAACTTCAAGCGAATATGACGCAGATTAAGCAAACGCTCACCGATGCACTGTCGTTATTGACTTCGGGCGAAAGTTCTGCGCTCGATAATCTGAGCGGCGCGGTTGATGCTACCGAGGAACTCGCCGAGGTGCTCGAAGGCGCATCCGAACTTGCCAAAAGGTTGGAAACGGCGCGTGTTGAGATTCAAGATATTGCTGAAACGCTCTCGGATTTTGATTCGAACCTTAATGCCGACCCACAATTGCTTGAGCAGATTGAAGAACGATTAGGCGAAATATATTCTCTTGAGCAGCGTCTTAAGGTTAACTCTGTTGAGGAACTGATTGGCATACGCGACGACTTGCGTAGAAAGCTCGAGCTGATAGTTGACGGCGACGTTGCTTTAGATGAACTAATCATAGCCGCAAAGTCCGCAAAGACAAAAGCAACGGAAACAGCTTCGCAACTCACGGAAAAAAGAAAGGCAGCAGCCCGCAAATTTTCACAAGAACTGTTTAAGGCGGCGTCTCCGCTCGGTATGCCCAATCTGCAGTGTGTTATTTCGGTCACGCCAACTTCAGAGTTGACCCCGACCGGAACTGATAATGTTGAGTTTCTCTTCGCGTTTAACAAGAATCAAGAGCCGCAGGCCGTTGGAGGTTCAGCCTCCGGTGGCGAAGTTTCGCGCCTGATGTTGAGCATCAAATCAATTGTTGTTGGCAGATTGCAATTGCCATCAATCGTGTTTGATGAGGTAGATACCGGCGTGAGCGGCGACGTTGCCAACCGTATGGGTGCAATGATGCTCTCAATAGCAAACCAACTTCAGGTTATTACCATAACACATTTGCCACAAGTGGCTGCCAAGGGAACAATCCATTTCAAGGTGTTTAAGGAAGATGATGCCGATTCAACCCATACGCGCATTCGCAGACTTAACGATAGCGAGCGCGTGGGCGAACTCGCCTTGATGCTTTCCGGTTCGTCAATCGACGAGGCTGCTCTTGCCAACGCTAAATCATTACTAAAAAATGGAAAAAACTGATTATATTTTCGGCATTCGCGCCGTTACTGAGGCCATAGAATCCGGCAGAGATATTGATAAAATCTTAGTCAAAAAAGAACTGCAAGGGGATCTGATAGGTCCGTTGCTTCAACTTGCACGAGAAAATCGAGTATTGGTAAAACGCGTCCCCCAGCAGACAATTGACCGCATCACGCGCAAGAATCATCAGGGTGTCCTGGCGATACTCAGCGCTGTGACATATTATCGGCTTGATATGCTTGTTCCTCAACTTTATGAGGAGGGTAGATTGCCGTTCATAATAGTTTTGGATGGGATTACCGATGTGAGAAACTTTGGTGCCATTGCCCGCACTGCCGAGTGTGTAGGCGCTGATGCAATAGTGATTCCCGAACATGGTTCGGTGAGTGTTGGCGGCGATGCTGTAAAGACCTCTGCCGGTGCACTGCTACATATTCCGGTTTGCAGGGAACGTTCTTCGGCTCTTGCAGTCAAGTTTCTTAAAGAAAACGGATACAAGATTGTAGCCGTCAGTGAAAAAAGCGCAGTAAATTATACAACTATTGATTACACCGACCCGATAGCCCTTGTTATGGGCGCCGAAGATGTTGGCATCTCACCCGAAGTTATGAAGCTCGCTGATTGCTCCGCCGCGATTCCAATGTTTGGGAAAATCGGGTCGCTCAACGTCTCGGTTGCTGCCGGAGTTATGATGTATGAGGTTGTTCGCCAACGATTGCATGCTGATATTACTATAGAATGAAGAATTCATCACCCGCAGAACTCGGAACTCGTTCAATCGGCAGTCTGCTTTGGGAATATTCCTTGCCGGCAATAATTGCCAGCACTGTAACATCACTTTACAACATAGTAGACTCTATTTTCATTGGTCAAGGAGTTGGAGCATTGGCTATCACAGGTCTTGCCATTACTTTCCCGATGATGAACTTGGTAATAGCTTTCGCTATGTTAATTGCCGTTGGCGGCGCTACCATCAGTTCTATTTTTCTTGGACAGAAAGATGACAAAAAGGCCACCAACGTTCTCCATAATGTAGTGGTGTTAAGTTTGATTCACTCGGTGATTTTTGGAGGTTTGTCGTTGCTTTTCATTGACAAAATATTAACCATATTCGGTGCTACGGCAGAAACTTTGCCATATGCCCACGACTTTATGTTCATTGTGTTGTTAGGTACTCCGGTAGCGTACGTCTTTATCGCTCTGAACAACGTTATGCGAGCAACCGGCTATCCTAAAAAGGCTATGATTTCCGCATTACTGTCAGTGTTTGTCAATATTATGCTGTGTCCGTTGTTTATCTTCGTTTTCGGCTGGGGAATACGCGGAGCCGCCATGGCAACTCTCTGCGGCCAGACAGCAGCTCTAATATGGGTGTTAAGCCACTTCCTGTCAAAGCGCAGCTATGTTCGCTTCTCACGCTCGGCGCGATGGTTTGTGCCGTCTCTGATTAAGAAGATTTATGCAATCGGATTATCGCCGTTTCTGATTAATACCTGCGCTTGTGTGGTCGTGGTCTTCATTAATAAATCGCTCTTGGAATATGGTGGAGCTGACGGCAATATGGCAGTTGGCGCTTATGGTGTTATTAACCGCGTGACAATGCTTTTCCTGATGATTGTTTTAGGCGTAACCCAAGGTATGCAACCGATTTTGGGCTACAACTACGGCGCGGGTCAATGGCAACGCGTCAAGAAAACGCTGTGGTTGGGAATCTGCGCCGGAACGGCAATCACTTTTTTAGGATTTATCATAACAGAAATATTCCCTGACTGGGTAACGATGCTGTTTACCGACGATGCGACTTTGCTGCGACTCTCTCGCGAGGGTTTCAGAATCGTGGTGTTGTGTTTCCCGATTTTAGGTGCGGCAATAGTGATACAAAACTTTTTTCAAAGCATTGGTATGCCGCAGCTGTCAATATTTCTTAGCGTTACGCGCCAAATGCTTTTCCTGTTGCCGTTGCTACTGTGGCTGCCCAGAATGCTCGGCTTAAATGGCGTATGGGCCTCGATGGCGGGTAGTGATTTAATATCTTTTGTTGTAACTATTGTTACGCTGATAGTTGTGCAGCGCAAATTGAACAAAAAATTTGCCGATAAAAATGCGTGAACAATTACAGATTAGAGTAACGCCGGAGGTTGCATATGAACCAATGCGCTTGCAGGCATACGTTTCAACGGCGCTGAATGTCGATGCAAACAGAATCACCGGTATCACCCCGTGCAAGCGCAGCATAGATGCTCGCCAGCGTCAGGTTATAATCAATCTTGATTTGCTTATAACAATTGACGAGCCGGCAATTGATGCCAAAGAATTTATAGTGGCTCCTGACTATAAAGCGTTAGCTGACGATGCGCCGCAAGCCATCGTAGTCGGTGCCGGTCCGGCGGGATTATTTGCCGCATTAAGATTGATAGAAGGCGGAGTTAAACCTATATTGCTTGAAAGGGGCAAAGATGTGGATTCCCGCCGAGTTGATATGGCGGCAATTTCACGCGAGGGGAAAGTTGACCCCGAAAGCAATTATTGCTTTGGCGAGGGAGGCGCAGGTGCATACTCCGACGGTAAGCTATATACCCGCAGCAAAAAGCGCGGCTCTGTTGATAAAGTGTTGAGTATCTTCGTTAAGCACGGCGCAGACCCAAATATTCTGATTGACGCTCATCCGCATATCGGCTCGGATAAACTCCCCGGGGTAATCCGTGAGATGCGAAAAACGATTTTAACTTGCGGAGGCGAAGTCCGGTTTCAGACCAAGGTAACAGAATTGCGCATCAATGATGGCAAGGTTGTTGGCGTTAAGACCGCTGACGGAGAAACGATTCTTGGTCCGGTGATATTGGCAACTGGACATTCCGCACGCGATGTGTACCAATCACTGAATGATAGTAACATTGAATTGCAGCCCAAGGGAATAGCAGTCGGTGTTCGTCTGGAGCATCCGCAAAATCTTATAGACCAACTGCAGTATCATTCGCCAAAGGGTAGGGGAAAGTATCTCCCCGCCGCTGAATACTCAATGTTGACAAGAGTTGACGGCCGGGGCGTTTACTCGTTCTGTATGTGTCCCGGCGGGTATATTATTCCTGCTACGAATGAGCCGGGGCTTTTGGTCGTAAATGGTATGTCGCCCGCATCGCGAGGAACTGCCTGGGCAAATTCAGGAATGGTGGTAGAAGTTCTCCCCGAGGATGTTGAGGGCGATTCCCCGCTTAAGATGATGGCTTTTCAGTACCAAATTGAAAAGCGCTTCTTCGATGCCGGCGACGGCAGTCAGAAAGCGCCTGCTCAACGAATGACGGATTTTATAGCCGCACGCGATTCAAAATCCTTGCCTTCAACGGCTTATACGGCCGGTATTTATCCGGCACGTGTTGACCGACTTTTGCCCAAGGAAATATCATCACGTTTGCGCAAGGGTTTTGAAGAATTCGGCCGAAAACAGAGAGGATTCGCTACGGAAGCCGCAACGGTAATCGGATGTGAAACCCGGACTTCGGCTCCTGTAAGAATTCCCCGCGATAATGAAACTCTACAGCACGTTTCAATGCCGGGTTTGTTTCCTGCCGGAGAGGGTGCCGGCTACGCAGGAGGCATAGTTTCTGCGGCTATTGACGGCGACCGGGTTGCAGCTGCAGTTTGCGATCTTTTATAACAATCATTCGCTTTGTTGTGGCAATATTTTGCCGCCCAAGCAAGTCGTATGACGCACTTTGGCTTTGTGCCGCCGTTGGCGCTGTGACTGATGTAGGATTAGAGGAATTACCGTCTAAATACAACGCTGAGATAGAGCCGATTGCGGGAATACTATTGCCAAATTTGTCCGTATGCAATCCGGTGGCTGACACTTCTGTGCCGTTTTGGGCTGACTGAAGTGCAGAGTGGTTGAGGTTTTCAACGGCGATAGCTTCATCGAGCGAGGAAGCTGTTGATTCACCAACGATCGTATAGCCGTTTCCTTGTCCTAACACAATGCCATTTACTGTGATTGGCTGATGGGCATTGCGCACGGCATCAAATCCGGAGCCGGCTCCAACAGATATATATTCTTCCGCTATGTCTGATTCAACAGTACCATCAGCGGTAGTTGCCTTATATCTTAGTTTATAGTTTCCGCTTTCACTCAGGAAGATTCTGGTTTCCGGGTTGTATTCTGTCCAGTTGTCGTCGTCAGCTAGTGAATAGTAGATTTTTGCATTGTCAGAATTTGTTTCGAGTATGATCTGTTGCCCGATAACCTGAGTGTTGCTCATAGTGACCTCAGGAGCATCTTGCTCTACATAATCGGTGTAATGGATTGTGATTGATTTAAAAGCCAATTCAGCTCCGGAGGATAAAAAAGATATAGTTAATGCGTCTTCAATATTCGTGTCGATGGTAACTTCGATCGGCTGAAAATCAATGGGCGTGTCCAACTCTCGAATAACAGCAGCATTTATTAATGGGATTTGTTTGCTAAACGTCTTGTTTTCACCACAATCAATAATGAGCTGTTGATTCTCATTTGTGCTGGCGTACATAAATGCGTCAATAATGATTGACTTGATATATTTGTCTTTAAAGCTCGTACTCTGAAATGAAAACTCGTTCATAGACTTATCGCTTCTCACTTGATAATACTTTGTGAATGTTGAGCTAAAGAAGTCTCCCAAGTTAAAATTATCAGAAGTGAAATGAGCTTTAAAAGTTGCTGAAATTTCTCCTTCACTAAAGTTATGCTCGTAAGTGTCTTGGTGAGAAATGCCCTTTAGTGGTGCTATCCAGGTTTGGAGCGAGGTGTGGTCAAGGGTGAAAGTTTCAGCATTCGCAAATGACGGAATTGCTGCAGCGAGAAGAACGCATTTAAGTGCTGAACGTAAAGTTTGGTTATGATGCATAGTCGTGCTAATCGTTTGGTGAATTATTCAAGGTTAAATGGACTGCCGTCAGGGTTGAGGATGCGCTGATTGCGTGACCCTCGGAATCTTAGCGAAATGTCGCGTTGCGATATTAAGAAGGGACCGTCAACTATCGCTTCGAGTTCGTCTATAATCGGCTTTAGTTTGGGTAATTGCTGAAGCTCCTCAAATTTGTAACCGGTATAGCACCAGATTGTAAGTCCTGCGTCCTTGAGGAGTCTTATCAGCTCAAGCAGGGCTTCGGGGTTTGGCGTTTGCAAAGGGTCGCCCCCGGTGAGTGTTACGTTAAAGCCGTGGGCTATAACAATTTCCGCCAAAGTCTTAACCTCCATTTCTTCGCCACCATTAAAGTCCCATGAAATTTGGTTGTGACACTCCGGGCAATGGTGAGAGCATCCGGCAAAATAGATTGAAGTGCGCAACCCGGGACCGTCAACTGAGGTCCCGGGTGCAATCTGAAGTACTCTTAATTTATGGCTCATTTGTGGACTACGCGGTCGCGTAATTCTGCAAGTTTGGCTGAGTTCCAGCGGTCGGTGGTTCCCACGAGATAGCCGGTGATTCGCTGAAGTTTGTCAATGTTTGTACTCCCGCATTTGGGGCAGACTTCAAGGCCTTCGGTGGCATCTTCATAGCCGCAATGCATGCAGCGGTTGCGGTTATGGTTAACAGAGCCGTAGCCGATGTTGTATTTATCCATCAAGTCTACGATGTCGCTGATTGCCTCGGGGTTATGGGTGGCATCGCCGTCGATTTCAACGTAAAAGATGTGGCCGCCGCGTGTCAGTTCGTGATACGGCGCTTCAATTTGCGCTTTGTGGCGCGGGGAGCAGTGGTAGTAAACGGGCACGTGGTTGGAGTTAGTATAGTAGTCACGATCAGTGATGCCGGGGATTACTCCGAATGTCTTGCGGTCGCCGCGAGTGAATCTGCCGCTCAGGCCCTCGGCCGGAGTTGCGAGTACGGAGTAGTTATGGCCATACTTCTCAGAGTATTCGTTTGCGCGAGAGCGCATATGGCTGACAATGCGCAGACCTAATTGCTGGCTCTCGTTGCTTTCGCCGTGATGCTTACCTGTAAGAGCTACCAAACATTCGGCCAGGCCGATGAATCCGATGCCGAGTGTGCCCTGATTGATTACCGATTCAATAGTATCGTTCGGGCCAAGATTTTCCGCGCCATTCCACAGGCGTGACATCAGCAGCGGGAACTGCTTGGCGAGTGCGGTTTTTTGGAACTCAAAGCGGTCGTGAAGCTGTTGGGCGGTAATATCAAGCACCTCATCGAGTTTTGCAAAGAAGCGGTCTATGCGCTCCTGAAGGTCTTGAATGCCCATCAGCTCAATGGCGAGCTTGACAATGTTGATGGTGGTGAACGACAGGTTGCCGCGACCGATGGAGGTCTTTTCGCCGTAGCGGTTTTCAAACACGCGAGTGCGGCATCCCATTGTTGCCACTTCATAGAGATAACGCTTGGGGTCGTCGGGAGTCCACTTTTCGTGCTGATTGAATGTTGCGTCGAGATTCACAAAGTTGGGAAAGAATCTGCGGGCGGTCACCTTGCAGGCGAGTTTATACAGGTCGTAGTTGCGGTCTTCGGGCAGATAACTTACGCCGCGTTTCTTTTTCCAGATTTGAATCGGGAATATTGCAGTTGCACCGTTGCCTACACCCTCGTATGTGGAGTGGAGTAGTTCGCGAATAATGCAACGACCCTCGGCTGATGTGTCAGTGCCGTAGTTTATGGAGCTGAAAACCACCTGATTGCCTCCACGCGAATGGATCGTATTCATATTATGAATGAATGCTTCCATTGCTTGATGTACTCGGGCAGTGGTGCGGTTAACAGCGTGTTGCAGCATACGAGCTTCGCCCTCAAGATCGTCAAGGGGTTTCTTTATAAAGTCTTCTATTTCGGCATTGTAAAGATGGCTCAAATCTTTACCGGATACTTGCTCCAGATTTTTAATCTCCTCGATATATGACGAGCGGACAAACGGCGCAAGATAAAAATCGAATGCTGGAATAGCCTGTCCGCCATGCATTTCGTTTTGGGCAGTTTCGAGTGAGATACATCCGATAATGGATGCAGTTTCAATTCGTTTCGCGGGGCGTGATTCCCCATGGCCGGCGATAAAACCATATTCAAGAATGCGGTCCAAGGGGTGCTGCACGCAGGTCAGCGACTTTGTGGGGTAGTAATCCTTGTCGTGAATGTGAATATAGTTATGGCGAACTGCCTCGCGAGCTTCATCCGACAGCAGGTAGTCGTCAACAAACGGCTTGGTGGTTTCGGAAGCGAATTTCATCATCATACCGGCCGGGGAGTCGGTATTCATATTGGCATTCTCGCGGGTAATATCGTTGTTTTTTGCCGCGATGATTTCCATAAAGAGGTCGCGGGTTTTGGCTCGGCGGGCAATTGAACGCTGATTGCGGTATGCTATGTATTTTTTTGCAACTTCCTTGCGCGGCGACTTCATCAGCTCAAATTCAACGGAGTCTTGAATCTGCTCAACGGTCATTTGGTCTTTGCCGTTCATGCCGATGCGGTCAACGATGCGCTGAATGAGCGCTTCGTCTTCACCGAACTCGGTAGTGAGCATTGCCTTGCGTATGGCAGCTTTGATTTTTTCTTCGTTATAGCCCACGACGCGACCGTCGCGTTTGATAATGGTTTGAATCATTGGGGAATATCTTGTGAGAGGTTAATTTTCTGTCAACAAAGGTACGAATATTCCCGAAAAGCACAAATTTTTACATTGAATATTTATCAACAATTTTCATTTTGGAAAACTTCGGAGGTTAGGTGCTGGGTGTTAGGTGCTGGGAACTAGGACATTACTGTTTTGCTTTGGCAAACTTCAAATATTTTGTTATTCCAAAACTTATCACTGAAGTTAAACATATCGGTAATAGCAATTCGAGTTTCATGGTCATTTCAACGACGATGAATATAGCCATCAATGGAGCTTGAATGGTGCCGGCCATAACTGCCGCCATAGCCAGGACAATGAAGTCGCCGACCGGTAACAAGGACCACACCGGAACTGTAATGGCAATGATGGAAAACAATGCGCCGAGCATACCTCCGGCAAATATTGTCGGAGCAAATTCGCCTGCTACGCCACCTCCGGAATTTGTTGCATACGTGGCGATACTTTTCACCAGCAATATCCCGCCTAATACGAGCGCAATTAACGGAGTATCAGACAATTTCGGCAATAAAGTCCCCTCCGCCATCACGTTGATATTTCCATTCAGCACTTCGCCAAGTACCCCATAACCCTCGCCATATAACGATGGGAAAATAAACAGACATATGCCCAATATTCCGCCGGCAATGATGTTTCTGATTGCCGGTTTCTTAATACTACGCAATTTCCGCATAGTGAAGCGGCCAACACTGTTGTAATATATGGAATAAAGTCCGCAGACCAAACCTAAAATGGTTGCAGGCAGGTACCACTTCCAGCCAAATGGGTCAATTGTGGTGAAAAACATATCGGGGCGACAATCCCCGAATGCATAAGCTGATAATCCGGCAATCAGACACATAATCACCAATAATATGACTTGAGGAACGGTTAGTGCGAATCCAAGCAACTCTAATGTGAAGAATACTCCGCCCAAAGGAGCTTTGAAAATAGCGGCTATGCCGGCTCCGGCTCCGCAGGCAAGGAATACTCCCAATTTATCTTTGGATATACCAAATATATTTGCAACTCTTGTAGAGATTGCAGCACCGGAGTAAGCAATCGGTCCCTCGGCACCTGCCGAACCGCCAAATCCGAGAGTCAGAGCGTTTAATGCCAACGGCGCAATTGTCAATTTCCAGGGCAGCAACGTTTGGCCGGATGCGAGGTCGGCCTTGATGCGCACGGTTGCGTGTTCAAGGGGGTGCTTGACGATATGTCTGACTATGTATCCTGTCAAAACTATTGAAAGCAGCCCGAGGATAATCATCCACCAATTGGATTGATCTGCGTCGAACCACTGTATTGCAAAACGAGAAATGAGTGCAATAAGGTGTTTGACCGCCCAAGCCGCACCGCCAATGATGATGCCGGCAACGACCGTAGCAAATAATATTCGGAATTTCGCCATCATAAATAATTAACATTTATGTGGCTTGTTAAGTTTGTTTAACCGACCGGGGAAAGCGATTGCTCTATGGCCGCAAGGTCGGCACGAAGTTGCGGCTCTATGGCAAGGCGATTTTCAATGTTGTTGACCGCGTGAAGCACCGTGGCGTGCGTGCGGTTTAGTCTTGTGCCGATTCCGGTGAGCGGCAGGGTGGTATGCTTTTTGGTCATATACATAACCAATTGACGCACATCGTTGACTTCGCGCTTGCGGGTAGGAGTGAAAAGCAAGTCGGTAGACATATTGTAGTAGCTGCAAACTTGCTCGGCAATCATCTCGAAGTTCACGGTATGGCGGCGAATCTTCACGCTGTTGGCAACCACTTCTTTGGCAAGTCCAAGGTCGAGCGAGCGACCTCCCATAACTGCGTGGGCCACGATTGACACCATCACGCCCTCAAGTTCGCGGAAACTTTTAGTGACGTTTTCTGCAATATATTCAATAACATCTTCAGGCAGGTCAATGCCTTCGAGTTGGGCTTTATGGCGGAGCACTTTTACGCGCATATCGTAGTCAGGGCGGAAAAGTTCGCAAGTCATTCCCCACTTGAAGCGCGAAAGCAGACGTTCCTCCATATTGTCCATTTCGGAGGGACGTACATCGGAGGTCATAATGAGCTGCTTTGCATTGAGGTGCAGGTGATTGAATATTTGGAAGAAGGTGCGTTGGGTGCCGGGTTTGCCTATGAAATCCTGAATATCGTCAATAATCAGAGTGTCGATATTCTGATAGAACGCTATGAATTCATTGATTTTACCACGGGCGTTTGCGGCGGTATATTGGCTTTCAAATAGTCGTGCGGTAATATAAAGAACACGCGAACGCGGAGATGTCTCTTTGATTCCGATGCCTATTGCCTGAGCAAGGTGGGTTTTGCCAACTCCGGGAGGACCAAACACAAAGAAGGGGTTATAGGTTTGCTGCGAGGGGTTCTTTGCTATTGCTTTGCCGATTGTTTCGGCGAGCAGGTTGCAGTCGCCGCTGCAATAGTTCTCAAAGTTGTATCGCGGATTCAGCTGAGAGTCTATTTCGTCTTCGTTTTTGGCTATGAAAGGATTCGCGGCATTTGAACGATTGCCCACTGCGGCAGAAGGCTTTGCGCTGGACTCAGCTACATTCGTGTCCTGCAAACCCTTTACGACCTGATAGTGATAGAAAAGTTTAACCCCATCGCCATATACATGACGAAGCACCTTGCGCAGAAGCCCGAGGTAATTGGTTTCGAGTTGTTCTTTAAAGAACGGCGAAGGAACGGCGATGTGCAGCTCGCCGTTGATAAATGACGCAAACATTATTTGCGCGAACCAATGGTCGAACTGCTCTTGCGAGAGGTTGTCGCGAAACAATCGCCGACACTTCTCCCATTTCTCTTGAGGGGTTAATTCCATTTGTGGGGTAATGAATGTAGCTTATTTTTGCGCTTACAAAGTACGCATTAATTTTGTTGAAAAAAAAACGGCGAGAAATTTGGTTTTTAAGATTTAGTTATATGTATCCTGATTTACAACAAGTTGCGCCTAAAAATTATATGGTTGATGTAATTATCTTTAATTCAAACAATTGCAAAATCGTAAACGTGAAACGCGTAAATTTACAATTGCACTGAGCCGTTTTATTTCATATGAAATAGGCTTTTGGCGATGTGTTTCACCAAAAGCCCTGAATTTAGACTTAGTATAAATTAGAGAAGTTTAATGCTGATGTAGCGTTTGGGATTGGCTTTGATGTTTATGAGCAATGAGTCAAGACTTGCAACCGTGTTGTTCAGGTTCTGATAAAGTGCCGGGTCGTTCATTAACAGACCGAGCGAAGATTCATTTGTTTGAAGCTTGTCGGTGATTTCCTTTAAATTAAGTGTGAGCGACTGCACGTTTGCCATAGTTTGGTCAAGGGGCAGGTTTTGCAGCGTCGTTGACAGCGTGTCGAGTTTTGCCGACATCGTATTCAGATTTGATGCAACAACCGAGGCGTTATCTATCACGCCCGGCAGGGGTTTGGTTGCTTTGGCAATGTTTGCCGACATAGTGTTCAGATCTGCCGTTATTGCATCAAGGCGTTTAAGCGCTGCACCAAGGCTCGGGTCGGTAACCACGTTGGTAACGGCAACGAGCAGGGAGTCAATTTTGGGAAGCACTCCGGTTATTCCCGGCATCAAATCCGAGCTGAGATTATCCATAAGACCGGATGCTATGGTTGATTCCAAAGTGGAGCCTTTGGGCAGATATTTGCCGGTTTTCGGGATTTCGAGGGTAATCGAGCCGGTGCCGAGCAAATCGGTTGTCATTATTGCAACGGTGCCTTCGGTGATTTTAAGGTCGGCATCAAGAGCAAGCTCAATCTGAACGTGGCCGGGGTCGTTATATAAATACTTCATATCGCGAACCTGACCAACCTTGAAACCGTTGGCGTTTACGGGAGCGGAAACGGCAAGCCCGGTAACGTTTTCATATACTGCAAAGTAATAGTTTGAGCTGTGGAAAATATTGATACCTTTCAGGTAGTTGATTCCAAAAAATAATATAGCCAGGGCAACAACTGCCGATAGGCCAATGGTTACGAGTTTTTTAGTTTTCTGATTCATATTTTTAGTTGATACGTTTTCCGTTTTGCCATTTGATGATGAATGCCTGCGGGAATGCGCCTTTTACATTTCTGGAGAGATATTTCAGCGCTTCGGCCTCGGTGGAGAAGTCTCCTCCGACCGTGTATTTGTACATTCCTCCTTGCGTGTATTCCTGAATGTCGGTCAATCCTTTAAATTCTGCAGAGTTGGGAGCAATCTTTTTCCCGGCGGCAAGAATTTGTATTCTGTATGTTATTTTGTCTTTGTTTTCATCTGTTTCTTTTGTCTCGGCTGCTTGTTTGGGTGCTTCGGGAGAGGTGACCTCTTCGGTGGCTTTGACGGGTTGTTTAGTCTGCTCAACAACAGGGGCAGGCATTGCCGGTTCGGTTACTTCCGGACATGGGTCGGGGGCCGGTGCCATGACCTCTTCAACCTGGGAATTGTGGCCGAAATATTGCAAAATGGCGTTTGCTATGGAGCGAGCCATTTTGCTAACGCCCTCCTTGCTGTGCATAAACTTTTCAGAGGTGGGATTGCATATAAAGTCCAGCTCTATCAGCACAGAGGGCATTGCTGAGGCATGAAGCACCCAAAAACCGGCTTGCAAAACTCCTCGGTTTCTGCGTCCGGCATTGTTAACCAACTGTAAGACTGTCTTATCAGCAAATTTGATGCTCTGGTCGAGGTGTTTGTTCTGACTCAACTCAAACATTATGTAGCTTTCGGCTGAATTGGGGTCAAAACCTTGATATTTTGTTGTATAATCCTGCTCAAGCTCCATAACGGAGTTCTCGCGTTTTGCCACTTCGAGATTAGATGCAGTGCGGTGCAGTCCGAGAGTGTAGACCGATGCACCGGCAATATTCAGGCGATTTTTGTTTGACTTGGCTACAGAGTTAACGTGGATGCTGATAAATAAATCTCCGTGGTTTTTATTGGCAATGTTTGCACGCTCCTGCAGCGGTATGAAGCGGTCATCATCGCGGGTCATTACGATTTTGAAGTCCTTATTGTCTTTAAGCAATCTGCGTACTTCAAGCGCAACGTTTAGATTTATAGTCTTTTCATTAGTTATTGCACCAACCGCGCCATAGTCTTTTCCGCCATGCCCCGGGTCTAAAACAATGGTGTGCGTTTCATCGTGGTCAGCGGCTAAGATGCTGACCGGCAACAAGAAAGATATGGTTATAAGAAATGCTTTAAGCAGAATATTCATAACTTGTTGAAAAATCAATGGCAAAATTAATGATTTTTCTACTTCTTAGTGCTATCTTTGCAGAAGATTTTTTCAACAAAACTCCAAAATGCTACGAAAACTGACAATTTTACCAATATTTCTTCTGCTTTTGAGTTCGTGTCATAACAACGAACCGAAAGAGATTGTTCGTCTTGACTTGGCAGAGGGAGATTCTTTAGACGCTAAACGTGAACAGTGGCATAAAGATTTCGTTGACAAATATTCTGCCGAGATATACCCGGAATCAGAATCGGCGTTCAAAGAAATAATCAAACAAGATTTGCCTTCTCTTGATTCAGTGGAGGCTGTGTTGGGGGATGCACTCAAGGGGGAAGACGTGCTGTTATATGGCGTTGTGAATCCATACAATTTAGCGGTTGCCAACGTCGACAACAGATACTACATAGCTCTAAACCACTATCTCGGAGCTGACAGTGACGCTTATAAAGGATTTCCCGAATATCAGCGCCGTTTTAAAACCATCAACCGGATGCCCATTGACGTGGTTGAAGCCTTCATCGCTGCCAAATACGGCAATGTTACTTCTGACGAGAACACTCTGTTGCGTCCTATATTATATTACGGTGCTCTGCATAATCAAACGTTGAAGATGCTCCCTATGGGTACTTCTGAAGCCTTGGTGCTCGGTATGACAGATGCTGAATATCAGTGGTGTAAGGACAATGAGCAGAGAATCTGGCAAAAGATGATTGAAGAAAAGCTGCTATATTCAACCGATATGAAAGTGCACGACCGCCTGTTTCGTCTATCACCCTCGGCTTCAATTATTAATGTCAATGCCCCGGGAAATACTGCACATTACATCGGGCTTAAAATTGCCCAATCGTTTGAGAAAAATACCGGTGAGGAAGCTCTTCCCAATAGTGACTACGTCAACGACCCGCAAACTTTAATCAAATCAAAATACACTCCACAAAATGCCACCAATCGACAATAACAGAAACTATCGCAATAAGCCGCAACACAAGTCTGAAGCCGACATCTCGGGCCGCATACCTCCTCACGATAAAGATATTGAGGAAGCCGTTTTGGGCGCATTGATGCTCGAGAAAGATGCGTATGCCACCGTGTGCGACATTCTCAAGCCGGAGTCTTTCTATGAACCTGTCAACCAAAAAATATATCAAGCAATTCAGACTCTCGGCGTTCAACAACAACCTGTTGATATGCTGACTGTCACCGAGCAGTTGCGCAATGATAATACCATTGAGGAAGTTGGCGGGCCGGCGTTCATTGCCGAATTGACTTCGAGAGTGGCTTCAGCGGCAAATATTGAATATCACGCAAGAATTATTGCTCAGCAGTATCTTGCTCGAGAGCTCATATCGTTCGGCACTGAGGTGGCATCAAAAGCATTTGACCCGGCCAACGATATTGACGACGTTCTTCAGGAATCGGAAGGACATCTTTTTGAACTCAGCCAGCGCAACGTAAAAAAAGAGGTCGTACAGATTGACACTCTCATTTCCGAAGCCATAAACACCATACAGATTGCCGCCACGAGAGAGAGCGGTCTGTCAGGTTTGGCATCCGGTTATCCAAAGTTGGATAAAATGACTTCCGGGTGGCAAAACTCCGACTTGATTATCATTGCAGCACGCCCTGCAATGGGTAAAACGGCAATGGTGCTTTCAATGTGCAAGAATATGGCGGTTGAATTTAACACCAAGGTGGCCATATTCTCGCTTGAAATGTCGCGTTTGCAGTTGGTGAACCGTCTTATTCAAAACGTTTGCGAGATTGAGGGCGAGAAAATCAAGTCCGGCCGCCTTACTGATCGCGAATGGAACCAGTTGCTCTCGCGCATCGGTACACTTCAATCCGCCCCGATTTTTATTGATGACTCTCCGGGTTTGTCAATCCTTGAACTGCGCACCAAAGCCCGCCGCCTTGTTCGCGAAAAAGGTGTGCAATTCATCGTGATTGACTACCTGCAACTAATGAATGCCTCGGGTATGAAGTTCGGTTCACGCGAACAGGAAGTTTCAATGATTTCGCGTTCACTGAAAGAGCTGGCCAAAGAGCTGAATATCCCAATCGTGGCTCTTTCGCAGCTTAACCGTTCGGTCGAATCAAGGTCGGAAGACAAGCGCCCTCAATTGAGTGACCTCCGTGAATCCGGAGCCATCGAGCAGGATGCCGACATTGTTTGCTTCATTCACCGCCCCGAATATTACTTGCACGGCGCTGCTCGCGATGAGTCTCCTGAACTTCGCGGTAAAGCAGAGTTTATCATTGCAAAACATCGTAGCGGTTCGGTGGGCGATGTTGACTTACGCTTCCGTGGTCAGTATGCCCGATTTGAAAATTGGAACGATGTTGACATTGCCTATGACCAAACCTCTGCGGAATCTGCTATGAATTCCGACCTGAGTAATGATGACCCGCTCGGTGCAAACAGACCCACCGGTGGCACCGCCGACATTAGTGGCGGCGATGGATCAGTACCGTTTTAGCAGCTGCAGAACTTGAGGAATCAAAGGAGTTTCCCCGTCGTTGACAATGAGTTGATGGCGGGGATTCAATTCATTACATTGGGCTGCGATGCGCTTTTCCACTTCCTCGCGAGTGAATCCGTTGCGGTTAATGACCCTCGCTATGCGCAGTTCATAGGGTGCGGTAACTTCCCAAACGTCATCAACGAGTTCATTAAACCGGCTTTCGTAGAGTATTGCGGTTTCTATGAAAATCAGTTTTGACTTATGGCGTTTTGCCCACTTGAGGAAGTGATTTCTTACCGCCTTATGAACAATTAAATTAAGAATCTTCAGTTTCTCCGGATTTGAAAAGACGCATTCCGACAATTTGCGCCGATTGATATGGCCATTTTCATCGAAGGCATCATCCGAAATCTCTTCCAGAATTCTTTTACGTATCCCCCAATCGGACTCCATAAGTAATTTAGCCTCCGCATCACAATCGTATACCGAATAGCCGAGAGACAACAGAATACGGCTCACAACAGACTTTCCGGCTCCGATTCCGCCGGTGATAGCGATAATCATAAGCTGGGAATATTAATAGTCGGATTTCCGTTCAATGATATATTCCACGGAATCAACCGATAAATCCGCGCCGCGATAGTAATCGGGAAGAGCGCCAATGGTCAGGGGAATCTTGCCATTGTTACGTTGCGCGAAATCGGCGGTAACGGTTACAACGTTGGTCTCGGAGTTGTATAAACTCATCGGAACGAGGTAACTGACACGTACCCGAGATGGGAATGTTACAACATTCGTGTTGTCGGGCGTTCGGGTGAGTTGAATTGCTACTTCGCGGCTCTTCGTAATCAGTGGCTCTATAGGGACTGTGACTTTAACCGTTGACGGCTCTATGCGGGTTCCGGGTTCTGACTGAATGCGCACCTCCACCACCAGCGAATCTTTCAACTCCGTGCGTGTAACCTTGGCGGTTTTAACTGTTGCCGGACGTATGCGCAGATGCCGGGCTGAATAGACCTTTACGGTGTCGGGCGACACGGTTATCGGCCCCGAAATCACATATTGGCTTGCCGGCGTAGCATTGACTTCAGGTATTACCCGCGCAAGGTTCGGGGCGCGGTCAGTAACAATAAAACTGAGTGAATCCGGTCTTACGGTTATAATTTGTGTTGTGGGGTCAAATAAAGCCCTGAGCCTGGAATTGAGCTGCTGTTCGGTTAGGGTTATGCGGTCGTTTTGCTCGTCGTAAGCAAAATCGGAGTAGTTTATTTTCAGAGTCTTTCCTCCGCTGATTGAGTAGTTGGCAAGAATCGTGCCCTTGTCGCGCAGACTTACTTGCAGGAAATGGGGAGGCTCGGTGATAAAGGTGTAATTGCTCGGCGTATTGGCGATTTCAAGGTTTACTTTAACGTCTTGCTGAATATCATCGTTAAGCGTCATAATTACCCAAAAAACATAACTCACACCAAGAAAGCTGCAAAAGATGAGGAAATCTTTGCCTCGGGAACTGCGAAGCAGGCGGCGAAGATTCACCGCCCACTTACGCAGAGTGCGTAAAGTGCCGTTGTTATTTTTGTTCGGCATTTATGGGATTGGCTGCATCAGCTTTGGCATCTTCAGCAGAGGGGTAGATCATGCTGAGTTCTACGCGAATACGAACGCCGTTTGCAATTTCAATCAAAACGGTGTTGCTCTTATCGTTAACCTCAACAATAGTTCCGTGAATACCGCCGGCGGTCATTACCTTGGAACCTTTGCCAAGAGATTCGCGGAATTTTTTGGTTTCTTTCTGACGTTTCTGCTGAGGACGAATCATAAAGAAGTAGAACACTACAATAAGGAGAATAATCATTCCCCAGCTTTGCATTTCGGGTGACATAATTTTCTGATTTTTAGGTTAATTGAATTTTTTAATAATAGAACCTTCGTTGCGGAGCTTTTCAGAAATCGAGGCGAGCATACCGTTAACAAATGACCCGCTTCGCGAGGTCGAATACCAGTTGGCGATTTCAACGTATTCGTTGGTGGTGACGCTCAAGGGAATGTTGGGGAACGTGGTGGTTTCGGCGAGTGCAGCTTCGAGAATCACTGTGTCCATCAGCGCGATGCGGTCAGCATCCCACTTTTTGTTGTTGACAAACTCATCTATGAGTGCGCGATATTGCTCGTGATGGGCTACCGCAGCATCAAACAGGGTGGTTCCGAACTCCTCATCTTCCTGGTCTTTAAATTCCGGCTGAAGCGGCTCCTGCGGATTGACGGCAAGGCGGCGAAGAGTTTTCATTGCGAAACTGCCCATAATCTCAAGGTCGTCGTTCCAAAAGATTGAAAGATTTTCAAGCGCTTCGGCAAGGTCTTCTGACGGCAAAATAATCTGCTTGAAGAGAGTGCGCCAAAGTTCGGCTTCTTCTTCAATAGTCTTTTCGCCCGGTTTCGCCATAAATTCGTGATATGGTTCGGAGCTGATGACCAATTCGGTCAGTCGGGGAATCAGGGCGATGTCTTCGTGCCAGTTTATGCCTTTGTCATTAATATAGTCCTGCAGCTCTTGGTGTGAACAAATAACGTCTACGAGTTTGGAGTCAACGAAACGGCGATCCGGGTGAAGGTCATCCTCGGTAGGAAGATATTTTGACGCGTTGGCATCCAGACGGTCACTTTCTGTTCGGGTAATCTCCACCGGGAGCCAGAGAAGCCAGTGATACAGATTATATGCCTCGTCGAGCGAACGGCGCAGGTCTTTGCGGGCATTGGAAAGAATATAAGTTGTGTCGCCAAAGTTTTGCACAGTAGCAAGCACCATTTTTCCGGCCATCTCAATTCCGCGCAGTGTGAACTCCGGGTCGTTGCGGAAAGTATTGGTGACTTCGGGCAAGCGAACAATCATACGCATTGCCGCAGACCATAGCTGAATATAGTCGGAGGGAGTGCGCTCCTTGACTTTTACCTTGCAGAATGCTGCATAGTCAGGTAGATTGCAGATTTTTTCGGTAACCTCAGGAAGAATATGAATGAACGCTGCCATCTGTGCGGCATACTCGTCAATCAGTTTGCGAACATCAGCGTTTTCGCTCAGCGCGAGTGCAAGTTTATTCTTGAAATATTTTGTTGAGGAAACTTCCTCGCAGGGAACGTAGCGGTAGGTTTTGGTTACGTTAACACCGCAAAGTTGAAGTAACAACAGGAGGAGCCGAGCGTATGCCGAATATGCGTATCGGCGGTCGGGCGAGGATGTTTGCTGCGGCATCTCGATATTAAAATCGCTCTTCGACAACAGGTAGCTGTAGAGCAGCTGCACAACTTTCAGGCGTATCAATACGCGGTTTACCATGAGCTTTGGTTTTTCGTTTAAATGTTCTTTGTTTTATGAGTGCAAAGTTAGAAAAACTTTCAGAAACTGAAAAATTTTGGTGGAAAATTTGCACATAAACAAAAACTATTTTAACTTAGCGCCGTTAAAATAAACAACGAATCAACATAAAATTTAACTAACTATATATGATATACAACTTTCGTGTGGTTTCTGACGAAGTAGATAACTTCCGCCGCGATATTCAAATTGATGCCGACGCTTCGTTTTTGGATCTCCGCAACGCCATTTACGACAGTGTGGGTTACGAAAAAAATCAAATGTGTTCGTTCTTTATCTGCGATGACGAATGGGAGAAAGAACGCGAAATCACTCTTGAAGATATGGGATTGGATGCTTCAGAAGATGCCTATCTGATGGAAGATACAATTCTCAGCGATGAGATTGAAGACGAAGGCCAGCGCCTGATGTTGACTTTTGATTACTTGAACGACCGATCTTTCTATATTGAACTGAAAACTGCAGAACCGGGCAAGAGTCTTATTGAACCTCTCGTTGCAAGTGCTATGGGGCAGGCTCCCAAGCAGGAAAGCGAACTCGAACTTCCTGAAGTTACCAAAACTACTGCGTCAACAAAAGCGGTTGACGATTTCGACGCTGAATTTTATGGCTCGGAATCGTATAACGATGACGAATTTGATGCCGGCGGTTTCAGCGATATGACTCTTGAAGAGTAGAACGTACCAAAGCAGTAACAATAAACGTGGGGATGCACAGCAGCATCACCACCGCAAAGAACGCAGGGTAGCCGTACGTCAGTTGCAGCTGCCCTGCAAACATTCCCGGCACCATCAATCCCAAAGCCATAATGCCGGTTGAAAATGCGTAGTGCGAAGTCGTGAACTCGGAGCCCTCGCAAAACGCCATCAGATACATCATATATGCGGTAAAGCCAAATCCATAGCCGAATTGCTCTATGGCAATTCCGGCGCAGATGAGCGGCATATTGTTGGTTTGCACTGCTGCAAGATAGTAATATAAAGCACTGGGTAGTGTCAGCGACAAGGCCATTGGCCAAAGACACTTTTTCAGTCCGTAGCGCGACATTACAATGCCGCCGATAATTCCGCCGAGCACTATGCCAATTACGCCGCAGGTGCCATTAGCGATTCCTACCTGCTCTGTGGTCAAACCAAGTCCTCCGACAGAATGAGGGTCGAGCAAGAATGGCTGGACCATCTTGCAGAGAAATGCTTCCGGCAGGCGATAGAGCAGCATGAATAGGAGCGCAACAACAATATGCGGCCGTCGAAAAAAAGTTTTAAACGTTTTGCCGAAGCCATTAAGAATTTCTTTGATAGAAGTGTTTTTGTGACTTACGTCAACGGATGGGGTGGGGAGGGAGAATCGATGCCAAAGTGCAGCAACTAAGAAAAGCGTGGCAAGGAGTGTGAAAATTATCTGCCAGGAAACCGCTATTTCGGTTCCGCGAGCCATAAAATATCCGGCGAGCCAAACTACGCCACCTGAAGCCAATAAGTTGGCAAGGCGGTAAAAAGTAGATCTGATTCCGACGAAAAATGCCTGCTTGCGTTCATCAAGAGCGAGCATGTAGAAGCCATCTGCCGCAATATCGTGGGTGGCAGAGCAGAAAGCTACTCCCCAGAATGCAACAACGGAGGCCGTTAGCCACCACGACGAACTCAGCGTAGCGGCTATCACTCCCATCCCAATGGCCATCAGCAACTGCATTAAGCAAATCCACGCGCGTTTTGAACCCAGAATGTCAACAAACGGCGACCAAAACGGCTTGATGACCCATGGAAGATATAAAAGGGAAGTGTAGAGAGCCACTTTACCGTTGTCCAAGCCCATTGTTTTGAACAGGACCACGGCAATAGTGACTACTATGGCATTAGGGAGTCCCTCTATCAGATATAAAGAAGGGACCCACGACCATGGATTACGATTGTTTTTCAATCCACTTGCGGGCGTTAATAAATGCGTCAATCCACGGCGTTACTTTATCTGAAGCACGTTCGGCAGGATAATATCCGCATTGCCAGGGGAATATGGCACGCTCAAGGTGCGGCATTATGGCAAGATGGCGGCCATCTGCCGAGCAGAGAGCTGCTACGTCATATTTGGAGCCGTTGGGATTGCCCGGGTATGTTGAATAGCTATATTTTGCCGCTATATGATAGTCGGATTCCTGACGGGTAAGCGCGAATTTTCCTTCGCCGTGGGCAACCCAGATACCCAACGAGCGTCCGGCCAGACTGGAGAACATTACCGAATTATTTGCGGGAATATCTACGCTGAGGAATGTTGACTCGAATTTGTGGGAGATGTTATGCTCCATTTTTGAGCCGTCCTTCAGACCCAGAAGGTCGAGTTCCATCATCAGCTGACAACCGTTGCAAACGCCGAGCGAAAGCGTGTCTTTTCTGTTATAGAATCGCTTTAAAGCCTCAGAGGCCGTGTCGTTCCACTTAAATCCGGAAGCCCAGCCCTTAGCAGAGCCGAGAACGTCGGAGTTGGAGAAACCGCCGCAGAACACTATCATATCAATGTCATCAAGCGTTTCGCGGCCGGTCATCAAGTCGGTCATATGCACGTCTTTTACATCAAATCCGGCAAGATAGAGCGAGTAAGCCATTTCGCGGTCTCCGTTCACGCCCTTTTCGCGGATAATTGCGGCTTTAATGCCGGTCTTATTATGACGGTAGGAAATAGAACGGCTCTTTAATGTTCCGTCAAAATCAGGCGCGAAGTTATATTTTACAGGTTGTTTGCCATAATTTTCGGCGCGTAAATCTGCGCACTCCACGCCACTTTGCAAGCGATCGAGCATATGCGAGGGCTTAAACCATTGTTTCAGCAACTTTTCGGGGTCAAGGTGCACGTCGACAGCGCCCATAACGTGAACCGATGGTTTGTCGGATGGAGAGAGCAAACCGATTCCCTTTGCATCAAATCCGAAACTGTTGAGGATGCTTTCAACGACTTCAATATCATCTTTGCGAATCTGCATCAGCACACCGGGATTTTCGGCAAATAATGTTGTGATGGGGTCTTCGCCTCCGTCAACGGAAATCTTTATCGGCGACGATGCGGCAAACATCATCTCAATTATGGCGGTCAGTGTTCCGCCGGCAGAAATGTCGTGAACGGCTGTGACAAGACCGAGTTTTACGAGCTGCTGCACTGCGGCAAAGGCTTTCTTGAACTTTTCAGCGCTGGCTACTGTCGGTGCTTTCGTGCCGATACGACCGAGGGTTTGATAAAGCGCGGAGCCTCCGAGTGAGGCGGCGCAGAACGAAAAGTCGAGATGTAGTAATGTGGACGGTATTGGTTGGAGAACCGGACCGACAATTTTGCGAACATCGCCGGTTTCGGCAGCTGCCGAGATTATGACAGTGCCGGGAGCGAGAACTTTTTTGTCGCCATATTTCTGGGTCATACTCAGAGAGTCCTTGCCGGTGGGGATATTCACGCCAATGGCGCAGGCAAAGTCGCTTGCTGTCTGAACGGCATTATAAAGTGCGGCATCTTCGCCTTCGTTGCGACACGGCCACATCCAGTTTGCCGACAACGACACGCCTGCAAGTCCGTCGGTCAATGGTGCGCCCACCAGGTTGGTCAGCGCCTCGGCGATAGACATTACAGAACCCTTTGCGGAATCAACGAGTGCAACTTGAGGTGCGTGGCCGATAGATGTGGCAATGCCCTTGGTTCCGGTGAAGTCGAGAGCCACTGCTCCGCAGTCGCTCAAAGGCATTTGGGTTACTCCTTGGCACTGCTGGCGTGCCACTTTGCCGGTCACGGAGCGGTCAACCTTGTTTGTCAACCAGTCTTTACAACCAACCGCCTCGAGGCTCAACACATTATATATATATTCTTCGAGCTTTGAGGGGTCTATTTCAGGATTTGCATATACGTGATTTACTGTTTGGTCAATCATCACGGTTTTGGGTGACGAACCGAACATATCGCCCATTGCGAGGTCAATGGGTTTCACTCCATCGGGTTGCTCAAAGACGAAACGGTCATCGCCGGTAGTTTCACCCACTACATAGAAAGGTGCGCGCTCACGCTCGGCAATTGCTTTCACCTCATCAATGTGTTGGGCATCCATAACCATACCCATACGTTCCTGGCTTTCGTTGCCCACAATCTCTTTGGAAGAAAGGGTGGAATCGCCAACAGGCAACGCGCCGATTTCAATCTTGCCTCCGGTTTCTTCCACGAGTTCACTCAGTGCGTTTAGGTGACCTCCCGCGCCGTGGTCGTGGATGGACACAATCGGATTGTCGGGACTTTCGGCAAGTGCGCGGATAACGTTGGCCACCCGCTTTTGCATTTCGGGATTTGCACGCTGAACGGCGTTGAGTTCAATCGAGTTGTCATATTGTCCGGTAGCTACGGAGCTGACGGCACCGCCGCCCATACCTATGCGGTAGTTGTCGCCGCCCATAACGATTACTTTTTCACCGGCGGTGGGGTGACCTTTCAGGGCATCGCGTTTGTTTGCGAATCCAACGCCACCGGCAAGCATTATTACCTTGTCGTATGCAAGAGTGCGGCCGTCTTCATCGTGCTCAAAAGTGAGCAATGAGCCGCAAATCAACGGCTGACCGAATTTGTTGCCGAAGTCACTTGCGCCATTTGATGCCTTGATAAGAATCTCGGCAGGCGTTTGGTAGAGCCAAACACGAGGGTTGAGCATTGCCTCCCATGGTTCCATGGCTTCAGCGTGACGCGGATATGATGTCATATAAACCGCAGTGCCGGCAAGGGGCAGTGAGGCGCGTCCACCACCGAGGCGGTCACGAATTTCGCCGCCGGACCCAGTGGCTGCACCATTAAAAGGTTCAACTGTGGTTGGAAAGTTATGGGTTTCTGCTTTTAATGACAGGACGGTGTCAATGGGTTTGACCTCAAAGTAATCAGGTTGCGAGGGGTTGACCGGGGCAAACTGGTCAATCTGAGGACCCTCAACAAAAGCCACATTGTCTTTATAAGCGCTGACAAGCTTGTGGGGATGTTCCTGACTCGTTTTTTTAATCAGCTTGAAGAGCGACGACGGTTTTTCTTTGCCGTCAATCACAAAAGTGCCGTTGAAAATTTTATGGCGACAATGCTCGGAATTGACCTGCGAGAAGCCAAAAACCTCTGAGTCGGTCAAGGGTCTTCCTAATTTCTCAGACAGCTCGGTCAGATATTTTTCTTCCTCAGGGCTGAGAGCGAGACCCTCAGAGAGGTTATAGGAATGAATATCGTCGATATAAACAATCGGAGCCGGTTGCGCATCAATTTTGAAAATATCTGCATCAAGGCCATTATATATGCGTTGCAACATTTTGTCGTGGCGGGGTTCCGTACTGTTGTCGAGCGTGAACTCTTCAATACGACGAACGCCGGCGAGCCCCATATTTTGGGTAATCTCTACGGCGTTAGTACTCCAGGGGGTTATCATTTCACGGCGCGGCCCGATGTAACAGCCGCTAAGTGAGGTTTCTTCAACGAGCTTGGCTCCTGAAAAAAGCCACGAAAACTTTTCCTGCTCGGCTTGCGAGAGGAGATGGTCGGCGTCAACGGCATATACCGTTACGGCGTCTTTCCTGAAAAAATGAATCATTGAACGGATGAATAAATTTCTACCGCAAAGATACGCAAATATTTTCAAAGCACAAAAAAACCGAACCCATCAAAATGAGTTCGGTTTAAAAAGATATTGAGAGTTAAATTACTTAACCTTGGCAGCGAGTTCAGCGCCGGCTTTGAATTTAACAACTTTGCGAGCTGCGATTTCAACCTTTTCTTTGGTGCGGGGGTTGATACCCTGACGAGCGGCTTTTTCTACGGTAGCGAAAGTACCAAAGCCAATGAGAGCTACTTTATCGTCGTTAGCAAGTGCTTCAGAAACGGCAGCGATGGTAGCGTCGAGAGCATTTTTAGCATCTACCTTGCTGAGGCCAGCCTTTTCGGCAATGGCGTTTACGAGTTCGGTTTTGTTCATTGTGTGAATTTTTATTAATATGAAAAATTAAAGTTAGCACTGCAAAGGTAAAGCTAAATTTCAAAAAAACAAAGAAATACGCGTTGAAATTTCAAAATTATGCAAATTTTCCGTTAATAAACGTTAAAATCCACGGTTAACCTCCTTAAATCTGCGTAAATTTGTGGTCGAGAAACGCTCTAAAGCGTTATATCTGTATGATTATAGCAAGCCAAAAACGAAAAGAAAACCTCGCAGAATATCTGCTATATATGTGGCAGATTGAAGATATTATCAGAGCAAACGGCCTTGATATTGAAAAAATCAAGGCCAATATCGTTGATCGGATGACCGATTCATCTGCCGCTCAACGCAAAGAAATGATTGATTGGTATGAATCTCTTATCGACATGATGCGCCGGGAGGGAGTTACCGAGCGCGGTCATCTGCAAATCAACAACAATATAATGGTGGAACTTGTAGACTTGCACCATGCCCTGCTCGCCGACCCCAAATTCGGCGAGTACAGCTCTCTGTTTTATCAGACCTTACCGTATATTGTAGACTTGCGTTCGCGAGCCGGAGAGTCTGCCGAAGGTGAGATAGAAACGTGTTTTACGGCCTTGTATGGTATGCTGATGTTGCGCTTGCAGGGAAAAGCTATTTCCCCGGAAACTATGACTGCGATTCGTCAGATTTCCAAACTCATCGGTACCCTGGCCGCTTATTTCCACAAAAATGAGCAAGAACCGCTCTTTGCAAAAGATTAAGACCCTGTCACAATGAAAAACATAAAATCTTTCCTCATACTGATGCTACTGCCGTTTGCCTTAACGGCTCAACATCTCACCGTTACTAATCCCGACATTCCCCGCAGTGTTACTTTTGCCGGCGAGAAACTCGATTTGGCTGATACGCAACTATATGAGCGGCTTGACCGGGAGCTGACTTCTATGGTTTATACCCATGGCAACACTTTGCTCACACTCAAGCGAGCAAACCGCTACTTCCAGGAGTTAGCCAAGATTATGAAGCAATACGGAGTTAACGAAGACTTTATATATATGGCCTGCATTGAGAGTTTTTTGAACCCGATTGCACGCTCTGCGGCAGGTGCGGCAGGCATTTGGCAGTTTATGCCCGCAACGGCCAAGCAGTATGGTTTGGAAGTAACCGATGAGGTAGACGAACGTTATGATCCCATCAAAGAAACTGCCGCAGCATGTAAATACATTAATGCCGCATTTGAAAAATATGGCGATTGGGCATCTGTCGCGTCAAGTTATAACGGCGGAACTGCAAGGATTACCAAGGAGTTGGATGCTCAGCAGCAAGACAACGCTCTCAATCTTTGGCTCGCGGATGAAACGCGGCGTTATCCACTGCGTATGGTTGCAATGAAAATGATAATGGAGAATCCGTCAAAATATGGTTTTGAACTGCGTGCCGACCAACTATATCAACCCTATGAATATATAACAGAGACGGTTGATTATACCGTAGACGATTGGCCGACGTGGGCTAAAGAACGCGGCATTTCATATGCCACGCTCCGTGAATACAATCCGTGGATTCGCGCTAAAACTCTCACCAACAAAAATGGGAAATCTTATGAAGTCAGAATCCCCAAAGCGGAATCGCTGAAACGCTCATCATCACATTTGAAAACATATAACGACAACTGGCTGACGAAATGAAAAAAACAGATTCGGAACATCTTGACAACCTGACAGTGACAGGCGCAAGAGTTCACAATCTTAAGAATATAGACGTTGAGATTCCTCACGGCAAACTGACCGTTATAACCGGGCTGAGTGGTTCGGGAAAGTCATCATTGGCATTTGATACGATATTTGCCGAGGGGCAACGCCGTTATATAGAAACTTTTTCAAGCTATGCCCGACAAATGCTCGGCACTCTTGAGCGACCGGACGTTGACAGCATTACCGGGCTGTCGCCGGTTATTGCAATAGAACAAAAAACCGTAAACCGCAACCCAAGGTCAACCATTGGCACTACTACTGAAATCTACGACTTTATGCGTTTGCTCTATGCCCGAGTTGCTACCGCCCGCAGTTATATCTCCGGCAAGCCGATGCAGAAGTTCAGTAAAGAAAAAATTCTTAGCCTTATAAAGGAACGTTTTTCGGGACGTAAAATTTTGATTCTTGCGCCGTTGATTCGCAACCGCAAGGGCCACTATCAGGAATTGTTCGAGCAACTTGCCAAGAAAGGCTATATCAACGTGAGAGTCGATGGCAAAATGCGCGAGATTACTCCCGGCATGAAGCTAGACCGATACAAGAACCACTCAATCGAGCTTGTAGTTGATAAAATTGCTGTAGCCGATATTGATGAAACGCGGCTGCGTAATAGCGTAAGCACTGCTCTGCATCGCGGAGACGGACAGTTGATTATATGCGACGTTGATAACAAAAACGAACTCACTCACCTGTCGCGAACTCTGATGGATGCAGAAAACGGCATCAGTTATCGCGACCCTGCTCCGCATAATTTTTCGTTCAACTCTCCGCTTGGCGCTTGCCCGAAGTGCAACGGCATTGGTGAGGTAAATGTTATCGACGTTGATAAGATTATACCAAACAAAAAACTAAGCATCGCATCCGGAGCAATAGAGCCATTGGGAAAGAAAAAGGACACTATCGTGTTCCGACAAATTGAACAGCTGTGTGAACGCTACGGCTGCAACTTGCAGACTCCCATACATGAGTTGCCGTCAGAACTTCTCGACGAAATTCTGTATGGCAGTTCAGAAAAGCTGAACATTAACGTTGGCAACGGTTATTTGGGTAGCCTATATCGTAACTATGACGGCATTATCCGCTATATTGAGATGCAACAAGGTGATGATGCAGATGATGGCGGCAAAAAGTGGAGCACGCAGTTTTACTCGCGGGTTGAATGTCCGGAATGTCACGGCGACCGTCTGAATATTGAGGCGCGTCATTTTTACATTGGCGACAAAACCATTGCTGACCTCAGCAGAATGGACATTTCAGCACTCTCAAAGTGGATGGCTGACATAAATAAACACTTGAATAAATCGCAGCAAATCATAGCATCTGAAATAGTTAAAGAAATTTCAACGCGATTGACGTTCCTTGAAAACGTTGGGCTTGGCTACCTCTCACTTGCCAGGGCTTCTGCAACTTTGTCGGGCGGGGAAAGTCAGCGCATACGTTTGGCAACGCAAATCGGCTCAGAGTTGGTAAACGTGTTATACATTCTTGATGAGCCGAGTATCGGCCTGCATCAGCGTGACAATCTGAAACTCATAAATTCGCTCAAGGCGCTAAGAGATGCGCAAAACTCGGTAATAGTTGTTGAACACGACCGCGATATGATGCTTGAGGCTGATTGGATTGTTGACATTGGCCCATTTGCCGGTCGAAAGGGTGGGCAGGTAGTTTATCAAGGCACACCTAAAAATATGCTCAAGAGCAATACTTTGACGGCTGATTATCTAAACGGCAAGAGGCAGATTGTCATCCCTGATGTGCGCCGTCAAGGCAATGGCAAATTTCTCGAGTTAAAGGGTGCATCGGGTCACAACCTTAAAAATATTGACTTCAAGCTGCCGTTAGGTACTCTGACAGTTGTTGCCGGCGTGAGCGGTTCTGGCAAATCTTCGCTCATCAGCAGCACTTTGCAACCAATTCTGAGCAAGGAATTCTATCGTTCCCAGCAGGAACCGCTCCCATATAAGGAGATTCTTGGAATTAAACACATCGACAAGGTAGTGACGGTTGACCAAACGCCGCTTGGTCGTACCCCGCGAAGCAATCCGGCAACGTACACAGGCGTGTTTTCAGACATCCGTTCTTTGTTTGTAAACTTACCCGAAGCAAAGATTCGCGGCTATAAGCCGGGGCGATTCTCTTTCAACGTAAAGGGCGGCAGATGCGAAACTTGCAAAGGCAACGGCTACAAAACGATTGAGATGAATTTCCTGCCCGACGTACTTGTGCCTTGCGAAGAATGCGCCGGCAAAAGATACAATCGCGAAACTCTCGAAGTCCGATTCAAGGGCAAATCAATAGCCGACATACTGGATATGACCATAAATCAGGCGGTAGAGTTTTTTGAAAATACTCCGGTGATACTGAAAAAGCTCAAGGTGCTTCAGGAAGTCGGGCTTGGCTATATAAAGCTCGGACAGCCGTCGAGCACCCTGTCGGGCGGCGAAAACCAACGTGTGAAATTAGCAACCGAACTTGCTAAGCGCGACACGGGTAAAACTCTCTTTATTCTCGATGAGCCAACAACCGGTCTGCATTTTGAAGACATCAAAACCCTGATGAACCTCTTGAACCAGTTGGTTGACAGAGGTAATACCGTTTTGATTATCGAACACAACACTGACGTGATTAAGTCAGCTGACTACGTGGTGGATATGGGCCCGGCGGGAGGCTCTGCAGGTGGTATGATTATTGCTGAAGGTACCCCGGAAGAAGTGGCAAAGACGGATTCTCCTACTGCGCCGTTTCTGCGTCAGGAGTTGGGTATTGCTCTTTGAGATAAACCTCGCAGCATAGCACCAATTCGTCATACCATTCCTTACCAAATCGTTCGATTAGCGGTTCTTTGAGGAATTGGTATAACCGTATGCCTTCTTTGCGTCCTTTGGCTCTCGCCGGCTTGCAGATATTCCATTTGTGATAGTTTACTGCGGTAAACTTCTCATATTCAGTTAGTCGCACGGGGTAGAGCGCACAGCTTATGGGTTTGCGCCATCTGGTCTCACCGCGTCTGTATGCACCTTCTAAAGCACACAGGCATATGCCATTAGGGGCGTAGCAGGTAAAAGCGCAGTTTCTGCCGTCAAGAATCGAAGTGACCAGGTCGCCCTCTTCGTCAATATAACTCACGCCCTGTTGGCGTACCAAATCTATGGCTCTGGGTGCCATATCTTTTTCAATTGCGGGGAGTGCGCGGCGAATTTCGCGGCACTCCATATCCGTTACCGGAGCACCGGCATCTCCCTCAATGCAACATTCTCCTTTGCACGCATCGAGATCGCAGCAAAAAAACTCTTCTGCCAGGTCAAGGCTGACAAGTGTATTTTGAATCTGAAACATTATTTCTTCGCTTTCTTCTATCATTGTCTGATTATTGCAGAGCCGATAAGTCTGTCGTAGCGTGCACCCGGAGGACAATAATAAAGCAACGCCACGTATTCATTGCCGGTTTCATAGTTGTCGCCCTCAATGGGGTTCAGACCTGAGCCGGTAACGTATTGGTAGTTATACATTCCTTGTTTAAGAAGCAGTGTCTTGATGTACGCGCCGTTACTTTCGTCATAAATCATTCTTGAGTCTGAGTTGCGTTTTCTGAGAACGAAATCGCCGTCTAAATAAACGTCTTCATTCAGCTTAGGCATTTGCAGGGTAAAAAACGTCAGCACGTAGTCGGCATCTATTTCGGGTTCTGTAGAATAAATTTCTGCCGGGAAATAACGTCCGGCTTGTGTCTGGTCGTAAGTGTATCCCGAATTAACTCGTGGCGTATCTGTTTTTAACATTGCGTTATAGAATGGCTCAACGTAGTCTATTGCATAAACGCCCATTCCGGGATAGCGCAAGTTGGCCAAATCAAAACGTCGGTATTCGTTACCGGCAGGAAAAATCAGCTCCTTTTGGTGTTTATATGTGGCGATGTTTTGCGTGACTTGCAGCGGATGCAACAGCGTACGCGAATCAGCCACTCTGCCGTTGGGAATAATAACGAGTTTTAGGTCGTTGTATGCATTGTCAATATGAGCATTTTCAAGATTGGCTTTAACACTGAGCTGCTGATGTTTGCTGTTGTAATCAACATCGGTGCGCGAACTCGCGGTCATTGATATTCCCACTAAAGATTCGTCAACCATAAATCGTGCTTGAAGCAGTGTTTCATCGGGGTTCTCCTCGTCGAATACCTCTACTAGATAGTTACCCGACAGAAGTGGCCTCATATCCTCATTGGGAATAGTGATGTTATAGTGAACATAGTGGGTGAGAGATTTGTCTGATAGCGCATAGTCAACCACCTGAGCTTCATTGAAGCCGTCAATATAGTCGAGTTCGGTGATTGACTGCGAGGGCTTCCAGTTTGAATCGCAATGTATAAGGCGGTAACGTAGAAACCTGCTGTCGTCGGCCAGCTCGTCAAAGCTGATTTTTATTGCAGAAGCCGCATTATTGGGCTTTATGATTGGCTGTCCGAGCAAGTTCGTTGGGTCAATTACCTGCAACGACTTGAAATGTGGGTCAAATATCTCCGTAGAGGCATTTCGAGCCGTAGCGACAAATACCGAGAGCAGAAATATATATTTAAATAACTTCATTAAGAATCGTAACGGCATCTTTAATTAATTCGGAACAAGGTTTGCGACCGGGTTTGCGCAAATCGCTGCAGTTAGTATCTCCTTGGTTCATAGCGGCAAATTTGTCGAGCAGCACGCGAATTTGAGCGTATAAAGCTTGCTTGTCTTTCGGGTCGGAATAGGCTTTTTCAGACAATACCATTGCCATTGCCGAACAGCATCCGCAAATATGTCCGGTAGCGGCTACTCCCGTGCCGAGACCGGCAGTCACCGCCTCAAGTTCGGGATTGAAACTCATTGCCACACATTGAGCGCAGTTATATCCTTTGACTCTGAGTGATAAAGCGTTGTCTATGCGTTTTTCGAGCGTTACCATAATATTGGCGTTATGTTATGCTGCTTTAGATAATCGTTTGTTTTAGTGAAATGTTTGCAACCGAAAAATCCTCGGTAGGCACTCAATGGCGAGGGGTGGGGCGCCGTCAGTACCAAGTGCTTGCTGCTGTCGATAAGCGGCAGCTTGCGTTGGGCGTGAGAACCCCATAAAATGAAAACAAGATGTTGGCGGTTTTCGGAAAGAGCTTTGATTGCCGCATCCGTTACCAGTTCCCAGCCTATATTGGAGTGTGATGCAGGAGAGTGGGCGCGTACGGTCAGCGAATTGTTTAGCAAAAGAACCCCCTGCTTGGCCCAGCGGGTGAGGTCGCCATTATCAGGTATTGGCGACCCGACATCGTCGTGAATTTCTTTAAATATGTTGACCAACGATGGTGGAACGTCAATGTTCGGCTCAACTGAAAATGCCAGGCCATTTGCTTGACCGTCACCGTGGTAAGGGTCTTGCCCAATGATTACAACTTTAACTTGCGAGAAAGGACAAAGATCAAAAGCCGCAAAAATTTTTGATGCCCCGGGAAATACAGTACACACAGAGTATTCCCGCCTTACGTAACCGGCAGTCTGAGCAAAACTATCCGACTCCCATACGTCGGCCAATGCCTTGCGCCATTCTTCATTTATCCTTACATTCATATCGCAAAATTAATTAAAATTTGGCTAAAGAACAAATTTTGACTAACTTTGCACTTAGAGATGAAACTGAATGCTGTAATTACATATATAATCGGATGCGCCGTGATGCTGCCGTTCGCTGCAAGTGCTAAAACCGATTTTGCCAAATACCATCAGGAAATAATAGAGCTTTCCGTAGATGATAATTTGCTTACGCCTGATGTGCCGTCTAAGTTGGCACCTTCAGCCCGTACAATGATGGCAACGCTTTCTAACCGCATTGAACGTGCCGGAATGAAAACCGATTTGTCGGAAAGAGAGGGTATGGTGTTGATGGTCACAGTTCCCACTGCCGACCTGTTTAATGCGAACGACACATTGCTTTCCAAGATAGCGCCCAATAAACTCAAGGTGTTGGCAAATCCATTGCTAACCCCCGACAAGTATAAATTGCTGATAGTGGTTCACAGTGATGACACCGGGTCGGAAGAGTACCTAAATAATCTTACGCGGGCCAGAGCCGATGCCATTCGCCGATGGTTCGCAGAACAGGCAATCCCGGTTGACGGCATTGTGCCTTACGGACTCGGTTATGACGAACCGATAAGCTCCGAACAAAGTCGCAAGGGTAGGGCGGCCAACCGCAGGGTGGAGTTTTACTACGTTCCCGGTCCTGTAATGATAGAAGAATTAAAGACCGGACGTCGCTGAGCGATATCCGGTCTTTAAGATATTAACTGTTACTTGTTTAGCAGAGGAAGCCGTGAGCCAAAGCCTGCTGGGTAATCCAAATCCACAGAGGGCAGAATCCGATAAAGAGGATTACGGACAGAGTCAGTGAGGAGGTGCCTCGCGCCACGTAAGTGTCGTATTCGTCGGCTATAATGATGCCGGAGAATGCCGGTGGAAGTGCGCATGCAACTACGAGCATCTGCAGATTGATGGGATCCATATGAGCCAACAGACCAACTATAAGAGCGGCACCCGGCATAACAATCAGCTTCATAATGCTGCCAAGAATTGCTTGCCAGTCAATTACAACCTTGACTGCTGAAAGCGTTACGCCTGCGGAGAATACGGCCATAGAAGCGTTTGCTTTAGCGATAAGGTTAAACGAGGGACTTGCCCAATCCGGCCATTTCAAACCGAGGAGAACCAGAACGACTGCCAGAATAGGAGCCCATGCCACAGGTTGTTCCAGGGCGTGAATTACCGGTTTCCAGGCACTCTGCTTCTTTCCGGCGTTTTGTGGATTCGTCTTGGCGAGACTGGAGTTAAGCAGTGACAAGCCTACGGGAATGCCGATGGCGTTGACCACGATACCCACAATTGCCACTACCAAAGCCACTGATGCCAGCGAGACTTTGGCGGATACGAATATCGGCTCAAGTACTGCAAATCCGAGGAAGCCGATAGTCGGCGAACCACTTATAAGAGCTGAAACTGCGGCATCTGCGCCGGTGTTCTTCTTGAAACAGTAGCGATAGATGAAGTAAACCAACATAAAGCAGCCCATAATGACTACAGTCGATACCCAGGTGAGCTTGATGTCTCTAACGAGTTCCTCGCGGGTCGACGTAATAATCGAAATGAATAAGGCTGCGGGAAGTGCGAAGTCGAGTACAACCTTGTTGAACTGCTTGGCATCCTGTCCGCTGAACATACCCTTCTTGCCGGAAATGAAGCCGGCGAGCATGACAACGATGATAGGTACTATTGCGTATAAAATAATGTGTACCATAATAGTTGAAAAGTTACGTTAAACGGTTATATGCTGGATTGAAGCCGGATTCAGATAGCCGATGTGTCCGCTTTCCTTGCCGGAATCGGCCGCGAGCTGAATATTTATCATTGCCGGTTTCTTGGATGCTACTGCCTCATTGAATGCGGCTTTAAGCTCTTCGGCAGTAGTGACATAATATGCTGCCGCGCCAAAGGCTTCACCGATTTTTTCGTAGTGGGCATCAATATCAAGGGTGGTAGGCGCAGGGTCGCCATTCTTGGCGAGGTTGACGCCAATGCCGTTGTAGATACCGCCATTGTTGAATACAATTACGGTGACAGGGAGTTTGAAGCGGCAGATGGTGGAAAAATCCATTCCCGAGAAACCAAATGCAGAGTCGCCCATAATAGCTACCACGCTCTTGCCGGTAGCTACAGCAGCGCCGATTGTAGAGCCGATACCCATACCCATAATTGCCCAAGTGGCGCAATCAATGCGGTGGCGTGGCAACGACATATTGATAGTGTCGCGAGTATCGTCAAGAGTGTTGGCACCCTCGTTGACGATAATGATGTCGGGATTTGCTTCAACAAGAGGTTTCAGGGTGTTAAGCGCAGCCCAGTGGGTCATAGGTTGCGCGTTTGCTGCAGCTTCGAGGCGCTGTGCAAATGCGGCGTTCTTGGTTTTGGTTTCTGCGGCTAAGGATGTCATCCAAGTGGAATCCATATTCAGCTTCTGACCTTGAAGTTTTGCGAGAACGGCTTTCAGCGATGTTTCTATGTCGCCAACCACAGGAGCTGCGATGGGCCGGTTGCAGTCCATTTCGGAGGCTTCGACATCAAACTGAATGAATTTTCCTTCCGGATTCCATTTGCCGTGGCCTCGAGAGAGTAGCCAGTTCAGACGTGCACCAATCAAAACCACCACGTCGGCCTGCTCCATTATGGTTGAGCGGCAGGCGAGTGCACTCTGCGGGTGCGTGTCGGGCATCAAACCCTTGGCCATCGACATCGGGAAGAACGGCATACCAGTTGTCTCAACAAATTGTTTGATGGTTTCATCAGCCTGAATGTAAGCAGCGCCTTTACCTAACACGATTGCAGGTCGTTTTGCACTCTTCAGCAGTTCAACGGCGCGGTCAATTGATTCGGGATTGGCGTAGGTTTTGGCTTTGGGGTCAACCGGGGTAAAGAACCATTGCTCGGCTTCGTCGGCGTTGACAATCTGACCAAGACACGGAGTAGTGATGTCAAGATATACGCCGCCGGGACGACCGGAAATAGCGGCACGATATGCGCGAGCAACTGCCGTAGGAATATCCTGCGGGCGGTTTACGCGATAAGCAGCCTTAACAAGACCCTTGGCTACATTCAGCTGGTCGAGTCCTTCATAAGGACCCTGGTCAAGGTCAATGGGTTCACGTTCGCTGGAACCGGAAATCTGTATCATCGGGTAGCAGTTTACGGTAGCATTGATTGTGGCAGTCAAACCGTTAAGGAAGCCCAGCGAGCTTACGGTAAGCAGAACGCCCGGTTTGCCTGTGAGGTAGCCGTGGGTGGCGGCAGCCATACCGGCCTGCTGCTCAAAGCGGAAACCAACGAATTTGATGCCTTGTTCCTGACAAAGATAAGAAAAGTCTGTAACGGGAATACCAACGAGGCCATACATCGTGTCTATGCCGATGTTTTTAAGCGATTTAGCAAGGATGTACATTCCCGTAACCTGCTCCGGATAGTGGGGAGCGGAAGGAGCCGAGGGAGTCGGGGTTGGGGTAGGGGTGGTGTTTGCCATAATATTCTGAATGTAAATTTTAATAAGGACCTTAAAGTCGATTAAGGTCTTTAAGGTCCTTAAGGTTGATAACTATTAAGCGTGGGCGGGTTCGGGTTTCGGTGCGGGAGCTGCGGCTACGGGAGCGGTAGTGCCGTTTGCCTTCATGGCAGCTTGCTGTTCGGCAGTATAGCCCAGCGAGGTAAGAATTTCTTCGGTATTTCCGCCCAAAGTAGGACACGGACCATAAGTAGGCTGGTAGCCGCTGATGGTGAACGGGCATCCCACTGTTACAAATTCGCCGACTTTGCCGCCTTGATTAATCTTGACAAGAGTGTTGCCGTCGTAGAGAGTCTCATCGGTCATAACTTCCTTGGTAGAGAGTATGGGACCAACGGGTACACCTGCCTTGCCCAATATTTCGGTGACTTCATATTTGGTCTTGTCGGCAACCCATTGCTGGATTCGGGCAATTACCTGATCTTTGTGGCGGTCGCGTGCATCGGCCGTGTTGAAATCGGGATTGGTGAGCCAATCTTCAAATCCCATAGCCTGGCAAGCGAGTGCAAATTCCTTATAAGGACGTTGCAGAATTACATAAACGTAGTTGTTGGCATCTTGTTCGGTATCCATCGGGCCGGAGGGTTTGCATTTGTATGTCCAGCCAAGCACGCCGGAACCTTCGGTATTGCCTGAACGAGGCACGCAATCACCAAACTTGCCGTTGGGGTACTGCATAAATTGGGTGAGGTAGCCAATCTTGTCGAGAGTGAGCTGGTCGCGGGTCTTGATACGGCAGAGGTTCAAGCAGGCATTGTGCATTGACTGATAAACGTATGAGCCTTCTCCGGTGCGTTCGCGCAGCTGCAGTGCGGCGAGTAGACCAATCAGCAGGTGCATGCCGGTGTTGGAGTCACCAAGTGCGGCACCGCTCTGCGTGGGCATATTGTATTGACCTTCATACCAGCCGGTTGTTGATGCTGCAAGGGCGGTTACCTGTGCCACGGGTTCGTAAGCTTTCAGGTCTTTGTATTTAGACGAGATAGGGAAGCCCTTGATGGTGCCGTAGATGCAACGGGGATTCAGAGCGTGAACTGCTTCCCAGCTGAATCCGAGCTTGTCGGTAGCTCCGGGATGCAGGTTCTCAACGAAGATGTCGGCATCTTTAATCAGTTTGGTAAGAATCTCCTTACCGTCAGCCGTTTTGGCGTTCAAGCTCAGCGACTTCTTGTCTGAATTGAGCTGAAGGAAATAGTAAGAAGGGCAGTCGGGATCAAACTGCAGTTCCTTACGGGTTGCATCACCTACTCCGGGGCGTTCAATTTTAATAACTTCGGCACCAAGCCAAGCGAGCATTTGAGTACACGATGGGCCGGACTGAACTTCAGTCAGGTCCACAACTTTGATTCCTTGTAGAGGGGCAGTGTTCATAGTATAAAGAATTAAAAATGGATTTTAGTGTTATACAAGCTTTGATAATTCAACACCCGGCAGATAAAAAAGGTTTAAAACCCGAAAAAAGACGGCGGAAATTTGCATAGCTTTATATAAATGGTTAACTTTGCGGTGATATGGAAAGAATGCAAGCAAAGGCACGCGCAAGGTTTGCCTTTTCGGAGTTTCTCGGACGCAGCGGTAAGCGCTGCACGCCCGAGCGTCTTCACATTCTCGACATAGCCATGGAGCAGCGCAAACCCTTTACCGCAGAGCAGCTTCTGCAGCGATGTCGTAATAACGAAGGCATAAACGTTTGTCGCGCAACGTTGTTTAACACGTTGCCTATGATAGTTGATGCCGGCTTTATGCGCAAAATCGTTCACGACAAAGTGGTTCAGTATGAAAGCATACGTCCCGGAGCCGTTTCAAAGCCCCGGTTGTATATGGTGTGCAGCCAGTGCGGTAAGGTGCACAAATCAGACGCACCGACATTGGAGCATTGGCTCATTGATATAAATATGCGTGGCTTTCTCCCTAAGACAGACAGTGCCGTCATTTACATTAACGGTTTGTGTTCGCGCTGTCGCAGAAATTCTAAAAACAAAATCTTTAACTAAATAGAAAAATGACAAAAGTCGATGTGCTTTTAGGCCTCCAGTGGGGCGATGAGGGTAAAGGCAAGGTAGTAGATGTCCTGACCCCGCGATATGATATGGTAGCTCGTTTTCAGGGAGGACCAAATGCCGGCCACACTCTTGAGTTTGATGGTAAGAAATACGTATTGCGCTCCATCCCCTCGGGGGTGTTTCAACACGGCCAGATTAACGTTATCGGTAACGGCGTGGTTCTTGACCCTGTTTTGTTCCGCGAAGAAGCCGAGGCTTTGTGCCAAAGCGGAGTGGACTTGAAGAAAGTCTTGAAAATTTCAAAAAAAGCACATTTGATTTTGCCAACTCATCGTTTGCTCGACGCAGCAAATGAGGCTGCTAAAGGTTCGGCCAAAATCGGCACAACAGGCAAAGGAATAGGCCCGACTTATACCGACAAAACCTCGCGCAACGGTCTGCGTCTTGGCGATTCCCTTCAAGCTGACTTTCACGTTCGATATGCAGCTGCCAAAGACCGCCACCTGCAAATGATGGCCGGATTGGGCGTTACGGAGCATCCCGCTCTCAATGAAATGGAGCAAAAATGGTTTGAATCCATTGATTACATCAAGGGATATGACCTGATTGATTCGGAATACGTTATCAACGAAGCGTTGAATCACGACAAAAAGATTCTCTGCGAGGGTGCCCAAGGCACAATGCTCGACGTGGATTTCGGCTCTTATCCCTTTGTTACGTCAAGCAACACAGTGACCGCCGGCGCTTGCACAGGTTTGGGTGTTGCTCCAAATAAAATCGGACGTGTGTTCGGCATTTTTAAAGCTTACTGCACACGAGTTGGCTCAGGACCGTTCCCAACGGAACTTTTCGACGAAACCGGAAAGAAAATCCGAGCAATCGGCCACGAGTATGGTGCCGTGACCGGACGTGAGCGCCGCTGCGGATGGATTGACCTTGTTGCTCTGAAATATGCCGTGATGATTAATGGCGTTACGGATTTGATTATGATGAAAAGCGACGTGCTTGATGATTTCGACACCATTCGCGTTTGCACGGCATACAAAATCAACGGCGAAACCGTTGAGCAACTGCCGTTTGACTTGGATAAGGTAGAAATAGAGCCTGTCTATAATGATATGCCCGGTTGGAAAACTCCTCTACCCGGCATAACCAATGAAGCGAATCTGCCCAAAGCGTTCAAGTCATATATCGAGTTTATTGAAAAGCAGCTTGGAGTTCCGGTTACCATTTTGAGCGTGGGACCCGACCGAAGCCAAACAATAGTTCGCTCAAACTTTTAAGACCAAAGAGCGTTAATTATTTGTAATAACCAAAATCCAGATTCAATACCCATGAAAGTAAAACCATTTAGAGGCATCCGTCCCCCGCGAGAGCTGGTGACCGAGGTCGCATCTCGTCCCTACGACGTTCTTAACTCTGAAGAAGCCCGCGAGGAGGCCAAAGGAAACCCCAAGTCTCTTTATCATATCATAAAGCCTGAAATTGACTTTCCGGCAGGCACCGACGAACACGATCCGAAAGTTTACGATAAGGCCGTGGAAAACTTCAATAAGTTCAAGGAAAATGGCTGGTTAGTTCAGGACCCTCAGGAGTATTACTATATCTACGCTCAAACAATGAATGGCCGTACGCAATACGGCATTGTCCTCGGAGCCAATGTGGATGACTATATGTCGTCGCGCATTAAAAAACACGAATTGACCCGCAAGGACAAAGAAGACGACCGAATGGTTCACGTGCGCATCAACAACGCCAATATCGAGCCTGTCTTTCTGGCATTCCACGACGATGCCGTGCTTGAGCAGATTATAAAAGACGTAACTGCGGGAACTCCTGAATATGACTTCGTAACGCCCGACGGTTTCGGCCATCATTTTTGGGTTGTACGCGACCCAAAACAGATTGCTACCATAACGGAGGAATTTGCCAAGATGCCCGAAATGTATATTGCCGACGGTCATCACCGTTCAGCTGCAGCCGCACGTGTCGGTCACGAAAAAGCTCTCGCCAACCCGCACCACACCGGCAACGAGGAATATAACTACTTCCTCGCCGTAGCGTTCCCGGCAAGCCATCTTAATATTATTGACTATAACCGTTTGGTTAAAGATCTAAACGGCCTGTCACCTGCGGAGTTCCTTGAAAAGCTTGAGTTCAACTTCATTGTTGAAGATAAAGGCACCGAAACCTATCACCCGGTTGCGCTGCATAATTTTTCGTTATATCTTGAAGGACACTGGTACTCACTGACCGCTCGCCCCGGAACGTATGACAACAACGACCCCATCGGAGTTCTCGACGTTACAATCTCATCCAACCTGATTCTCCAAGACATATTGAATATCGGCGATTTACGCACTTCAAAGCGCATTGATTTCGTTGGCGGAATCCGCGGGCTTGAAGAACTAAAACGACGCGTTGACTCCGGCGAAATGGCTGCAGCGTTGGCCCTCTATCCCGTTTCAATGAAGCAGCTGATGGACATTGCCGACACCGGCAATATTATGCCGCCCAAAACCACCTGGTTTGAGCCTAAACTCCGTAGCGGTCTGATTATACACTCCTTAGACGATTAAACCAATTCATTAAAATATAATGAAAACTCAAAAACTGAAAATCAGAGACTTGACTTTGCGCGACGGACAGCAGTCACTCTTTGCCACCCGTATGCCGCAAAGTGAAATTGACAAACTTCTCCCTCTATATGAGGATGCCGGATTCTACATTATGGAAGTGTGGGGTGGGGCAGTGCCCGACTCCGTGATGCGCTATCTTGATGAAAGCCCCTGGGATCGTCTGCGCATAATCTCCAAAGCAATGAAAGGCAAATCGTTGCTTTCCGCTCTTAGCCGAGGTCGCAACCTGTTTGGATATGTACCGTATCCCAATAGTGTGCTTGAAGGTTTCTACAAAGAAGCTATTGCCAACGGTCTGAACATTATGCGCATCTTTGACGCACTCAATGATATTGATAACGTCAAGGACTCCATTAAGATGATTAATGAGCTGGGCGGTATTCCTGACGGCGCAGTATGTTATACTGTTGACCCCAAAGACGACAAAGAAAAGAACTTCTTTGCCAAACTGTTTGGTTCCAAGCCTAAAAAGATTTTCACCGATGAATACTTCGTTGACAAAGCAAAACAGATGGAAGCTCTCGGTGCAAAAATTATCACGCTCAAAGATATGGCCGGACTGGTCAACCCAACCAAGGCGGCATCTATCATCTCTGCCCTCAAGGCCAACGTAAGTGTTCCGGTTGACTTCCACACCCACTGTACTCCCGGCTACGGACTTGCTTCGGCAGTAATGGCAATACTCAACGGTGTGGATATTCTCGACACCAATATTTGGTACTTCGGAGGAGGTTCAGCTGCTCCTGCCCTTGAACTCATCTACGTGTTCTGCAAAAAGATGGGAGTTGAAGTTGAAGTGAATATGGAAGCAGTTGGCAAGATTCGCGAAAAGCTCGTTGATGTTCGCCGTAACCTTGCCGCCTACGACTTGCATAAAGACCAATTCCCTCACGACTTTGACCCGCTGGCAGAAAATGCTATGCCTGCCGAGATTGATGCTCTCTTCGACAAAGCAATTGCCGCAGCCGAAGTTGGCAATGAAGCTCAACTGCTCAACTACTGCCATCAGATTGAGGAATATTTCGGTTTCCCGAAGCCAAATGAGCTGGTGCGTACGGCTGAAGTTCCCGGCGGTATGTATTCCAACATGGTTGCCCAGCTCAAGCAGCTTAAAGCTGATGACCTGCTTGATGACGCTATGCGCCTGATACCCAAGGTGCGCCGCGATGCAGGCCTGATTCCGTTGGTAACACCGACCTCACAGATTGTGGGTTCACAAGCCGTGAGCCTTGCTCTTGACCGTAAGAAAGGCAAACCGGATTATTCAACTCCCTCTATGCAGTTCACCTCGCTGGTTAAAGGCGAATATGGACATACTCCCGTGCCTATTGACCCGGCCTTCCGCGAGAAAATCACCGGCTCTCCCGAAGAGGTTGCTTACGACACATCAAAATACAAGACTCCCGAAAATCCTGAACTGCCGGAATATGACGGCGTAAAGCTCGCGCAGAACAAGGAACAGGAGCTGCTGCTTGAACTGCTGCCCGCAGTTGCCACCGGGTTCTTGAAGAAACGTCGTGCTGATGAATATGCAGTTGCCCAACAGGCTGCCGCAGAAGCTGCCGCCGCCGCTGCCGCTGCTTCCGAGCCTGAGATTGAAGAAGACCCGATTACCGGCGAAGTGCTTCAAGCGCCTATGGGCGGCACAATCATCAGCGTCAACGTCAAGCCCGGCGATAAAGTGAAAACCGGCGATATTCTGCTTGTTTACGAAGCCATGAAAATGGAAAATGAAGTAGAGGCAGAACACGACGCAACCGTTAAACGCGTATTTGTGGAACCCGGCCAGGTTGTTGGCCTTGAAGCAAACCTTATTGAATTTGAAGATTAAAATCATTTCAATATCTATTTTTGCAGCCGTAGCACTAGGTGTCTGCGGCTGCAAAAATAATTCCGTTTCAGACAAAAAGCCGATTATAACGGTAAGCATCGAGCCGCAACGGTGGTTGTTGGAGCGCATTGTTGGCGAAAAAATGGAAGTGCGGACTCTGATGGCACGAGGAGGAAACCCCGAAAGCTATGAACCATCGTTTTCGCATTTAGCAGATCTCGAGCAAAGTGACATCTATATGCAAATGGGTAACTTGGGGTTTGAATCCGCTTTGATTGACCGACTTGAAAGGAATTTTCCGGAACTCCCCATAGTTAATCTTTCGGATTCCATTGATCTGATTACTGATGACCCCGGACACGGTCACGGCATTGATCCTCATGTATGGAATTCAACGACCAACGCACGCATTATTGCCCGAAATATGTTAAGGGTAGTTGCCCGCTTAGATAGTAAAAATGCTGATTATTACAATATTAATTTCTCAAAGCTGATTCATACAATAGATTCCGTCGACAGTATTTGTCGAACATTGCTCGAGCCTCTTGAAGGCAGGTCGTTTGCCGTGTGGCATCCCTCGCTGAGTTATTTTGCACGAGATTATGGCTTGAATCAGATTTCGGTTGGCGTTGAAGGAAAAGAACACAGCGTTCCCGATACTCGTGTGATACTTGACAACATAGAGCAACAAAATGCGTCGGTGTTTTTAGTGCAGCAAGATTTTGACACGTCGAAGGCCGCAGGAATTTTAAATAATCATTTAAGTATTAGAGTTGAATCAATTAATCCTCTGAATTATGACTGGGACTCCGAGCTTGTGCGTACCGCCGAAGCAATTGCGCGACGTTGATGTCAAACCATTGCTTCTGCGGCTTGAAGATGTTGGATTCAAACGCGATAATCGAGTAATCTTAAAAGACGTAAGTCTAAGCATCAGACGTGGGGATTTTCTTGCAATCACCGGCCCGAACGGTGGGGGAAAAACCACTCTTATTCGACTGATTTTAGGACTTATAAAGCCCACTTGCGGAACTATATCCAAGTTTCAGAACAACGTAAAAGTCAGCTACCTGCCCCAAAAAAACAACGTTGACTCCCACTACCCGATAACTGTTAGAGAAGTCATTGCCTCCGGGCTGAATTCTAAGGATAAGGATTCTGACAACCGCATAAGCGAAATGCTGAATCTGGTGGAACTAACTGAACACGCCAACAAGACAATTGGAAATTTGTCAGGCGGACAACTGCAACGAACCCTCCTGGCTCGTGCAATAATTTCAAAACCCGAAGTGCTGGTACTGGATGAGCCTCTGAGTTATATCGACAAGCAATTTGAGAAAAAAATCTATGATATTATCAGACAGATTGCAAAAACCACAACTATAATTATGGTCAGCCACGAGATTACCACTGCAGCATCTATAGCCAACCGTCATATAATTGTAGACCAGACTATCACCGAATGTAAATCTGCTCATCATTTTGCCAAGATTGCCTTATGCGAACCATAAGCTCAATTCTTACGCTCATTATTTTAATGATATTTGGTTGCAGTAAGGAAAATGAGCCAACTGTCAGTGATAGAGTTGTTGAAGAGCAAACCGAAGTTTCTCAACCCATTGACCTTGAATCTCAGGTTAGAGATGTCACGACCGTGACCACTACTTACTATGACTATTTTTATCATTTCAGAGTAAAATCATTATATAAAGGAAATATTGTTTACGGTATTCAACATACCAAGACTATGCTTTCGATGGGGTCAGAACAGTTGGGAGAATATTTTGTGGATTATTCAATCGGCGACACAGCTTTTGTGGAGATTGATATACCTTATTGGACATATTTTTCCAAGGTGGATGTAAATCCCGAGCGATACTTTTTACTTGAGGACGCTTATGCTGCAAGCGATTATAATTTTGTTGATTACTATGAAAAACTCGTGACCGATACGTATCAGCCACGAGTTATAGCGATTGTAGACTCTACTTTGGAAATTACTTTTTGAGCAGAGCTTCTACTTTTTCTGAAATATTCTCAACAGTGAAACCGAATTTTTGGTCGAGAACCTTGTAGGGGGCTGATGCCCCGAAACGTTCCAGTCCGAAGATTTCCCACTTGGCGGCATTCATCATAAGCGGATAGAGCACAGAGGGTAATCCGGCAGTCAGGCCGAAGCGTGTTCCTCCAACCGGAAGCACTGACTCTTGGTATTCAGCGCTTTGGTGCAGGAATAGACCGATTGAGGGAATCGAAGCAACGTTGACTTTCGCACCCTTGGCCTCGAGCTGAGCAGCAACTTCGACAAGGGGTGAAACCTCAGAACCGTTGGCTACGAGGGTAATGTCGGGGACACCATCAACTTTCTTAACGAGGTAGCCACCTTTTTCGGCTTGATGAGCCTCGACCATGCGGTTTCCACTCATAGCGGGAATATCGTGTAAGTCTTGACGCGAAAGAATCAGCACGGAGGGAGTTTCTTCGTTCTCCATAGCCATACGCCAGCAGGTGATGGTCTCGGCGGAATCGGCGGGTCGCATAACCAAAATCGAGGGTTTGCCCTCAAGATTGTCCATCTGCTCGAGCAGGCGCACCTGGGCCTCGTGTTCTACGGGTTGATGCGTCGGGCCATCTTCGCCTACGCGGAAAGCATCGTGACTGAACACGTATTTTACAGGAAGTCCCATAAGCGCAGACATACGCATCGCGGGCTTGATATAGTCGGAGAACACGAAGAATGTGCCACACGCGGCAATCATACCGCCGTGGAGCGCTACGCCGTTGCAAATTGATGCCATAGTAAGCTCGGCAACACCGCTGTGGAGGAAGCGGCCGCCAAAGTCTTCGGGGGTGATTGCTCGGGTCTTTTTGAGGAAACCGTCAGTCTTGTCGCTGTTTGCGAGGTCGGCAGATGTAACCATCATATTGCCAACCTTTTCAGCGAGAACGCTGAGTACTGCTGCCGAGGCATTGCGGCTTGCAGAGTTGGCTTTAACCATGATTTCATCCCAATTTATCAGCGGAAGTTTGCCGTCGATATAGTCTTGGAGTTTTGCAGCGAGTTCGGAATTTTGGGCAGCCCAGACTTTTTCGGCTTCGTGGCGCTTATCGGTAATGGCGATGAGTTCTTTGCTGCGAGCTTTAAATGCTTCTGCAACGTCGCTCCAAATTTCAAACGGCGCGTCGGGATTGCCTCCGAGAGCTTTGATGGTTGCCGGAATGTCAGCTCCGGCCTTGCTCAGGGGTTGACCGTGAGTGCTTACCGCGCCCTCCAAACTCCTGCCGTCAGTGGCAATCACATCTTTAGCCATAATGGTATGACCGATGATTAGGGTAGGGCGGTGAAGCTCGGCGTGGGCCGTTTCGAGCGCGCCTTTCAGCGCTTCGGGGTCTGAGCCGTCAATGGTGATAACGTTCCAATGCCAGGCGCGATATTTGGCTGCGGTGTCTTCGTTCGTTACGGCATCAACTTTAGTTGAAAGCTGCACGTCGTTGGCGTCGTAGAACATTATAAGATTATTCAGGCCGAGATAACCGGCAATGCGACCGGCTCCTTGCGAAATCTCTTCCTGAATACCGCCGTCGGAAATATATGCGTATGTTTTGTGGGAAACCACGTCGCCAAACTGCGCGCTGAGCATCCGCTCGGCAATTGCACAGCCTACGGCCATTACGTGTCCTTGTCCGAGCGGGCCGGATGAGTTCTCAATGCCGCGGTCAACGTCAAGTTCGGGGTGACCGGGCGTAACAGAACCCCACTGACGAAATTCTTGAAGTTCTTCCATTGTATAGCGGCCTGTAAGAGCCAATATACTATAAAGCATTGGCGACATATGGCCGGGGTCAAGGAAAAATCTGTCGCGTGCAATCCAGCGGGGATTTCTCGGATCGTAAATCATTTGACTGCCGAAAAGCGTGGCGGTGAAATCCGCGCCGCCCATTGCGCCGCCGGGGTGTCCGGAGTTGGCTTTTTCAACCATTGCGGCTATAAGCACTCTGGCATTGTCGGCCGCACGCGTTATCATTTTATCTTCCATATCTGATTTTGGTTATATATGTGCAAATTTACAACTTTTTTGTATTCACACCAAATATGAACACGGTATTAGCTTCTATAAGTATACATAATATATATTATGGGCAAAACGGACTACTTGCCCGCGAGGCGTAATTCTCCGGGCAGGATTTCAATTTTTCTCTCCTTATATAATAAGCCTACAGCTTTTTTGAAATCCTTTTTGCTGCAATCGAAAACCCGGGCAATTTCCTCAGGCGAGGATTTATCGGTTATCCCGGTCACTCCGCCGTTTTGTTCCATAAGTTCTATGATTTGCTCGGCAACGTTGTGAGCGCGTTTGGAATTTGTATCTTTAAGCGTCAAGTCAATTTTGCCGTCTTCACGAACTTTCTTCACGTAAGCCGTTACGGTTTCGCCAATCTCGGGATGCGTAATCAGCTCGTCAACATAAATCATACCGGCATGTAGATTGTTTACAATAGCCATATAGCCTATATCGGTTCGTTTGCAAACGAGTGCTTTAACTATTTGATGTGGCCGATATTCCGGATAAACATTGCCGAGGAATTTTTCAATTTTAGAGGATGCGACAATACGCTTTGTCGTATCATCAAGGTATGCGTAAACGCAATATATCCCGCCTACGGTCATTTTTCCCCGCTGCTCATTAAATGGGCAGAGCAAATCCTTGCCGGGTATGCCCCAATCCAAGAATGCCCCCACCCTATTATGTATGTCAACTACTTGCAGGTAAGCAAATTGACCCACTTGGATAAATGGTTTTTCGGTAGTTGCAATCAGTCGGTCTTCCGAGTCGTTATAAACGAAAACCTCCAATTCATCGCCCTCTGCGGGAGGTGTGGTTAAATATCTTGCCGGAATGAGAATCTCAACTCCGTTACCGGCATCAAGATACGCGCCAAAATCTGTGAGATGGCTAACTTTCAGCTTGTTGTATTGTCCTATCTTAATCATAGTGCAAAGTTACGAATATTCTGCAAAAATAGAACAATGTTCTACCGCTCTTTGTTAGAGAAATATGAAACATTTAAAATTTCGACCGCGTCTGCTTTCTGCTGTAATAGCACTGATTACACTAACCGGCTGCTCAACCTACGGCGCTTGGGTTGGAGTTGGCGATGTGCCCCCACCCCGCAATTCCCATTCGTATAACAAACCGCCCCAAAAGCCAAAACCTCCGAAGCCCCCGAAAGAGCCGAAAAACAAAAAGCATAAAAAACACCATGACGATTAAACCATTCGGTTGGTAATCAGTCTAATTATAAATTAGTAACCAAAATTCAACTAATATGAAGAAAAATTTAATCATTCTGCTGATGCTTGCCCTTTGCACATTGGCTGCTCAGGCTCGCGAAACGATTCATCGCGACATCGCAGCTCTTCCTGCCACGGCTCAAAAGTTTATTCAGAGCAACTTCAAAAACTCTGCGGTAAGTTTTATAAAAGTCGACTCCACACTTGGTTTTACAACTGAATATGAAGTGGTTTTTACCGATGGCACTGAAATTGATTTTGATAGCGCCGGAACGTGGGACAAGATTGAAATGCCGCGCAACAAGGCCGTGCCGTCTGCTTTAGTTCCCAAAGCAATCGCTGACTATGTAAATAAAAATTTCTCAGGACAGAAAATTGTTTCAATCGACAAAGAGTCACGCTCTTATGATATTGAATTGTCGAGTGGTCTTGACTTGGTTTTTGACCGCGCAGGTAATTTCAAGAAAATCGACGATTAAAAAAACTGTGAAATATTTGCACAATTAAAATATTCACCGTAAATTTGCACTCGCTTTAGGGACGCTGAGTCCTTGAGCAAATAGGATTGTCTTATGGTGTAATGGTAGCACTGCAGTTTTTGGTTCTGCCTGTCTTGGTTCGAATCCAGGTAAGACAACTTAAAGAAAGAGCTAAGTTCCTTGTGACTGAGCTCTTTTTTGTTGACCTATATCAGATGTCGAAAGACTTATCGTGGGGGTGAAGCATCTCTATGAAAATGAGAATAATGGACGCAATAATCGGAGTTGCATACCACCACCCGCTCAGGTCCTTAATGGTTATTACAATGAGAAAGTACAGTGTAAACCATATAGAGCAGTTTGAAATCCATGTGTTAATGGTGATGCAACGAGGTTTCTTAATCCAAAGCCACAGTGCATAGCAGATGAAAGGAACAAACGCTGTCACTGAACAGATTACAGGCGCTAACAGTGGCTGCACCCAACCCATTTGCATTAGCGACAATATGCCAATAAGTCCAAGCACGTTAAGAACTTTGCTATTATAAAAGGCATAAAGTCTTCGATGTCTAATATTCAATTCCACATCGCAAATATATGAAATAATTTTGGGCGTACAAAAATTTTTGTACAAATTTAAGAGATTAAATACACTCTTGTCAAATAATTGTTGTACCTTTGTAATTTCTATTTAAAATTAAGAGAATGGCTACCACTTCAATTCAGGTTAATAAGCAAAGCGTTATTGATTTACTTCGTAGTTCACGCGAACATCCATTCATCATTCCGGAATATCAGCGTCCTTACGCTTGGAGCGATGACGAAATTGACACGCTATATAACGACATTTGGGACTTTACCGTTGACCCAAAACGCAACGACAAATCAACATATTTTCTTGGCACTATCGTTTCGTATGAGAATGAGAACGGCGAATGGGAAATAATTGACGGACAGCAGCGCATTACCTCGCTGTTTTTATTGCTCCGGGCAATATATGCTCATCTGCAGGAAACTCCGGTCAAAGGCGACGAGGAAAACCATTTCATAGGTGAGATTGAAAAGACAATTTGGATCACCGACCGTTACACCGGCAAGGTGGATTATAGTAAAATCCTGCTTAAATCTAAAGTTATAAGCGACGAAGGTAATGAAATTCTGAAGAATATTTTGGTTACGGGCAATGTCGTTCCCGGAGCAAAAGATAATTATTCGCGTAATTACTTGCGATTCCGTGAGTTGTTTAGAAACTCCAACACTCATTCGGGTATGAAGATTTACAGCTTCATTGATGTGCTTCTTAACCTTTCAATCTTACTGCCCATTACCGCAGATAACCAAGATACCGCTCTGACAATTTTCTCCACGCTGAATAATCGCGGTCTGCCATTATCAGATGCCGACATTTTCAAAGCCAAGATTTACAACCATACGCCTGACGAAAAGAAGTCAGAATTTATCGACACATGGCGCTTCCTTGAGGAACAATCTGCTCAGGTAGGTCTAAGTATTCAGAATCTTTTCTACTACTATATGTTTTATCTGCGGGCCAAAGACGGCATCGTAGATTCAACAACTCCGGGCGTTAGAAAATATTATGAAGAAAAACAGTCATTCAGGCTTCTTGAGGCCAATTTGCTCGATGACCTTAAAACGATATTAAATGTGTTTCGCGTCTTGACGCTTCACGATGAAGTTGACAATGAACCTTGGAGCAACGACGTTAACATCAGGCGGATTCTCGACATACTTTCGACATACAACAATGAGTACTGGAAATATCCTACGGTCATATACTACCTGACGCATCGAAAAGAACCCGAATTTGCTGAGAATTTCAAATACTTTTTGCGCAAGCTCGCAATGGTATTGGTCTCCAAATTTCTTGAAATTCCGTCGATTAACGGCGTAAAAGTTGACATAATTAAACTCAACCGCGACATCATCAATAGTCCGACTCCTGAGTTCAATTCCGTATGTCAAAATGTTGACAGTCTGAAAGAACGCATAATCTTCACTCATCGCAGTCTGGTAAGAATGATTTTGAAGATTCTCGCATATGAAGAGCAGGAGGGGCTGTTGCCGCAGCGCTGGGAGATTGAGCATATTTTCCCTCAAAAATGGGATACAACCCGATACCCCGACAAGACAAAAGAGGAAACCAACGCTCTGATAGAACATCTCGGCAATAAGGTAGCGCTCGAAAAGCCGCTTAACATAGGAGCCAGTAATGGTTATTATTCAAAGAAGGCGGAAAAATACGCCCAGTCCGGCATCACTGCGGCACGAAAATTGGCATCGCATACTGATTGGACGCTTGATGATATCACAGTTCGCGATGAAGAGTGCTTCGGAACACTGAAACAAATACTTGAGCGCTGGGACAGCGAATATGCAAAGCAAAAATCAAGTTCCACCGAAAATGTGCACCCTGATTTGAGTACCCTAAGCAAGGAGGAACTCATAGAGCTCTTACTCCAACGAGATACAAAGAAGTAAATTTCAATTTGAAATTGTTATGCGGAAGATTTGGACGTTTTTGAAGTGGGCGGTGGCGCTTTTTTTTGCGTCGACGGTGTTGGCAGTTATCGTGTTGCGGTGGGTGCCGGTATGGGTAACGCCGCTGATGGTTATTCGCAGCATCAGCCCTAAGGCGAAGTCCCAAGAGCGCTTTGAGGGGTGGCAGCATCAGTGGGTACCGCTGGAGCAGATGTCTCCATGGATGCCCAAGGCGGTCGTTGCGTCAGAAGACGGCCGCTTCTACGACCATCACGGCTTTGACTTCGTGGAGATTAACAATGCTCTGGAGGAACGCGCCTCCGGCAAGCGCGAGCGCGGTGCCAGCACCATTACTCAGCAAACGGCAAAAAACGTGTTTCTTTGGCCCGGGCACTCATGGGTGCGCAAGGGCTTGGAGGCCTATTTCACGGTTCTAATAGAGCTGTTGTGGAGCAAGGAACGAATAATGGAAGTCTATCTCAACTCCATAGAAATGGGTCCGGGAATTTATGGCGTTGAGGCCGCAGCGGAGCATTATTTCGGCTGCGAGGCCTCGCGGCTTTCGCGTCGGCAATGCGCCTTGATTGCCGTGTCTCTCCCCAATCCCATAAAGCGCAATCCGGCGCGCCCATCGGGCTACATGTCCCGACGAGCCGCCACGATTCAGCGTTGGATGTAGGTCTTGGTGACCGTAGAGCCGGATTTGCGGATAAAGATGCCGCTGGTCGGCTCCCCTACCCTACGGCCAAGCAGGTCGTATGTGGTAGAACCTGACTCGCCGGGGTCGGCAACTTCCCGGAGCTGCGTTTCAGCGCCCTGCGGGAACACCGGCAGCGATGGGAACCAGTAGTTAGCAATCATCTGATAGTCCTTGATTTTCGTGCCGTTGGCCGTGTAGCGGCGGGTGATGTATGTCGGTTTGCCAAATTCATGGTAGAGCGACATATACATCTCGTCGGTCAGCGGGTCCACACCCATTGAGCAACCGTAGAGCTTCCAGTCTTCGCCGTCAGCTTCAAGGTCGATATGGAGAGTCAGCTTCTTGGCATCTATGTCATATTTGTAGATTTTCGTTCCGGAGAACCAGCGGTTGGCACCACCTTTCCAGTAGAGACAATTCTCAACCTTTGAGGCCACAAAAGCGTCGGGAGTCCATGCATACCAGGAGTTCGATGGCGGGAACATTCCGTCGGGAATTTCTACTATGGTGGTTTCAAGCGTTACGGGGTCTACTTTAACAATATAGGGGAGCGCGGCGCCGGTTCCTTGAGTATTGGCCGCCACTGAGAGCCAAAGCATGCCGTCTTTTGACATCACTACGGAGCCTATTCCGGCCTTTTCGGCAACAATATCCATTGAAATCACATCAGTAACTTCGTCTTTTTCGGGGTCGATAATCAATAGACCGTATTGTTGATGCGCAGCAAAAATCTTGGTGGCAGCGCGAACCATCATACCGGTTTGACCGTGATAGAGCGAACCGGTGGGGTCTGTGTTGGGTTTGTCATTGTCGCCTCCGGCATTTGGGTTAGCGGAACCGGCGACTTGACCGGTAACCTCAAAATTATCCAAGTCTAAAATCCAAATGCCGTTGCTCGTGGAGATATAACCCTTGCGAGCATCAATGCCGACAAATCCGCGCCCGTCGCATTGCGCTCCCGAAGGGTCAATCTGCTCAGCTTGATGCAGCAATTTGAGCGTCCGCGCATCGACCACAGTTAAGCGTCCGCCAGTAACGTTTGCTCCGGGATCCTTGGCCTGCTTGGCAATCAGATAGAGGCGACCATTCCAAATTGCTCCATATTGATTTGTGCAGCCCAACTCATAGCCGGGGTTTTCGGCTTGAAACACTCGGTATTGCCAGTATTCACCATTGGGGTCGTCGGGCAGGAGATAGTTAAGGGTTGAGTTTTGATGTCCGTACCAGTCTTCATTTACAAAGATTATGCCCCGGGAATAATCATTATCTCCGGCACTCGCGCCGAGCGCAAGTGCGGAGATAACGGATAACATTAGCTTGCGTGCGTTCATTACTTCACACTGACTTTCAGGACTGAACCGTCAGAAGACTTGACGAGATAAATCCCCTTGTGAGCACCAAAGTCGAAGATGCAATTCTCGGCATCTGCCACAAACTCCGCAACTTCAGCGCCGGCAAGGTCATAGACGGTGAAGGAAGATCCGCAGTAGCCGTTGACAAACAGGCGGCTGCCACGCAACTTCATCGACTTTTCAGCAGAAACTGCCTGAATGCCGGTCTGAGCCTCTTTTACGTAGACGTTGATGGTTTTGCTTACGGCGCGACCGTTAGACTCACCGCAGAGAGTAAATGAAGTCTGTCCGGGTACTTGAGGGGTAACTGTAAGAAGGTTGTTTTCGAGTTTAACTATTGCCGGTTCTGCAACGGCATCTTCTCCTTGAGCTGAGGGTTCGCTTACCAGGCATACGGTGACATTGCGCCGGATGTTGTCGGGGTCGCTGACAAGTTGTTCGAGGTCAAATTCCTTGGCTTGGTCATTAAAGTCAAACTCGATGTCGTCAATGTTGAATTCAACGTCGTACTTGTCTGGGAGAATGGGGAGCGACTGAAACCAATAGTAAGGGTTGAGCTTAAAGGTTTTGGTAACCTCGCCCGTTTGACCGTCAACGTAGAGAGTCCAGTGGTCGCGGTAGCCGCCACTGGCAGCGCCGCTGCGACCGGCCATTACTATAAGGCGGTCATTGCGCGGGTCGTAGATAGGAGTGCCGTAGGTCATCAGGCCTACTTCCTCGCCGAAAGCGTTGATGCCGGTTTTGTCTTTAAGGGTGAAGAAAGGCTTGATTTCGGCAGGGTAATCGCCGATGTGGTATTTGTAGTAGTCGCCTGTAGCACCACCCATAATGCCGGCGGCGCCGGTTACGAACCAGAGGTTGTTGCCCTTATATGCGCCCTTAAAAGCAGTTGAGCGCCAGGCACCCCAACTGCAGGCAACTACGCCAACTTCTGCGGGCATCTTTACGCGGTCTACCTCTTGGAGGGTTTCGGGATCGAGAGCTACGAATATGGAGCAGGCATTGCCGTTTTCGTCAGCCCCGGTGGTGCAGTACCAAACGTTGCCGTCGGCACTTTGGGTTACGCCCTGCACGTTTTTGTCGGCAATGGTAGCGTCGTTGAGTTTGTCGGTATCGACATCAACAATGAGCAGTCCGGTGCTTTGCATCACGGCGAATACATGGCCGCACGCATTGACCATGTCGCCAATTTGGCCGTTATAGAGATCGGTGCTGTTTTCGCCTTCACCCATGCCGATGCGTCCGGTGATTTCGGGGTTGGTGGGGTCGGCAACGTTGACAACGAAGATACCATTGCTGGTGCTGACGTAGATTTTATCGGCAGTAGCGCCACAAACGGCACGACCATCGCCACTGAGAGTCGTACCCTCGGAGTTGGTAAAGGCAAGGTTCTCAAGACTGCCGAGACACTTCAAGGTGGTAGCGTCAGCAATTACCAGGCGACCGCCGCCGGGTAGCGGGTCGCCACCGTCGGCAGCCTGCTTTGAGGCTACGATTAGCATGCCGTTCCATATGCAGCCATGCTGTGATGTTGCACCGAATGCCATGCCGGGGTTTTCTTTCTCGTAGGCCTGATAAATTATTTCATCTTCTTCAGTGAAGTAGTTAAGACCGCCGTTGGTGTGGGTAAACCATTCCTCATTGAGAATAATCGTGCCGTCAACGTAGCCTTGTTCGCGAGAAGTGCGATCAGCCTCAATTACGTTAACAATGAAGTCTTTGCTGAATTGGCCGTCGGTAGAAACAACACTGATTTTCGCGGGAGTGTCGCCGGTAGGGCGATGGCCGGAGAGTTCAAAGAACTGGCTGCGCACGTTGTTGATGTCCCACCAGTTTACTTTATAGGTAGAGCAGGTCATGTCATCGCGCGAGGTGCCGTTATCGCTCAGTGTGATTGTAACGTCGGGAATGTCGGCATCTTCCGGCTCGATTACCGGTTTCAGACCGGTAAGCTGACGTATGGGAACGTTGATAACGCCATCTTCCGTACCAGGGCCGAAGTTCACCGCAGTTACGGGCTTCATCAGCTTGGTAGTCAGCGCGAATTCAGCGGTAACTTCGGGATTGTAGATATATTTGGCGGTAATGGTAGCTTCGCCGGCAGTGGTTGTGGATTTCAGACCTGCAGAAGCCGACCAGGTAGCTACCTTGGTGTTGGACGAGGTGAAACTTACGCCGGTATAGGTAGCATTTTCAGGTTCAAATGTGAAGTCAACATTTATAACCTTGTTGAGAGCACTCTCGATGGAGGACTGAGCAAAGATGATTGCCGTCATCGGCACTTCGGGATCCTCGATATTTAAAGTCATGAAGTTAGACTCGGTATAAACCTTATCGATTTGCGGACGATAGCGCACGTAGGTAGTGCCGGTAGCTCCTTTGAGGGTGGGACGGGCGTTATATGTGCCGTCGATTAAAGTGTAAGGCGAGCCGATGAACTTGGAGTCGAACTTGTAGGTAGTGTTGCTCGATGATGCTTGCCAGTTTGTTGTCATGGCAACGGCGCCACCTTGCGGTTGTACAAGCACGGGGAGCACGAAGCCGGCATCGCTAAGTTTAATGGTCATTTCTTCAGGTACCCATACACCCTGTTCGTCGGGACCGGGGAGGTAGAAATAATACTCGCAAGTAGCGTTTTCGCCATAATGGAGAGTAATTACATTATCAGCTTCAGTAACGTTCCATGATGCGTCGTTGCTATTTTCAGCAACTGCGTCTTTATCATCGAGAACATCATCGCCGTTAAGGTCGAATTTAACGGAAGTTATAGCACCGTCTGCAGCGACAACCTCCATACGTCGGTCGGCAGCGGCAATGGCCTCAACAAGATCGGAGGCAACAATTGAGGTGGCGTTTGTGCGATAGCCCAACACGAGGTTATCGAGGCGATTGGGATTGTTAAAGTTGAGAACTACAGTATAGAAGTTCTCACCCTCGTCAACCGTATAGCGGACTTTCTCGGCATTTGGAGAGGACGCTGAGACTTGCATGGCCACTAATGCCATCAAGCCGAATAGGAATAGTGGTTTTTTCATAATGAAATGAATATTACTGGTTTATCGAATAATTTCTTTACTGATAGAAGAGCCGTGCTTTACGATGTAGAGACCTGGGGCGGGACGTTGACTTCCGAGGCTTACTCCATGGAGCGTGAAGTATTCAGCAGTGTTTTCTTCATTGCTCGATACAGTTGTGATTTCATCAGCCTCATTGGCCGGACGATAGCTGTAAAGTGCTTCATCTTCGGGAGGGGCCAGACCTTCACCGATGCCGCCGACTTTGGCCTCATCGAATATGGTAAACGACCAGGCGTCCATACAGCCGTCGGAAAGCTGACGACCTGTGAAGCCCGAGCCGCTATACATCCACTCGTTGTAGCCTGAGTTGGCTGTCCAGTAACTCCAATAGCCGGTATACCAAGCGGAGTTCCACCAGCCATAGTCAAGCCCTTCGTCGGTGAGCTTCCAGCAATCGTAGTCGTATGCCGGATAGCCGTAGGCTGTGTAGTCAATGGGATGCTGAATGAAATGCTTACCTGAAGTGATTGCCTCTTTGATAGCCGCCCGGCAAATTTCGGGAGTATAATCTCCGGGGGCGGCGCTTTGGCCGAAGAGGGTCGAAGTGTTGTAGTAATCAAAGTTGATGAACTCGAAATCTTTGGCCATATCAAAGTCGAAGTATATATTTTCAAGCAACTTTTCGGCATTTCCGAATCCGATGCCGCAAACCGTCGAGCCATATTGGCCGGTGATTTGAGTCAGAAGTACCAGCTCATCGGAGTTGGCACAAATATCTTTAAACATATCGTCGCCATTGCGGGGCTCGTCTTTTGGCCAACGATAACCCCAAACGTAAGCATACGGGTCGGAAGCGCCTGCGTCGTTGATAATTACAAGTGCGGCTTGGTTTTCACCCTCGCCGGTCCAGTGGCGAATTTTGCTAAAATCGAGTGGTAGAGTGGCAGTTGCAACGGAGGTTATCAACACCGTTGCAACAATTGTGAAGATTGTTCTCATTATACATAATTAGTTGGTTAGTAGGTCTATATGCAAGTCTTGGGCGCGGGAGAGTTCGGTGGAGGTTTCGCCGAGCCACCCGCAGCTTTGATTAAGGCCGGTGTAGACGCGTATGAAGTCAGCCCCGGGGAGGTTTACCTTATTGCCCGCAGAATCTACGGCCCAACCGATGTCGAAGGAGTTAAGGTCGGGATAATCGTTTGGGTGGTTGTCAACATAACCCCAGTCAAAGGAGTAAAGCACATAGTAAGTGCCGTTGCCGCTTTGGTCTATGCCGTTATCGGGAAGTAGCGAGCCGTTGAAGGTCAATTGATTTGCGTTCAGCCACTGCGGGAAATAGCTCTGAGTGTGGAAGTTGTTAAGGTAGATATAGCCGCGTTGTCCGTCGGTGTCAACCCAGGGAATGTCGCCGCTTTCGGGGAGAGTATAGGTCATGCTGTAGTTTTTCTGCTCATTGGCATACTCGCTGCCGGCGAGTTCATACCAGGGGTCATCGGGCAGCCCATTGCAGTTGGTGTCGTAGCTCACCATCACGATGCCCGGCTCGGCGGAGCCCCCCTTGGTGTCGGGGTTGGTTAGCTCATAGAAAGCGTTACCCCAAATGCGGAAGTCCATCTCGCCCTCAACGTTAATTACCGTATGGTCAAAGGCAAAGGTGACGTAACCGCCCCACCCCCCGAGGGTTATCATGATGTCGTTGGTGCCGCTTATTGATTCTTCAGCCTTTTGGAGGATGTCGGCATAAGTGTCGCCCTGCTCATACATAGGCATTTCGTTGACAAACTGACCGGGTGCAGGGCAATATTCCAAAACGCGAGCTATGTATGGGCTGTATTCAATCTCCTCGTGGAGCACGTGGACCGTGAAGTCGAACTTAAACGGCGTGGCATCGTCAATAATTTCAAAAGTAAGGAAATACGTACCCTCTTCTGATGCCAAGAAAATATAGTCGCGTTGGTGGGAAACTACCTCGCCATTGACCGTCCAGACATATTCCTTGCCGGTTAGCGCAGGGTCAAGAGCGAGCTTCTGCATGCGGGCAATGTAGTAGGTGTTCTCGATGCCGAGATTCACCATCGGCACATCGTCCTTACACCCCAACAGGAGCACTGTCAGCAATATTGGCAGAAGTCGTTTCATCTCTTCAAAAAGGCTATATGAGCGGGAATGTCGCCGGTTCGCACGCTCCATTTTCGCTTGCCGTCAGGCGAAAAGCAATAGAGAGTGCCGCTGCTGACGTAGTTTTTGGCGTCGGTAACGAAAATATCGCCGGTTTCGGGGTGGAGAGCAATTCCGTAGGGTATGGTGATGTCTTTTTCCGTGCCGTCTGAAATAAAATTGGTGGAAACTATCTGCTTGGTTTTCACGTTGATAATGCCGTAGCTTATGGTGTTGGCCTGCGTGTAGTTGTTCCACTCGGTTGTATAGTAATAGAGCGAGTCGCCGCGAATTGCCATATTGGAGCAGGCTATAGGAAGTGTGTCGGTTACAACCATGGTGTTGTAGCCGGGTTTCTTGTCAAGCACGCATAGGCGCGACGGGCGCGTCTGATAATCGCCGCGAGAGCTGACCCACAGTTTGCCGTACTGGTCTTTCTTTACTCGATGTAGGTTAATGGCTACGGGGATTTGCTGCACCTGCTTGAAGTCAATCATTTGAATGACTGAGACTGTATTGTCGTAGAATGGAGCGCGGTAACCTCCGGAGTTTGCAACGTACATATAGTCGTCGACAATCTCCATTTCTTCGGGTTGGTACCCTACTGAAACTTTGCGTGTTACATCAAGCGAAAGAGTATCTACCTCGAAAACTGCGCCCTTTGGCGTATCGGGGTCGATGAGTACTGGGCCAACGTAGCTGCTTACGTAGGCTTTGCCTCTGTAAAATTTGATATAACGGCAGTTAGGTATGTCAACTTGGCCGATTCTGACTCCGTTCCGGGCATCCATGACTTCAACTTTATGCGAACAGTTGACCACTACATAGAGCTTCGAACCGTAGATGCCGATGTCGTTGCCTACGTCACCCAACTCTTTGATCACGTTGGGGTTGCGCTCCGCATAGAAGTTGCGAGCATAGAGGCCGGTGAGGTAGTCAAAATAATCCAGTGTGCATTTGTTTGACCCCATATTTCCTTCGTTGACAAGGTAGAAACCACGGATTTGACTCGTCGGTTCTGCTGTCTCGGGTATAATGTCATACTCCGTAGGCACCACGAGTTCGTCCTCGCGACAGCTCGTGGCCACCATCAGGAGTGACAGAACATATAAAAAGAGTATCTTGGTGTGTGTTTTTTTCATATTTGTACGGTCAGAGAGAAGCGGTAGTTGCGCTTGGGCATCGGATAGTTAAGTATCACATCATAGTCCTGGCTCAAGAGGTTATTGACCTCAATGAGTGCGCGCAGGCCAACCTTGCCGAGCTGAAAGTCATAGCTCGCGGAAATATCCGAGGTGTACCAGGGTTGGGTGTAGTTATATCTTATATTCTCCTGCTGATTATACCGTTCGCCAACATATATAAAGCTGTAGTTTAAATTTATTTTGCGCCAAGAGGCATTGAAAACTGCGGCACCTGAATGGCGAGGTATATAGGGAATCTGGTCGCGATAATAGTTGTCGGCAGGATTAGTAATGTCGATAGCACGCTGAAATGTGTATTGTCCTCTGAGTGTCAGAAACAAGTCATTGATTGGTTTTACCGTTATCTGTGCAGCAACGTCAATGCCTCTGATGTCAACCACTCCGAGATTCAACATCGTCCACCGAAATTGTTGGCCTTTGGGATATGCCACAATCTTATTCTTTACCTTGTTGTAATAACCATCTACACTAACCATTGCATTGGCAATAAAATTGAACTGCGAACTGTGGTCGTACAGTAAACCGAAGTTATATTGGGTAACTCGCTCGGGGTCGAGTTTTGAGTTGCCCATATCGGCATAATAGAGGTCATTGAACGTTGGCATCCGGAAAGACTTTTTATAGAATGCGCGGATAGAAAACTCGCGATTCGTTCTTAACGGTACGAAACTGGCATATACGGCCGGGGTGAAGACTTTTTTGTCTTTCGGTGACTCTTTGCCTTCGAGCCGGTCGTGAATAAATGTGCCAAGTCCGCTGGCTTGCATTTTGAATCGGCCGAAGTCAAACGCGGTAGCCACCGAAAGTAGGTTTGAAATTCTGTCAGGCTTGGCGAAGTCATACATGTCGGCGTCGAGCGTATTCCACATAAAGTCATAGCTTGCCGATATGCGCCACCACGAAAATATCTCAAATTCATTTGCGGTCGAAAAGTAAACTTCGCGCTGGCGATAGAGATTGTCTATTTTTACCTGTTTATCGTCATTGTTTACGTAGTGAGTGCGATAGAAAGCGTATTTGGCCGTGTTAAGGGTAGTGAAGCGCCCGAATGTTTGCGTGAAGTTGCCTTGCACAAAAGAATTTGTGTCCCATATTCTTTCGCCTCTGCGCCATACGTTATTGACAATTGCTCCGGGCACTCCCCTTTCCGCGTTATAGTTATACACTTTGAAATGCCATTCGCCCATACTGAGCGAACCGTTAAGATTCGCCTCAATTCGAGTGGCATTTATATCGCCGTTTTGTCTAACGGCGGTTGTGTCGTAAGCAAGTTCTCCGGCAGGGTTTACGCGTCTGTATCTGAATCTGTATTTGCCTGATGAGGTTAGCCATTCCGCACTCAGAGAGGCACTTATCCTTTCCGAGAGCTTCAGCTCCACCAAAGCTGACGGATTAAGCAAATCAAACGAGCCGAATCTGACTGCAGCACGTGCGTGATAAGATTCGTTCCCGGCGAATTTTGGCGTGCGGGTGCGCATATATATGGTTCCTGCAGAACCGAAGTCGCGGGCCGGTTGTAGAATTTGGCTCTTCTGACCGTTATGCAGCGAAATGGCTTCAATATTGTCGAGCGAAAATTGCCCGAGGTCAATTTGTCCGTTTTGAGCATTGCCGAGCTGCACGCCGTCGTAGACCACTCCGGTATGATTCGTGCCCATAGAGCGGACGTTGACTGTCTTAATGCCCCCTACCCCACCATAATCTTTGACCTGAACACCGGCAAAATAGCGCAGAGCATCTGCTACGCTGTTGCTGTTGAGCCGTTGAAGTTCTTCGCCCGAAAGTGTTTGAACAGGAAGAACTTCAACCTTAGGATGTTCTGCAGTGACCACCACCTCCTTGAGCTGTCGCCCGGGAAGCGTGTCCGGCTTTTCCTCCGCCAGTATATACGGCGGAGTCAGAACCGTCAATCCGATAATTGCTGATGTTATAGTCTTATACATTGAATGTTATTAATAAATCCGTAAACACTCTTGATTAGTGCTTACTGAATCTATAAGACTATCTGCTCCTCACTCACGGATTATATGAATGAGTGTGACAATGAGGATTGTCGAATCAGATTAATGCCCATAGTCCCGCAGGCCAATCAAAAATGCTGTTATGGCAGGTCTTCTGACTTGTTCCGGAAACCGCGTCTTCTCAGAGAAATACTCTCCAATGACTTATGCGCTTTCTTTATAAATGGAACTTACAGCAGCGGGTACTGTTCGGGATTTTCACCCGATTCCCTTTTAATGCATTAATCCGCGACTCTTCACGGCATTGCAACCATAACGGGTGCAAAGTTACGATAAAAAACTGAATTTTACACACTCTCGATAAATTTTTGACGGAAATTTAGTACCTTTGCAATATGGATTTGGAGATATATAGTGCAAATACTGAAACGGAACTCGAGCTGGAATATGCCGATGGCGGCATACACGCCGGTTTCCCAAGCCCCGCACAAGATTATGCAGGCGAAACCATTGACCTGAACAAAGACCTGATTCAACATCCGGCCTCAACGTTTTATGGCCGCGTCGTTGGTGATTCAATGCAGGAAGAAGGTATTACCGAGGGCGATATTCTCGTCATTGACAAGTCAATTGAGCCGGAAGACGGTGATCTGGCAGTTTGTTGCCTTGAGGGTGAATTTACCCTCAAACGCTTTAAGCTCGACCGCAAGTCGCAAAAACTCTACCTGATGCCATCTAACCGCAACTATTCACCCATAGAAGTTACCACCGAAAACGAATTTATGGTTTGGGGAGTGGTGCTCTACACCATTAAGCCAAACCGTCGTCGTCATAAATGATAGGACTTTGCGACTGCAATAATTTCTTCGTTTCGTGTGAGAGGGTTTATCGTCCCGACTTGCTCGACCGACCGGTTATTGTGTTGAGCAATAACGATGGGTGTGCCGTCGCGCTGAGCAATGAGGCCAAGGCCCTCGGCTTTAAGCGCGGTGATCCCTATTTCAAAATCAAGGATAAGGCCGAGGCCAACAGTGTTGCAATTCTATCCGGGAATCACCGTATGTATGGTGATATGTCGCAGCGCGTTATGATGACCCTGCGCTCGTTTATGGACTCCATAGAAATCTACTCCATAGATGAGGCGTTTCTCTTTCCGGCTGCGGATATTGGGAATTTCTCCGAGTTCGGCCAACTTGTAGCCCGGATAGTTCGTCGCAATACCGGCATCCCCGTGTCGCTCGGTTTTGCGCCAACAAAAACTCTTGCAAAGATTGCTGCCCGCTTCGCCAAAAAATATCCCGGTTATAAGAGCTGCTGCGTTATTGACACTGATGAAAAGCGCCGCAAAGCCTTGTCGATGACTGAAATATCCGACGTTTGGGGCGTAGGGCGGCGCAATACGCCTAAGTTGATTCGTCAAGGGATAACCACGGCTCTGCAACTTGCCGACTTACCTGAAGCTACGGTCAAAGAACTCTTTAACATAGTGGGTCACCGTATGTGGCGCGAGCTCAACGGAGATGCATGTATAACACAAGAGATTGTTCCGCCGCCACGACGCACCGTTACAGCGTCAAGTTCATTCAAAACCGATCTGTTTGAGCTCGAACAGTTGCAGCAAGTTATTGCCACACATGCGTCTTCCGTTGCCAGACGTCTGCGCCGCCATGGCCTTGTAGCCGAGACAATACAGGTATTTGTAGCCACCAATCGCTTCCACGCCAATCAACCGCAATATTTCAATGAATTCGAGTTACGGTTGAGCGACCCAACATCCGTGACTGCCGAGATTGTTAAAATCTCGCAGCAAGCGCTTGAAAAAGTGTTTCGCCTCGGCTATGGCTATAAAAAGGCCGGCGTTACCGCAATACGCTGCGTGCCGCAAGATGCAGTGACACAATCACTCTTTGCTAACCGCGAAGACTACGAAAAGAAACGCAAGCTCATGGAAGCTATGGATCGCATAAACTCCACACCAACGACTCACAACGCCGTCCACGTCGCCTCCATGGACTCCGGCCTTACCCCCTTCACAAGCTGCGAACACTCTTCCGACGGCATCCTCCTCATCAAAGTCTAAACACCTCTCTAGCCATGAAAACCTTTCTTCTCAGTGCTATTCTTTCTTTGCTTGCTCAGATAGCGGCGGCACATACGGCGATTGATTCGCTGGCGATGTTTCATGAGGCGTTGTAAATTTCTTGCAAAATTGGTCGGTAATTGCCGAAAAATTCGTAAATTTGCGGCTTAGAAAGTATATAAACATTTTGCTAAATAATTATGGCACAACAAGACGACGTATTTAAGAAAATCGTTTCACACGCTAAGGAATATGGTTTCGTGTTCCCCTCCAGCGAGATATATGACGGCCTTTCAGCCGTTTACGACTACGGCCAAAATGGCGTAGAACTGAAAAACAACATCAAGCGTTACTGGTGGGACGCCATGACGCTGCTGCATGAAAACATTGTGGGCATCGACTCCGCAATCTTCATGCACCCGACAATTTGGAAAGCTTCGGGCCACGTTGACGCATTCAATGACCCTCTGATTGACAACCGCGACAGCAAAAAGCGCTATCGCGCCGACGTGCTCATTGAAGAAGACATCGCCAAGATTGACGACAAAATCGAAAAGGAAGTGGCCAAAGCCCGCAAGCGTTTCGGCGAGAGTTTCGACGAAGCTCTGTATCGCCAAACCAACCCTCGCGTTGCCCAGATTGCCGAGGAACGCGAACAGCTCCACGAGCGCTTCTCCAAGGCGATGAACGACAATAACCTCGATGAACTGCGCCAAATCATCATTGACCGCGAGATTGTTTGCCCGATTTCCGGCACCCGCAACTGGACAGAAGTGCGCCAATTCAACCTGATGTTCAAAACCGAGATGGGCTCCACCGCCGACGGCGCTATGACCGTATATCTCCGCCCCGAAACCGCCCAAGGTATCTTCGTGAACTTCCTTAACGTGCAGAAAACCGGACGTATGCGCATTCCGTTCGGTATCGCTCAGATTGGTAAGGCTTTCCGCAACGAAATCGTGGCGCGTCAGTTCATTTTCCGTATGCGCGAATTTGAGCAGATGGAGATGCAATTTTTCGTTCGCCCCGGCGAGGAACTGAAATGGTTCCAAACTTGGAAAGAATTCCGCTTGAAATGGCACAAAGCCCTCGGACTCGGTGACGAAAAATATCGCTACCACGACCACGAAAAGCTCGCCCACTATGCCAACGCTGCTACCGACATTGAGTTTCAGATGCCGTTCGGCTTTAAAGAAGTGGAAGGCATACACTCCCGCACCAACTTCGACCTTAGCCAGCACGAGAAGTTCTCGGGCAAGAACATCAAATACTTTGACCCCGAACTCAACGAAAGCTACACTCCTTATGTAATTGAAACTTCAATCGGCGTTGACCGTATGTTCCTGAGCGTGCTTTGCTCAAGCTATGAGGAGCAGCAGCTCGAGGGTGGCGACAAGCGTGTGGTTCTCCACTTGCCCGCGCCTCTTGCTCCGGTTAAGTGTGCCGTTATGCCGCTGGTTAAGAAAGATGGTCTGCCAGAAAAGGCTCGAGAAATCGTCAACGAACTGAAGTTTGACTTCTCGACCCACTACGATGAGAAGGACTCAATCGGCAAACGTTACCGCCGCCAGGATGCCATCGGCACACCTTTCTGCATCACCGTAGATCATCAAACGCTCGAAGACAACACCGTAACCCTGCGCGAACGCGACTCAATGGAGCAAACACGCGTTAATATTGACGACCTCCACAAGCTCATTCACGACCGCGTAAGCATTAACACATTACTCCGTAAACTCAAATGAAAAAAGCTCTTACAATACTCGCCGTTGCTCTGATTGCCATAGTAGTTCTGTTCTGTGGTATGGGATGCAGCAAGTATAACTCAATGACCCGGCAGCTTCAAAACGTCGAAAGCGCCTGGAGCAACGTTGAAACGCAATATCAACGCCGTGCCGACCTTATTCCCAACTTGGAAGCTACGGTCAAAGGCTACGCCGAACACGAATCCTCCACCCTCGAAGCCGTAACGGAGGCCCGCGCAAAAGTTGGCAGTATGTCTATCAACATCGATGACCTCGACGAAGCCACTCTGCAGAAATATACCCAAGCCCAAAACGAGCTCTCCGGGGCTCTGAAATCACTGCTTGCAGTCAGCGAGGCTTATCCCGAACTGAAGGCCAACGAAAACTTCATGCGTTTCCAGGATGAACTCGCCGGGACGGAAAACCGCATTCAAACCGCCCGCAGAGATTATAATGAGGTGGCGCGCGAATACAACACTCAAGTATCACTCTTCCCCACCAACATCTTTGCCGGATTCTTCGGCTTCCAAAAGAAACCTTATTTCCAATCAGCCGAAGGCGCTGACCAAGCACCCCGAGTTAGCTTCTGATGAAACTCTTAAAGCCCTTTATAGCCCTCGCTCTGGTAGCCGGTTTCAGCTCCTGTCAGAAAACCGACTACGAAAAGCTTTGGGACGAATACGAAAAATGGCGCGGAGTCAATGATGAATGGCTGCGTGAACAAACCATTGACGGCAAATATACAAAAGTAACCCCGAAGTGGAACGATGAGATTAGCGTTTTGATGCGTTGGCTTAATGATACTACCGAGACATCAGGCAATCTCACCCCACTCTACACATCAAGCATCCTGGTGAAGTATAAGGGCTGGCTGTGTGACGACACTCCCTTTGACTCCACATATGCTCTGACCGACAGCGTTACCACGTTGAAACCTTCCGGACTAATTGACGGCTGGGTAATTGCCCTCGAGCAGATGCATGTAGGTGACAAAGTTGAGCTGATAGTTCCCTATGAAGCGGGCTATGGTTCAAACGCATCAGGTTCGGTTCCTCCATTCTCCAATCTCAGGTTTGAGCTGGAGCTTCGTGACGTGCCGACATACGAACTGCGTCCTGAATAGACAAAAAAGAGGTGGACAAATTTGTCTGCTTGCAACCACCATAATAAAAAATGCTAAAAACCCCTAAAACAAAATGAACTATTTGTTTACAAGCGAATCGGTCTCCGAGGGACATCCCGACAAAGTGGCCGACCAAATCTCTGATGCCATTCTCGATCAATTTCTTGCTTACGACCCCAACAGCAAAGTAGGCTGCGAAACCTTGGTTACTACCGGACAGGTAGTGATTGCCGGCGAGGTTAAAAGCAATGCTTACGTTGATTTGCACGACGTTGTAAGAAACGTTATCCGCAAGATTGGCTATAACCGCTCCGAACTGAAATTTGATGCAGATGCGTGCGGATTGCTGTCTGCTCTCCATGAACAGAGTGTAGACATTAACCGAGGTGTGGAACGCGAAGAAGAGTCAGAACAAGGTGCAGGCGATCAAGGTATGATGTTCGGTTATGCAGTAAATGAAACTGCCAACCGTATGCCTCTTACCCTTGAACTCAGCCACCGTATTCTTCACGAGCTTAGCGCTATCCGCAACGAGGGCAAAGAAATGACTTATCTGCGTCCTGACTCCAAAAGTCAAGTAACGGTTGAGTATGACGGCGAAACCCGCCGCCCGGTTAAGATTCATACCATTGTAGTTTCTACCCAACACGATGAATTCGATAACGACGATGCCAAGATGCAGCAACAAATTGAAGCCGATGTGCGCAATATCTTGATACCTCGCGCGCTATCAAAACTTACGCCCGAAGTTGCTGCTCTTTATAATCCTGACGATATTATTCTCCACGTGAACCCCACCGGCAAGTTTGTTATCGGTGGTCCCCACGGTGACGCCGGCCTTACGGGTAGAAAAATTATCGTTGACACATACGGCGGACGAGGCGCTCACGGCGGCGGCGCTTTCTCCGGCAAGGACCCCTCAAAGGTTGACCGCTCAGCAGCATATGCCGCCCGTCATATTGCCAGGAACCTCGTGGCTGCCGGAATCGCCGACGAAGTCCTCGTGCAGGTAGCTTACGCAATCGGTGTTGCCAAACCTGTCAGCCTCTATGTTAACACGTATGGAACGACACATGTCAATCTCTCAGATGCTGAGATTTCGGCAAAGGTAAATGAGCTGTTTGATATGCGTCCCCACGCCATTGAGCAACGTTTCGGTCTGCGCAAGCCGATATATTCCGAAACTTCTACTTACGGACATTTCGGCCGTCAGCCTCAACGTATAACCAAGCGCTTCCACACTCCTTACGAAAAAGAAGAACGTCTGATTGACGTTGAACTCTTTGCCTGGGAAAAAGAAGATATGGTTGAACCTCTGAAAAAAGCTTTCAACCTCTGATGCGCATAGATATACTCACCGTATTGCCTGAAATGCTGGAGTCGCCGCTGAACTGCTCCATACTCAAGCGTGCCCAAACAAAAGGATTGGTCGAGTTTCACGTTCATAATCTTCGCGACTACACCACCAATAAACATCGCAAGGTTGATGACTACCCATTTGGCGGCGAAGCCGGAATGGTTATGCAGATAGAACCGGTTGACCGTTGCATCGCGGCTTTGAAAGCCGAGAGAGAATACGATGAGATTATCTTTACATCCCCCGACGGCGAATTGCTTACTCAGCCAATGGCCAATAGCCTGTCGTTGCTTAATAACGTCATCATTCTCTGCGGCCATTACAAAGGTATTGACTGGCGCATTCGCGAACATCTTGTAACGAAAGAAATCAGCATAGGCGACTATGTACTCACCGGCGGAGAAATCCCGGCAGTTGTGATAGCCGATGCGATGGTGCGTCTTATTCCCGGTGCGATCGGCGATGAGCAGAGCGCTCTGAGCGATTCGTTTCAAGACAATCTCCTTGCTCCTCCTGTATATACCCGCCCCGCTGACTACAACGGCTGGAAAGTCCCGGATATATTATTGAGTGGCCACGAAGCGAAAATTGCAGAATGGAGGCAGGAGCAAGCCTTTGAGCGCACTAAACTATTGCGACCGGATTTATTGAAATGAGCCAAAAACCAAAAAGAATTGTTATAGAAGCGTTGGCCGTAGGATTGATTCCTTGCGGTCTGCGCGAATATGCTTTTCAGGTTTGCAAACGCTTGGTTCAGCAACGTCCGAAAACCATGCAATTTGTTTTTATTGTGCCGCCGGGTATGTCTGGTTGCTTTGGCTCGGGTGCCGAATATATAGAATGCAGTGATTTGAAAGCAAAGTTGCTGCGCCGTATGCCAATTGTCAAGGGTGACCTCTTTCACGCACTTCATCAAATCTGCGCTGTAAAGCATCTTCCCGGAATAGGAAAGCAGTTGGTTACCGTTCACGACATCAATTTCTGCCATACGAAAACCGGGCGCAGTTATCGCCACGCTGAGGGGCGTTTTGTTTCTCGCATGCGATACGCAACCCATTTGGCGTTTATTTCCCGTTTTGTGGCAGAAGATGTGTCAGAACACTTTCCATACTCTCAACCCTCGAAGGTGATTTACAACGGCGTAACTACACCCGACGCGAGCAAGCAGACGAAACCTAAAACACTTGACGGCAGCATAAAAGATGGATTTTTGCTCCACCTTTCAAGCCTTGATATGTATAAAAATACGCGGCTGCTTATCGAGATGATGAAGTATCTCCCCGACCAACTTCTTGTTATTGCCGGAAATTGCAAAGATACAAAACTCAAGGAGATTGCACAAAAGCATCCGAATGTCATCATTCTTGGCAAGGTTGGTGAGGAAGAAAAAAACTGGCTTTATTATAATTGCCTCGCTTTTCTTTTCCCTTCTAAAGCCGAGGGTTTCGGATTACCGCCATTGGAAGCTATGAGCATTGGCAAACCTGTATTTTTGTCAACACTTACGAGCCTGCCTGAAGTAGGTGGAAACTTTGCCAACTATTGGACTGAATTGGAGCCTGAAAAAATGGCAACCTTCTTGGATGCAAAGCTGAATGAGCCATTTAATCCTGAGGCGCTGAAGCGGCATGCTGCAATGTTCTCTTGGGATAACACCGCCGCAGACTATATCAAATATTATTCCGAAATTCTGGGTATATGACTGAAATACACATAACAGCCGATAAATATGTTTGGACAGGGGCATCAACCACTGCCCTACTCTGCGCCCAACAAGCGGAATGCGGTGTGATCATTTCTGCCGGCGATGAAGATATTCTGCGCAGAATGCTGCGTAGCGGTGTTGCAACTGTGAGTTGCCCTATGAGCGGGTTGTTCGCGTCACTAAATCTTTCGCGTGCGCTTCGTCATATCAAGGGAACAGAGTTTGAAATTTACCTGCATTCCCCGCAAATACAAAAATCGGTTGAATCAGCCATTAAACTCGTTGGTCGTGATGAACCGATGATTTTAATGCCACGCAAGATGCCGGTTTTCACTCGTCGTACAGTTGATAAAGGTGAAAACATGATAATGTGGCTTGGAAACGTAACACCTGATTGCGGGTTGCAAGAACTTATTGAAGATTTCGCCACATTGGTCGGAACAGAATGGAAACTACGTGTGGTCGGTCAGGGTAAAGCTAAGGTGGTAACTCCCATTTTAAAGCGAACTAAGGCCCTTGGAATTTCCGGACAGATAGAATGGGTTGGGTATTCCGACAATCCATTTGAGCATATGACCGACGTAACCTTAGCAATTGTAAAAAGTAAAGAATCAATTGCTGCAAAAGAATTTCAATCAGCATCCATCCCAACTTATACCAAACTCTCCGAAATATTATGAAAGCATTGATAATAAACGGCCCCAACCTCAACCTCCTTGGTCATCGTGAACCTGAAATATATGGTTCGGAAACAATGGACTCGTGTCTTCAGAGATTGGCAAGTCTTTGTGAGGTTGAATATTTTCAGAGCAATCACGAAGGCGCAATAATTGATAAACTCCATAAGGTTGGATTCGATCATACATATGCCGGAATAGTACTCAACGCGGGAGCTTATACGCATACGTCGCTTGCGATTGCCGATGCGATTGCCGCAATAGAATTGCCGGTTGTTGAAGTACACATTTCAAACGTACATGGCCGTGAAGAAATCAGGCATAAGTCGTTGATTTCAGGAGTGTGCAAAGGTGTTATTGCCGGATTTGGCTTGGATAGCTATCGCCTGGGAGTGGAGGCCCTGCTCGGTGGACGCTGAACTTGAGTCGTATATACTCAATCACATAGAGACTGAACCTGAACGGCTTCACGAGCTTGACCGCGCTACCCAACTTTATCATTTATACCCCCATCAGTGCTCAGGTCATCTCCAGGGACGATTGTTGTCAATGCTGAGCTATATGATTCGTCCCAGGCGCGTTCTTGAACTCGGCACTTTTACCGGCTATTCGGCAATATGCCTGGCCGAGGGGTTAGCGCCAGACGGCGAGCTGCACACCGTTGAACATAACGATGAGGATGAAGACGCTTTGAGGCAACTGTTTGCAGCTGACAACAGGATAACATTGCATATTGGCGATGCTTCGGCTTATATTGAAAAGTTGCCCGGAACTTGGGACTTGGTATATATTGATGCCAACAAACGCGAATATTCAAGATACTTGGAGCTGATATTACCCAAAATGACCGAGGGAGGTTTTATAATCGCCGACAATACTCTTTGGGCGGGCAAAGTAACAGATTCAGATGAGCGTGATGCGCAGACACAGGGCATACGTGATTTCAACGAAAAGGTGAAGCGTCTTGAAAACCGCATTCACCCCGTGATATTACCACTGCGCGACGGTATTACATTAATGAGATATGGAACTGAAAACCATTGATAAAGAAACTCTTTCAAAACTTCCTGCAGAGGTGTTTTCAGGGAGAATTGAACTGGTGCAGACTCCGGCCGCAGCGCGTAAAGCCATAGCGTTTCTTATGGACCAGCCTGTAATTGGGTTTGATACGGAAACCCGTCCTTCTTTCCGAAAAGGCGATAATCATAAAGTTGCTTTGATGCAACTCTCTACAGAGAATATCTGTTTTCTTATCCGCTTGAACCGGTTGGGAATAATGCCGGAACTTAAAGAGCTGCTTGAATGTGAGAACGTACTAAAAATCGGACTTTCAACCAAAGACGATTTTCACGTTTTGAACCGCATCGAGCCGCTTTCTCCAAAAGGATTCGTTGAGTTGCAGTCCATAGTAAAAGAACACGGCATCGGTGAGGCATCGCTGACAAAAATCTACGCTTTGCTTTTTGGAAAACGCATTTCAAAAGCGCAGCGTTTAACAAACTGGGAAGCCACCGAACTCACACCGGCACAACAGCATTATGCTGCCCTTGATGCCTACGCCTGTCTGCGCATATTTAGAGAAATTCAAAAATAATTCGTAACTTTGTGCCATAGTAATGGCACGGATTCTCTGCATAGACTATGGCAAACGTCGCTGCGGCATCGCAGTGACCGATGAGTTGCGCATCACTGCATCACCTCTTACTACGGTCAACAGTTCCGAACTGCTTCAATTCGTGTTGGATTACATTGCCAACAATCGCGTTGATCTCGTATTGATTGGCAAGCCCATTACGCTGCGGGGAGAACCTTCGGAATCATGGAGTTATATTGAGCCATTCTCTCGCGGGTTGCGCAAGCGTCTGCCTATCTCCGTTGATATGCAATTCTACGATGAGCGTTTTACCTCAACTATTGCACACCGCGCAATGATTGACGGCGGACTACGCAAAAAAGCACGCCGGGACAAACCAACAGTTGACCGCGTTGCCGCAACAATTATTCTAACAGATTATTTACAAAGTATTTATAATAAATAAAATGAAACTCCCGGTTTATATTTACGGACATCCGGTACTACGTCGTGAAACCGTAGCCGTAACCAAAGAATATCCCGAGTTGCCTAAGCTCATCGACGACATGTTTGAAACCATGTATGCCGCCGAGGGTTGCGGACTCGCTGCGCCTCAAGTCGGACTGAGCATAAAACTCGTTGTAATTGATGCCGATGTGCTTAAAGACCAATTCCCGGAATGTGCAGGTCGAAAAATGGTTTTAATCAACCCTGAGATTGAAGTTCTTGGTGGCGAAGAAATATCTCGCTCCGAGGGTTGCCTTAGTCTTCCCGGTTTGAGTGAGAACGTTGACCGCGTTGAACACATCCGCCTCCGCTGGCTCGACGAAAACTTCACTCCCCACGAAGAGGAAATGAGCGGCTTTCTGAGCCGCTGCGTTCAACACGAGGTTGATCACCTCAACGGTAAGGTGTATATGGACCACGTGTCCACTACTCGCAAACTACTTATTCGCAACAAGCTGCGCAACCTTATGGATGGCAAATTCTCTTGCGACTACAAAGTAAAAACCGCCGCTCACGGCAAAAAGCGCTGAATATGTCGCATAAATATCTATCCGTTCTGCTTTGTTTGATTGCTGCAACCTCTTGTACGCAAACAAACGTCGTAGAAGAACCCGAGGACGTTTACACCGAAAGTTCAGAAGATCTGATTGTTTATGCCGACCAACTGTCAGCAACCTTTTCCGGCATAGATTTAGGACAATGGACTTTAAATGGAGGAGACAACCTCGATTGGTGTATACCTGAACAATTATCCGGCGCAGGACTTGTAGAAATAAACTTCTCGTTTTTGCCAAATATTACCGGTGAATCTCGCGATGTTTACTACGACATCAACGGAGAAAACGGTAAAGTGAGCTTACACGTTATTCAATCTAATGAAACGGCGAATGGTCAGATTATTGAGCTGACATTAGGGCAGACATTAATTAATACTTACCCGACGTATATTTATTCGTCAACATTTGATTTCACAAAAAATCCGTTAAAAATATATTTAAACGGAGAAGTAATATCAGCGGAAACCATCAACGAACATAATGCCGTTTTAACTGTTTCAGATTCATTTTCAGGTGAATCTGAAATGACAGTTGAAATAGGAGATTTTAAAATCGACTATGGCACGGTAAAGATTTATACTCCCGAAAGCACGAGTACCCCATATTTTGACGAAAGGCCCGTCGTCTTTGAGGGCAAAGAGACTCGGCTACTCGCGTGTTTTAACCCCGATGATTATGCTCAAACATTAGCATTTGATGTAAACGGCAACAAGGTTCAGCCATATTTGATATGTCAAAAAGGTATCTGTGCCGGCATTGACGGTATTCTGAGCATAGTACCCATTACACCAAAATATCTCCTTGCTACCATCATTTTAGCAGACCAAAAAAATTATAATGATGATACATACACGGTATTTATTACCGGACACGCATCTAATATCCTGATAGATAACGAAACCGGCGTTTGTTATAATATTTCGATACCTAAAACGGTTGAAAATGCCGTGTGGGCAGGAGACTCCAATATAGTTGCGGCTTCATCATACGGTCAATGCTATCAAATTTCCCCATATCAAATAACAAAGGATGAAGTATTGCAGCGCGCAAATGATATTCCCGAATACTATCCGGAAATTGAAGCCAAGGCGCTAAATAATGCTGTCTACAACTCCAGTTATCCCAAAATACTTGCAGCCGGAAACATAGTTCAATTATCATCTGCGGAATATTGGGATAATACGTTTCATACCGTTGCGCCTATGCCGGCACCGGGTATATTTACATTTGCGTCTGATGATAAGCACCTCACACAATATGGCATTCCCATTTATTCACGTGGGGAGATTTTGCGTGTGCTGAATTATTCCGCTCTGTCAGCTAACGGAACGAACTACAGACACGAATGTTACATCGCCCCAATCAATAGCGAAAGTTCTCTGATATGGGAATACTGGGATAACAATTCTGCCATCGGGAGAAGCTATGAAATTTTTGCTACACCCGACGGAACATATTTGCGCCCCATAATTCCTGATAATGCCCAATTTGGAGAAGTCAAAGCATACTACATTGATAAAAACAATGTGAACGCATACACACTCACGGAAGAAGACAAGAAACAGTGTGAACTACCCTACGGCAAAGCATCAAATGGCCTTCTTTTCGGTAATACATATCCTTATCAAGGTAATTTCAGGTATGCTGAAACTTTAGATAAAAACATTATTGCTCAACCGTTTGACAGCTATGGTGAACCATTGCTGCTGGAAGGTGTTGATTCCCGGTTTATAAATGCACAAGTTATGTCTGACGGTATTTGGTTTGCCGCTAATTCACCCGATGGCAATGTAGAATTCAAATATTTTATTGAAGGTCAAACTACTCCAACTTCAGTTATTAAAGTTACTGCTAACGATATGTTAAACCCAAACATTGTAAACTTTATGGGTTGGATGGCCGCATTTAATTAACCCCATAACCCCCTAACCCACTCGCAGAATGGCAGACGATAAAAAAGTAATATTCTCGATGGTAGGCGTAAGTAAGACCTACCCTCCACAAAAACAAGTTCTTAAAAACATTTACCTCTCGTTCTTTTATGGTGCTAAAATAGGTATCATAGGCTTGAATGGCTCAGGTAAATCTTCACTTCTGAAAATCATTGCCGGAATAGATAAAAACTATCAGGGCGAAGTTGTGTTCTCACCCGGATATTCCGTTGGCTATCTTGAGCAGGATCCGCATCTTGACCCGAGTAAAACGGTCATTGAGGTAGTTCGCGAAGGCGTTCAGCCGATTATGGATATGCTCGCCGAATATGATAAAGTCAATGAGGCATTTGCAGACCCTGATGCCGATTATGACACACTGCTTGCAAAACAAGCAGAATTGCAAGACAAACTGGATGCTGCCGACGCTTGGAACATTGACTCCAAACTTGAGCGGGCAATGGATGCACTGCAATGCCCCCCCGATGATCAACCGGTCACTACCCTGTCCGGAGGCGAACGCCGCCGAGTGGCTCTCTGCCGCTTGTTGCTTCAACAGCCTGACATTCTTTTGCTCGACGAACCCACCAACCACCTTGATGCCGAGTCAATTGATTGGCTCGAACAGCACCTCCAGCAATACCCCGGCACGGTCATCGCCATTACCCACGACCGCTATTTTCTCGACCACGTTGCCGGATGGATTCTCGAACTTGACCGCGGCGAGGGCATTCCCTGGAAAGGCAATTACTCATCTTGGCTTGAGCAGAAAACCAAGCGTATGGCTCAGGAAGAAAAACAAGCAAGCAAGCGACGCAAAACCCTTGAACGCGAACTCGAATGGGTGCGTATGGCTCCCAAGGCTCGTCAGGCCAAGGGTAAAGCTCGTCTGAATTCCTACGACCGACTGCTCAACGAAGACCAAAAAGAACGCGAAGAAAAACTCGAAATCTTCATACCCAATGGTCCTCGACTCGGCAATAAAGTTATCGAAGCCCACGGTCTCGTCAAGGCTTTTGGGAAAAAGCAGCTTTTCAACAACCTCGACTTCACGCTGCCCCCCAACGGCATTGTCGGCGTAATCGGCCCCAACGGCGCGGGCAAAACCACCCTGTTCAAACTGATTATGGGTCTTGAAAATCCCGATGCCGGTTCATTTGATGTCGGAGAAACGGTCAAAGTGGCATACGTTGACCAATCACACCACGACCTTCTGCCCGAAAAATCTGTCTATGAAGTTATTTCACAAGGCGTGGAGTCTTTCCGTATGGGAGGCCGCGACGTAAACGCCCGCGCATATCTCAGCAAATTCAACTTCTCCGGTGCAGATCAGGAAAAGAAAGTCGGCGTACTCTCCGGCGGTGAACGCAACCGTTTGCATCTCGCTATGGCGCTGAAACAGGAGGGTAATGTCTTACTGCTTGACGAACCGACCAACGACATTGACGTTAACACTCTCCGCGCTCTTGAAGAGGGTCTCGAAGCATTTGCTGGTTGCGCTGTCGTAGTGAGCCACGACCGTTGGTTCCTCGACCGCATCTGTACCCATATCCTCTCATTTGAGGGCGAAGGCAACGTAGTATACTATGAGGGTTCATATTCCGACTACGAAGAATATAAGCGCTCACACACTCCCGACGGTAAAGAGCCGGTACGCCGTCGCTATCGCAAGTTGATGGAATAAGATGAAAAAAATCTCAATAGCAATTATCGCATCCGGTTTGATTCTTGCCAGTTGCAACCGCAAAGCCGGCTGGACTCTTAGCGGCGAAGCTCCCGAAGGAGTAGAAACTGTTTATGTGCAGGCTCCTACGTATTCCGGAGGCTGGTACGACCTTGATTCAACTTCGGTTAAAGACGGCAAATATGTTTTTAATCTGCCGGAAGCAAATGGCACCATCTATCGAATAAAGCTCGCTGACCACACGGTGTGTATTCCCGCTGACAGTACTGAGTCGCTGACTCTAACCGCAGCCGGTGTTCGTGGCGGATCGTTTGAGGCAGAACTTTTTAACCGCATTGACTCCTTGGCCAACGACAGCCGCGCCGTGTTGATAGCCCTTGACGGCATTTATTCATCAACAGCAGCATATTATGCCACGCGACTGAACAAAGACTTCCGACTGCTCCGCACGATAGCAAACCGCTACATTGAAGAGCGACCCGAAGACCCGCGTACTTCAATACTTCGAGCAGAGCTTGAAAAGAAAATGCCAAAATCGTCTGATACAACGACTCGACAGGTTATCTACGCCGAAGAAATTAGCTACTACGATATTGAGTTGATGGACAGAAACGGCCAAAATCAAAAGCTCTCCGACTGCGTTGATTCCAATTCGATAGCAGTGTTGGCATATGTGGATTTCACAGACTCAAACACTCCGTCAATCACTCGCGCATTGGGCGATGCTCAAGCCTCAGGAGCCGGAATCTACGAAATCGGATTTGCTGAAAACCAACATCTGTGGGCTAATGCCTCCGAGGGCTTGCCGTGGGTCAGCGTATATCAAAGCGATGCGGCAAATCGCAACCATATCAGCCAATATGCTGTAAGCTCGTTCCCCACATTCTTCATCTTTAAAAACGGAGAAATAGTTGAGCGAGTAACCGATCATACCAAATTATCTGAAACTGTACAGAAATTAAAATAATGAAAATAAAATTCCTGCTTGGCTCACTCCTTACGGCCATATGTGTATCAGCGTCTGAAACCGCTCCTAAATATATTTTCTACTTTATCGGCGACGGCATGGGTCACGGACAAGTAATGTCGGCCGACACCTATCGCCGGCTCGTACAAAAACAGCAAGACAAAATGCTGATGATGCAATTCCCCATAGCGGGTGTCTGCACGACCTACTCGGCAAGCACGCCGGTTACCGATTCTGCGGCCGCCGGTACCGCACTTGCTACCGGTTCCAAAACTAAAAACAATATGCTCGGAATGAATGCCGACACCATTGCCGTTCGCAATGTTGCCGACGACCTTGCAGAACGCGGCTACGGAATCGGCCTCGTAACCAATGTTTGCCCTGACGATGCGACTCCGGGCGCATTTTACGCCCACGTTCCGGCCCGTTGGATGTGGGAGGATATTGCATTGCAATTCGCTGATTCTCCTGTCAAATTTCTTGCCGGCTCAATGCTTCGTGGAACTAAAACGAATGGTAAATACAACGGACTCTACGATAAAATCAAAGACAAGGGCGTTGCGATAGTTCGCGGAGTAGAAAATCTTGAAGGGGTCAACAATGAAAGAATTTTGCTGCTGAACACCGACACTGTCAGCCAAAACATGGGTTACGCAGTTGATTCACCCAAGGGTAACACCTTATCACAATACACCGATGCGGCAATCGCTCACATGCAACGCACTTCACCCGACAAGTTCTTCCTTATGGTTGAGGGCGGCAATATTGACTGGGCCGGCCACGATAACGACGGCATCACAATTGTGCGAGAAGTACTGGCATATGACTCTGTTCTCCAAAAAGCTTATGATTTCTATCTGAAACACCCGGACGAAACTCTTATAGTTGTGACTGCCGACCATGAAACCGGAGGTATGACCGTCGGACAAAAATCCGTCGGCTATAATAACTACCCCAAAGTGGTTGACCGTCAGGCAAAGTCAAAAGCACAATTCTCTGATGAATGTTGGGCAATAATCAAAAACAACACCCCGATTACCTGGGAAGAGATGAAGCAGAAACTCGCTGACTATCTCGGTTTCTATTCAAAGTCAGAAATTTCAGCCGAACGCGAACAAAGACTGATCAACGCATTCAACAATACCTTTATTAAAAATAACGGCAAAAGCACTACCGGACTTTATTCCACGTATCCCGAATTTGTAGAAGTTGCTTATACCATACAGAACGAAATTGCCGGTTACGGTTTCACCTCCGGCAAGCACACCGGCAATCCGGTTCCGGTCTTTGCAATCGGTGTTGGTGCTGAGGAATTTGGCGGCGTGCTCGACAATACCGACATTCCCAACAAACTGCGTGAACTCACAAAATAAACTCAACCAATAAAATAAAGCGCCGACAATCACAACGACTATCGGCGCTTTTTTTGGGGCGGAGTGACCGAGATTCGAACTCGGGATACGCTTTTGGCGTATACACGCTTTCCAGGCGTTTGCACCCACGCATCTAATGGCGTGGTTTATAATTATTTGAATGTTCTCTTGAAAATTTTTTGCGCATTT
>JAMPBN010000001.1:82945-185245 GCA_023666665.1 Prevotella sp. | reverse complement strand
CGTTTGCTTTCTGATTCGCGGCCGTTCTTAGAACTGCCGACACCTTTCTTATGTGCCATTGTATTGTCAGATTGGTTTTATGGGGTTAAACAATTAAGCGACAATATCTTTAATCACTACTTGGGTGAAGCACTGGCGATGGCCGTTTTTGCGGCGATAGCCTTTGCGGCGTTTTTTCTTGAAAACGATGACTTTGTCGCCCTTAACGAGCTGCTGTTTTACTTCGCAGACAACTTTAGCGCCTTCTACGGTGGGAGCGCCTACGGTTACTGCGCCATCTGCGTCGACCAAAAGAACGCGGTCAAATTCTACGGTGTTGCCTTCCTTGGCTTCGTCGCCGAGGTAGTGAACGTAGAGGAATTTGTCTTTTTCGGCCTTGAACTGCTGGCCTTGGATTTCTACAATTACGTACATTTACGTTTGTTTATTTGATGGTTAGATTCGCCAGGCGCTTGATTTGGGCTTTATGCCTTAGGCGTTAGGCATCTGACATCGGGCGTCAGGCAATGCACTTTGCCACTCTGCCACTTTGCCACTTTGCCACTCTGCCACTTTGCCACTCAAAGTCTTACTCTGCCCGGGCGAATATGATAATTTGCGGTTGATTATTCAGCAGTTACTTCGGCTACTACCTCTACGGGTACCTGAGCGGCCACTTCCTTGTGGAAGCGGATGGTTGCGGTGTATTGACCGAGTTCCTTAACGGTGGTGTTGAGGCTGATGAGCTTGCGGTCAACTTCGTGGCCGAGTTTTGAGAGGGCTTCAGCAACGGTAGCGGCATTGACTGCGCCGTAGATGGTGCCGGTTTCGGCAACCTTGGCGGCGATGGTCAGAGCCACGCCCTCGAGAGCTGCTGCGGCAGCTTCGGCTTCGGCCTTGATTTGAGCGAGCTTGTGGGCGCGTTGGCGCTGGTTCTCGGCGAGCACTTTCAGAGCGCTTTCGGTAGCGATGACTGCTTTACGCTGGGGAATGAGGTAGTTGCGGCCATAGCCGGACTTTACTTCTACAACGTCGTCCTTGTATCCCAGATTGGGGACATCTTGAATAAGAATCAGTTTCATAAGTCGTGTTGTCTCCTATCTTTATGGGTTATTTCATAAGGTCAGTTACGTAGGGGAGCAGAGCGAGGTGGCGGGCGCGTTTAACGGCCTGGGCCACGCGGCGCTGGAACTTCAGCGAGGTGCCGGTGATACGGCGGGGGAGGAGTTTGCCCTGTTCGTTGAGGAACTTTTTGAGGAATTCGGGATCTTTGTAGTCGATATACTTGATGCCGGAGCGTTTGAAGCGGCAGTATTTCTTTTTGTTCTTGTCCACGTTTGAGGTGGCGAGATAGCGGATTTCGGAATTAGCTTGTGCCATTGTTGTTAAGGTACTTTATTCTGCTGCGGGAGCTTGTTCAACATTTGCGGCAGCGGCGGCACCTGAGCGGCGAGCGCGACGCTTGTCGGCGTATTCTTTAGCGTATTTGTCGAGACGGAAAGTGAGGAAGCGCATAACGCGTTCGTCGCGACGGTAAGCGGTTTCGAGCTTTTTGATAACTGTGGGGTCAGCATCGAATTCCACGAGGGTGTAGTAGCCGGTGGATTTCTTTTCGATGGGGTAGGCGAGTTTTTTCAAACCCCAGTTTTCTTCGTTCACGATGGTGGCTCCGTTGTCTTTAAGGAGCTGGGTGAACTTGTCTACCGCTTCCTTTGTCTGTGCGTCAGACAAAATGGGAGTCAGAATGAAAACGGTTTCGTAGTTGTTCATTTTGGGTTGGTTATTAGGTTAAAAATGTGATATTTGCTTTTTTGAGCGCCGCAAAGGTACGAAGAATATTCTTACTGTGCAACTTTTTTTGAAATTTAGTCGGCAAGGACTGTGAATTCAGCGCCGGCGGCAAAGTCTTGGCCGTTCTGGCTGGAGAGGGCGGTGAAGCGGAGGTAGCGGCCTGGGGTGGGGGTGAAGTCAATGCGCTTGTTGCGCTTATTGTTCTCAAACTCTCCGGCGGCCACTTCTGTCCAGGTTTGTCCGTCGGTGCTTACTTCGGCTTTCCATTCCTTGATGTCGCCGTTGTTACCGCTTTGGCGTGGCAGATAGGTGAAGCCCTTAATCGGTTTAACGGCGGCGATGTCGAACACGATCCAGTGGGGATAGTTTGCCTGAGTTACGCCATATTCGCTGTGCCAGATGGTGTTGTTGTTGCCGTCAATGAGATTGGTGGCGGGGTCGGAGCCGTATTGCGAAGATACGGCGCTGATTTCAACCGGCACTTCCTCTATGCGAGGGAACTCAACGGTGACTTTGAAGTCGGGGGCGGCGGCATCCCAAGCGGTGATTTTACCGCCACGGCTGAAGTCGAACGGCTCGGTGTAGGAGGTTTCGGGGAGCTTGCGGTTGCGGCCGCGCTCAACGATTTTGCCCTGCGCCGTAGCGTTGAAGAGCAGTTGTGCATCGGGGTTGGCCGAATGGATGGTCACAATGCCGAGGCGGTCGCGGGTTATGCTGACCGGATGCTGGCCGTTGGAGCTTACGGAGGCGTTGTCTTGCAAGTCGGTGGCAGCGCTTACCGGGCGGATTATGAAGCCGAATGACTGAGGCGCTGCATAGGTGCGCTGGTGTTCGAGGGTGATGCCCTGGCCGCAGCTGTTGCCGCCGAGGCCGGTCACTTTCTTGTCGAGATGCAGCGTGGTGGCGGTGCTTGCGGGGAGTTGATAGGGGTGGTTGGCTGTCATCAGTTCCATATCAGAGTAGGGCATTGCCGACGCACTCATCGTGCCTTGAGTGGCGATAAATTGCACGCCGCGACCTGCGGCATCGGTCAGCGCGTTCCATCGGATTCCTTCGCGGTTGCCCATATCCTGAGGTTTGGGGAATGGGATGAACTGGTCGGCAACCGTCGATTTGTACAAGCCGACGTTGGCGGCAGTTTCGCGGTCGTTATAGTTATTAACCGGTCCGCGGCCATAGTAGGTGTAGTTTTTGAGGTCGGCGGGGAGGGTCATCTGATAGCCGAGGCGGGGGAGGATAAGTTTGGGGTTTGAAGAGCTGATGGCTGCGGAGAGTTCAATGCTGCCGTCGGGGTAAACGGTCCAAATCTGCTCGGTGGTGAACTTGAAGTCGTCAGGTCCCATTTCGCGACCCTCTTTTACTACGTATGTGCCTGATTCGCCGCCGCCGTGGGCTGTTGCGGAGCGCGGAGCTTGCGACTCAACGGTGTATTGAACCACGGTAGCGCCGTCGGGGCGGGTAAATGTCTTTTTGTCTAAAACTTTGTGATGCAGGTTATAAAGGCCGTTGGTGAACCAAGGGCGATAAATCCAAAAGTCGTTGTCAACGGGCGCACGGAAGGCGTTAAGCACCGGGCCGTTGCCGGGGGTGATGATTTCGCGGCCGTTGTAAGACAGAGAGTTGATGGTGCCGGTTTCGTCATCGAACGTAACATCCCAATTGTCGGAACTTACGGTGGTAATCGGAGCGAATTTGGCGGGTTTGTTCACCGGCATTTGTACTTCGGCTTGAACGTAGCCCTTTTCGGCCCAGGGTTTGTCTTCGTTTAGGAGAAATTGGAGTGTGACGAAGTATTCGCCGAGAGAGTCGGCGGCAATCTTGGCGGCATCAAAGGGGATGCCCCACGTTTGGCTTTCGCGCGGGCCAACCTCCATACGCGGGCGGTTGACGTTTTCGCCTCGGGCCACTTCAATGCCGTTGCGGGTCAGAATCCAGCGCGGGCTCAGGTCGGCGAGGGTGGTGAAGTAATTTTTGTTGAACACTTCTACAATGCCGTTGGTGATGTCGATGGGGGTGACACCGACGTATTGATGAACGCGTTTTACTTCGGCAAACTGCGGCTTCGGGGTCATGTCGGGGAAGATGATGCCGTTCATGCAGAACATTCCGTCGTTGGGTTTGTCGCCGAAGTCGCCGCCATAGGCCATATAGCGAGTGCCGTCGGGTGTGTAGTTCCAAATGGCCTGGTCAATCCAGTCCCATATAGCGCCGCCGACAAAGAAGTTGGTCGACTCCATAGCCTCCCAATAGTCTACGAAGTTGCCGAGGGCATTGCCCATAGAGTGGGCGTATTCGCTGATGTGGAAGGGGTATTTTATTCCGGAGTCAGTACCTTTCACGGCATCGCGAACCCAGTCGATCGGCGGGTATTGGTTAGAACCCATATCCACGATGTCGTTGTTGCGCTCATACTGCACCGGGCGCGAGGGGTCGAATGCCTTGATGGCATCGTATGCGGCTTTGAAGTTCGCTCCGGGGCCGCCCTCATTGCCAAGACTCCAAATGACGATAGAGGGGTGGTTGACGTTGGCGTGGGCCATTTCGAGGTTACGTGCCACGTGGGCATCGCGCCATTCCGTGGGGTGTGATAAGGAGGCCGCGCCGTAGCGATAGGGGTGGCTTTCGAGATTGGCCTCATCTTCGAGGTAGATGCCATATTTGTCGCATACGATGTACCAGTAGGGGTCGTCATTGTAGTGGGAGTTGCGCACGTGGTTGATGTTGCCCTGCTTCATAAGCATAGCTTCTTTTTCCATCTGCTCGCGCGAGATGGTGTGGCCGGAGGCGAGGTTATTTTCGTGGCGGTTTACGCCTTTGAGTTTCACCGGACGGTTGTTGACGTAGAAGTAGCGTCCGGCCAGGCCGAATTCGTCGTCGGCAGCGGCGGTTTCGCGAATCTCTACCTGACGAACGCCGAAGTAGGTGCTCACTGTTTCAATGGTTTTGCCTTTCTTGTCGAGCAGTTGGGCCACGAGTACGTAGCGATTGGGGGTTTCTGCGCTCCAAAGTTTTGCGTTGGGGAGCGTAAATGTGGATTTATTGTCGAGTGAGCCGCCGGGAGCAACTCTCGATTTGGGGTTGGCGAAGGCGTAGGTGAATGCGCGTGGGCCGGTTGCGTCGGAGTAGAGCTCTATGGGGTATATATCATATTTGAGCATATAACCTTTCAGGTCTTTTTGGGAGAGGTTGCGAATCGTGGCATCAACGGTGACCTCAGCATCAACCGGCGCCATCGGGTTGGCGTCGGCGGGAATGGTGGTGCGGACAATGAGATCCTGAATCTGTACCTGCGGGGTGGAGGTCAGATAGGTAGAGCGGAAAATGCCGGGGAGGCGGAACATATCTTGCGCTTCGAGCAGCGAGGCATCGCTGTAACGGTAGACTTCAAGAGCCACAACGTTTTCGCCGGACACGAGTTTGTCAGTGATGTTAAACTGCGCGAGGTTACGGGAGTTTTTGCTGAAACCAACGTATTTGCCGTTAATCCAAAGGTAGAAAAACGAGTCTACGCCGTCGAAGTTGATATAGACTTCGCGGCCCGACCAGTCGGCCGGTATGGTAAACGTGCGGCGGTAGGAGCCGACTTCGTTGCGGTCTTTATACGTTGTGTAGCTCTTGTCGAGCGGTTCGCGCATAACGCCGCCTTTCCAGTCGCCTACGCTGTCGCGGTTAACCCAAAACGGCACAAGCTGATTGGTGTAGATGGGCTTGCCATATTTCTGAGTGCCGTCGGGCTGTATGCCCTGCACGTTCCAGTTGCCGGGCACTTGGATGTCATCCCACTTGGAGACGTTATAGTCTACCTTATAGAAGTCTTGCGGACGTTTGTCGGGGTGGTTCACCCAATTGAACTTCCAGGTTCCGTCGAGGCTCTTGTAGTACTGCGAGTACTCGGGGAGAACTTTCTTGGCATCGTTAATCGAGGCGAAGTTGAAGAAGTAAGCGTGGGGTTGCTCCTTGTTGAGGCTCAGAGCCTGAGGGTTTTCCCATTCGGTGCCTTCGGGAGCGGCAACGTTGCCGTAGGCGTAGCCTGAGAGCGGTTCTGCCGCAGCAACGCCGAGTGCCATGGCCAGGAATCCGCAAGTCAATGTTTTTTTCATGGATGAATCGTTTAGGTGTAAATTTGCGGCGAATTTACGAAATTATTTTGGAATTAGCGCCCCGGGCGGTAAATTATTTTGTGATTTGGAGCGATATATAGCCCGCGTGAGGGGTGGGAAATGCGCCGTCCCTGCAGGTCGTAGACGGTTTCGGCGTTGTCGGCGTTGATAACTTCGCTGATGCTTGCCGAGTCGTAGTTTACAGTGCCGTAGAGGTCGCTGCCGTCTACGAAAAAAAATGAACTTCCCGGTTGAAACGTCGCTCGTCGATTATCTTGCCGGGGTGTGATTACTCAAAATTCAAAACTTTTTCGTAAATTTGCGGCTTAGTTCTTAACAGCTGTGAATACCAAGTATATATTCGTCACGGGAGGCGTAGTGTCGTCTCTGGGCAAGGGAATAATTTCATCGTCGCTGGCGTGCCTGCTCAAGGCTCGCGGTTATCGCGTTACTATTCAGAAGTTTGACCCCTATATTAATATAGACCCCGGCACGCTCAATCCTTATGAGCATGGGGAGTGCTACGTAACCATCGACGGCCATGAGGCTGACCTTGACCTCGGCCACTATGAGCGCTTCACCAACGTGCGCACCACCCGCGCCAACAATATCACCACCGGGCGCATCTACCAAAACGTAATAGACAAGGAACGCCGGGGCGACTATCTCGGCAAGACCGTGCAGATTATCCCCCATATCACCGATGAGATTAAGCGCAACGTCAAAATTCTCGGCAATACCGGAAATTTTGACTTCGTGATTACGGAAATCGGCGGAGTGGTCGGCGATATTGAGTCGCTGCCGTTTTTGGAGGCCGTGCGCCAGTTGCGCTGGGAGTTGGGTAAGGATGCCTGCTGTGTGCATCTGACCTATGTACCCTTCCTCGGCGCTGCCAAGGAGTTGAAAACCAAGCCGACGCAACACTCCGTCAAGCAGCTTCAGCAGCTCGGCATTCAGCCCGACGTATTGGTTCTCCGCACCGAACACGACATTCCGCAGGATATGCGGGCAAAAATCGCGCAGTTCTGCAACGTGGCTTCCGATGCCGTGGTGCAGAGCGCCGATGCGCCCACAATCTATGAAGTGCCGATGCGTCAACACCGTCAGCACCTCGACGACATCGTCTTGAGAATTTGCGACGTTAAGTGCGACAAAGAACCTGACCTCGCCGCCTGGCATACCTTCCTTGAAAAGCTTGCCGAGCCCAAGGGAGTGGTTAAAATCGGCCTGGTGGGCAAATACGTTGAGCTTCAGGATGCTTACAAGTCAATCAATGAGTCGCTCTTCCTCGCCGCGACTTATAACGACTGCAAACTCCAACTCACCAACATCCACTCCGAGAAGCTCAACGACGGCAACGCCGATGAACTGCTTGGCGATATGGACGGCATTATCGTGGCTCCCGGCTTCGGCCAGCGCGGCATCGAGGGTAAGTTTGCCGCTCTGAAATGGGCGCGCGAACACGATGTTCCAACCTTCGGCATCTGCCTGGGAATGCAGTGTATGGTGATTGAATTTGCCCGCAACGTGCTCGGCATGGCAGAAGCTAACTCCACCGAGATGAACCCTCTGACCCCCTATCCGGTAATCGACCTGATGGAGGCGCAGAAGAATATTTCGGCCAAGGGTGGTACGATGCGTCTGGGGGCATATGATTGCAAACTCGCCGCCGGAAGCCGCGCAGCCCAAGCTTACGGCAATGCGGAAATGGTCAGCGAGCGTCATCGCCACCGCTTTGAGTTCAACGAGCGTTACCGCAGCCAGTTTGAAGCCGCCGGCATGAAATGCTCTGGCGAAAATCCTGAGACCCACCTTGTGGAGATTGTTGAAATACCCGAAAAACGCTGGTTTGTCGGCACGCAATTCCACCCCGAATACTCCAGCACCGTAGTATCTCCCAGTCCGATTTTCATGGACTTTATCAAACACGCAATAGAATATCACAACGAAAAATAATGGATAAGAATACACTGACCGGCGTAGTGCTGATGATGGCCATAATTTTTGGCTTTATGTATTTCAATCAGCCGAGCGCCGAAGAATTACAGCAACGACGAGAGCAGCAGCAAGTTGCCGCTGCAGATTCAATGCGCCGCGCCGAGGAGGCGCGTCAGCAGGCACTCACCATTCCCGAAATCACCGAGACCGACGTGCAGACCCTGCGCAATGGTCTTGCTCTCTATGGCAAGGCTGAAGCCGACGGCACCACCCGCGTAGCCGCAGAAAGCTATGAGCTGATTCTTAGCAACGACTCCGTGATTACTGGCACCATCAAGACCGCCGCCGGAGATATTGAGGTTGCCAACGTATTGTCGGCAACGTATCCCGAAGATACTGACCAATTGACCCGAGCCAATGCCGCACGTCAGCTAAAGGGAGCAATTACCGACCTGCAGCGCTATCGCAACTTTGTCGCTCACCTTGCCGGCACCGACACGGTAATAGGCCTGGAAAACGATGTGCTTCAACTTCAATTCAGTTCCAAGGGCGGTCAGATCAGCAACGTAGTACTTAAAGACTACGACTGCTACATCAATCCGGATACCACTTTGATTCAGCTCTGGAACGCCGATACCAACCGCTATTCGTTCACGCTGCGCAGCGACTCCGAAAAGTTTGAGTCGAGCAACTTCTATTTTACTCCCGAGCTTGAAAGCGACTCCGTATTGCTGATGAAGCTCGACTTGGGCGGCGGTGCATGGTGGGGAATACGCTACTCGCTGCCCGAAGCCGACGGCTATCGCGTGAAAATGGACGTGGTTCAACACGGTATGGCTCAGGCCGGAGTGATTCCCGCCGGAGTCACCACCATGGAGTTCAAATGGCAGCAGAAGATGAGCCGCTTTGAGCGCGGCCGCGTCTTTGAGCAACGCAACTCCGCTATATATTATAAGGAAGATGGCGACGACGTGGACCACCTCTCCGAACAAAACGATGCCGCCAAGACCATAGACGTGCCTCTGAAGTGGATCGGCTTCAAAAACCAGTTCTTCAGCTCCATATTGATAGCCGAAAACACTTTCAACGCCGGCGCCAAACTCGCCTCCACCGATCTCAAAGACAGCAAGGACTACCTCAAGGATATGAGCGCCACCACCCAGGTGGGTTACTCGGTTAACCGCGATGAGGTGGCCTCGTTCAACTTCTATCTCGGTCCGAACCTCTACCCGGTGCTTCGCGATATGGACCGAGTTGACTCCGAGGGTCATCTCGACCTCACCAGCGTTATTCCGTTGGGTTGGTCGCTCTTCCGCTGGATCAATACCGGCGTGATTATCCCCGTGTTCACTTTCTTGGGCAAGTATATTACCAACTATGGCATCATAATCCTGGTTCTGACGCTGCTCATCAAGCTGGTGCTCTTCCCATTCACCTACAAGACATACCGCTCGCAGGCCAAGATGAAGTGTCTCGCGCCCGAAATCAAGGCCATCAACGAGAAGTATTCCGCTCCCGAAGACCAGATGAAGAAGAGCCAAAAAACCATGGAACTCTACAACAAGGCCGGCGTAAGCCCCATGGGCGGCTGTCTGCCCCTGTTGCTGCAAATGCCTATCCTGGTTGCAATGTTCTCGTTCTTCCCCAGCGCCATAGAGCTTCGCGGCCAGCAGTTCCTCTGGGCCAAAGACCTTGCCGCCCCCGATGCAATCATTTCATGGACGGCAAACATCCCGCTGATTTCATGGGCGTTTGACAATCATCTGAGTCTCTTCTGTCTGCTGATGACCGTGACCAACGTAATCTACTCCAAGATTATGATGGACAACCAGCCCGGCGGTGCCGCAATGCCCGGCATGAAGTTGATGACCTACGCTATGCCGGTAATGTTCCTCTTTATCTTCAACAACTATGCCGCCGGCCTGAGCTACTACTACTTCCTGTCGCTGCTCATCACGATTATTCAAACCTACGTGATTCGCCACTGGGTTATTGACGAAGAAAAAGTTCGCGCCGAAATGCTCGCCGAAGTCAAGAAACCCAAAAAGAAAAACGGCTGGCTCGCCCGCATGGAAGCCGCTCAGCGTCAGCAGGAAGCCCTGATGCGCCAGCAGCAACAAGTCAAGAACAAAAAGCGCTGACCCCTAACCCCTAACCCCTAACTCCTAACTCCTAACTCCTAACTTATGAGGTACTCGCAGCGCGGCGTCAGCGCCGAAAAGGAAGACGTTCATAGCGCCATTAAAAATATCGACAAGGGGATTTTCCCCAAGGCGTTCTGTAAGATTATCCCCGACATTCTCGGCGGTGACCCCGACTATTGCAACATCATGCACGCCGACGGCGCCGGAACCAAATCGAGCCTCGCTTACATTTACTGGCGCGAAACCGGCGATATGAGCGTGTGGAAAGGCATTGCTCAAGACGCGCTGGTTATGAACATCGACGACCTGCTCTGCGTTGGAGCCACTTCCGGAATCCTCGTGAGTTCCACAATCGGCCGCAATAAGCATCTGATACCCGGCGAAGTTATCGCCGCCATTATCAACGGAACGGAAGAAATTCTCGCCGAACTGCGCTCCTACGGCATTGACATTTACTCTACCGGCGGCGAAACCGCCGATGTTGGCGACCTTGTGCGCACCATCATAGTAGACTCCACGGTAACCTGCCGTATGAAGCGCTCCGACGTTGTTGATAACGCCAATATCGCTGCCGGACAGGTCATCGTAGGCCTGGCAAGCTATGGGCAGGCCGACTACGAAACATTCTATAACGGCGGTATGGGCTCTAACGGACTGACCTCCGCCCGCCACGACGTCTTTGCCAAGTATCTTGCCGAAAAATACCCCGAAAGCTTCGATGCCGCAACTCCCACTGAACTGATTTACAGCGGCTCGGTGCGACTGACCGACCCCACGGAGGTTGACGGCGTAGATGCCGGCAAGCTCGTGCTCTCGCCCACGCGCACTTACGCCCCGGTGGTCAAGGCGATTCTCGATAAGCTGCGCCCCCGCATCAAGGGTATGATTCACTGCTCGGGCGGTGCGCAGACCAAGATTCTCCACTTCCTGCAGCCAGACCTCCACGTTGTTAAAGACAACCTTCTGCCCATTCCACCGCTGTTCAACCTGATTCAGCGCGAGAGCAAAACCGACTGGGCCGAGATGTATAAGGTGTTCAATATGGGCACTCGTCTGGAGGTATATGTAGACCCCGCAGACGCTCAGCAGATTATCAACATTGCCGAATCTTTCGGCATCCCCGCTCAGATTATCGGCCGCGTGGAGGCCAAACCCGGCAAACCTTCGCTAACCATTTCAGGACCTCACGGCACGTTTGAATACTAAAGACGTAATACGCTCGGCCAAGGAGCGGCTGCATATTGAGCAACTCACCCCGATGCAGCATAAGCTCGCCGGACTTTCCGACAAGGAAAGTGCCGTGGCGCTCATTGCGCCGACCGGGTCGGGAAAAACTTTGGCCTTTGCCCTGGCTCTGCTTCCCCGCGTCGCGGGCAATTCCGACAAGGTTGAGGGGCTCGTAATAGCGCCGACTCGCGAGCTTACCTTGCAGATAACCAAGACTTTGGCCGCATTGGCACCCGGGCTGAGAATTGTGGCGCTTTACGGCGGCCACTCAGTAGTTGACGAAACCCGCTCGCTTGAGGCCGTGACCCCCGACATCGTGGTCGGCACTCCCGGGCGCATCCTCGACCATATCAACCGTGGGCGGCTCGATTTGTATCGCGTGAAAATCCTTGTGTGCGATGAATATGACAAGTCGCTGGAACTCGGCTTCCAAGATGAGATGAAGCGCATCGTCAAGAAAATCCACTCGGTCAAGCAGATAATCCTCACCTCGGCAACGCGCCTTAACGCGCTCCCCGACTGGCTCGGCATAGAAAATCTCACCACCATAGATTTCAGCGAAACCGGTCAGCCCAAAATTGAGGAATATTCAGTAAACTCGCCGGTGGCTGACAAACTTGAAACCCTCAAGTCGCTGCTGCTCAGCCTGCCACAGGAGCGCACAATGGTCTTTGTGAACCACCGCGAAAGCGCCGAGCGGGTTTATCAATACCTCAAGAAGCAGAATTTCCCGGTGATATTATATCACGGCGCTCTTGACCAGCATGATCGCGAAATGGCCGTTGACCTCTTTACCAACGGCACCACGCCGATAATGGTTGCCACCGACCTCGCAGCCCGCGGCCTCGACATTCCGCAGGTAGAGAGCGTGGTTCACTACCATCTTCCTTCTTCGGCAGAAACACGCACCCACCGCAACGGTCGCGCCGCCCGCATGGGTGCCGAAGGTCGCGTCTACTACATCCTCGCACCTACTGAAAGTGGACAGTGGGCAGAAAATAGTGGACAGTGGACAGTGGACAGTGGGCAGTTGCCTGATACTCACTGCCCACTGCCCGCTGTCCACTCATTATACTTCCACGAAGGGAAGAAGGAGAAGCTCTCCAAGGGGGACATCGTGGGCGCTTTGACAGGCCCCGGCGGACTTGCCGCAAGTCAGATTGGCATTATTGCCCTCCACGACCACCGCGCCATTGTGGCGGTTAAGGAAGTGAACCCCATAGAATTAGCACAACGGCTGAATGCGTCGCGAATCAAGGGGCGCCGCATTCGCGTAACACCCATAAAATTATGACGAAAGTAATGCTCGTGTTCGGAACGCGCCCCGAAGCCATCAAGATGGCTCCGCTGGTTAAGGAGTTCCAGAAACACTCCGAAGAGTTTGAAACCATAGTGTGCGTAACCGGTCAGCACCGCGAAATGCTCGACCAGGTGCTGCAAATTTTCGATATTACCCCTGACTATGACCTCAACATCATGAAGCAGGGTCAGGATCTCTACGATGTTACCGCCCGCGTGCTTACCGGAATGCGCGATGTGCTGAAACAGGCGCAGCCCGACGTGGTGCTGGTCCATGGCGACACCACCACCTCCACCGCCGCAGCCCTCGCCGCATTCTATCAGCAGATTCCCGTGGGGCACGTTGAGGCCGGACTCCGCACCCATAATATCTACTCGCCCTGGCCTGAGGAAATGAACCGTCAGATTACCGGCCGCATAGCCACCTACGACTTCGCTCCGACCCCTCTGAGCCGTCAGAACCTGCTCGACGAGGGTGTAAGTGAGGATAAAATCACTGTTACCGGCAATACAGTGATTGACGCACTCTATTGGGTGGTCAGCAAAATCAAGTCCACGCCCGAACTCAACGCGCAGCTCGTCGCCCAACTTCTTGATGCCGGATATGACGTAAGCCGCAACAAGCGCCTCGTCTTGATTACCGGACATCGCCGCGAAAACTTTGGCGACGGTTTCATCTCAATGTGTTCCGCAATCAAGGCGCTAACCGAGAAGTATCCCGACGTTGACTTCGTCTACCCCATGCACCTGAACCCCAACGTCCGCAAGCCCATTCACGAAGTATTCGGCGAGGATTTGAGCAACCTCGGCAATATGTTTTTCATAGAGCCGCTTGAATATCTCAGCTTCGTATATCTGATGGAAAAGAGCACCATAGTGCTTACCGACTCAGGCGGCATCCAGGAGGAAGCCCCCGGCCTGGGCAAGCCCGTGCTGGTGATGCGCGACACCACCGAACGCCCCGAAGCTCTCTCGGCCGGAACGGTGCGCCTGGTGGGTACGGACTTCAATAAAATTGTAAACGAAGTCTCTGCGCTGCTCAACGATTCCAAGCACTATGCCGAGATGAGCCAGGCCGTGAATCCCTATGGCGACGGCCACGCCTGCGAGCGCATAGTTGCCGCACTCAAATAATTCGCCGAAAATTTATTTGCATATTTGGGGAAAAGTTGTTATTTTTGCGATTGTTAAAACGTTTTAGCTGCAAATGAAAGTACTCAAGTTTGGCGGCACGTCGGTTGGCACTCCCCAAAGCCTTGCCAACGTGTGTGCTATAGTTGAGAGTCTTACGGAGCCGTCGGTAGTTACGGTTTCGGCTCTCGGAGGGATTACCGACCGCTTGATTGCCGCTGCCGATGCAGCTGCAGCTGGCAATGCGTCTTATTCCGAGATCTATGAAGAAATACGCATACGCCACCGCAATGTTTGCGAAGCCGTGGTGCCTACCGGCTATCTTGGCGCGGCATGGCAGGCCGTTGATGCTCTGCTCAACGAGCTTGGCACCATTCTCAAGGCCATAAATCTGCTTGGCGAAATCACCGAACGCACCCGCGACCTCGTGGTCAGCTATGGTGAGCGGATGTCGTGTATCATCGTAACGGCAATGATTCCCGGAGCGGTGTTGGCCCACTCGCTGGAGTTTATCCGCACTCGTCGCAGTTTCGGAAAGAGCGTACTCGACCAGACGGCAACTTCGGCCCTCATTGCCGAAAAATTCTCTGCGCTGAAAGCTGCAAAAGTGGTGGTAGTGCCGGGATTTATCGCCCGCGACAAAGACGGACGCATCTCAAACCTCGGGCGCGGCGGCAGCGACTACACTGCAGCAATCCTTGCCGCAGAGCTGAACGCCGACATCCTTGAAATATGGACCGACGTTGACGGCTTTATGACCGCCGACCCTCGCATCGTAAAGAGCGCCCGCGTGATTGACCGCCTCAGCTTTGTAGAGGCAATGGAACTGTGTAACTTCGGAGCCAAGGTGGTTTATCCGCCCACAATCTACCCGGTGTTCCATAAAAACATTCCCATCGTCATTAAAAACACGTTCAACCCCGCGGCTCCCGGCACTGTGATTGGCGATACCTGTGCGTCTGCAATCTGCGGCAAGGCGTTGGGCGTAAGCTCATTGGCTGATACCAGGCTGGTGCGTCTGCCCGATTCGGCTCTCTATTCGCGGATGATTAATCTGCTCACCAAAAACGGAATTGAGACAATGCTCGCCGACGGCAATTGCTCCTGCGGCATCAAGGGAGGCGATGCCCTAAAAGCCGCCGAACTGCTGCGCGAGGAGTTTGCCTCCGAACTCAACAGCTCCGGCAGCGACATTGCGGTATCTGACCGCCTCTCTACAATCGCGCTGATTGGCCGCAGCGGCAGCGACAACGAAAGCAACGATCTTGCGGCCAATATGGCTAAGACCCTCAATGCCGCCGGCATCCCCATTGCGCAGGCTCCGCAGCTGGTCAGCGACGGCTCCGTGGCCTGTATGGTATCAGCGTCTGACCTCAACGACGCATTAATTACAATTCACGAAAATTTTATCCACTGAAGATATGAGTATCCTAAAGAAATTCTGGTTGTCCTTTCTCGGCTCGATGGCGGCCATATGGTTTACGTTTTTGTTGCTGCTGGTCCTGATTGTTGCCGGCGTGGTTGCCTCAGTGTCCTCCCTCGGCACCGGGATGAAGTCAATGGCCGCAGTCGAGGTGACAAAAGGATCGGTCATATATCTTGACCTGACCGGCCCGGTCAACGAGCGCAAAGTCACCCCCTCAATCAGCGAAGCACTCCAAGGCGGCTTTGACGAGGGTATCAACCTCAGCGAAACCGTTGATGCCATATATCGCGCCGCCCACGACCAGCGTATTTGCGGCATCTATATCGAGGGCAACGGCGTGAGCGGCGGCGTGGCTTCCCTCCAGGACATTCGCGAGGCTCTGGATTACTTCAAGTCGCAACCCGACAAGTGGATTGTTGCCTATTCCGACACCTACGCTCAGGCCGATTACTACATTTCGTCGGTGGCCAACGAAATTTGGCTCAACCCAATCGGGGCAGTTGACCTCCACGGACTCAGCGGCACCACGCTATTCTACACCGGACTTCTCGACAAGCTCGGCATCAAGATGCAGATTCTCCGCGTAGGTACCTTCAAGAGCGCCGTTGAACCATACTTCCTCAAAGAGATGAGTCCCGCAAGCCGAATGCAGCAGGAATCATATATGGAAGCTCTCTGGAGTTCAATGCGCAAAAACATTGCCGAAAGCCTTGACGTCGACCCCGAAAAGGTTGACAAGTGGGCCAACGACTTTACGTTTACAATGAGCGCCGACTCAATCAAGGCTCTCGGATTGGTTACCGAACTCGGCTATCGCCACGAGGCCGAATCACAAGTTGCCAAGCTCGCCAAAAAAGATAAATTTGACGACGTTAACCGCGTAACCGTCAGCGAATATTACGCCACTATTGACTCCGACGACTATTCTTATCTGCCCGATGTTAAAACTCCCAAGAATAGCGACAAAACCATTGCCGTGCTTTATGCCGTGGGCGAAATCGTTGACGAGGGCAAAGACGGCATTGTCGGCGATGATATGGTTGAGGAAATCATGAAGCTTGCCGATGATTCCGACGACCTTGCCGGCCTGATTCTTCGCGTCAACTCTCCCGGCGGCTCCGCATTTGCCTCCGAGCAGATTTGGGAAGCTCTGCAGCAGTTCAAAACCAAAACCGACCTGCCCTTCTACGTGTCGATGGGCGATGTTGCCGCATCGGGCGGTTACTACATAAGTTGCGGCGCCGACGTGATTTACGCCCAGCCTACCACTATTACCGGTTCAATCGGCATCTTCGGTATGATTCCCGAAATAAAGGGTCTGCTTAATAACCATTTGGGCATCACTACTTCCACGGTGATGACCAATAAAAACGGCAATTTCCCCTCTCTGCTGGAGCCGATGACCCCCGAGCAGCACGCCAAGATGCAAGCTTACATAGAGCGCGGATATGACCTCTTTACCCGCCGATGCGCCCAAGGCCGCCATACCACCCAAGACTCCATCAAGGCAATTGCCGAGGGACGCGTTTGGGCCGGAACACAGGCGCTCCACAACGGCCTGGTTGACCGTATGGGCACTCTGCGCACGGCAATCTACGGTATGGCCTCCGACCTCGGACTCGATGCTTACCACGTCAAGGCATATCCCGAAACCACCTCAAAGTGGTGGGAAGCGCTGCTGAGCATGGATGAACTCGAAATGGATGCCGACCTGACCCAACTCGATTACTTCAAGCACCTCAAAGAAATTCAAAAGGCTCCCACGGTTCACTGCCGCATGGAAACCGTCATAATAAAATAAATGTCGAAAACGTCGAAATCTCTGCTTAAAGGATTGCTGCTGAAGCCGCTTGCCGTGGCTTATGGGGCAGTTACGGCGACACGCAACAAAATGTTTGATGTCGGCGTGCTTGAGCAGCGCAGTTTCGACATCCCGGTACTGGTAGTCGGCAACATTGCCGTTGGCGGCACCGGTAAGACCCCCCACGTGGAGTTTCTCGTGGAGCTGCTCCACGAAAAATATCGCGTCGGGGTGCTGTCGCGCGGATATAACCGCCGCACCAAAGGTTTCCGCCTGGCCACTGCCGAGAGTAATGCCCGCGAAATCGGCGATGAACCATATCAGATTTTTCGTAAGTTTGGGCAGCGCGGCGTAATGGTCGCCGTGTGTGAGGATCGCTGCAAAGGCATCGACAAGATGCGCGAACTCGACCCCACGCTCAACCTGATAATTCTTGACGACGCTTTTCAGCACCGCTACGTCAAGCCCACCGTGTCGGTGGTGCTCACGGAGCATTCCCGCCCGGTGTTTGAAGACTCGATTATGCCTGCCGGACACCTGCGCGAGCATCCCGGAGCCCTTCATCGCGCCGACATCATCGTGGTGACCAAGTGTCCCGACGATATGAAGCAGATTGACTATCGCATATTTACGAAAAACATGAACCTCTATCCCTATCAGCAATTGTTTTTCAGCAAATATGCCTACGGCGAGCTGACTCCGCTCTTCCCCGAGGAAGCGAAAACGCACCCCACGCTCGATGGCCTTTCAGACAAAGACACCGTTGTCGTTGTTGCCGGCATTGCCAACCCAAAACCATTCGTCAAGCGGCTCAAGCAGTCGAAAGCCAAAGTGCGCGGCCTGATTTTCAGCGACCACCATAACTTTACCCGCGACGACATAGCCGCAATAATTGAAAAAATCAAAACATCGGCTGACACTAAACGCACCATTGTGGTGACCACGGAAAAAGACGCGATGCGTCTGCGCGACTTCCCCGGACTCCCCCCGGCTCTGAAACGGCGCATCTTCTATATGCCGGTTTCGGTAAAGTTCATATCTGCCGATACGGCCGCCGGGCGCAACGGCACCCGCGAGTTCGCCGAAGCTATTATGACCCTGCTCCGCAGAGGTGGTCAACAATAGTCAGCAGCCGGGTGTTTTTTATTAATAGTATTTACCAATTCAAGTATAAACTCATAAAACATATGTTAGAACAGATTAAACAGACCGCAGAATACCTGCAGCAGCACATCAAGGGCGAGATGCCCAAACTCGGAATTATCATGGGCACCGGCCTCGGCACCCTGGGCGATCTCATTGAAGACAAACAAGTTATTCCCTATTCACAGATACCCAACTTCCCGGTCAGCACCGTTGAGGGTCACTCAGGCAACCTCATCGTTGGCAACCTCGCCGGCAAGCGTGTAATCGGTATGCAAGGCCGCTTCCACTACTACGAGGGCTATGATATGAAGCAGGTAACCTTCCCCGTGCGCGTAATGAAAGCGCTCGGTGTGGAAACCTTGTTCGTGAGCAACGCCTCCGGCGGTATGAACAAGGAATTCCGCGTTGGCGACGTTATGATCATCACCGACCATATCAACCTCTTCCCCGAAAATCCGCTGCGTGGCCGCAACTATAACGAGCTCGGCGTTCGCTTCCCCGCAATGACCGAGGCTTACAGCAAAAAACTCATTGCCCTGGCCGACAAGATTGCCGATGCCGAGAACCTCCGAGTAGTTCACGGCGTGTATATCGGCGTGACCGGCCCGACTTTTGAAACTCCTGCCGAATACGAAGCATTCCGCGTTATGGGCGCAGATGCCGTTGGTATGTCAACCGTGCCTGAAGTCATCGTTGCCAACCACGCCGGTATGACCGTTTTCGGCCTCAGCGTCATCACTGATCTCGGCGGCAAGGAAATCACCGTGGCCCCCTCCCATGAGGAAGTGCAGAAAGCTGCCGTCAAGGCTCAGCCCACCGTGCTCAAGCTCGTTCACGAAATGGTTGCAAAAATGTAACGAATGGAAACTGAAATATCCTCACTCGGCGAATTCGGCCTGATAGATCGCATCACCGAAAACCTGCCTAAATACAATGCGTCGACGCTCACTTCCGTGGGCGACGACGCTGCCGTTATGGACTTTGGCCCCGACAAGGAAGTACTGGTCAGTACCGATATGCTCCTCGAGGGCGTGCACTTTGACCTTACCTACGTGCCGCTCAAACATTTGGGCTACAAGAGCGCGATAGTGAACTTCAGCGACATCTACGCGATGAACGGCACTCCGCGCCAGCTCGTCGTGGGCCTCGGCATCAGCAAGCGCTTCACCGTTGAACACATTGAGGCTCTCTATGCCGGATTGCGCACCGCTTGCGAAATCTACGGCGTTGACCTCGTTGGCGGCGACACCACGTCGTCACGCTCCGGCCTGGTAATTGCCGCAACAGTTATCGGCGACGTTGACAAGGGAAAAGCCGTGCGCCGCTCCGGCGCAAAGCCCACCGACCTCATTTGCGTCAGCGGCGACCTTGGCGCGGCATATATGGGTCTGCAGGTGCTTGAGCGCGAAAAATCTGCCTCTGCCGGGCAGGCTGATTTTATCCCCGACTTTGCCGGCAAGGAGTATCTTGTTGAGCGCCAGCTCAAACCCGAGGCCCGCAAAGATATTGTCAAGGAACTCGCCGACGCAGGTATTCTGCCCACCTCAATGATTGATGTTTCCGACGGGCTGTCGTCAGAACTGATGCATCTGTGCAAGGCATCCGGCACCGGTTGCCGCGTCTATGAGGACCGCATCCCCATTGACTATCAGACTGCCGTTATGGCCGAGGAACTGAATATGAACCTTGTCACTGCTGCAATGAACGGCGGCGAAGACTACGAGCTGCTCTTCACCGTGCCGCTCACCGCCCACGAAGCCGTCAGCAAGCTCCCCGGGGTGCGCGTCATCGGCCATATGAGTCCCCAAGACCAAGGCTGCGCCCTCATTGGCCGCAACGGCGAAGAAATACCCCTCCGCGCCCAAGGCTTCACGCACATGTAGCTCAGCCTTCAGCCATTGGGCTTTAGGCTTCACGCCTCAGTCAGCTCCTAACTCCTAACTCCTAACTTCTAACTTCTAACTCCTAACTAAAAAAATGGCTTGGTTAATTTGGCTTTGTACCGCACTGGTTCTCCTGCTTGTTGAGGTTTTCTCGCAGGCAGTATGGTCTTTTTGTCTTGCAATAGGTTGTCTGTGTGCCTCAGTGCTGTCGGTGTTCGTGCCGTCGCTTGCCGCTCAGGGCATTACAATCGGCGTGTGTACTCTCATAGCGTGGCTCCTTCTCGCTCCGATAGTCAAAAAGTGGGAACACAAGCGCTCCAAGACCGCCCGCACCGGAATGGATGCGCTACTTGGTCGCAAAGCCGTAGTTACCGACGAGATTCGCCCCGGCGAACTTGGCCGCGCCCGCATTGACGGAGACTATTGGCAGGTACGCGCCCCCGGCATTGACACCACCATTCATCGCGGAGCTGAGGTCTCCGTAACCGCTTACGACTCGATAATTCTAACCGTAGAAAAAATATGACAACAACACTCATCCTGGCAATTATAATCATTGCCCTCGCTATCGCCGTGATCTATGCCGGCGTAAAAGTCGTGCCGCAGTCCGAAACCCGCGTTATTGAACGCCTTGGACGCTTCCACAGCGTTCTCGGACCCGGTCTGAACTTCATTGTGCCGTTCATTGACCGTCCCAAAACCATCTACACCCGCCGCGTTGAAAACGCCATTGGCGGCAAAACCATTGTGCGTATGACCGCAACCCCGGTAATTGACCTCCGCGAGCAGGTTTATGACTTCCCCTCGCAGCAAGTTATCACCCGCGATAACGTCACCACCGAAATCAACGCGCTGCTCTACTTCCAGATTGTTGACCCCAAAAAGGCCGTATATGAAATCGACAATCTCCCCAACGCTATCGAAAAGCTGACGCAAACCTCACTGCGTAACGTTATCGGCGAACTCGAACTCGATGAGACCCTCACGTCGCGCGACACCATTAACTCCAAGCTTCAGGTTATTCTCGATGATGCCACAAATAAGTGGGGCGTTAAGGTTAACCGCGTTGAGCTTCAGGATATTACTCCTCCGCAGTCCGTCCGTCAGGCAATGGAGAAACAGATGCAGGCCGAGCGTAACCGCCGCGCCGAGATTCTTAACGCCGAGGGCGAAAAGCAATCGCGCATTCTTCGTTCCGAAGGCGAAAAAGCTTCGCAAATCAATCAGGCAGAAGCCGTTAAGCAAGCTGAGATTCTTCGCGCCGAAGGTGAGGCCAAAGCCATCATTCTCAACGCCGAGGCCGAGGCAGAGGCTATTCGCCGCGTGGCTGACGCAGTGAGCGCAACTCAGACTGACCCTGCCACTTACATCCTGGCGATGAAATACATCGACACCCTGCGCGAAATGACCTCCGGCCAGGATAACAAGACCGTCTACATCCCCTACGAAGCCTCCTCGGTTCTCTCCTCCATCGGCTCCATCAAAGGCCTCTTCACCAAATAATCAGTCTTGGGCAAAGAGATCGCGGGTATAGACTTTGGCGGAAACGTCGGCGAGGTCGCTGCTGGTGCGGTTTGCCAAGATTACGTTGCTCAGGCGTTTGAACTCGTCAAGATTGTTGACTACCCGCGAACCGAAAAATGTTGACCCATCGGGGAGCGTCGGCTCATAAACTATGACCGTTGCTCCCTTGGATTTTATGCGCTTCATCACGCCCTGAATCGACGATTGGCGGAAGTTGTCGGAGTTCGACTTCATGGTGAGGCGGTAAACCCCGATGGTGCAGGGAATTTCGGGCGACCAATCGGCCTTGCGAAGCACCTGGTCAGCAATGAAATCCTTGCGTGTACGGTTGCTCTCAACTATGGCCGACATCATTTGTTGCGGCACGTCGGCATAGTTGGCAAGGAGTTGCTTGGTGTCCTTGGGCAGGCAGTAGCCGCCGTAGCCGAACGAGGGGTTGTTATAGTGCGTGCCGATGCGCGGGTCAAGGCCGATACCTTCTATTATCGCTTTGGAGTCCAAGCCTTTTACTTCGGCGTAGGTGTCAAGTTCGTTGAAGTAGCTCACTCGCAGCGCCAGATAGGTGTTGGCAAAGAGTTTTACGGCCTCGGCCTCTTTCATTCCCATAAAGAGGGTAGGGATGTCTTGCTTCACAGCTCCTTGCTGCAGCAGGGCGGCGAATGTCCGTGCGGCCTCCTCAAGCGCGGTGATGTCGGCGATTTTTGCTATGGCTTCGTTTTCGGCGCGGCTCTCTTTTTGCTCGATGATTTTAGGGATGCCCACTATGATGCGCGAGGGGTAGAGATTGTCGTAGAGCGCTTTGCTCTCGCGCAAAAACTCGGGGGAGAACAGCAGGTTGAGGCGCTCAACTCCGCGTTGGGCATATTTCAGATAGAGCGAGCGGCAGTATCCCACCGGAATGGTTGATTTTATGACCATTACGGCGCGAGGGTTCACGCTCAGCACCAGGTCGATGACTTCCTCAACGTGGGAGGTGTCGAAGTAATTCTTTATGGGGTCGTAGTTTGTGGGCGCGGCGATGACCACAAAGTCGGCCGTGGCGTAGGCTGCAGCGCCATCGAGCGTGGCGGTGAGGTCGAGTTGCTTTTCGGCGAGATATTTCTCGATGTACTCATCTTGAATCGGCGATTTGCGCTGATTAATCAGGTTGACTTTTTCGGGAATCACGTCAACGGCGGTGACATGGTTGTGTTGCGCCAACAGAGTGGCTATGCTGAGTCCGACGTAGCCGGTGCCGGCTACTGCGATATTGAGTTTTTTCATTGTTTTTTATGCTTGAAAAAAGTGTCGAAGTCGTGTTTGAAAACGATGCCGAGCCCCTGAGTCGTCAGCGCTTGCTTGACGTAGAGGTTGCGGTCGTTGAAGTGATTGTAGGCTTTGAGTCGCCAGTTGCCCCGGCGGGTCAGGAGGTATTCAACGTCAAAGTCGCCGATAAACTGGTTGTTGTTGAGCGCCTTGTCGCGATAGCCGAAGTTGCCGTTAAGCAGCAGGCGGTTGTTGAGCAGTGTGCTGCTCAGCGCCACGTCAAACTCCATATCCGAGAAGTCTTCCGACTCGGTGCGCAGCGACGGCGAAATGGATATTTTGTCCGACAGCTGTCCGAGGATGTTGCTGAGCTGCGACGACAGTGTTCCGCTGGCCACCGACATCAGGTCATTGCCCTTGGTTGCTGCCATATATTCCGGAGTGTAGAAGCGGTTAAGCGCCAAGAGATAAATGATTTGGCGGTTCATCATATCGTCGGTCGAGATGATTGATTTTACCTTGCGCTTAACGTCTGACGACAGGGTGGGGAGGTCAATGTCGAACGATATGTGGGGGTCTTGCAGCGGACCGTCAACGTTGAGTACGGCGTAGACCGGCACGTTGGTGCGCTGCACTTCCTTGTCGTAGAGAAAAGATTCGTCGAGGTCGGAGAGGTTGGCATTGACCTGATATGCTGCGGCAATGTCGAGCTGCGCGGCCATCGGGTCGCCCTCAAACTTGATAGTGGAACCCTCGCGGATGGTGAATTTCTTCAGAATGATGTCTTGAAGCGAGAAGTTGTATTCGCCCTTGTCAATGACGTATTCGCCGTTGAGTCGCATCTCGTCGTTGGTGGAGTTATAAGATATGCCGATGTGGCCGGAGCCGTTGCCTGAAATCTTGTCGCCGGCATTCGGGTCCATTATAAGGTTCATTGTTGCGGCGGGAGTAACGTCAACCTGAAGCTCTATGCGGAAGTTGGAGGCCTCGACCTGCTCGGCTTCGCGGGCAACGCGGGCGCGCATGTGCTTGTCGAGTTCCGGCGAGCCGGGGGCAATGCTTGCCGAGTCGGTGAGTGCGGTTGGCGTTGCATCGCGGAATGTAAGAAAAGTATATTCCGTGGCGCTCTGCGCGTCGGTCAGCGCAAAGTTGAAGTCACTGCCGGGCGAGGTCGTTGCGTTGGCAAGTATGTTTACCTGACCGGGAACGCCGTTGATTTCCACAGAGCCGTCGGCGTAGATGCGGCCATACCAACGATCATTGTCGGGCGTGGGATGGGTGTCGAGCACCAGCATATGGTCGAGTTCGGTGATGTTGAAGCGGAATTTTGCTTCCTTGAAGAACTCGTGGGTGAGTTGACCCCGGAGCAGGCCGGTGTGGCCGTTTTTGTCGCGCACAATGACGTTGCTCAAGTCAATCAGCCCCGGACGGATGCGTACGGTGTCGGTGGCGTAATATGTCACTCCGGTATAACCGATTGTAAGCGAGAAGTTTTCAGCCGCAGCGTAGCCCTCGAGGTCCACGTTTTTGAAGTCGCCGAACAGGTGCAGGTCGCCGGTGGCGGTGCCGCCTACCCCCGAAGCCCAGGTTTTCATAAAAGTGTGCAGGAATCCGGCGGGCGAGTGGTTTGCAATGAAGCGGAAATCGAGTTTCTTGTCAATGATGTAGATTTTGCCGTCGACGGTGGTCGAGCCGTTGTGTGCGGGGTCGTCAACGTCGGCGTAGAGTTCAATTCCCCGGGTTTCGTTGTTCCAGCGCGAGCGCAGGTTGCCGTTGCCCATAACGCAGCCGCCATATTTCAGATTCTTTACGTAGAGATTCTCGGTTTGAAGAATCGGCTCGCTGCTGAACAGTGCCGAGGCCGTCACCGTGCCGGTGGCATCGCCGCCAAACTGCAGCGTTTCGGCCAGCTGGAGTGTCTGGAAAATGTAGTCAACGTTTATGTTGTCGAGTTTTACCGTGAGGCGGTCTTCCGGGAATCGGGAGGCTACGCCGTTGATTGTCAGCTCCTGGCCCGGGCGGTTAAGGCCGAAGCCGTGAACAATCGCCATACCGTTGCGAAGCCCCACGTAGGCCGGCTCAATTTCCCAGTCAACGCCGCCGAGGGCTATTGTCGATGCCAGGATGTTGGCATCCAGGCCGTCGTAGAGCGGTTTGACGCGGATTTTCATTTCGCCGCCGAAGCGATTGGCCAGATTGTTGTCAAATTTAAGCGAAACGTTGCCGATGCCGTCGGCAAGTGTTGCTCCGAGGTTCAGGTCAATATCGCCGAATTTGCTTGGCATCTTTGCTCCGGCAAGGAGCCGGGAATCGCGCCCCAACTGCGCCGAAACCGTGGCATATGAAATCAGCGAATTGCCCTTGCGCAGATATGGTGCATTCAGGTCAAGAGTTGCCGAGTCATTGCCCAGAACACCGCTTATGGTTGCCGGATACATCAGCTGCACCGGGAGAGTGACGAAGCTCAGCAGCGGCGCATCGTTTTTCACAGTCATTTTCATCGTGAAGTTGTTGGGCTGCAGAGAGTCAACCGCCTGTGGGGCAAAATATTGCGGCAGCGCATCGGCAAGCAGGTTGCCGATTGTCGGCTTTATGGTTTTCAGGTTTATATCGCCGGCAATGTCTGCGTCGATAATGTCGCTGCGCAGCTTAATCTGCTGAATTTCAGAGTTGAAATTGGACGATAGCGTGATGGGCGCTTCGCGCAGTCCGTTGCCGTCGGAGTCAAGGAAGCGCAAGTTGCTAATCATCAGCTGCCCGGTGGGCTGCCATAGTTCCTCACCCGCAAAGTTGCCCTTAATCTGACCCGACATCACGTAGCCGGGATATTTTGTCAGAATCCCCATATCTGAGGCGGCAAATGCGGCAATGTCGCCGTCAAGGCTTGCGGCATATGCTCCGGGAGTCAGGTCAGCGCTGATGGTCAGCTCGGCGCGGAGTAGCGAGTCGTCGATTGCTGCGGTGGCAGCATATGCTTTGCCGAGGTAGTCGGCCTGAAGCTCAATGTCTTGGTAGCTGTGGCCGCGCCACCGGATATGGTCAACGCTTGCAACGGCGTGGCCGCTGCTCCGACCCAGGTCGAATGTTACTCCGAGAGATGCGGTGCCCAATTCTTTGTCGGGTAAGATTTTAGAGAGGTCAAGATGTTGCGCGTCAATCACTCCGGCGAGTTTCTCGCCTCGAAGTTTTGCTTTCAAATCAATAACGCCAACATCCGTTGTCAGGATTCCATCGAGGCTGACGTTTTGCGGCTTAGACCACGTCACCGAGCCGGAAAATGATATGTCGCCGAGGTTTGTCAGCAGCGTGTTAGTCTTGCCGTTCAGCGGCTTGAACAGGTTGATGGTTTTGGCCAATTGCGGTCCGTTGACCCCAATGTTCAGTCCTCGGGCGTTGGCTTGCGATTGCGATGCGTTGGCTTGAGTGTTAACATACAGCTCTCGAGCGGCGGTGTGCAGGTCAAACTTCCTGATTACCAATGAGTCGCGCATCAGCTCAACCTTGGCTTCAATATTTACCGGCCCGGGAATGGGCTCCAACCCTTTGTGGAACGCAATGAAGTCGGTCGGGTAGATTGACGAGCCGCGCAGCAGCTCTATTTTGGCAATATCGTGGCCTTTGAGGTTTATGTCGGTGTCGGCAAAGTCCAGGTGGGTGCCGTTCATGCGCAGCGATAATCCGCTGAGCGACAAAATGCTGTCGCGCAGCGCCACGCCGGCAGCGAGGTTCTGCAGCGTCAGTCCGGAGCGCTCGCGTGCGGCGAAGCGCTTGATGTTCACGCGAATCTCCCGATTGCTGATTTTGGGAGCTGTGAGGTCGGCATTCAGCCCGCTGATTTCAATGTGGTTGGCATCGAAACCGTCGGACTTTTCGGGTCTGTTGAGTACTTGATATGACACGCTGCCGTGGCGTAACACCATGGTGTGCACCGCCAGGTTGAAGCTCGTCGGCGGTTTGCTGCCGTCGCCTTTCAAGCGGTCAAAAATGGGTTGGACGTTAAGTGGTGCGCCCATAGAGTCGCGGCTAAGGCGCACGGTTGGTGTCATCAGCTCCACGTCGGTCACCACTATGCGTCCGCGCAGCAGGTTGCGCCCGCTGATTCCGGCGTTAAGAGCTTCGGCTTTTAATGCCGTGTCGCCGTTTTCAACTATTGCGATGTCGTTGAGCCTCAGTCTGGTGAATGGCTGGATTTCAAGGCGGGCAATGCTGACTTCTGAGCCCAGCAGCTGCGTGAGCTCGTTTTGGGCGACCGTGCGTATGCGCTCGTGAATCGGACCCAACCAGAGCACGAGGTATAAAAATATCGGTATCCCCACCGCGAGAGTCAGCAGGGATACGATAATTGTGCGTAATATGCGGTAGGTCCACTTCATCGGCGCGCAGAAACGGCTCAGAGACCCTTGCCGTGGCAGGCCTTGTACTTCTTGCCGCTGCCGCAGGGACAGGGGTCATTGCGGCCGATTTTGGGTGCGGCTTTCAGCGGCTGCGGAGCCTGACGCTGACCCTGTTGGGCGCTTGCTGCCTGGCGTTGCGCATCGGCTCCCTCGTAGCTCTCAGCCTTGTTGGCTTGATAGCGTGAGTAGTCGGTTTTTTGCGCGGTGGCGCGTTGCACTTCGGGCTGGCGGGGAGCCTGAGCGGCAGCGTCGGCCTGTTGTGTGGGAGGAGCTTGACGCACGTAAATCTGTCCGCGCATCAGTGCTGTAGTTGCCTTGTCATTGAGGTTTTTAAGCATTTCCTCAAAGAGGTGGAACGACTCTACTTTGTAGATTACCAGCGGGTCTTTCTGCTCATATGTGGCGTTTTGAACGCTCTGGCGCAGTTCGTCGAGTTCGCGCAGGTGTTCTTTCCAAAGCTCGTCAATGCTGGCAAGCATCAATAGCTTGTGCCATTCGGTCACGATGTTTTTGCAGCCGGCGTTGTAACTCTCTTCAACGTTGACAATCAGGCGGAAAAGACGCTTGCCGTCGGTTATGGGAACCTGAATAATGTCTTTGTAGCCCTGGTTCTCGTAGAGATCTTTGATAACGGGCTGGGCCACCTCAACGATTTTCTCGCTCTTGCGGCCGAGGGTTTCCATTGCTGCTTCGTAGAGCTTCTGAACGGCATCTTCCTTGGCGAGGGTGCGATATTCTTCTTCGGTGAAAGGTGCCTGAATCGTCATGAGCTTCATCAGCTCCATGTTGAGGTCTTCAAACTCGCCTGCCTGACCGGGATTGTGGGTCTCAACGAGGTTCTCCACCACATCGTAGAGCATGTTTGAGATGTCTATGCCTATGCGTTCGCCTTTGAGGGCGTGTTGGCGGCGGGCGTAGATGTAGGTGCGCTGTTTGTTCATAACGTCGTCATACTCAAGCAGATGCTTGCGGATGCCGAAGTTGTTTTCTTCTACACGCTTCTGAGCTTTTTCTATTGATTTGTTGACCATCGGGCTTTCGAGCATCTCATCTTCCGAGAATCCGAGCTTGTCGAGCGCTTTCATCACGTTATCGCCCGCAAACATACGCATCAGGTTATCTTCGAAGCTGACAAAGAATACCGACGTGCCGGGGTCGCCCTGACGACCGGCACGACCGCGAAGCTGGCGGTCGACGCGGCGGCTTTCGTGGCGCTCCGTGCCGATGATGGCAAGACCGCCGGCCTCCTTGACTTCGTCGGGAAGCTTGATGTCGGTACCGCGGCCGGCCATATTGGTCGCGATTGTTACCGTGCCTTTTCTACCGGCTTGCGCCACGATGTCGGCCTCGCGTTGGTGGAGCTTGGCGTTGAGCACGTTGTGGGGAATGTGGCGCATTGAAAGCTGACGGCTCAGGTTTTCGGATATGTCGACCGACGTGGTGCCGACCAATACCGGGCGACCCTGAGCCACGAGGTCTTCAATCTCTTTGATTACGGCAGCGTATTTGGCTTTCTTGGTGCGATATACGCGGTCGTTCATATCCTCGCGGGCTACCGGGCGGTTGGTGGGGATGGTTACCACATCGAGCTTGTAGATGTCCCAAAATTCGCCGGCTTCGGTTTCTGCCGTACCGGTCATACCCGCAAGTTTGTGATACATACGGAAGTAGTTTTGCAATGTAATGGTTGCAAACGTCTGTGTTGCGGCCTCAACCTTAACCCCCTCTTTCGCCTCAATAGCCTGATGAAGGCCGTCGGAGTAGCGGCGACCTTCCATTATGCGACCGGTCTGCTCGTCGACGATTTTGATTTTGTTGTCGTCAATAACGTATTCCTCATCTTTATTGAAGAGGGTGTAGGCTTTGAGCAGCTGATTCACGGTGTGAACGCGCTCGGCTTTGATTGCATATTCCTGGAGCAGGCGGTCTTTCTCCTCGGTGCGCTTGCCGAGGTCTTCAATGCTGTCGAGGGCTGAGAGCTGAGTGGCGATGTCGGGCAACACGAAGAATGTCGGGTCGGAAATGTTGCCGGTGAGCACGTCGTAGCCCTTGTCGGTAAGGTCAACCGAGCGTTGCTTTTCGTCAACCTTATAATAAAGGGGCTCAACGGCTTTGGGCATCTCGCTGGCGTTGTCCTGCAGAAAGTAGCCCTCGGTTTTCAGCAGCAACGTCTTCATGCCCTCCTGGCTGAGGAACTTGATGAGCGGCTGATATTTGGGGCCGGCAAGGTAGGCACGATAGAGTGCCAGAGCGCCCTCTTTCTGAGCTTCTTTGTCGTCAGAGGCAAGTTTTTCGCGGGCTTCGCTGAGCAGTTTGATTTGCAGCTTGCGCTGAGCTTCGACAACGGCTTGAACGTTGCTCTTGTATTCGTTGAAATACTGGTCGTCGCCCTTGGGTACCGGGCCTGAGATAATCAGAGGAGTACGCGCATCGTCAATCAGCACGGAGTCAACCTCATCGACTATGGCGTAGTAGTGCTTTCGCTGCACCATATCGTCGAGGCTCATTGCCATGTTGTCGCGCAGATAGTCGAAGCCGAATTCGTTGTTTGTGCCGAAAGTGATGTCGCAGTTATATGCCGCACGGCGCTCGGGGGTGTTGGGCTGGTGCTTGTCGATGCAGTCAACCGTGGAGCCGTGGAACATATACAGCGGACCCATCCATTCGCTGTCGCGCTTGGAAAGGTAGTCGTTGACCGTCACCACGTGTACGCCGCGGCCGCTGAGTGAGCGCAAAAATACCGGCAGGGTGGCTACGAGGGTTTTACCCTCGCCGGTGGCCATCTCGGCAATTTTGCCTTGGTGGAGCACTATGCCGCCGATGAGCTGCACGTCGTAGTGTACCATGTCCCAGGTGATTTCATTGCCGCCGGCCATCCAATGGTTCTTGTATATTGCTTTGCCCTCGTCGGTGATGCTGACAAAGTCGCGGCCTTGGGCGGCGAGGTCGCGGTCGAGTTGCGTGGCGGTAACCTCAACGTCGCCTTTGACAAAGCGGGCGGCGGTTTCGCGCAGCGTTGCGAAGACTATGGGCAGATGCTCGTTGAGCTTGCTCTCGATGGCATCGAGGGTTTCTTTTTCGTGCTTGTCAATTTCGTCCCAAAGGGGCTGACGCTCGTCAAAGGGGAGCGCTTCGAGCTTGGTGCGCAGCTCTTTGACTGCAGTGTCGTGGGGCTCCACCACCGAGCGGATGTCGGCACGCACATCGTTGATTTTCTGACGGAGTTCATCGGCGGTGAGCGCTTCGAGTTCCGGGCGCAACTTGTTGATTTTATTTACAATCGGCTGAATCTCGCGGAGGTCGCGCTGAGATTTATTGCCGAAGATTTTGCTGAGGAAGGTTGTTACAGACATTTATGTTGATGGGTGTTTGTCGATTAGTGATTCTTGTGAAATATTTGGGAGAGAGGGGGTAGCGCTGCGCCGTTGGGCGAGCGGATGCGCAATATGCGCGCCACAGTCGGGGCGATGCGCCGGGCGTCTATGGGCGTGCTTATGTGTTGAGGTTCAAGAATTTCAGGGGCGTAAAGTATTGCCGGAGCCATTGCGGTGTTGGCGCGGATGGTGCGGCGCTGAGGGTTGGCGGCGTTGGTGTAGTCATCTACCAGCACCCAACCCGGATTGACCTCGACATATACGTCGGCGGCAGAGGTGGCCACCGTGTTGCGGCGTTCGGCTTCCGAGCGGCGACTTTCGTGAATGTCGTCAATGGTATATGCGTTGGCAACCCCGCTCATGCGCATAAGGAATTTCGCGGCATCATCGCGAACGTCTTCGGCATTGAGGTTGTTTGAGTCTATCAGCTTATGGTTTAGGTAGAAAGCCCCCCGGTTGTAGTCGGTAACCCATTCGCCATTGCCATAACGGGCAATGAGATACATATTCAGAAGCGAAAGGGCCTTGCGAGTGGAAAATTCTCCGGTGTTGAGCTTCCATTTGGGGTCGTCTTCCTCGCTGATTGCGGGGGCGGGAGTGCCGGCGAGGAGTACCACCGTGCGGCCTGACTCCTCGGCGGCTTTGAGCAGCCGGGCGATTTCGCGGTCAAGCTTCAGGTAGGCATCCATGGTTTCGAGGCGTGCTCCGGTATCGGTGCTGCCGGGGAATGGAGCCAAAGTGTAGCCAACCGAAAGCATATCCATGGCATCGCGGGCTCCGAGGCGCATTGTGCGGATGTATTCGTCGGCCAGGTCGGTGACCTCGCGGTTTATCGGAGCCGCCGTGGCCAGTTCGGCATAGCGGTTTTGGCCGGTAAACGTGTGGCGGAAAGGATAGTAGCGCTTATGGGCAGGGAGTGCGGGATAGTCAGCGACGGCCAGCGATGGGGTCCACGTCAGAGTATCGATGCGCAGGCTCAGCGGCTGAGTGAAGTTGCGCGCAGTGATTGGCGTGGGCACATCGGGGTAGTGCGTGGTAGTTGCCCACTGGCCGTTGGCCTCGTTGAGCCAAAAAGCTGAATTGCCGGCGTGGCCGCCCATGATGATTGCGCGGGCGGCATCGGGCGATATGGCGTGGACGTAGCTTGCTCCGGCGCCGTCAATGCGTATTTCGTCACCTAACGTGCTGACTCTTATTGCTGCCGGCGATAGGGTTTCGTCGGTGTAATTCCCTATTTTTGAGGCATCAAGAAGCGTCGGAAGCTCTATTTTGCGCTCCGTGGAGTAGGTGGTGGCTCCGGCAATGCCGCTGACAGCCGGCTCCGCGCCGGTATAGAGAATGGCAACTGCCCCGGCGGCATCAACCCCCGGACCATAGTCCACTTCATCGAACGTAACGCCCCCTTTCAGCAGCTTGTTGAAGCCGTCAGGACCGAAATATTCGCTCAATAAATCGAGGTAATCGCCGCGCAGGCCGTCAACCATAATGCTCACAATCAGCTGCGGACGCTGTTTGGCAACAATCTCGGCGCTCCATCCCGGCAGGGCGGAGAGCAACGTTACCATCAGAGCCAGAGCCGGCGCGTTGGTTATGAGCGTGTTATGGCGTTTCGACATTTTATGACGCGGTCAATACTGCGCAGGGCATCAGCGGCAATCAGCGGCCAAAACGCCGGGTTCATTTGTCTGCCAAGTGCGGGCGCGAGTATAATCAATAATATTAAGAGTGCAAAGTTAGCAAAAAAATACCAAAATCCGACTTTTTTTGCTGATTTTATCCACGGCAACATAACGCCCGATATACACAGCGGGTTCAACCACAGCAGCAGCAGGTTGGGCGACGTGGCCTCGTGGGTTGACACGAATACCAGGAAAGTAATTATGCAGCCGCCAAGGAATTGCAGCGAGAAGAGCGCGGTGTCAAACCAGCGGGCGAAGCGCGACGTAAACGTCGCGAATACTGACAAAATCAACACTACTATTGCTGCCGCCATCGGGGTAAGTGGCCATGGGGTCGGCTCGCTCCGGAGCGTTTGCTCGCCGTAGGTTCTAGTCTCTTTTAGTATATCGGTTTGGGCAATTTGCTGCATCAAAGTGACCGGCGCAAATGCCGCCTGGCGCTCGGTTATAGGGCGGTCGAGGTTGCGCCCCAAAGCCAGGTCGATGCCGAACTGATACCAAGGGTAGTAGCGGTGAAAGCGCTGCATCTCTGAGCGAAACGTCAGCTCGGTTAGTGAGTCGGAAAGCAACTGATGCCCGACGGCTTCCTCAATTATTGCCAAGGGGCGCGTGGCGCAGTTGTCCAAAACGTAATTATAGCGATACAGGCGGTTGTCGAGGCGGAGATTTTCGCCAACAGCCGCCAGCAATCGCGCAGTTTGAATGGAGTCTAAATCAAGCACTTGCTCCACCACCTTGCGCCCTTCTGTGCGATATTCTTCCATAAAATAGCGCGTTGGGAACGGCCAGCAGAGATAGTCGGTCTGCCCGGCAACGAAGCGCCCCACGAAGTTCGGCGTATTGAAGTCAAACACGCCCCAATTGACCACGTAGTCGCGACCTTCGTCGTCAACAACCCGCAGCGCCGTATGTCCCTCAAGCTGAAACACTTCCTCGCCGGGATAAGCCGTCAGCAAGCTCACCTGAGCTGCCCGTAGACCCATTACGGCCAAAGCCGTCAAAACTATCGCAAAGACTCTTTTCATCTCCGCAAATTTACGAAATTTCCTGAATTAGCGAAAATCAGTGGCGAGGACCGGGGGCGCGATTGGGGCGGTCGCCGCGGGGGGCGCGGTCGCGCGGGGCCATTTTGCTGCCTTTGGCGGGGGAGTGGTTGAAGCGCCGAGGTTGGTGTTGCGCACCAGTGAGCGAACCGGCTCCGAGGTGGTGCTTTGGAAGTCAATGCTGTGGTTGTAAGAGGCGTTGACATTGCCGCTCAGCAGCACTTGTTCGCGGGCACCCAGGGGGTGGGAGTAGTTGATGTTGCCGTTGGTCGACCAGTTGCCGTTGATGTTCATGGGGCGGGAGGTGGTGATGCCGGTGTTGGGGTCGTAGCTGCTCCATTGGCCCACGGTGTTATCGGTTTGCGACCAGGAGAAGTTGCCGAACAGGGTGTTGTGAATCTTGCGGCCAAAGCGGTTGAAGCGCAAGCTCACCTGGTTGGTCATCGAGGCGCGGAGGTCGGAGGCGTTGTTTTCATAGATGAAGAGCGGATTGATGTTGGTGCGGGTGCGCAGAAAGAGATTGAGCGACGGGTCGGCCGACGAGTTGGAATATGAGGCTTGTACCGTCCAGTAGCGCAGGTCGTTGCCCGAGGAGAAGTTGGCGTTGAGCTGAGTAGCGACGTGGTTGGTGGTGCGCGTGAGGATTTCCGGATCCTTGAGTTGGGCAACGTGGTAGTTCAGGCGCTCATTTCGCAGCTGATAGGTAACTGCGGCGCTGAAGCCGAAAGCAGGGTTCACTCCGGTGGCCGTGGGGGCGAGGAGTTCGCGGTTGAAGTTGACCTGCACACGGGCAACGCCGTTGTTGCGGACTTGGGTGGAGTTATAGCTGTCGGCAAGGTCCTGGAGGGCGTATTCGGGAATTTGCAGTGAGGGAAGCACGTCGTCGCGTCCCTCGGCAGTGTAGAGGTCGTAATCCTCAGATACTTCGCTGCGGGTATAGGCCAGGCGGGTGCGGAGGTTGATGCGGTTTTGCCACTTTTCGCCACTGATGATGCTCCAGTCGCGGGTGTAGGTGGCGTTGGCTTTGATGTCGTAGGAATGAGTGTGTTCGGGGTCGTAGCGGTCGGAATTTACCGGCGCGGCGCCCCCGGAGTTTGCTCCGCCGAAGTTCTGGCGGTAGATTACGGAGCCGTCGGTCCAGCTTCTGTCGTAGGAGCCTCCGATTTCGAGATTTACACGCCCGAGCATTGAGCCGGTGCGTATGGTGGCCTCGAGTTCGCCGCCTGCGGAGATAGAGCCTTTGTTGGTGAGCTGATTGGTGGAAACCCGGCTGAGGAGCAGGTCGTTATAGCGCAGGGAGAATGGGCGGGCAAACACCGAGTCGAGAGCCTCGATGCGCGAGGCTTCTTCGGGTTGAGCATTGAAAGTTGCCTCGCGTTGCAGCGATGAAGCCTTGGTTTGGTTATAGGTGAAGTTAAGGTCTGCGCCGAAATATACGGCATCCCATTTCTGCTTGAGCTCGTGGGAGGTGCGCAGGTTGTTGCTCAGGTTATTTAGTTTTGAGGAAGACTGGTGGAAGAGGTCGCCGGTTGACTGCGAGTTGTTGCGCCAGCCGTTGGCTCCGGCGCGCTGTGTGTCGCCGAGGTTATTGGTGTTATAGAACGCGCTCAAGCGCCATTTTTCGCTGAAACCAAGACCGAAGAGCTTGCCGAGCCAGCGGTTGTCGGTGCCGTAGCCGCCCTCAACTGAGCCCATATAGCCGAAGTTGTATTCCTTTTTGAGCACCACGTCCATAACGAGGTTTTCCTCATCTTCGCGGCGCGCGAGCTTGGATGACGACTGGGTCAGGTAGTCATCTTCGGCGGCTTTGTCGTAGACCTTGACGTTGTTAACTGTGTATGCCGGGAGGTTTTCCAAAGCCACGAGCGGGTCGCCCTTGAAGAAGTCTTTGCCGTTGATTAGCAGGGAGCTGACCGAGCGACCGTTGACGGTGATGTTGCCGTCGGTGTCGAGTTCCACTCCGTCGAGCTGCTTAATGATGGCGTCGAGCATGGAACCCTCGGCGAGATTAAGGGCGTTGGCATTGTAGACCAGGGTGTCGCCCTTGACCACGAGCTTCACCGCCGTGCCGATTACCTCGACCTCGTTGAGCGCCAGCGAGCGCTCCTTGACCATTGAGAGCTGGGGCAGGGATATGACGCTTTGGCTCTTGTATTTCAGCTCGAAGTCTTTCATCAGCGGCTCGTAGCCGTCGGTATCGAGGGTGAGGAGATAGGAGCCGCGACCGCCGTTGACGAGCAGGCGGATTTCACCGGAGTCGTTGTTGACAACCTTGGTGGAGTCGTTGCCACTCAGCAGTTTGAAGTCCACGAGCGAGCCGTCGTCGGCGTGGCTCAGCGAAACGTGGACGTTGGGCACGGGAGTCCACTTGGCCTCGGCGGCCTCGCGCACGAATGCGCGTACCACGAATTGCGCCTCCTTGGCCTGCGCCACCAGCGCCGTCAGCGCCAACGCCAAAGCAATCAACAAGTTTCTCATCTTTGATTATTTCTTTAGCTGTTTCTGAGCCTTTTCGAAAGATTCTATAAAATGACGTTCCACAGGTGATAATTGTTTTTGCGTACGCTGGTGAAATCTGTCATATTCCGCGTTGGCTTTCAATTTGGCAATTTTCGGAGCTACGAATATCGCGAATGCGGCTAAGGAGTTCGTCGAAGTAATTTCCCTTGCCGGCATTTTTGAGAAGTTCATCGTTGAGAGCGAACCCTTTAACCATATATTCACGTAGTACTTGCGTTGCCCACTGACGGAATTGGACACCATGGTGGGAGTTAACATGGTAGCCCACGCTTATAATCATGTCGAGGTTATATGCAGGAATATCGCGCCTTACATTTCGCTTTCCTTCAATTTGAACTTGTGCAATAAATGCACAAGTTGCATCGGGAGTTAATTCAACTTCTTCATAAATCTTCTTTTTATGACGTTGAATTGTAGAGCGGTCGCGTTGAAAGAGTTCGGCCATTTGGTCGGCAGTGAGTCAAACGGTGTCGTTTTCGAGGCGAACTTTGATTTTGGATTCGCCTTCTTGTGTTTGATATATAATGATTTGGCTCTTTTGCATTGCCATGTTTTTCGTTGCGGAGTGCAGCGGACAAAAGTCCGCTACCTCCATGTCAGGGCTTCTGTTCGGGGAATGGGGGTGGGGTGGGGACGTTGTCGGCCGGTTCCTCGGAGAGGATTTCCTCGGTGCGCGATGCCCAGGGGCGTTTGCCGAAGATTTTTTCCACGTCTTCGGTAAAGATGACTTCGCGCTGCACCAGAATGTCTGCCAGTTCGCCGTGGCCCGATGACTGCTGCTGCAGCAGCTCCTTGGCGCGGGCATATTGCTCGGCAATGATGCGAGAAACCTCCTTGTCGATTTCCTCGGCGCGGTCTTCGCTGTATGGTTTCGTGAATCCGTAGCTTTGGCCGGTGGAGTCGTAGTAGGAGATGTTGGGCAGTTGCTCGCTCATACCGTAATACACCACCATGGCGTAGGCCTGTTTGGTCACGCGCTCAAGGTCGTTGGCCGCGCCGGTGGAGATGTGGCCGAGAAACAGCTCTTCGGCGGCTCGCCCGCCAAGCGTTGCGCATATCTCGTCCAAAATAGCCTGTTGAGGCACTATCTGGCGCTCCTCGGGCAGATACCATGCTGCACCCAGCGCCTTGCCGCGCGGCACTATCGTCACCTTAATCAGCGGGTTGGCGTATTGCAGATGCCAGGAAACCGTGGCGTGGCCGGCCTCATGGATGGCAATGGCGTGTTTCTCTTCTGCGGTAAGAATCTTGGAGCGTTTTTCCAAACCGCCGATAATGCGGTCGACGGCATCTATGAAGTCCTGGCGCTCTATAACTTTCTTATTGCGGCGGGCGGCAATGAGTGCGGCCTCGTTGCACACGTTGGCAATGTCGGCACCCGAGAATCCGGGGGTTTGGCGTGCCAGAAGGTCAACGTCGAGGCCCGGCTCAACTTTTTTGTTGCGCAGGTGAACGTTGAAAATGGCTACTCGGTCGTTCAAATCGGGAAGGTCAACGTAGATTTGGCGGTCGAAGCGCCCGGCGCGAAGCAGCGCCTTGTCCAGTATGTCGGCGCGGTTGGTGGCAGCGAGAATGATTACTCCGGAGTTCGTTCCGAAGCCGTCCATCTCCGTAAGGAGCTGATTCAGCGTGTTCTCGCGTTCGTCGTTGCCTCCCATATTGGCGTTCTTGCCGCGGGCGCGGCCCACTGCGTCAATCTCGTCAATGAATATGATGCACGGACTCTTTTCCTTGGCTTGGCGGAACAAGTCGCGCACGCGGCTTGCACCGACACCCACAAACATCTCAACGAAGTCAGAACCGCTCATTGAGAAGAACGGCACGTTGGCTTCGCCGGCCACTGCCTTGGCCAGCATGGTCTTACCGGTTCCGGGAGGGCCTACGAGCAGTGCACCCTTGGGAATTTTGCCGCCCAGGTCGGTATAGCGTTTGGGGTTCTTGAGAAACTCCACGATTTCCTCAATCTCGGTTTTGGCTTCGGCAAGTCCTGCAACGTCTTTAAACGTAACCTTTTGGTCGTTGTTTTTGTCGAACACGCGGGCTTTGCTCTTGCCCACGGAGAAGACTCCGTCGCCGCCCTTGCCCATTTTGCGCATAAAGTAAATCCATGCTACAACCAGGATAATCACCGGCCCGAAAGCCCAGAGCATCCGGGAATAGTCAGAGGCATCTTTGTAGCTCGTAGAGCCTTGAAACACGCCCTCCTGTCGCCACTTTTCGATTTTCTTCTCAAACGATTGAGTGTCGCCGAACTTTACCAGCACCTTGCCCTGAGCATCGGGCGCAGCGGCGCGTTCGCGTTCGTTGAACTCCGCCTCAGTGGCCGACTTTGACAGAACTGCTTCGGCTTCGTGGTTATTGCGGAAGATTATAATCTTCTCGACCCCGCCGCTTTCAACTATTTTCTCAAATTCCTCCATAGTGTCGAGGGGCTTCGACAGCTCCTGACGGTCCATATAGAAGATGCCAAACAGCGCGCCGAGTATCAGCAGATACATCCACCAGATGTTAAACTTCGGCAGCTGGGGCATTTTGGGTCTTTTGGTGTTATTTTCAGTGGCCATGGGTTAATCTAAGTCGGGGATTTCGGTGATTTTGCCGTCGCTCCAAAGCTCTTCGAGGTTGTAGCGTTGGCGTTGCTCGGGGGTGAAGATGTGAACCAGCGCCGAACCGTAGTCCAGCACTATCCATTGCGACTGGCCGTAGCCGTCGTAGTTATACGGCTTGATGTGGCCGTGTTCCAGCAGATAATCGCGGACTGAATCGGCGATGGACCCCACGTGGGTGGCAGAGGTTCCCTCGCAGATTATAAAGTCCGGCGCTGGACTTGACTCAAGGGCTTCGAGGTTTATGTGAGTGATTTTGCGCCCTTTGCGCTCCTGTATGCCGGCAATGATTTTTCCGGCCAATGATGAATTGTCTATTTTCATAATCGAATGGCAAAAGTACGTAATTTTTGCAATTATACAATAAACGCCCGAGGGTTTTTAAATGTTTTTCACACAATTACTTCAGCTCGTCGAGCAGCGAGCGCACTGCCGCTTCAAGCTGACGGTCAGCGCCGTTGATTACCTCTGCGGGATTGTTGTAGACCACTATGTCGGGGTTCAGCTGGGTGTTTTCAAGCACCGTGCCGTCCATTGAGCGCGACGTTACCTGCGGAATGCCGAATATGATGGTCGGGTCAACTTGATTTTCCCACCATACCGCCGTCATTGTTCCCGGCACCGGTGCGCCCACAAGTTTGCCGATTCCCAGGGTCTTGTAGACGAAGGGAGTGCCGTGGGCATCGGAGTAGTTGCTTTCGTTGACTAGCATTGCCGACGGCTTGGTCCACTGCGTGAACGGCTCCGAACCGATATACTGGCCTCGCGGAGTGAAGCGCACGTATTCCTTGCCGCTGAGCAGGACGGCAATGTCGTTGTGGAGCCAGCCGCCGCCGTTCCAGCGCGTGTCAACCACCACGGCATCGCGATTGCGATACTTGCCGAGCAGTTCGGAGAATACCTCGCGGAAGCTCGGCGAGTCCATTCCCTCAACGTGAACGTAGCCGATACGGCCACCCGACAGGGAGTCAACATAGGCCTGGTTGCGCTCAACCCAGCGGCGATAGAGCAGGTTGGAAACTGCTCCCTGCGAGGTGGGTTTCACGGTGATGTCTTCAGTCTTTCCCCCCTTGCGCTTGATGGTGAGGCGTGTGCGCTTGCCGATTTTGTTTTCGAGCAGCGGATAATAGTCGGCTCCGGGAGCAATTTCAGTGCCGTCAATTGCTATGATTACGTCGCCGGGCTTAACCGAGGCGCTCTTGGTGGCCAACGGTCCGCGATTTATCACTTCGGTGACTTTCAGTCCTTTGCCGTCGTAATTAGGATCGAAGAAAGCACCTAACGAGGCAGTCTGACGATAAGCATAGCTGCCGCCGTAGCGACCGCCCGTGTGCGAGGCGTTCAGCTCGCCGAGAATCTCCGAGAGCAATTCGGCAAAGTCATAATTATTGTCTATGTGAGGCAAAAAGCGGCGATATTCCCGGCCATAGAACTCCCAGTCAACTCCGTGGAGATTCGGGTCGTAGAACTTGTCTTTCACTTGCTTGTGCATATGGTCGAACATATATTCGCGTTCGCGGGCCGGAGAGTAGTCGCGCTCGGCATCGAACTCTACTGTTTCCTTGCCGCCGCTGCCAAGGTTGATTTTGGCAATCTGCCAGCCTCCGAGATAGGCGTTTTCTCCCTTCTTGTCGGGTACCAGCGAGCTGTAGCCGGCTCCTTTGGTCAGCACCTTGGTGTCGCCCTTCTTGGTGTCTTTCACCCACAGGTCGCCGCCGCTCAGATAGTAGAACTTGGAGCCGTCTTTGTTGAGCAGATAGTCGGCATAGCTGCCCGCTCCGGGAGTCAGGCGCACTGTGCGATATTTGGCGTTTGGCAATTCAAATTCGAGGGGTTTAACCTTTTCTTTTTTCTCTTTGTCTTCGTCCTTGTTGTCGTCGTCTTTTTTGTCATCTTTCTTGTCGGCGTCGGCAAGGGCAATTTCCTCCTCGCTCATGCGGAAGCGGTCATACGCTTCGGGGTCAAGAAACATCGCATAAACATCGCGCTGCGAACCCCATGAGCCGTGGCTGCGATAGCCGTTGCGGTCGGTGCTCCAGAGCAACGCTTTGCCGCCCATTGCCCACTTGGCTCCGCCGTCGGAATAGCCGCTCTCGGTCAGATCTATAACCTCTTTGCCGTCGGCGCTAACCAGTGCGATATCGGTATTGTTCCAGCCGCCGATGCCAATATAGTCAATCAGGAACCAACGCGAGTCGGGTGCCCATTCATATGACACGTCACCGTCGGTATAAGAATAGTTATATTTGCCGTCAAGCACCGTGGTCGCGTGTTTGCCGTTGTCGGCATCAATGGTGCGCAGCGCGGTGCGGTTTTCAAGAAATGCCACCTTTTTGCCGTCGGGCGAATATGCCGGCTGAAATGCCGGCAGAGCGTCGGGCGAGGCATAAAGCAGCTTCTCCTCAATGGAGTTGGCATAGGTGAAGTGCTTCTCGTTCTTGTCGGTGAGCGATGCGGTGAAGAGTTGCCACAGGCCGCCGCGCTCCGAGTCGTAGACCAACGAACGGCCGTCGGGGGCAAAGTCAACGTTGCGCTCCTGCTCCGGAGTGTTGGTTATGCGCTTGGTGGTTTTATATTTTACCGAGGTGACGTAAACGTCGCCGCGATGAATGAACGCGACTTCTTCGCCGTCGGGACTTACCGACACCGACGATGCGCTGTAGCCCGAGTTCGATTTCTCGATTTCGGGGCGATATTTATCGGCAATGATTTCAACATTGACCTTCTGCGGCTCTGTGGCTCCGGGAGCCAGGGTGTAGAGTTCGCCGTTCCACGAGAATGCCAGAGTGCCGTTGTCGGCTGCCGAAAGTGAACGCACCGGGTGGCGCTCAAACTTTGTCAGCGCAGTGGCGGCGGTTGCTCCCAATGTGCGGCGATGCACGTTCATCGTGCCGTTGCTCTCCTCGCTCAGGTAATAAAAGTCATTGCCTGAGGCCCATATGGGGTTTTGATTCTGAACGTTTGAGTGGGTTCGCTGCGTGTATCTACCGTTTTCGTAGAGCCAAACGTCTGCCGTACCCGACGAGTGTTCGTGCTTGCGCAGCACGTCTTCATATCCCTTGCGGTCTTGATAGAGAATGCGGCCCTTGGGGTCCACGCTGGCTGCCTGCATCGGCCAGGATGCCAGCATTTCGGGGCGCGAGGGGGTGGAAACTCCCACCTTGTAGACCTGCGTCTGAAATGCCCCCTGCATGGCGTTGACTGCGGGCATCAGATTTCCTGAAAACAGGATTGTGTCATTGCCCGACCAGCCCAGCAGCGTCTCTTTGGCAGAGTTGGTGGTGATGCGGCGCGGAGTGCCGCCCGTTGAGGGCATCACGAAAACGTCCATACCCTGCTGGCGGTCGGAGTTGAATGCAATCTGCTTGCCGTCAGGGCTCCAGAAAGGCTTGGTGTCAAATGCCGGGTCGGAAGTCAGCTGCGTGGCGCGGCCGCCGCCAACCGGCACGGAGTAAATATCTCCCTTGTAGGTAAATGCAATAGTGGTGCCGTCAGGCGAAATTGCCGCATTGCGCAGCCACAGAGGCGCGTCGGCTGCCGATGCCGCAACCGTAGCGGCAATAGCAATAGCAAAAAATAACTGTTTCATATTTAATTTAGGATTCTATACATTCGCCTGGTTGAAGAATAAAAGTCTTTGTTGGTCTGAAAATAAAAACCGTTATCAAGGTAAAACCTGGTTGTTCGGCTATTATTTAGGGCATCTACCGTGATAAACTGACAACCCGCCTGCTTATATTCTTGAAAGGTATTTGCCACCAGTTCTATGATGGCCATTCCAATTCCTTTGCATTGGTGAGGGGACGCTGTGCCAAGGTGTCCGATGTTGATTGCCGGATAAGAAGTTTGTCGTTTGAAAAAATCAACGATGTCGGGTTCTGTTTCAAACCGCATATCATCTATGAAATCTTCTTTGGCGGTTTGGCTCTCTATCATGAGGGCATCGTTCATTAGAGTAAATGCGGCTATTATTTCTTCCTTTGGGGATAGCACAGAGTAAGCTGCCAGATAATGCTTATTAACGCATTCTCTGACCTCATTTCTGAAAAAATTATCCAATTCAGTGTCGCCGCAAGAAAATGCAGACATATTTTCATAGTCTGCATCAGTCATAAGTCTTATGTGAAAATCAATTTCCGAGTAGGGGATTCTTGCCACCGCAATTTGATATTATTTTATTCGCAATAGCTTTAGACCGAATCCTTCGGCGTTCTATCTGGCGTTGTTCTTCCATACTGTAGCGTTCCCGGAGATGCTTCTCCAAGGTGGCTCTAAATCGTGAAATATCTTCACGACCCATAGGTGGATTAGGAATTGAACGTATCATTGCGATTATTGTCTATATTATTGAATAACGCAAAGGTAGGCATTTTTGCTTAAATTTCCAAATTTTTTGCAAACAATGCACCTTATTTTCCGAGAATGGCGGTGATGATGTTTTGGCAGGCAGAGGTGTTGCCCGGCGGAACGAGATAATTGCGGCGATAAGCCTCGCGCTCATAGCGCTTGGGATCATTGCCGGCCAGCACGTCGCAGATGAACTGCTCAATGGCCTCGCGGGTATTGCCCTGATAGTGAACGTCGAGCGCCCGCAGATTCATCTCGTTGTATTCCTGAGGCAGCTTGTGGTCAAGTGTCAGATACATCACCGGCTTTTCCGTGTAGAGGTATTCTATGGTAAACGATCCGCAATCGTGAATCATCGCATCCGAGTGCTTGAACAGTCCCATATATTCGCCTGATTCATATTGGCTCCACTCTACGTTTGCCCAGCGGTTGAAATATTCGTCGGTGGCTTCTTTGCCCCAGACTTTTTCGAGCTTGACGCGCAAAAACGGGTGCGGCTTGAATGCCCATTGCACCCTGTCGGCATATTTCTCGGCCATTTCGAGCATTACCGGCCCGGTTTCAAGAAATGTTGCCGTATGGAACAGCGGGTCATTGTCGATAGAGTGGTGTGGTGCGTAGATTATGCGTTTCTTCCCGGGCGATGGTTTCCATGGGTCCGGAAAGTTTTCGCTCGGCTGTATCAGGTCGTCCATTACCGGCAGGCCGGTAACCAATCCGGCGGCAGTGTATTTGGGGTTGATGTTGCTATACGTCGTCAGATTCAGCTCATTTTCGTAATACACTTGCCAGCAAATTCGGTTGAACTTTATGTTTGTGTTCAGTATGTTGAGCGTGCTACGCATTGAGTACGATACGTAGCAAAACAGCGCACCCATATTGTTGTAATACATATGTTTGACCGGAAGTATATCCTCATATGGCTGCTGATAGAAAATAATATCCGGATGCAGTGCGCTGCAAATTGTCTGTTCGTCTGAAATCTTTTTGTAGTCGTAGCCCTTGGTGCGGAAATATGTTTCGATGTTTTCAAAGTCCGGTTTTCCGATAAATCCGAGAACCAGCAATATCGGCTCGAAGCGTTTGTTGGCCAACATTGCCTGATAGAGCGACTCCGTTTTCCAGCAGCTGAGATTGGCAACCACAAAAACCACCCTGATGCGCTCTTTCTTACGAACGGAGCGTAGCTTTGCCGGCATAAAAATGTGTCGGTAATACCATTTTTTCATCTTCAGCGCAGCAGAACCGGGCGCGCGGCGCAGATTGCGGATAAGGTGGTTTTCTTCTTTCTTACTCATTAAAAAGCTGTTCCCATTGCGGAGCAATATTGGTGATTGAAAGTGACTTCAAAAATTTTGATGCCGAGCCAACAAGTTCTTGACGCAGTACGGCTGAGTCCATTAGCCGGGCGAGTTCGGCTGCGTAGCGGTCAATCTCGCCGGGTGGCACGAGTATGCCTCTGCCGTCAGTCAGAATTTCCTCAACCCCGGCCGAGCAGTTGAATGCCATTGGTGCTACTCCATATTGCAGCGCCTCGACCAGCGCCATTCCCCAGCCCTCAAATGCCGAAGTCATACATAGAATTGATGCCGCAGCAAGGTGTTCGGCCGGGTTTGCGGAATAGCCGACAAACTGAGTCTGACGGTCAATGTGAAGTTCCCGGGCGAGTTGCTCAAGATTTTGGCGTTCAGGGCCGTCGCCAACAATCTTCAGCTGCCATTGAGGATGTGACGAAGCTACCTTGGCAAATATTTTAAGCAGCAAATCCGGGCGCTTGTCTGCCCGGGTCAAGCGACCGAGAAACAGTATTTCATTCTGCTTTTCTATCAGCGAAAACGTTCCGGTGCGCTGAATCAGAGGGTTATGTATGGTTAGGAATTTTGCTGCCAAGTCGGGATTCAACGCTGCAAGTTGCCGGGTGTAGCCCTGGCTAATGGTTATGAAGCGGTCGGTATCGGCGGCAGTTTGGCGCGAGCGCTGCATATACCTCAGTTGGTATGAGTTAAACAGCTTTTCGCGCAAGTGCTTAATTAAAAACCAGCCCGCATATGCCGCGATGTTTGACCTCTTGCCGTGGAAAGTGTCTTTTAACTTTGCCTGATAAAATGGCACGCTGTGAAGGTGGTAAAATATTTTTGCACCGGGATTCAGCGCTTCGCGTAAAGTCGGAATATTGCTGAACTCATCGCCGATGAGCCAAAGAATATCAATCTTGAGCGGACGCAGAATCTCGGTCAACACCTTGGTCGTGCTTAACGAATAGTGCGCCAGGTCAATATCAACGCCAACGCAGTCGTCAAACATCTCCCGGATTACTTCGGAGCGTTTTTCAGCATTTGCGGCGTGGGTGATTAAAATGAACTCATAACCCTTCGGTCTGAGGGCTTTAACCAATGCGTTGGTCACCGTTTCGCCCCCTCCGAAGTATGAGGGCAGTACTGCCGCAACCCTAACCCGCGCTATTGATTTTGCAGAAGTTTCTCCCATTGCGTTACAATGTTTTTAATGGATAATGACTTGATGAAATCTGCGTGATTGCTGCAAATCTGTTGCCTACTCTTAGGGTTGTCAATCAGTCTGTTGACTTCGTCGGCGTAAGTGTTGATTTTGCCGGGTGGCACCAATATGCCGCGTCCGTCTGAAAGCACTTCTTCAACCCCGGCAGAGCAGTTGAATGCCACTGGCGTAACGCCATATTGCATAGCTTCAATCAGTACCATCCCCCAACTTTCGCATTTCGAGGTAAGGCAAAGAATTGATGCTGTGGCCAAATGTTCCGCCGGTGTTGAGGTGAAACCGGTGAACTGCGTCTGTCGGTCTATATGAAGTTTCTTGGCCAGTCGCTCAAGGTGCTCGCGCTCAGGGCCGTCGCCAACAATTTTCAGCGTCCACTGCGGATGCGCGGCAGCAACTTTGGCAAAGATTTTAAGCAGTAAATCCGGGTGTTTGTCTGCGCGGGTCAATCTGCCAAGATAGAGGATTTCAGTCTTCTTCTCCGGAACTACAATGTCGCCACTTTCGGCAATCGGGTTGTGTATCGTCTGAAATTTTGCGGCATATTCAGGGAATTTATCGACCAGTTCCCGGGTGTAGCCTTCTGATAGTGTGATGAATGAATCTACATCGGATGCCGTTTGGCGCGTGCGCTTAATGTAGCGCCGGGTGTAAGACTTAAACAGATTTTCGCGCAGGTGTTTGAAAAAGAACCACTTGGCTATTGCCACCGGATTGTTAGGGTTGTCGTGATAAGCCGCCTTGATGGTGGCCTGATAAAACGGTACGCCGTGCAGGTGATAAATTATCTTTCCTCCGGGGCTCAGCGCCTTGCGCAAACTCCGAATAGCGGCAAGTTCGTCCACAGCCAGCCAGATAATGTCAATGTTAAGTGGTTGCAAAGCCTCGGCAAGACGTGCGGTCACGGTCGGGTCATAGCGCGATGTCAGGAAGTCAAGTGCCAATACTTCAGAAAAAGCAGCTGATTTAACCTCAGCTTTAGAGCCTGATGTGACCAAAACAAATTCAAAACCGCGAGTTCGCAAAGCCTCCGCCAGCATATTGGTCACCGTTTCGGCTCCCCCTACGGCATAATTCGGAAATATTATGGCAACCCTTTTCATCTATCCAAGAGGTTAGGGAATGTCTATGAGTTTGTGGGTTTGGAGCGAGAGCCGCCAGCGCGGATGCGCCTTGATGTAGCCGACGCATTCTGCCGTATTTGTGCAACTTAGTGGCTGAAGGCAATAAGCTGATGCCGAGGGCAGTTGTGCGGCAACGGCCTCGGGGTCGCAGTCGGCAGTCAGCACCACTTTAAGTTCGTCGATGCGCGTAATGTCGTAGGGAGGTAATTTGGGCGAGCAGGTTACCCAATCAACGTTGGCTGGCAGAGGCAGCGAGCCGTTGGTTTCAACGTGAACTTTCTTTGATGCCGCGTGTAGAGCATCAACCAGTGATTCCGTGAGTTGCAGCGCGGGCTCTCCGCCGGTAATCACCACCATCTCCGCGGGATACTTGCAAACTTCGGCCACAATCTCCGCCTCGCTCATCTCGGTGAACGAGCGAAAATCCGTGTCGCAAAACTCACACGCCCTGTTGCACCCGCTCAGCCTCACAAAAACCGCAGCGCATCCTGTCCAAACGCCCTCGCCCTGCAGGGAATAAAAAACCTCGTTTACCCTATAAAGTGGGCAGTGGGCAGTGGGCAGTGGGGAGTTGTTCATACGAAGTATGAGGCAGTGTTGCCTTCGGATTCTTGGATGTCGACGCGCACGCAGGTGGGGATTTGGTCGCAAATCCAGCGGGCAATGTTTTCGGCCGTGGGGTTAAACGGCAACACCTCGTTGAGATTGGCGTGGTCAAGCTGCGAGGTTATGCGCTGCTTGATTTCCGAAAAGTCCTCAACCATACCGTTGGCGTTAAGCTCCTCGGCTTGACACGTTACTGTGATTATCCAGTTGTGGCCGTGCAGATTGCTGCACTTGCTCTGATAATTGAGTGTCAGCGAATGTGATGCGGATATTTCTAATCGTTTGGTTACTCGATACATAGTTCTTTCTGTTGTGTAAGTCCGATTTCGCGGGCTATCGGGAGCATATATTCGTAGGCGGCGCGGCGGTCGTTGGGAATCTTGCCGTCGAGAATCGCATCCTTGATGGCCTCCTTGATTACCTTGATGGGCTGCGAGGGTGGAATGCCGAACACTTCCATAATGTCGTTGCCGGTGATGGGCGGCTGGAAATTGCGTATCCGGTCACGCTCTTCAAGCTCCACGAGCTTGCGGCGCACTATCGCAAAGTTGTCCAGACACTTCCGCAGCTTCTCGGGGCGCCCGGTGGTGATGTCGGCCTCGCAGAGCGTCATCAGCCGGTCTATGTCGTCGCCCGCGTCAAAAAGCAGTCGGCGCACGGCGCTGTCGGTAACGATTTCTTCCGACAGGATTATCGGGCGCATATGCAGCTCCACCATATTTTGCACGAACTTCATCGGCTCGCCCATCGGCAGCTTGAGGTCGCGGAAAATCCCCGGCACCATCTTCGCCCCCACAAAGTTGTGGTTATGGAATGTCCAGCCGATTTTCGGGTCCCAACGCTTGGTGCGCGGCTTGGCAATGTCGTGGAGCAGCGCAGCCCAGCGCAGCCACAGGTCGTCAGACTTTTCGGCAACTTTGTCAAGCACCTTCATCGTGTGGTCAAAGTTGTCTTTATGGGCGCGGCCGTTGACCACGTCAACTTTCTGCATCTCTTCCAACTCCGGAAGAATGTAGCGCAGCAGGCCGGTGTCAAGGAGCAGGCGCCAGCCAATCGACGGCTTTGCGGAGCGCATAATCTTGTTAAGCTCGTCGGCAATGCGTTCGCGCGATATGATTTCAAGTCGCGAGGCGTTGCGGCATATCCCCTCATAGGTTATGCCGTCGATTGCAAAGCGCAGCTGCGTTGCGAAGCGCACGGCGCGCATCATGCGCAGCGGGTCGTCAGAGAACGTCACGTCGGGGTCGAGAGGAGTCCGGAGTACGCGGCGCTCAATATCTAACAGGCCACCGTAGAGGTCTACAATCCCCCCGAAGCCGTCGGCATTGACGCGCATGGCCAGGGCGTTTACCGTGAAGTCGCGGCGCGAAATGTCGTCTTCCAGAGTGCCGTCTTCCACTATCGGCTTGCGCGAGTCGTGGGAGTAGCTTTCCTTACGTGCTCCGACAAACTCCAGTTCCAGATTGTGACAGGTCACCCGCGCCGTGCCGAAGTTTTTGAACACGCTCAGGTGTACCCCCTTGCCCAGACGCTTGCTCACGGCTTTAGCCAGCTCAATTCCAGAACCCACGGTCACGAAGTCAATATCCTTGGAGTGGCGCTCAAGTATGCAGTCGCGCACGTATCCCCCAACGGTATAAGCGTCGAGTCCGAGCTCGTCGGCGGCGTCGCCTACGAGTCGCAGCGTCGGTATGTCCTTTTCCGGAATGTTCATATCAGCGGGGTTATTTCTTCGGAGGCGTTGGTCAGGCATTCAAGGCCGTGTGCAGTCACCACATATGTGTTTTCTATACCGATTGCTCCACAGCCGGGAATCACGAACTTCGGCTCGATGGCAATGACGTTACTTTCCTCAAGCACCGCCTTGGAGCGCGGCGACAATACCGGCAACTCATTGACCTGAATGCCAATGCCGTGGCCAACGAATCCGGCGTGCTGCCGATGGCCCATAAAGTAGCTTTCCAGCTTCTCCGCCCGGGCAATCTCCATAGCGCGGTCATAGAGCGCCTTGGCTTCAACGCCCGGCTTTCCGGCGGCGGCGAGCTCGCGGCAGATTTTCTGCGAGCATTCCCACGCTTTCATCACTTTGGGGTCGGCATTGTCGGTTGATTCGGCGTTGATATACATTCGGGTCATATCCGTCATATATCCGTTGTAGCAGCCGTTCATATCAACCATTACCACGTGGCCCGGTTTGATTTCCTCGCCCGAGGCCCCTACGGGCAATGCCGGGCTTATTCCCGCGCCCCCCATAGCGAAATCATATGGCGAGGGTGTGTCGGCGTTTTCGCCGGTCAGCACCGAACCCATATGCAGCTCCATGCCCGGGCCATTCACGCGAAAAATGCCCAGACAACCCTCCAGACGCGAGTTGTATTCAATCGCCGCCTGAAGTTCAAGGTCGGTCATCCCCTGGCGGAACAGACGCGGTATGCGTTGATACACTGCCGTTTGCTTCACGCCGTCTTCTTTCAGCAGTCTAATCTCCTCAGCGCTTTTCACTGCCCTGGCGGCCATTATTGCCGACGAGATGTTGACCACATCTTCGGCTCCGAAAGCCTTTTGAAGCCTCGCTGCATCGACATATGGCAGAGAATTCAGCTCCAGCCCCAAGGTCTGAACGCTTTGGCCGATTTCTTCCGGCTTGTGGATATACGTAATATTCTCGCCGTCAAGCTCAAGAGGGCGCTTGATGTAATAATGCGGAGCCTCGCCGGGGCGCAGATACACGTAGCCGGCAAACACCCGCCCCGTCAGATAAAACAGGTTGGCGTTGTCGCAAATCAGGGCGGGCAAGTTCAGCTGCAACTTGCTGATGCGCAGCTGCTGCTCGGCGGCACTAAGAAGGCAGACTTTATTTTTCATCGCTGTTGGCTGTAAAGATTAAACCCACTTTTTCTATACCCATGACCCGCTCCGGGCGCATCACATGGCGCAGCCGTATCGGAGCGTGGTTTATCAGAGTATAGTTAATGTATAACGTATCTGTTTTTTCAAAGGTTGTGCCCTGACCTCGGCCATACCAGTTGCCATACACGTCGGCAAGGTCGATGCAAAAAGTGTCGCAGCTGATTTTCAGATGCCCGTCGGGCTTGACGCTCTGGCTCTCTACTTCCACCCACAGGTTGCTGTAGGGGTAGTCGTTGGTGTGGCGCACCAGCAGCGCCAAGGTGCCGTCGGCAAGCGAGTCGCCGATTTCGGGCAGATACACGTAGGTCTTGCCGTAGTCCCAGCCTTCAATCGGGTCAATATCGCTGAAGCAGCTATAACTGTTTTTGTTATAGCTGCACGAGCAGGCAAAAATCAATGCCGTCAAAATCAGAAATATTCCGTTATTCCGGTTTTTCATCTTGAGGCTTGTTGGCTGGCTTTTTCTTCTTTTTCTTTTTCTTCTTGCGGTCAAAGCGGTTAATGTTGTCCTGGTCGAGAAGGTCTACCTTTCGGTTCTCGCGGGCTTCTGCTTCGGCATCTTCGTCGCTCTTGAGCTGCGCGGGCTTTTCGCCGGCCTTGTTCAGCTCAATTATTTCCCAGGCGCGCTCGCGGTCAATCGTGGTGAGGTTTGCGGGAATCTTGCGGTCTGACGAGTAGGTGATTTCGCCCTTGAAAATGTCGGCCTTGAAGTAATACCAGGTAGCGTCGGCCGTTTCGAGGTGAATATCCTTGGGCGGCAGCTTGCGTCCCGCTTCCATATATGCGTCAACCTCAAAGTTTAGGCAGCATTTCAGCTTGGCGCACTGTCCGGCCAGTTTCTGCGGATTCAGCGACAAGTCTTGAAATCTTGCAGCCCCGGTGCTTACGCTCACAAAGTTGTTGATCCACGTCGAGCAACAGAGCGGCCGCCCGCACGGACCGATGCCGCCGATGCGGCCCGCTTCCTGGCGGGCACCAATCTGGCGCATCTCTATGCGTACCTTAAACGTGTCGGCCAATACTTTAATCAGCTGACGGAAGTCTACGCGCTCGTCGGCAATATAATAGAATATCGCTTTTTGGCCGTCGCCCTGATATTCCACATCGCCGATTTTCATATTCAGACCGAGTTCCACGGCAATCTTGCGGGCGCGAATCATCGTTTCGTCTTCCTTGGCTCGCGATTCCTCATATTTCTCAATATCCGCAGGCTTGGCAACGCGGAACAGACGCTTCAGCTCCGCATCGCGTCTTACTCCCGAGCGTTTCATCTGAATCAACACCAGCGGTCCGGTGAGCGTCACCGTGCCGATGTCGTGGCCGGGCTGCGATTCTACGGCTACCATATCGCCGATGTTAACGTCGAGGCCTAAGGAATTCAAAAAGTATCCCTTGCGGGTGTTCTTGAACTGAACCTCCACGATGTTACACTGCTCCATTGCCCCCGGCACGTCGTCGAGCCAGTTGTAACTGTGGAGCTTGCCTCGCGGACAGTCAACCGTGCGGTGGTGGCGTATCTCGCTGTCGGGGATGATGTTAAGATCGTCTATCTCTTCCATTATTTGGCGAAGGCTACCGAGCGTGTCTCGCGAATTACGGTGATTTTAACCTGTCCGGGATATGTCATCTCGTCTTGAATCTTCTGGGCTATTTCGGCCGAGAGCTTTTCGGTTTCGGCATCGTCAATCTTGTCGGCGCCAACAATCACGCGCAGCTCGCGGCCGGCCTGGATGGCATAGGTTTTGATTACGCCCGGATAGCTCAGAGCGAGCTGTTCAAGGTCGTTCAGGCGCTTGAGATATGCCTCGACGATTTCGCGGCGGGCACCGGGGCGGGCACCGGAAATGGCGTCGCATATCTGCACGATGGGAGCCAGCAGCGTTGTGGGCTCGACTTCATCGTGGTGGGCGCCTATGGCGTTACAAATATCGGGCTTCTCCTTATATTTTTCGGCCAGCTTCATACCTAACAGTGCGTGGGGCAGTTCGGGCTCTTCGTCGGGCACCTTGCCTATGTCGTGCAGCAAGCCGGCGCGACGTGCTTTCTTCGGATTCAAGCCGAGTTCCGATGCCATAACCGCACAGAGGTTGGCCGTCTCCCTGGCGTGTTGCAGCAGATTCTGACCGTAGCTCGAGCGATATTTCATCTTGCCTACCAGGCGTATAAGCTCGGGGTTCAGGCCGTGGATGCCGAGGTCTATGGCCGTGCGCTTGCCGGTTTCAATGATTTCTTCCTCTACTTGCTTGCGCACCTTGGCTACAACCTCTTCAATGCGGGCGGGGTGAATGCGTCCATCGGCAACCAGCTGATGCAGAGCCAGGCGTGCAATCTCGCGGCGCACCGGGTCAAAGCCGCTTAAAACGATTGCCTCCGGGGTGTCGTCAACTATTATTTCGATGCCGGTGTGGGCTTCGAGGGCGCGGATGTTGCGGCCTTCGCGACCAATGATGCGACCCTTGATTTCGTCGCTGTCTATATGGAACACGGTCACGGAGTTTTCAACCGCCGTCTCCGTTGCTACGCGCTGAATCGTTTGTATCACAATGCGCTTTGCCTCCTTGTTGGCTGTCAGCTTGGCTTCATCCATTATCTCGTTGATGTAACTTTGAGCTGCGGTTTTGGCTTCGTCTTTCATACTCTCCACGAGCTTCTCCTTGGCCTCTTCCGAGCTTAGTCCGCTAAGATGCTCGAGAGTGTCTATGGCCGAGCGGTGCATCTTGTCGAGTTCAGCTTTTTTCTCCTCGCAAATGGCCAATTGGGCGTCGAGGTGAGTGCGGGTTTGCTCGTTCTCGTTCTTGGCGCGTTGGTTTTCGCTCTGTTGCTGGTTGAGCTGCAGCTCGCGTTGCTTTTGTCGGGCTTCGTTTTGCTGCACCTTTTGCAGACGCTGGTTAGCCTGACGTTCTGCCTCTGAGGTTATCTTCTGAGCCTCTTTCTCGCCTTCGCGAATTTTGTCTTTTTTCAGACCTTCGGCCTTAACCTCGGCCTCGGTGATTATTGCTTTGGCGCTGGAGTTTGCCATAGTGCGCTGAACCACCAGCGTGGCTATCGCCCCGATGGCCAGCGCAACGATTGCTATTATTACTGATACTATCATTTGTTTAGTTAGTGATTGGTTTATTAATTGGGTTTCTAAGAGTTATTTCATTAAATGACAACAACCCGCTCAGCCGCTTCATCTCTTTGGCGGTCAGGTGGGTTGGTGCGTGTGCGGCTCCTCGCTTGGAGTTCCATATGTTGGTTATGATCAGTGATGCGGCGCCGATTCCAGTCCCGGAAGATTCCGGAGCGTATCGTCAAGTTTCTGCTCCAGCGCTTCGAGTTCCAGAAGCGAACGCTCGCCGCGCAGGTAGAGCAGGGCAAATTGAAAGGCCACGCGAGCCATTACTTTTATCTGCGACTCTGCCGCAAAAGTCTGTGAAGCCCAGCGATGCCAAAGGTCGTTGACCATCTTCTCGGCCTTTCGGACAAGCTCCTCCTCCGAGCGCTCTACCGCCAGCGGTATCTTCGGCTGTCCGGCGAGTTGGATGGTTATGTTTTGTTTGTCGGTCAACGTTTATCAGCAAGCTTTGAGTTCAGCAATACATCGATCAATTTCACGCACTAATCCGGCCAGCATAGCCCGCGATTGCTCCGCCTGTTCAGGGGTCACCGAAACGGCGCGCATCACTGTCAGATACTCGTTGTCGGCTTTCAGGCGGCTGATTTCCGCCTCAAGCTCTGCCACGCGGGCTGTCAGACGCTCCTTTTCAGCACGCTCTGACTCAACTACTTGAGCAAGCATCCGCTGGCGGTCAGCTATCGCTGCCACTTTCTCGCGGATTCTGCTTGCTATGTCCTGAACGTTTTTGGCCATAATTGCCGAATTTTCACCACAAAGTTACTACTTTTCGCAATTATGGCCAAATTTTTCGCAAATTTTCTCTTACAGTGCTGCCAGCGACGACTCCAGCGCCGCGATGCGGCTCAGGGCGTCAGACTGTTTGCGGCGTTCTGCCTCAACCACGGCTGCCGGTGCGCCGCTCACAAAGCGCTCGTTTGCAAGTTTCTTCTCTACGGCAGCAAGGAATCCGCGCTGATAGTCAAGCTCTTTTTGAAGCTTGGCGCGTTCGGCTTCGGTGTCTACTCCGGCAGCCTCCATCGGGATGCCAAACTCCTGAGTGCCAACCATAAACACTGCCGACCCTGCCGCCTTGCTCTCTACCGAGTTTACGGCCTCAAGGTTGGCGAGCTTGCTCACGGCGGCAGCCTCGCGGCTATCGAGCGCCCCGACAACTTCGAGCGTCAGAGCTACTTTCGGCGCTATCTGCTTGTGGGCGCGAACGCCGCGAATGCCGTTAACCACCTCCTTGGCGTGGTTCATCAGCTCGAGAATTTCGGCATCACACTCTCCGGCTTCGGGCAGCGGAGCATACATTATGCTCTCACCCTCAGCGCGTTGGCTCAGGTGTTGCCACAGTTCTTCCGTAATAAACGGCATAAACGGATGCAGCAGACGCAACAGGCGGTCAAAGTAATCAAGCGTGGCGCGTAGCGTCTTGCCGTCAATCGGCGAGCCGTATGCGGGCTTCACCATTTCAAGATACCACGACGAAAACTCATCCCAAAAGAGCTTGTAGACGGTCATCAGAGCCTCCGAAATGCGGAATTTTCCAAGTTGGTCGGCAACCTCGGCGGCAGCTTCGCGCACCTTGGCGTCAAACCATTCTACCGCAACTTTTGCGGCCTCGCTCTGCTCGGCGGCTTCGTCAACCTCCCAGCCCTGCACAAGGCGGAAGGCGTTCCAAATCTTGTTGCAGAAGTTGCGGCCCTGTTCGCAGAGTTTTTCGTCAAACATAATGTCGTTTCCGGCAGGCGCCGCAAGCATCATACCCATACGCACGCCGTCAGCGCCATACGTGGCGATAAGTTCCAGCGGGTCGGGAGAGTTGCCGAGCGACTTCGACATCTTTCTGCCGATTTTGTCGCGCACTATGCCGGTGAAGTATACGTTTTTGAACGGCATTTCGCCAACGTATTCATATCCCGCCATTATCATTCGTGCAACCCAGAAGAATATAATGTCCGGACCGGTCACCAGGGTCGACGTCGGATAGTAATATTTCAGTTCTTCGTTGCCGGGGTTGAGTATGCCGTTGAATAGCGTTATCGGCCAAAGCCACGACGAAAACCACGTGTCCAGTGCGTCTTCGTCTTGCATGAGGTCTTCAGCTTTCAGGTCGAGGCCGCTATCCTTGCGCGCCTTTTCGAGGGCAAGTTCGGCGCTCTCGGCCACGGCAATTTTCACCTCGCCATCGGCGCCGGCATAATAATATGCCGGAATCCTGTGGCCCCACCACAGCTGACGCGATATACACCAGTCTTGGATATTCTCAAGCCATACGCGATAGGTGGTCTTATACTTTTCGGGTACGAACTTTATAAGGTCATCCATTACCGGAGCAAGCGAAATGTCGGCAAAGTGCTTCATGTTGATAAACCACTGCTGCGACAACCTCGGCTCGATAACTACCTTGGTGCGTTCGCTGTAACCAACCTTATTGGTGTAGTCTTCAACCTTCTCCATCAGCCCGGCGGCTTCGAGGTCTGCGGCTATCTGCTTGCGGCAGGCAAAGCGATCCATACCCGCATATTTGCCGCCGTTCTCGTTGAGCGTGGCGTCATCGTTGAAGATGTCTATCGTCTCCAGATTGTGGGTCTTGCCGAGCATATAGTCGTTTTTGTCGTGGGCCGGAGTAACTTTCAGGCAGCCGGTGCCGAACTCTATCTCAACGTAGCGGTCTTCAATCACCGGAATTTCACGCCCTACCAGGGGCACTATCACTCTCTTACCCTTGAGCCATTCGTTTTTCGGGTCTTTGGGGTTGATACACATTGCCGTATCGCCCGGTATCGTTTCGGGGCGTGTGGTCGCAACCACTGCATAACGCCCCTCCGGGTCGCCCGCTACGTAATAGCGCAGATAATACAGCTTCGAATGTTCCTCAACGTAGTTTACCTCATCGTCAGATATGGCCGTCAGGTTCTTCGGGTCCCAGTTTACCATACGTAATCCGCGGTATATCAGCCCCTTGTTGTAGAGGTCGCAAAATACGCGGGTCACTGACTTCGAGCGCTCCTCATCCATAGTGAATGCCGTGCGCTTCCAGTCGCAGCTGGCGCCCAACTTTCTGAGCTGCTGCAAAATAATGCCGCCGTGGGTGCGGGTCCAATCCCACGCGTGTTCCAAAAATTCCTCGCGGGTCAGGTCTGTCTTCTTGATTCCCTCGGCTGCAAGTTTCGCAATCACCTTGGTCTCCGTGGCAATAGATGCGTGGTCTGTGCCGGGCACCCACAGCGCGTTCTTGCCCTCCATTCGGGCGCGGCGCACCAAGATGTCCTGAATCGTATTGTTCAGCATATGACCCATATGCAGCACACCCGTAACGTTTGGCGGCGGAATCACTATCGTATAAGGCTCACGCCCATCGGGCTCGGAGTGAAAAAGATCGTGCTCCATCCAAAAGCTATAAAGGCGGTCTTCAACCTCTGCGGGTGAATACTTCGTAGGCAATTCGTTCATAATCTGATTGCAGCGCCTGTGCTGCAGGGTTATGGGGTTGTAAGGTTAATGATTAATGACTAATGGTTAATGGCAAAACAAAGTCCAGCCATATCAGACTGCAAAGTTACAAATTTTTCCGCAATAACCCCACAAACAATTATTTTTTGCATATGTTGCAAAAATGCCACATACGCACGATCCCATACCAATAATATGGACGATGCGGACTCTTGCCCGCATCGCTAACAATGTGCTTGATTGGAGGTACTATACGAAAAGCGGCGGACAAAAGTCCGCCGCTTTCATATCGTTCGGTTGTATTTCTATACAGCCGCTTTGTGGTTGTGTGGGGTGAAATTATTCGGCTTTGCCGTTGGAGCCAAGCACGTTGACAATTTTGTGCTTGTAGAGTTTCTCCATTTCGTCGCGAGCCGGACCGAGGTATTTGCGGGGGTCGAATTCGCCGGGTTTGGTGGCGAAGACTTCGCGAACGGCGGCGGTCATAGCCAAACGGCTGTCGGAGTCGATGTTGATTTTGCAAACGGCGCTCTTTGCAGCCTTGCGGAGTTCTTCTTCGGGAATACCGATTGCATCGGGAAGTTTGCCGCCATATTTGTTGATGGTGTCAACATATTCCTGAGGCACGGAGCTGGAGCCGTGGAGCACGATGGGGAAGCCGGGGAGTTTCTCCATAACGGCGTCGAGTACGTTGAATGCCAGCGGCGGGGGCACGAGACGGCCGGTCTTCGGGTCGCGGGTGCACTGTTCGGGGGTGAACTTGTATGCGCCGTGGCTGGTGCCGATAGAGATGGCGAGAGAGTCGCAGCCGGTGCGGGTAGCGAAGTCAATAACTTCTTCGGGGTCGGTGTAGGTGTGGTGGTCGCTGGAAACTTCGTCTTCAACGCCTGCAAGCACGCCGAGTTCGCCTTCAACGGTTACGTCATACTGGTGAGCATAGTCTACTACTTTCTTGGTCAGAGCAACGTTTTCCTCGTAGGGGAGGTGAGAACCGTCGATCATCACGCTTGAGAAGCCGTTGTCGATGCAGCTCTTGCAGAGCTCGAAGCTGTCGCCGTGGTCAAGGTGAAGAACAATCTGGGGGTGTTCCCAACCGAGTTCTTTAGCGTAGGCAACGGCACCCTGGGCCATGTAGCGGAGCAGGGTAGCGTTGGCATAGTTGCGTGCGCCCTTGGAAACCTGGAGGATTACGGGAGATTTTTCTTCAGAAGCAGCCTTGATGATAGCCTGGAGCTGCTCCATATTGTTGAAGTTGAAAGCGGGGATGGCATAGCCGCCCTTGATGGCCTTGGCAAACATCTCGCGGGTGTTTACGAGACCTAATTCTTTGTAACTTACCATTTTGGTTTGAAAAGTGTTAGAAAAATTTATTGTGTTTAATTTCCAACCGCAAAATTACGAAATTCCCCGCAACTCCGCAAATTAAAATTTAAGAATATGCGTGGAGCGAGGGCAGAAGATTCACTCCGAAGTAGGTCATTGCAACGCTCAGCAGCGGCAAAATCAGCCACCACAGTGAGGGCTTGCGCAGATGAAGCGGAATGACGTAAATCAAAAAAGTAACGAGTGCGGCGGTCTCCTTGGGATCCCAGCCCCAGTAGCGTCCCCATGCCTCGTTGGCCCACACGGAACCGGTAATTATGCCCAAACCAAGCAGATAAACAGCCGGGCGAAGCAGTGCCAAAGCACGGCGGCGCATCTGGTCGGGGTTGCGGAAAAGACCCACGGCGGCCATTACGGCCACAACAAGCAGCATGGCATAGGAGGTCATGACGAGGCTCACGTGGAGCGACAGCCACGGCGAGTGCAACACCGGCATCAGTGGCGTTACCATCGGGTTGGCGTGTTGCAGATGCGCCACCAAGGCCATACACCCGGCGGCAAGCAATATCGGAGCCTGTGCGTTTTTGACGCACAGGGCGAAGATAACGACCACGGCAACAAGGAATTGCAGGGTCTCAAACGTTGACGCGAACGGCCCATGCCCCAGCAGCCAACACTGCACCCCGATTACCGCCAATTGCAGCGCCAAGGCCGCCCACGCAAGCACCGGCTTCCACCCCAAAAAGCTCAGCGCGGCGGCAATGAAAAGCAATATGAAGATTATCAGCGTGGAGGGGATGCGGTTGTACCAAATTTCGGCGTTAACTCTCAGTGGCGAAAGCGGTTGCTCGTCTGATTTGCTGAAAAACTCGCCGCTGCGCAGCAGCAATATCACCCCCACGCGCTCATCGGCATCAACGTCGTCATACATCAGGTAATTCCCCTGATTGTCAAAGCAATCGAGCAGCGAAATCTTCCCCGCCTTGGTCTTGATTATCGGTTCGGAGTTCCATTCTTCGGGAAAGAGCGTCAGCGAAAGCACGGTACGTGCTGCCGAAAGTTCCTTGTAGGACGACTTGCCGTAGATTTTTTGCAGGGCATCGTGAGCCACGGTGGCATATGGCACCACGCGACCCTGATACACCACCTGTACCCGCTCGAGCGAGTCGGCAATCTCCGGCTTAACCACAGGGACTGCCCGGGAAGATATAGAGGTAATAGATAATAGAGAAAAGAGAAGATATTTCTTCTTCCTTTTGCGAATGAGCGCAAACAGTCCGCCTATGGCAAAAAGCGCATAGCCGCTGAAAGTCAGCGCTGTGCCGGGGCGGTCGGCGCGGAGAGCCACTACCGAGCAGCCGTCGGGGGTGAAACTCTGCTGATATAGCCGCCAACGGCCCACGGTCAACGGCTCATTGACGGCAAGAGTCCGCTCCTCATTATTCACAATAAGGTGCGACTGATAATTGCGCGGCATTTCGCCGCCGGGGTAATAAATAGTCTCAAACTCGCTCAGTTCCAGGCTGATGCCGTGAACCTCGACCGGCTCACCCGGCTTGAGCGCAACTATATCGTCTTCGGCTGTGAGCCATGTGGTAACACCTCCCGCAATTATCAGCAACAGAGAGAGGTGTAGAATAATCAGCGCGGGGCTGTGGAGCAGCAGCTTAATAAGCCGCATAGCCGGTTTCAATGGGCTTGAATGCCATACATTCCATTTCTATCAACCACGTCGGGCGGCAAACCGGGGCGTGGACAAGCACGTAGGGGATGTCGGGAAAACGGTCGGCAAAAATCGCCTCGACTTCGGGTCGGTCGGCAATATCGCGCAGATATACAATCAGATGACCAACGTTGGAGAAGTCGCAATCGGCCTGCGCCAATAGAGCGCCGACGTTTTCAATCATGCGCTCGGTTTGACGCGTAATGTCGCCGACGTGAACCACCTCGCCCTTGTTGTTGATGCTTGCGGTGCCGGACACGAGAACGTGGCGGCGGTCGCCGAAGTCCACTGCCGTGGCGCGTTCAAACGCCACGCCATATTCGCTCGTGGGGTTGAGGTGGGTGCGCGCCTCGAGCTGGCGCACCTGTTCGGGCTTGATGCCCAGGCAGCTCAGCGAGTCCATCTGCACCTTGACGGTGTAATCCTCGTGTGCGCCGTTGATGCCCGTGGAGGCAATAAAGTGGGTGTCGGTCGAGAGGCCGTTGAGGGCAAACAGCTCGTTGCGCCCGGCAACCACGCCGGCGTAGTTTACGTCGACATCGCGCACAAACAACCACGTGCGCAGGCAGTTATCGAGCATCGAGCCGCCTCGGTCATCGAGCTTCAGCGCCAGGTCGCCGAGAATTGCGCGGGTAGCCGTTGATGACTGCAAGCCCGGCTCGCACGCCGAGGTTTGCAGCAGCGTGGTGTAGGCGCCGTGTTTCACTGCGTAGAAGCCGTCTTTTTCGCGCTTGACTTCAACGCCCTCTTGCAGCCATATCCACGCGGCAACTTTCTCGCCGCCAAGGGGTCGCTGCTCAACCACGCTGACTGCGCAACCGTGAGGCAGGTCGCGGACGGCAGCAGCCTGATTTGCCGCGTCGCTCAAAAAGTAGCGAACCATTATGGGCGTCAGTCCCGATGAGGCTTCCAGCTCCTTGACGGCATCGAAAATCGCCGCGAGCTGGTTGCCAAAAAGGCCTCGCTCTGCCGGGCGCACTATTGCGTGAAGCTCTTTCTTCCCTGCTGAAGAGGTGAAAAGTTTAGTTCTTGTGATGATATTCATTGGAGGTCTATCCAAGTTGCCAAAAGATATTTTTCAGATTCGTCGAGAAAATTATTGTGGGGCACGGCCCAGGAGTTTGAAATGTCGGTAGCAACCGCCTTGTATATAAGGCTCTCGGAGTGATTGCCGGGAATAACTACCACTTCGCCCTCAGCCACGTTCGACTCGCGGTTGCTCAGCGACTCGTGTCCTTCGGTGAGGAAGAGGCCGGCGGCGGCAGTTTCGCGGCCACCATGGCATTGCACGCAATGGGCTTCGAAGATGCGTTTCTGCACCTTCTGCTCCATAGTCAGGCGCTCGGAGGCTACCACGGGTTCCACCACCGTTGTCGTTTCGGTAATTCTACCCTCATCACACGCCGATAGCCCGACCAAAAGCATGGCCGAGGCTAAGGGGCTTAAGAGACATTTCATGTTTATATAACGCAGCATAGGGGTCAAAAAGTATATTGCAGCTGAACTTGGGCGTAGTGGGTCGACATGCCGAGGGCATCGTTGTCGCGGTCGAGCTGCGTGGCGTGGCCGGTGCGGCCCATGTAGCGATACATTGCCTGGAGTTTCAGGTTCGCACCCTTGACGAAGTAGTTCAGGCCAACTGAAGGCATGTTGAGCAAGCCGCCGTCGTCGAGGCCGTTGCGGTCAAAGAGGTCATAGCGCAGGCAGCATTGCACTCGCGGATGCACAAAGTAGCCGGCCTGAACGTAGCCGCCCATATAGTTGTATGATTCGCTGATTTTCTGACGCTTGGTGAAGCCCACGTGCATGTAATACATCTCTGCGCCTACGTACAGGCGATTATAGAGCCAGGCAAACTCCGCTCCGGCGCGGAAGTCGTTGGTGCTCTCGTTTTCGCTCTCCACGTTCATATTGGCGCTCAGGCCTATGAGCATCTTGTTGAGGTTGAGCTGATTGGGGTTGCCTTGAGTTGCGGGCATCACGCCAAAGGGCTGATAGGTGAGGCGGGCGGCATAGAGCATCGAGGGGATGTGCCAGTCGTCGCTCCAGGTTTTGGTGGCGGTGTTGATGGTCGGGCCGGTGCCGTTGAAAACGCCCACCTGATAGCCGAATTTCTTGGCTACCAAACCGTGGAGTTCCACGCCGAGGTCAAAGCCGGTGCCCATATTCGGAGCCACGGCGTTGAGCGAATATGGCAGAATCACCGACTGCGTCAGTGACTCCGGCAGGGTGGAAAACATCGTTTCGCCCAAGGTAGTCAGGTAGGCGTGGGAATACGGGGTCTTGAACTTACCCACGCGGGCAGCAAACTCGTTGCAAACCTTCATATCGGCCCAGGCCTGTTGCAGAATAGCCTGGCCGGAAGCGGCGGCGTTGATTGAGAGGTTGTAAGTTATGAACCCGAAGGCATTGCCCGTGAAGCCGAGCACGGCGTAGGGAATGGCGAAGCCGGATTTGGCCACGTTATCCTGATTGTATGCCGGGTCGAGACCCTGGTCATCGTAGTAGTTGAAGTTGGCCGAAGCCTGTACGAGCAGGTAGGGCTTGAACACGAACTTGCCGTCTTTGGTGCCCCAGCTGAAGCCGTTGCGCCCGGCAAAAGATACCACACCGTTTTCGGTATCTGATTCATACTGTGCGGATGCGCTCAATGCGCAAGCCATTGCAGTTGCTATGATGAACTTTCTAAACATAAATTTCTAATTACTAATTGCTAATTACTAATTACTAATTATTCAAAGCGACTCAAGGAATCGAATCAGCGCGGCGCGGTCGTCGGCGCTCATGCGAGCAAAGAGCTTGCGGGAGACTTCGCCTTCGCCGCCGTGCCACATGATGGCTTCGGTCAGGTTGCGGGCACGGCCGTCGTGGAGAAAGTAGGTGTGGCCGTTGACTTTCTCTTGGAGGCCGATGCCCCAGAGCGGCGTGGTGCGCCATTCGTTACCCATGGCCAGGCCGCTGACGTAGTTGTCGTTCAGACCCACGCCCATAATTTCCGATCCCATGTCGTGGAGCAGGAAGTCGCTGTAGGGGTGAATGGTCTGCGAGCCGAGCCAGGGGAGCTGGGTGCCGTTGAGCAGCGTGGAGCCGCGCGGGCGGGTGTGGAGCGTGGTAACGTGGCAGAGGTGGCACTTCGCCTCGTAAAACATTTGCTGACCGCGCTTGACCTGCGGGTCGTTAACGTCGCGGCGGGCGGGAACACCGAGGCTCTGCATGTAGAGGTCAACGTTTTCCATGTCTTCGGTCGAAACGTCGAGTTTGTCGTAGAGCAGGCCCATCATCGAGCCTTGGCTCATCTGCACCTGACCCTCGCAAATCTCCTCGGGGTAGCGCGAGTTGGTGCAGCCCATGTCGCTCGAAAAGCCGAGCTCAACGGTCAGGTCGGCGTGTTGTGCCTTGTTGCCGCTGACTCCGAGGCTCTGCACGCCGCGTTCGCTGATATAGTTGCAACGGCCGGAGATGCCGTATTCGGGGAACTGATTTTGGCGCGCAAGGGCTTCGATTTCGTTGGGGTCGAGGCTCATGATTTGGCCCATGCCTACGTGGCGCAAGGGTATGCGCACGGTGCAGAACAGGTCTTTCGGATCTATGGCCGTGTCATACCAGTCGGTAATCGTGTAGGTGGGGCGGGCAAGTTCGTAGGGGGTGCCGTCATCAAACTTAAACGTCTGATATGTCCAGTCAACTTTCAGCTTGCCCTCGGCCTTGACGCCGTATATGGCTTGGTCGTGGAGCACTCGGCCATACTCGCGGAAGAACTGGCCGTTGCGGCGGGTGATGTAGACCAACTGCGCCGAGAAGCCATAGGAGCCGGTGCCGCCATCGGCCCAGCCGGCAGGCTTGGTGCGCCCGGCGTTGGAGTGGCAGCTGCCGCAGCTAAAGCCGGCATATACCGGGCCGAGACCGCCGCCGTAGCCGTTGGCCGACGTGCGCATATCGTCGTAGAGTTTGTCGCCGCGAATAAAGCGCTGCGAATACGTTCCGCTGACCCAATCCGCCGGCGAGTCATACGACTTCGACGAATTCATAAAGATAGTGGAGGTACCCGCCGAGAGCTCATAGCCCTCGGGCACCTCCATATCGGTAACATCAAGGCCGTCGCCGAGTTGTTGGCAGGCTGATGTCAGCAGAAGCAATATTATCAGTGGTGATAGTTGCCTATATCTCATTATTAAAAGTTGCTGACTTTGCGGGGATAACCGCTGTCAAAAATTAGGAACTCAAGGGTGTGGAAACCGCGGATGCTCTGCGAAGCTTCGGTTACGAGGCCGTCTTCGTCGGTGGTTTCGAGGTCGGAGAAGTCAGCGTTGCCGATGTGGTTGCTGATAGCCGTCTGGTCAAGGGGCCAGGAGTCCATGTTGGGGTCGAGGCCGAGTTCATCTACCGGGCCGAAGAGGAATGCTTCGCTCTGCTCCCAGGGTGTGCGGGCATTGAACCATGCCTGTGCGGCGGCGGCGAAGGTTTCGTCGGTGGGGTTGGCGTTGAGGGCTTTCACGGCAGTTGCGAGATCCTTGGTCTTGGCGGCCAGGTCGCGATAGGTGGGAAGAATTACCACTTCAACATAGTTGTCGACAATGGCGTCGAGTTCGGCATCATATTCATCGCCAAGGCCGAGGAAGAAGCCTTTGAGGGTCTGGCTGAGAAGCTGTTCGAGGGCTGCGCAGGATTCCATGGCGGTTACCACTTCGCCGCAGTTGATGTTGTTGCGGAAGGGTGCGGGGATGTCCATGATATCGGTTTGAGCGGTGGCGATTGCAGCCCTGAGCTCAGTATCGAGCTGAGGATTAAGGTTCTTCACGAGAGCCGACATAGAGTGCTCGGCAGTGGAGTTGTCGCGCGAACCGAAGTAGCTGTTGCGGATTGAGAGGATGTTGTTGGCGTAGTCTTCGCGTGAGTGCCAGCTATACCATGATTCTACGGCGTAGAGGGCTTCTTCGGTTTGGCCGTCGAGGTAGAGGTTATAGGGATCGCCGATTTTGGCTTCGCCCACTTCATTGGCAATGTCGGCGCAGCCGTCGATGATTTCCTCGATGCAGCTCAGCGCGCTGCTGTAGGGCGAAGTGTGTTCCTTGAAGGTGGTGGCAAAGGCCTGATTGCCTTCGTAGGATTTTTCCCAGGCATTGAGCAGGTCGGAGGCATCCTTTTCCAGGAGCTTGGCTACCTGTTCGGCGTATGTTGTCCAGTTGGCAATGGTTTCCTTGTTCAGCTCAATGCTGATGCCGCCATCTTTTTCTTCTTCGTTGCTCTTGTCATCGCAAGCGCAAAGGCTCAGGGCTACTGCGCCCATCATCAAAAATTTTCCGAAATTCTTCATTGTGATTTTATGGTTTTATTATTTATTTACGTTAGGCGAATAGGAGGAAGCGGTTCTTTAGACCGCGACACGTCGGGCGTTTTTGGTTGGCACCGGCGGGGTCTAAAGAACCCCGCCCTCCTGTTTTGTGGGCGTTATTTCGAGATGAACCAGCCGATGTAGGCCAGGCCGATGCTTACTTCGCTCTCGGAGTTGTACTTGCCGGAGGAGAAGACGCCCTGAGTGCCGCGCGCGCGGTGGGTATAGTCGGCTTTCACCACGAGATTGGGCAGCGCATACCAGTTAATGCCGGCAGTCCACTTGCTTACCTCCAGACGGTCTTCGCGACTATAGCCTTTGGCCACTCGGTATTGCGGGTTGAAATATTCATAGCGCACAAAGGGATAGAGTACCGGCATTTTATGCACGCCAAACACCGACTTGAGGTTCACGCCCACTTCTGCGCCATAGCTCATGGCCGTGGAACCCACGGGAGTCTTGCGTGAGTAAGGCGAGGCGTTGGGCAGACGGCCATTGCGCATGTTGATGGCTTTGCTGTTTTCGATTGCGCCAATCATAAAGTTACCTCGGGCGGCAACGTAGCGATTGCGATATTGAGCATCGCAGGTGATAATTTTTACCGGAATTTTACCGTAGGCAGAGTAGTGCTGCTCTTTGTCGGCATTCGCTCCGGCGTCGCCACACCAATATCCCGAAACTCCCGTGCGCAGGCCCTTAACGCCCGTGTAGTCAACGCGCAGGGTGTAGCCCGGGGCGGTGAAGTTGTCTTTTTCAAATAGCCCCTGTTTGCCGGGTGCCACCCATTCGTCGCGGCTGAAGCCATTAGCATTCAGTCCGGCAGTTACCATGACCTGATAATTGAAATGGCCTATGGTGCCGAAGAGTTCCAAGCCCGTGGCGTGCCAGGTTGAGGGAAGCATTGACGTCTCCGCCTCCGGACGCGAGCTGCCGAAGAAGTTTATCGGCTCATGGTGGGAATTGGTCAGGCCCAGCGGCAGAATCAAATGACCCGCGCGCACGTTGATTTGCGGAATGATGAGGCGCGTAATGTGAAGCTGCTCCAAAGCGACTTCGCCGCCTTTTTCGATTTCAGCCTCATACTCGCCGTTTTCGGTATTTTCGAGTTCAAGAGCGGTACCGGTGCCTCCGGCTTCAAATTCAACCTCCACGCCGAGAATCCACTTCGACGTAAATTTAGCATCGAAAGCAAGCACCGCGCGGGGTATTTCTATAGTGCCGCGCTTGGTGCGCACGGCCCCATACTTGCCGAAATGATTGTCAGTGTAGTTTTTGTACGAAGCCAGCATCTCGCCATAGCCGCCGAAGCGGAACTTGTTATATCCCGCAGTGTCGGCGGCCTCCTGACCAAATGCAGGAGCGGCGATTGCGATGGCTGCGCTCAACAATAGTTGTTTAGAAAGCTGCATAATGTGTGATTCGTTCCAAATAAACTTTTTTAACCGGTGCAAAGTTACGGCGACATTTCCGCTCCCGAAATACTCAAATTTTAGTAAAATCACTCCGACATATACCCTCAAATCAGTAATTGCAGAGTTGCTCACGTTGGATTTTTTGCGTAACTTTGCGGCGTTTTAACGATTACATTTCTATTCGCAAAATGAAAGTTATCCGTAAAGCCAACGAACTCCGACAGTGGAGTGCAGAGCAACGCGCCGCAGGCCGCTCGATTGGCTTCGTGCCCACTATGGGAGCATTACATCAGGGGCATCTGTCGCTCGTTGCGCGTGCGCGTAATGATAATGACCTCGTTGCCGTCAGCGTGTTCGTTAATCCCACGCAATTCAATAACCCCGACGACCTCCGCACATATCCTCGCACCGAAGAGTCCGACCTCCGCGCCCTCGAGGCTGCCGGAGTCGACGTAGCCTTCGTCCCCACCGTCGAGGAGATGTATCCCGAACCCGATACCCGCATCTTTGACCTCGGCCCCGTTGCCAAAGTCATGGAGGGCAAAATGCGCCCCGGCCACTTCAACGGCGTGGCCCAGGTAGTGAGCCGCCTCTTTAATATGGCGCAACCCACCCGGGCATACTTCGGCGAAAAAGACTTTCAGCAAATTGCCGTAATCCGCAAAATGGTAGAACTCGAAGGCGGCTTCAACGGCCTCCGAATCGTCGACGTCCCCATCAAACGCGAAGCCGACGGCCTCGCAATGAGCTCACGCAACGTGCGCCTCACCCCCCAAATGCGCGCCGCAGCCCCCCAAATCTACCAAGCACTCACCCGAGGCGTTGACTACGCCCGCAACCACGACGTTGCCCAAACCGCCGCCTACGTCATCGACCAAATCAACGCCATCCCCGGCCTTGAAACCGAATACTTTCAGATAGTCGACGGCCCCACCTGCCTCCCCATCAACCACTGGAACCAAAGCAGCCAACCCGTAGGCTGTGTAACCGTATACGCCGGCGACGTACGCCTTATCGATAATATAAAATTCATGCCACAATGCTGATTCAGGTACTCAAATCCAAAATTCATCGCGTCACCGTTACCGAAGCAAACCTTGACTACATCGGCAGCATTACCATTGACTCCACCCTTATGGAAGCCGCCGGAATCATCCCGGGCGAGAGGGTCTTCATCGTCGACAACAACAACGGCGAACGCTTCGACACCTACGCCATCCCCGGCTCTGCCGGCAGCGGAGTAATCTGCCTCAACGGCGCAGCAGCAAGGCGCGTACACCGTGGCGACATCGTCATCATCATGGCCTACGCCCTCGTCACCCCCGACGAAGGCGCCACCCTCACTCCCCGCCTCGTCTTCCCCGACACCGCTACCAACCTTCTCCCCAAGGCCTAACTCCTAACTCCTAACTCGTGGAACCCCTCTCCTCACCCCTGCTTGAAGCCGCCGTAACCGAACTCAGCCGCCTACCCGGCCTCGGCCGCAAAACAGCCCTCCGGCTTGCACTCTATCTGCTCCGGCGCGAACCCGAACAAGCCGAAACCCTCAGCCGAGCAATAGCCGAAATGCGGCGCGGTGTCAGATACTGCACCATCTGCCACAACATCTCCGAAACCAACGTCTGCCCCCTCTGCTCCAACCCCGCACGCGACTCCTCCACAATCTGCGTCGTCGAAACCGTCAAAGACGTCATGAGCATTGAGAACACCGGACAATTCCACGGACTCTACCACGTGCTCGGCGGCGTAATCTCGCCCATCGACGGCATCGGACCCGACCAACTCGAAATTGACTCCCTCGTTGACCGCGTCAAAGCCGGAGGAATCAAAGAAATAATCCTCGCACTCTCCGCAACCATGGAAGGCGAAACCACCGACTTCTACATCTACCGCAAACTCGGCACACTCCCCGTTGAAATCACACAACTCGCCCGAGGCGTCAGCGTAGGCAACGAACTCGAATACACCGACGAAATAACCCTCGGCCGCTCCCTGCTCAACCGCACCCCCTTCGGCACCTCCCTCCGCCGCTAATCCCCCCGGTCAATATCTCTCAATAATTGCATCAGCCGGTATATTTCCCATCACCACGGGATGTTGCTGGCTCCCGATGCATTAAGAAATAGCGGGGTGCCTTGGAAAAGTAAAAAAAAATGTGTAAATTTGCGGTCACAATTATAACTTGATTCAGCTATTCGCTGCCGGGCAGCGCCCCGAAAAGTACCTTGCGCCAGGATTCAAGTTGCAGAGTACTAACCAAAAACAAGTTTCCCCTCGTAGTCGTTATTATAATGGATGGCAGATTTCCCCTTGGTAGCGGTAAATGAAATATGTATGGAAAATTATAAATTAGACCAACTTGAAAACATGAGTGTGGAGCAGCTTCAGGAAATTGGTGCCAAATATGGCATCAAGAAGTTTGACTCTGCCGAACCTCAGCAAATGGCTTTTGAGATTATTGATGCGGCAGCTCTTGCGGCATCAGCCAACACACCCGAAAAGACTCCGAAAAAGCGCGGACGCAAACCCAAGGCCGAGAAGGCCAAGGAGCAGTCGGCTGAGGATGCAAAACAATCACAGGGAGTAGAGGAGAAAAAAGACACGAATGCAGACGAGGTTAAGCCTGAACCGAAAAAGCGTGGCCGCAAGCCCAAAAGCGAAAAGCTCGCCGAGGCTGAAAAGCCGGAGGCAAAGCTTGAAGAGGCTGCCGCACCTCAGCAACAAAAGCCCGAAGAAGTTAAGCCCGAACCTAAAAAGCGTGGCCGCAAACCCAAGGGAGAAAAGGCTCCGAGTCCCGAGCTGCCTGAAATGACTGCTCCGGTGGAAGAAAAGACCGACAAACCCGAAGCCGCTGAACTCAACGCCGAAAAAGCTCCCGAGCAGCCCAAGCGCGACTTCCGTCCGCGTCCTGACTCGCCGCTGAGCGAATTTTTTCCGGCCGGTCGCCAGGGCAAGCAGTTTAAGCCGCGTGGCGAGCAGGAGCGTCAGCAGCAGGCTTATCAGCAACATCCTGAGTCCCAGGTTGCTCAGTCGACAAATGAATCTGCGCCGGTAGTTTTGACTGAACCGGGTCACCAGCAGCCACAACTTCAGGGGAAGAAAAACAAGTTTGAACGCCGCAACCAGCAGCAACAGCAGCAACAGCGCGCTCAGGAGCTTGCCCGCTATGACGGCATCATTGATGCCAGCGGCGTGCTCGAGGTGGAGCCCCAGGGCCACGGCTTCCTCCGCTCAAGCGACTATAACTATATGACCTCGCCCGACGACGTGCTTCTCACCCAGCAGCAAATCAAGCAGTTCGGTCTAAAGACCGGCGACGTTGTGGAAGGGCGCGTGCGTCCGCCCCATGAAGGCGAAAAATACTATCCCCTCACCGAGATTCTCAGCGTAAATGGCCGCGACCCGCGCTTCCTGCGTGACCGCCAAAACTTTGAGCATCTCACCCCCCTCTTTCCCGATGAGAAATTCCGCCTCTGCGGCTCGCCGCTGACCACCAACCTCTCCACCCGCGTGGTTGATATGTTCGCCCCCATCGGCAAGGGTCAGCGCGCTCTCATCGTGGCTCCGCCCAAAACCGGTAAAACCATTCTGCTTAAAGACATTGCCAACGCCATAGCCGAGAATCATCCCGAAACCTACATTATGATTCTGCTCATTGACGAGCGCCCCGAGGAGGTTACCGACATGAAGCGCACGGTCAACGCCGAAGTGATTGCTTCAACTTTCGACGAACCTGCCGACCGCCACGTAAAAATCGCCGGCATAGTCCTCGAAAAGGCCAAACGCATGGTTGAGAGCGGCCACGACGTGGTGATTCTCCTCGACTCCATTACCCGCCTTGCTCGCGCGTACAACACCGTGGCTCCCGGCTCCGGCAAAATCCTTTCCGGCGGTGTGGATGCTAACGCCCTGCAGAAGCCCAAGCGCTTTTTCGGTGCCGCCCGCAACATTGAAAACGGCGGCTCGCTGACCATCATTGCCACCGCGCTGACCGAAACATCATCAAAGATGGACGAGGTGATTTTTGAAGAGTTCAAGGGTACCGGTAACATGGAGCTGCAGCTCGACCGCAAGCTTTCGAACAAACGCATCTTCCCCGCCGTTGATATAATGGCATCGTCAACGCGTCGCGACGACCTCCTGCTCCCCAAGGAGACCATTCAGCGAATGTGGATTATGCGCAGGTTTCTCTCCGACCGCAACTCCATTGAAGCCATGGAATTTATCAAGGATCGCATGGAACGCACGCAGAGCAATGACGAGCTTCTACGAACAATGAACGATTAATTATGGAATCAACACGTCAAGCAAAAATTGCCCGGCTTCTTCAGAAAGAGCTCAGCGAAATATTCCGTCAGCAAACCGCCAAGATGCATGGTACAATGGTGTCGGTCAGCTCCGTCAAGGTGTCGCCTGACCTCAGCGTGGCCAAAGCATACCTCTCGGTGTTTCCCTCCGAGCAGGCTCCCGAGGTGATTGAAAGCGTCAATGCCCAGGCAAAAACTATACGCTACGACCTGGCGCAGCGCGTTCGCTTCCAGTTGCGTCGTTGCCCTGAGCTGCAGTTCTACCTCGATGACTCGATAGACTACCTCGAAAATATTGACCGCCTCTTAGGTCAGACTCCCAACGCCTGAACGCCTTGCTGAATCTGCGAATCGCGCTGCGGTACCTTCTGGCGAAAAAGAGCCACTCGGTTGTCAACGTTATCTCTATCGTTTCGATTGCCGGCATTGCCCTGGCCACGGCCGCTATGGTTGTGGTCATGAGCGTTTTTAATGGTTTCCACTCGTTGATTGAGGAACGCATCTCAGTGCTTGACCCTCCGCTTGCCGCCGTTGCCGTTGAGGGCAAGACCCTGGAGGGGGCAGATTCGCTGTGTGAGGCGCTCAAATCTTCGCCGGCAATTGCCGATGCGCAGCCAATGCTTCAGGAGCGCGCCCTGGCAATGTTTGGTGGGCGGCAAATGGCCATAAGGTTGCGCGGAATCACCCCCGCGCTCTATTCGTGCTTTGACTCCATAAGTCCCTATGGACAGCCGTGGGCTTATTATCACCCGGCTGCGAGTCCCGCAGTGGTCAGCGTCGGAGTGGCCAACACTCTTCAGCTCCCGGTTGGCGGCGAAGAACTTCTGGGACTCTACGTGCCGCGCAGGCTCGGGCGCATCAATCCCGCAAATCCTATGTCGGCATTCCGCGCCGACTCGGTAGCTCCGAGCGCAGTGTTCATTCTCAATCAGGCGGAGGTCGATGCCGACTTGGTCTACGCGCCCTTGACGTTGGTTGAGAACCTGTTGCAGCAAGAAGATGCCGCCACCCAAATCTATATTTACCCGACAGCCGACGCGAAAGCTGCCCAACGCGCTGCCGCTGCAATTTTAGGCGAACGCGGGCGAGTGCTGACCCTTGATGAGCAGCAAAGTTCCACTTTCCGCATCGTGAATATGGAAAAGTGGCTCACATTTCTTCTGCTCGGGTTCATACTCATAATCGCCTCATTCAACGTCGTTTCCTCACTCTCGCTGCTGATTATTGAGAAACGCCGGAATGCTGCCACTCTGATGGCTCTCGGAGCCACGCGCAAGCGCATACGCAATATTTATCGCATTGAATCAATGCTCATTACCGCGATAGGAACCATTGGCGGACTCATTTTGGGAACTCTTTTGAGCCTCGGGCAGCAGCACTTCGGCTGGGTGAAACTTGCCGGCGATTCCGAATCGCTGACCATTGAGGCCTATCCGGTGGTTTTTCACCCCGCCGACCTCCTTGCCGTTGCGGCTATTGCTGTTATAGTAGGAATCCTTACCGCCTTGATTGCCACCGGGCGCCGAAACTGAACGCATATGGAAAAATCAGACATTGAACGCATACTCGAAAACCACGGAGTGCGACCAACGGCAGTGCGCATCCTGATATATAAAGCCGCTGAAAATCACGCCAATACTTTCAACCTTATGGAACTCGAAGAGGAACTTGACACGATAGACAAGTCAACGATTTTCAGAACCCTCACCCTCTTTGCCGAGCATCATCTGCTCCATGAAACCGAAGACGGCTCCGGCTCAAAAAAATATTGCGTGTGTCATCACGACCACGAATGTGCACTCAATGAGCGCCACGTGCATTTTTACTGCACACGTTGCCATACCTCATACTGCCTGGAGCATACGTTCATTCCGTCGGTTAAAATCCCCGAGGGCTACACAGCCACCGATGCCGAATACGTTATCAAAGGAATCTGCCCCAAATGCGCTGAATAGTCAAGTTTGAGAGTTCCTTGCTCAAGCCAAATATGCGACACCGCGTCCGCCCAAAGCCACGTAGCGGGAAATGAGTCTTTGAAAGGGTGTCAGTTTTATTGATTTTGCAAGGTCGGGTCTGTTTTCGCGGCGGTACATCCCTGCAAGAATTGCCCGCCGCATATTTATCATTCGTTCATATTTAGTTCCCTTGACAATATCGGCACACGCATCGAGCGATTTTTCCCATTTCCCGGCTTTTGAAGCGAAGTCTGTGCCGGTAATGCTCTCTGCCTGAGCGTAAGTGTGAACCGGCTCAGAGATTTTCAGTCGGGTCATTCTTGCACAGGACGCAAGCAGGCGCACACCAAATTCCAAATCATCCCAAACCGGTAGAGTTTCGTTCCATCCGCCCACTCGGCGGGCCAGCTCGGTGGATATTACACATCGCTGAGTGGAGAGTATGGAGTGAAAAATCTGCATTTTCATCGGGTCGCCGTGGCGGAACGGTTTCGGCGAGCGTGTGCCGTCAAGGTTTATCAGTTCCATGTCGAATGCTCCGATTTCTGGCATATTGGCAGCGCGGAGTGCGGCGGTAAGTTCCTCGATATGTCGTGGTGGCATTATGTCATCGCTGTCGAAAAAGAGCACGTATTCGCTATTTACTCGTTCGAGTCCGGCGTTGCGGGCGGTGGTAGCTCCCGGGCGGGGTTCTTCAATCACTATTGCGCCCGGGTATTGGCGAAGCACGTCGAGAGTGCCGTCGGTGGAGCCGTTGTCTACGAGGATAACGGCATCGGGAGCTAAGGTTTGCTCTTTTAGCGAGGTAAGCGTTCGCTTTACGAGCCGTTCCCTATTTCGAACCGGGATAACTACGGAAATCATTTGTTTTGTTGGCCGGCGAGCATGCCGCAGGCGGCTTGGATGTCTTCGCCTCGGGAGGCGCGGATTGTGGCGGTGACTCCGAGGGCGTTGAGACGGTCGCGGAAGGCCGTCATGGTGGCTTCGGAGGCGGTTTGGAGGTCGCTGTCGGGCAACGAGTGGTAGCGTATGAGGTTCACGCGGCAGTCAACTCCCTTGACCAGTCGGGCCAGGGCATCGGCGTGGCGCAGGTCGTCGTTGATGCCGCGCCAGATGATGTATTCCAGCGTGAGGCGTCGCTGGTGGGCAAAGTCGTAGCCTCGCAGCAGCTCAATCACTTCGCTTAACGGCCAGGCCTTTTCGGAGGGCATCAGCTCGGCGCGTTCGCCGGGGTAGGGGGAATGAACGCTGATGGCTATGTGGACTTTTGTTTCGTTGAGCAGGCGCTTGAGTTCGGGAATCTTGCCAATGGTGCTGACGGTGATGCGCTTGGGGCTCCAGGCGAATCCCCATGGTGCGGTGAGTACCTCAATGGCCTGAAGCACTGCGGGGAGGTTGTCCATCGGCTCGCCCATACCCATAAATACTATGTTTGTGAGCGACTCGGAGTTGGGAATGCTGAGAATCTGGTTGATGATGTCGGCGCTATCGAGGTTGCCGTGGAAGCCCTGACGGCCTGTCATGCAGAATTTGCAGCCCATTTTGCAGCCGGCCTGTGAGCTGACGCAGAGGGTTGCGCGGTCGTGGTCGGGGATGTAGACGGCCTCAACGTCGCGGCCTCCGCGCCCCTCAAATAGGCATTTGATGGTGCCGTCGGAGCTGCGGGCTTCGGCCTTGGGGAAGGTGAGGCCGATGCAGTAATTTTGGGAGAGTAGTTCGCGTCCGCGCTTGCTCAGCTCGGTCATTTCGTCGAAGCTTTGGGCGCGGTTAACATAAAGCCGCCTTGCAATCTGCTTGGCGGCAAATGAGGGCAGACCGCATTCGGCAGCAACCTGGCGAAGCTGCTCAAGGGTCATTCCGATAAGTTTCTGCATTGTTATCTCAGGCGGATTTTCTTGCCAATTGAGAGTTTAGATGAGGTGGAGAGGCCGTTGAGGCGGCAGAGTTTGCTGACGCTGGTGCCGTGGCGTGCGGCAATGCGGCTGAGGGTGTCGCCCCGGCGTATGGTGTAGTATTTCGAACGGCCTTTTGACGATGATGACGCAGCGGCTGACTTTGCGGGCGCGGGGTCGGCGCTGGCATATGCGCTGGCGCTCGGCGTGTAGTCGCGGGCGTTCATATATGTATTTTTGGTGAAGATATACGTGTCGGTGTGGGTGGTATGGTTGGCGAAGTCGAAGATTGCCGCCGGGTTGATTGCGTAGCCCATATAGCGCGTTTCAAAGTGGAGGTGGGGGCCGGTGGAGCGTCCGGTGTTGCCGCCAAGGGCTATGGGGTCGCCGGCCTTGACGTAGTCATTGGGCTGCACAAGGAATTTTGACAGGTGGCCATAGACGGTTTCGAGCTGGTTGTTATGGCGAATCACCACGTAGAGACCGTAGCCTTTGCGGCGGCCTTGGTTGCGGACAATGCGCACACGGCCGTCGAATGCGGCGTAAATGGTGTCGCCAATCTGCACTTTGAGGTCAATGCCCTTGTGCATGCGGCGGAAGCGGCGGCGATAGCCGTAGGGCGAGGTTACGTAGGTGGGAGCCGTGGGCATATGGAAACCGGTGACGTTGATGGTCATTTCGTCGGGCACGCTCATGCCGACGAAGCAGTTCACGGCCTGAGAGTCCCAGCCCTCGGTGAAGATGTCGAGTTCGGGTTCTTCTTCTTCGGGGAAGAGGTTGCCGAGGAATGCCTCGGTATCGTCAACCTTGATTTGGTTGCCGATGTTGAGCTGCCCGGCAATTAGTTCGGAGTGAGAGCGGGCGTGTGCTGCGGGGGGCACAATGGCATCGTCGGCCATTGCGCAGAGAGGAGCGGCGAGAGCTGCAGCCGCAGCGAGGATGAGAGATTTTATGATTGATTGCACGGTGTTTGGGTTTTGGGCGTTGGGCCTTAGGTTTTGGGCGTCAGGTTTTAGGCGTTAGGTTTTAGGCGAAATAATTATGCATTAAGAATTATGCATTAGCAATTCATTTCGTCGGGTTCGTAGGTGTATTCAACCCAGGAGGGTGTGTAGTCGAAAATCTCGCCGTGGCGGAAGAAGCGTTTCAGCTCAATTTCGGCATTTTCTACTGAGTCGGAGGCGTGGATTATGTTTTCCTGACCGCTCATGCTGAAGTCGCCGCGAATGGTTCCGGGCGCTGCTTTGCGGCCGTTGGTCACTCCCGTCATCATTCTTACTACCTCAACGGCATCTTTGCCCCACAGAGCCATTACAATCACCGGGCATCGCATCATTGACTTCACCAAAGTGGGGAAGAAGGGACGGTCAACGAGGTGGGCGTAATGCTCGCGGAGAATCGCTTCGTCGAGTTGCATCATTTTCATACCTCTGACAACGAGGCCTTTTTGCTGAAAGCGTTGAATGACTTGGCCAACGTAGCCGTGGAGCACTGCTGAGGGTTTGAGTATAACGAGGGTTGTTTCCATAATGACCGCAAAGTTACAAAAATTCCCTTAAAAGTCCTAACCGCCAACGTCTAAATTTTGTTAAACGCCATCGGGATATTGCCAATTCAGCGAAAATTGTTAACTTTGCCGAGTTTTATGGAAGGCCTTTTCTACGTATTGCTACGCGGTTTTGCCATCGGCGTGCTGATTTCCGCCCCTATGGGGCCGATAGGTATGCTCGTGATTCAGCGCACGTTGAATAAGGGACGTTGGCCCGCATTTTTTACGGGTATCGGCGCCTCAATCTCCGATATGTTTTACTGCATACTCACGGGCGCGGGCATTGCGTTTATTACTGACTTCATTGAGGCGCAGCAGCTGTGGTTGCAGATTCTCGGGTCGGTGGCCATAGCGATTTTCGGCATCTATCTTTTCCGCAAAAATCCCACCCGGCAGTTGCGGCGCAAGGATGTCCCGACGCCCAACTCTTATTGGAAAGATGTGGTGTCCGGCTTTCTGCTCACCGTGAGCAACCCGCTGATTCTCTTCTTTATTATCGGTCTGTTTGCGCGGTTTAACTTCTTGCTCCCCGAGTTTAGATATTACCATTATATTTCCGGTTATCTCAGCATCGCTGCCGGAGCCACGGCGTGGTGGTTTCTCATCACCCTTATTGTCAACAAGATGCGCTCTCACTTTAACGTCCGCTCCCTCTACCTTGTCAACCGCATTATTGGCAGCATCCTGATTGCCTTTGCTTTGGTAGGCACAATAACCGCTTTCTTATAATTCCCCAGCCACTATTTTATCAAGAAATAAAAATTGATTACCGCTATTTGCGGTAGCGGTAATCAATGCCAAGAAGTGAGCCGGCAAAGGTAAGGCACTCGCCAAAGCCTATGAGCACCGACTGGTGAATTTCGCCGGGAGGTTTCACGATGAAACCGGCCACTAACATGCAGCAGCCCACTGCGGTTACTGCCATGGCTGCCCAAAGTTGAAAGTTATTATTGCGTTTTTCCATACCGCAAAAATACTCACTTCGGGCAGCCATCAACCGTAGAATTAAGTCAATACCAATTGCTTTTACCATTGTTGGCGCTGTTATAGCCTTTTTAAACCTCAACATTTCGCAATTTGGTGCAAAAACGGCCAAAAACATTTTACATTTTGGTGCAAAAATTGCGAAAAACATTTTGCGTTTTCGGACAAAAGTCTTACCTTTGCGCTTAAAACTAACGAATTAAAATGACACCGGTAAACGAAACAATATTCAAACGCAAAATTTACGACCGTATGCTTCGGTGGAAAGCTGAATCAGAGGGGAAATATGCCTTATTGATTGAGGGCGCCAGGCGCATAGGTAAATCTACTATTTCTGAGGAATTTGCACGCAATGAATATGACGATTATCTCATAATAGACTTTGCGAATGCCGACGAAAGGGTTGTTGAACTGTTTAACTCTTTGTCCGACATAAATTTGTTTTTTCTCGGATTGCAAACTCTTACCTCAAAGGTATTGCCTATACGCAAATCCGTTATAATTTTTGATGAGGTACAGTTCTGTCCTAAAGCCCGACAAGCAATTAAATATCTCGTGAAAGACGGCCGTTACGATTATATTGAAACCGGCTCGTTGATTTCCATAAAGAAGAACGTCAAAGATATATTGATTCCGAGCGAAGAGATGCGCATTGAAATGTATCCGCTGGATTTTGAAGAATTTCTTTGGGCAGTCAACAAGAAGCCAACATATGATTTGATCAGACATAGTTTTGAGAACCTTTCTCCTATGGGAGATGCTATGAACCGCGTAATCTTGAAAGATTTCAGGCTTTATATGCTCGTTGGTGGTATGCCGCAAGCGATTAACGCATATCTTGCCACCAACGACTTTACTCGTGTTGACAATGTTAAGCGTGCAATCATTGAACTCTATGAAGCAGATTTTAGAAAAATAGATATACGAGGGCGTGCATCAACAATCTTTATGAATATACCTTCGGAACTTTCTCGCAATACTGTTCGATATAAAGTTGGTAGCGTTATTGATGGAGCAAAGCCCTCACGTATGGGTGAGGTATTCGCGGACTTGGCGGATTCAAAAACGGTAAACTTTGCATTCCACAGCAATGACCCAGGAGTCGGGCTGGCTTTTCGAGCTGATTTCGATGTCTTTAAGTTATTTATGTCCGATACCGGTTTGTTTATTACACAGGCATTTAAAGATAAGTATTATGCAGAAAACGAAATATATCGCAAGCTATGGTTTGACAAATTGCCAACTGATTTGGGTTACGTTTTCGAAAATGTCGTTGCTCAGCTGCTCGTAGCCGCGGGACACGATTTATATTACTATACATTCAGGGACAAAAGTGACGATACGGCATCCCCGCGCTCTTATGAGATTGATTTCCTGATTAATCAAAAAGATAAGATTTCGCCGATAGAGGTAAAATCTTCGGGATATAAGAGCCATAAGTCAATGGATCTTTTTTGCCAAAAGTATTCTGCTCGAATTAAAAACCGCTATATACTTTATACTAAAGATCTGCGAAAGGAAGGGGAATACATTTATTTGCCGGTTTATATGGCCGGGCTGTTATGAGATGTATCAACCGTAGAATCGGGGCGGGCAAAAAAAAGGGCCGTCCGGATGGCGGTGGACGGCCTTACATACTTGAATTAGGGTTATGATATCGTTAATGGTATTGTTGACTCGTTACGTTTTTATAACGCGCGGGTCTGCCAAAAGGTTCAGTCGAATTTAATGCTGGGCTCCTGCGGGAGTTGATTGCCGGAGATCTCAACGTTGCGGCAGCGCTCAAAGCGGAAGTTGTAGTGGTTAGGGTGATAGGGAGCAAAGTCGCTGTTGCAGACCACTTTGTTGCCCTGAAAGATAACTCCGTCGGTTGATTTGGCATAGAGCAGCGGGGAGTCAAAAGTGTGAAACTCATTGTTTTCGATGCGTATGCCGCTGTGAAAGTATTCGCGTTGGTCGGCGAGGTTATGAATCTCGGGATATATGGAAATCACGGCCTCGGTGAACTGGAATTGGTTGGTGAGGGCGTTGATGAATCGGTTGTGGCGGATGGTAACGTCGCGACACGCTCCGGTTTCATACCACCCCATGCAGTCGCCGCAGAGCAGAATGGCAGTGCCTGAAGTGTGGTCAAAGAGGTTGCGTTCCACTATGGTGCGTCGCGGAGTGCTGAACAGCGAGCCTCGGGCGCGGTTGTTGCGTATGGTGTTGTCGGCAAAATACACTTCGGGGCTCCACGTCAGGTTTTCAATGCCGCAGTCGCCGCTGATTTGGGGCAACTCTTCGGTGAAGCGGATAGTGAAGTCTTTGACTCCGGGAGTGGCTTCGGAAATTGCGTCAATCACGAATTTTTGCGGCAGCGCCTCCATTGTCTGCGCCAGGATAATCTGAATGGTGTCGCCCGGTTCTCCCCATTTGAAGCCGTAGCTTTGGCTGTGCATATAGCGGGCGGAGAGTGTTCGGCTGTCGGGTTGGCCGGTGACTTTGAGGTAGGTGCCGTGCACGTTGATGGCATCGTCCATCATTCCCTCGTAGAGTCCGCCCACGGATTTAATCAAGCCCTTGCAACCTGAAAAGTGGGTGGCATCGGCCTGTGTGGTGAAATAGCGCGGGTCGTCATCGCCACGCAGGCAAACGCCGAAGCCCTCGAGCGTAACTCCGTTGCAGAGCTGCGCCAGCAGCCCCATGCCCTCGGCGTAGTGAACTTTAACGTTGCTGATCATCGTGGCGGAGTCTTCGCTGAGGAAGATGCCCGGCGCGGGGCGGCCCCAGCTGCGCAGCGCCACTATGGTGCCGGGAGTCAGGCGCTTGTCTCTCCACTTGGGTGCGCGGAATGTGTTGCGCTCCGCAAGAGGTATCAGGCTGTCAATGGGACACCACAGGTCGCTGGTACGATAAATCAGGTGGTGCGTCAGCTTATTGAAGGCAATGCCGGCGCTTTTGCCTCTGAGCGCTTCGGCTCCGGAGGGCGCGTTGAAGATTATGCCGTCGGCCTCGTTGTCGAGAATTTCAACCTGAGTGATGTGTGGCGGATTGGCAAAGTCGATGCTGAAGCCGCTGAGGGTGCAGTTTGCCGAGCCGATAACTGCAATCGGGAGCATAGTGCCGTGGAAAACGAATTCCGCGCCGGGGGCCTCGATGGTCACGTCGTGCCATTGCTCAATGGCTATGCCGACGTTCTTCGGGTTGACCTGGTCGTGGTTGGAGATGTAGAGTTCACGCTGCTCCGAGCCTTTGGGGTGAAAATTGTATGTCCCGGGGTCGAAGCTGATTATCACCGGCTGACCGGCATGGTGCCTCTTGATGTCGGCCATGGCGCGGCTCACCTTGGGCGACACGTTTTCCTTGCGGTTGGGGTGAATGCCATAGTCTTTATACATTGAAATGCGTATTTGCGCCGTGGAGCCAAGAGTACAGGCGGCGGCAAGAGCCAAAAGTAGCAGCTTTTTAGTCATAATCATTGAATTGGTGCGGCAATGAGCTTGGTTTTGTCGGGGAGAGTCAGCGTGAGCGACTGCATGATGAGCCGACCCTTGCGGGGAACGAATGCCGGCTGACATTCGCGTACGGTTTTATAAAGCGAGGTGCGAAGCAGTTGCTCCTGGTCGGGAGTGAGTGAAAGAATAAAGTCGCCGTGGCACACGCTTTGCAGCCGGCAGGTGCGGCTCTCCGGGTCGTAGGGCGAGAGGGTGAAGTCGTCGAGAATAAACAGGGTGGTGAGGTTCTCGGCCTCGGACTTGTAGAAGTCGGCGGCGCTGCGACCGTTGGCCAGGCTGTACGACAGGCCGTCTTCCTTGAAGTATTTCAGCAGATATTCAGCAGTGGAGCCGGTGAGGCGCGTGGCATCGAACGTTGAGGGCGCTATGTCGCGAATGTTTTCGGTGTGGCAAACAATCTGCAGCTGCTCGCAGTTGAAAAACACTCCGGTGCCCAGCGCCAGGTCAAGGTGGTTGAGGTCCACGCCGATGAGGTTGCGGCATTGCAGAAAAGCCTCCGGACCGATGCGCATTAGCGAGGCAGGGAGCTTGACGTAGCGCAACCCGGTATTGGCAAACGCTGCCGCCGAGATGTCTTCAACCCCGTCGGGGATGTTGATTACCCTGACCGGGATGCGCGTAAAGGCGTGGTGGCCGATTTTGCGCAGCGATTGCGGCAGGGTCACTGAGCGGAGGTTTGCGTATAGTTCGGTATTCTCCTGAGTGTTGCCCCGGAAACCGAACGAGAACGCTCCGATTTCGGTGATTCCCTCTTCAATCACAATGTCTCTGACCCCCTTGGCCATACGCTCCTCCATAAAGGGGTTGCGGGTCCAATCGGTGGTGGTGTATGACGGCATCGCGCCGATGCCGCTTACGGTCAGGATGCTGTCGCGCAGCTGCCAGGAAATGTTGCTGCCAAGCGTACCGCCATATTCGCGAGCGGATGCGGCAAATATGGCGGTAGCGGATATTAGAGTCAGGATGATTTTATTCATAGTGCGGGGGCAACGAGTATGGGATGCGTCAGCGTGAGGCTGACGGCGGCTTTTTTGCGCGCCTTAAAGCGTATGACTGCAATGGTCTGGTCGCCGTTGAGCGTGGGCTTATGGCCAAGGTTAACGAATGTGGGGTAGAGCACCTTGTCGCCGGAGGTGTGCAGACGGTCGTAGGTAAGATTCTGCATTGATGAGGTGGCAACCGGCTCGATGCCAACGTATTCCAGCGAGTTGGAGTCGTAGGGAATGGCGGCGCTCAGGGCGTTGACGTTGCTGAGGTTCTTGCCCGAGAGGGTAACGGTGATTTCATCGCCGTTTTTGGCGGTGGTGATGGCGAGTTCGCCGTCAATGCCTGCTGCGGGGTTTTCAATGCCTCCGTCAAGGCGGGTGGCAACGTAAGATACGTCGCAGGCATCAATCAGGCCATTGCGGTTCACGTCGCCCATACTGACGTAGTCAAAGTCGCCGTCGCCGCGACGCAGACCCATATAGTTGGTATATGAAGTGAGGTCGTTGGAGTCGATGAGGCCGTCTTTGTTGATGTCGCCGGGCAGATATGAGGGGGTGCCGGGAGCTTTGAATACGAAGATTTCGCGTGCGGATGCAAAGCGTCCCACTGTGTTGTCAACGTGCAGGCGGATGTAGCGCATGGGCAGGGTTTCAGAGAACTTGATGACCTTGGTGTCGGCATTTCGCTGCCATTCAAACGGCTGCGGTTCGGTCCAGTCGGTGCCGTTTTCGCTGACTTGCCATGTACCGCCGAGAATGGTGCCGTTGCCGGCATCGAGGCGGGGCAGGTATTCGAGGCGGTCAAGGGTGTTGAACGAACCGAGGTCAATGGTCAGGTCAAACGGCATATCCGCGCCTGAGTAGATGCTGTGCCAGATGTCGTTGCCGTCTTTGAGGTCGAATGCGCGGCGCAGGCCCATACCGGGCTGGTCGGGAATCGTTGCCGTGGCCTTGATGCCGGAGATTGCAAATTCCAGCGGGTTGGCGGCAGTTACGAGTGCCAGGTCGGCCCATTCCGATTCTCCGGCGGGATTAACGGCGCGAATCTTGAAGTCGTATTTGGTTTCGGGGGTGAGGTCTTCAAAGGTGGCGTAGGTCTCGCCCTCGGCGGTGCCGAGGTTGGTGTAGAGCATACCGTCGTGGAGAATCTGCACCTGCGAGGCATCTGCCAGCGGCTCCCAGCGCACGGTCAGGTCGTAGGGCTTGACGTCGCCGTCTTTGATGGCAAGCATGGGGGTCGACGGCGCGGTCAGCGCTGTCATTGCCGGTTCGGCGGCAGCGGGGTTGAAATCGTAGCCCTTGATTTCAACGCTCAGGGTGGAGTTTGTGCGGTTGATCGAGGGGGTGGTGATTACCAGCATCGGCAGGGAGCCGGCGCTGTCAACTCCGCCGGCGGTGAGGCGGTTATGGGCATCTTCGAGCTTCCAGTCGGCAGCGACTTTCTTGCCATTGACCTTGACGGTGACCTGCTTGGGCGCTGCGGTTGCGGGGATGCGCAGCTCCGTTGCCTGATATATGGCCATGCGGTCAAAATTGCCGGCGGTGGGGTTAACGGTGACTGTCAGTACTCCCTTGGCGTTGAGGTCAGCGCCGATTTTTGTGGTGGCAAATTGGCCGTGCTGCCAGGCTTGGGTGGTGCCGTCGTCGTCGTATTCGGTCATTTCCGATTTGCCTTGCATTGGCCAGATTTCGTAGATGCGCAGCGAGTGGTCAATCTGCGAGGGGTTGTTGTTGGGGTTCACCATCGGGATGATTGCTCCGGCCTTGACAAAGACGGGGAGCTTCCACAGCGGGGTGTCGAAGTTGTTGAGCACCACGGTGCCATCGCTCTCATATGCCTTGCCGGTGAAGTAGTCATACCAGGTGCCGGCGGGGAGGTAGATATTGTTGCGCACGTCGGTGCCGTCGGCCTGCAGGCGCGTTTCCCGATAAATCGGTGCCACGAGGAAGTCGGGGCCGTAGAGGAACTGATATTTGGTGGCAACGCCGTGGGTGTAGTCGTTGGGATAGTCAAGGAACATTGCGCGCACCAGCGGTTTGCCGTCAACGGCCTCGCGGGCATACGTGTAAGCATAGGGGAGAAGTTCGCTCTTGAGCTTCTGATAGCCGCGTACAATCTTTTCATATTCGCCGCCGAAAATGTGGGGATACTTCGGGTTGGCGCCCCAGCCGTCCATATTGAGCTGCATGGGGGTCCAGGTTTTCCACTGGTAGTCGCGGGTGTTCATCACCGGGTTTTTGCCGCCGAAAATGCCGTCCATATCCGAGCTGATGTTAGGCTGGCCGGAGAGTCCGGAGCCGATGTAGGTGGGGATGTGGAAGCGGATGTATTCCCATTGTCCGCCGGTTTGGTCGCCGGTCCAGATTCCTGCGTAGCGCTGCGTGCCGGCCCAGCCGTCGAGCGAGATGATAAACGGGCGTGCATCGTTGCCGTAATAAGGCATAATCTCGGCAACGTCGGCCACGCCGTTGAGGCCGAACGAGTAGCCTGAGCCAACCCAAGCCACGTCGGTTTTGAGCACGCGCACTCCGGCATCGCGCACCTCCTTGACAATGTCGCGCTGCAGCAGCGGTTCAATCCCCTCCTTGGGGTGGAGGGAACTTTGCGTCCACAGGCCGATTTCCACTCCGCGCTTGCGGGCGTAGTCGCCAAATTTCTTGAGGTTTTGGATATTTCCGTCGAGGCTTGAGGTCTGACCATAACCGGCACCGTAGCCGTCGTTGGGAAGCACCCAGCCCAATGGCATATCGTGGGCGTTGTAGCGGTCAATCACTGCGCGGGCGCTGAACTGGTAGTTGCCGGGCTGTTCGCCGTTGAGGCTCTCTTTGATGCCGCCGTTGTCTTTTTGGCTTTCTTTGTAGGTTTTGCCGTCTTCAAAGAGTATGCCGTTGGGGTCTTCCTGCCAGTAGTCGCGGTTGTAAGCGTTGAGGTGACCCTCGTAGAAGCCGAACTTTGGCATCAAAACAGGGTTGCCCGTGAGCTGATAGAAGTCGTTGAGCAGCGCGGTGGGTTGGTCGTTGACCATCACGAAGATGTCGAGATAGGGCGACTCGTGGGTCAGAGTAACTTCTCCTTTTTCTTTTGCCCCGAAGTCGTATGCGCCGGGGGCGAAAGTGTTCCACATCACGCCGTAACCGTCGGTGCTCCAGTAGAATGGGGTGGGGGAGGCAACTCCGCCGTCAACCCACGAGTTGGTGTTGACAATGTCAATCTGCTTCCCCTTGTGGGAGAATCGGCCGTTTTGCACACCGCCGCCATAGAAGTATTCGTCCGGCTCCTCGCTGAGGGCCAGGGTGGTGTTTTTGGCGGTGTATTCAATGGGTTTCAGCGATTTCACCACTGTTTTGCCGGTCTGCAGGTCGGTGACGCTGAACGTCTTGCCGTCGGCAGGGAATGTGAGCTTGATGCGGGCGGAGCTGATGGTGATGTTGCCACCCTCTTTATTCACGGTGACTTGGCCGGGGCAAACGCGAGGGGAGTCAACGAGGATTAGGGCCGGAGGGGTGGCCTGCGGGTCGCGGACAATGCCCCCTTGCGGGTCTTGGAACACTCGGAAGATATTCGGGCTGTAGAAGTCAATGACCAGCGGCGAGGAATCGCCGTCGAGAGCCACCTCTACAGTGGTGGGATTCAGGGCTTTGGCGGTGGTTTCGGCCTGGACGCTAACCGACGTGAGGGTAGCGGCTACGGCGGCCAGAACGGAATAGAAGTTTCTCATCAATAATTAGTTTTAAGGTTTTATTGCACCACAAAGGTACAAAAAAATTCACCCACGCCAAAACGCTTCAGGCCGATTTATGTTTATTAACTTAATTAGGGTTAAGAAGTTTGCACAGAAACAATAACCAATATAATTTTGCGTTCACAATTTATCACCTTTTAACTCACACTCCTTATAGTTAAAGATTTATGAAACTGAAAGCACTTACATTATCAATCATTCTGGCTGCTGCAACTTTGAGTTGCACGGCCCAACATTCTTCCGATTCTCCTTATCCTGACTTTACACAGGCTGCCGAAAACACCATCAATGGCGTGGTGTCAATCAAGAGCTATGCCACCCCGCAGCAGCGTCAGCAGCAATATAGCCAGGGCTACGACCCTCTGCTGGAATACTTTTTCGGCATTCCGCAGCAGCGTCAGCAGCCCCGCCAGCAGCAGTCGCCCAAGGAGCAGCAGCTCGGCCTCGGCTCGGGCGTGATTCTCAGCTCCGACGGCTACATCGCCACCAACCACCACGTTATCCAGGGTGCAGAACGCCTGCAGGTGACTCTCAACGACAACTCCATCTACGATGCCACCGTTATCGGCTCCGACGAGGCTACCGACCTTGCCCTGCTTAAGATTGATGCTACCGGCCTCCCGGTCATCCCGATGGGCAACAGCGACGACCTCCGCGTTGGCGAATGGGTACTGGCCGTGGGCAATCCCTTTGGCCTTACCTCTACCGTTACCGCCGGCATTGTTTCTGCCAAGGCTCGTGGCATCAGCGGCGGCTCAAAGGCAAAAATGTCGATTGAGTCATATATCCAGACCGATGCTGCCGTAAATGCCGGCAACTCGGGCGGTGCCCTGGTCAATACAAAGGGCGAACTCGTGGGCATCAATGCCGCAATCTATTCTCAGACGGGCAACTATGCCGGCTACTCGTTTGCCATTCCGGCCAGCATCGTGACTAAAATTGTTGCCGACCTGAAAGACTATGGCACAGTGCAGCGCGGCGTATTGGGCATCTCATTTATGGAACTAACCCCCGAACTCGCTAAGGAAAAGGGAATTACCGAGACCAACGACGGCATCTACGTGGCCGAAGTACTCGAGCGCTCTGCCGCATTCGAGGCCGGACTGCAGAAAGACGACATCATTATTGAGGTTGACGGCAAGCCCACCCATTCGGGTGCAGCCTTCCAGGAGCAAATTGCCCGCAAGCGTCCCGGCGACGACATTGAAATTGCCTATCTGCGCTCGGGCAAGAAGCATCACGCCACCGCCAAACTGCGCAACAACAACGGCACCACTACGCTGCAGCAACCCGGCGACTTCGCCGAACTCGGCTGCGCCCTCAAGGCCCTCGACTCTCAGGAGCTGCGCCGCCTCGGCCTCACCGCCGGACTGCAGGTTACCGGACTGACCGACGGCAAATTCCGCGATGCGGGCATCCGCAAGGGCTTCATCATCATTGACGTGAACGGCCAGCGAATCCGCACGGTTGAAGACCTCGAAAAGCTCTACGACGCTGTACGCAACTCTTCCTCCGACGACAAAGTGCTCTTCATCACCGGCCTCTACCCCACCGGCCGCAAAACCTACTATGCAGTAGACCTGGCCGACTGATTTTTAATCCATAAAAAAGAATGGCTGCCTTTGCCGGGCAGCCATTCTTTTTGGGTTAAGGGTTAAGGGTTATTTGCGGAGTACTTTGCGGCCGTTGATGATGTTGATGCCGCGTACCGGCTTGGCCAGGCGGCGCCCCAACATATCGTAGACTTCAGTGGCCTCATCACCATTGGCGGTAATCTCTGTGATTTCCGTGGTCGTGGTGTTGGCCTGGGCGCTGGTCGAGGTTACGGTGTAGTTCTTGCCGGCAATGGTTACCTTGCCGAGAGTGTCGGTGCCAATCTCGTGGTCGGTAACGTTGTCAATCGTCAGCAGCTTGGGGTTGTTGTCAACCACGTGGCTGAACTTATATGATGCCGGAGCAAGCGACCGGGCGGCGATTTCCTCGCCCTCACCCTCGGTCTCTACGGTTTCAGGAACAACCAACGTTGGCTTCCAGGCATATGAAGCAGTGTCGTTAGGCTCAACGTAGGGAATCAGCTTGATGTCGCCATAGGTCTTGCACACGGCCCAAGCTTTCGGCTCGGTTTCGCCCTCTTCGGCATCCTGAAGCAGAACGTAAGCGGTGTTCTCAACAAAGTTTTGAATCTCGCCGTTCTCCATAAAGTAATGCTTATGGTCGGGAGTCTCGGCGGTGTTGATGTTGGAGACGGTGCCGGGGATGTAGTGGTTAACAATGTGCTTGTCCTCAGTGATTTCAGGCAGTTCGGCAGTCACCTCGGCAATTGCGTCAGAGATGCGGCCTCGCAGTGCCTCAACCTCCTGGTCAGAAAGCTTTGCGTTAGCATATTCGGCAACCAGGCCGTTGCCATCGGCGCGAGAGGTAAGACCCATTGAAACGATTACCGGGCGAACACCGGCGTCGATAAGGCTCATGCCGCCAACGTGGGTGTCGTTATCTTCCGCCCAATAGCTATGGTTGGTAGGAGTCAGACCTGCACGCAGGGTGAAAGCGTTATCACCATTGAAAGGCAGCAGTTCTTCAATCTCTGTGGGAATGAAAGCAAAACGCCAGGTATAATCGCCGGCAGCGTTGGTTGAAGGCCATGTTTGGTCAGTTTTTTTGCCAAACGCATTCAGGAACTTATCAGCACCGAGGTTATACAGGTACTTCTTGCCGTCAACGGTAACGAAAGTGAACTTGAAATTATCATTGGTGACCTCGGCAGCATTGTTGGTCACACCCATAGCAGCAGTGGTCATAAGATAGCCGCTCCCGTTATTGGTGAGATAACCGCGATTCTGATTGCCGCCAAAATCGCTGCTGCGGAGTGTCAAAACAGCGCCATCAGTAGTCTCAAACGACTTACCCATCAGATTATAAGCCTTGAGATTACCGAGAATCATTGCCTTTTCGATGGGATCGGTGGCGTTGGCGTAGTTGGTCTCCTGTTCAGTAAAGAACTCAATAGCAAGACGGCCGGGAAGTTTAATCACGTTTTCGCCTGAAAGCTGAGCGCGCGCATCGGCTGTGCTGTTCCAAATCGCTGCCCTTTCAGGCTCCATAGTGTACTTGCAGAGGGCAAGCACGTTTTCAACGTTTTGGTTAGCCTTGGCAGCAGCTTTTTCCTCATCGGAAGCACCCTCAATAGCGTCGATTTCGCTATCAGAAAGGCTATAGAGTCGGAAACAAGAACCGCGATCGTTTTGACTGGTACCGTTTTCAGTATAGCAACCTAAAGTACCGCCAATATCATTAACATGGCCAAGTTTTTCACTCTCATCGGGGTGTTGCAATGAAAAACCATAATAATCATTTCCTTGAGAGTTGCTTACAACTTTAAACGTCATCTGATTTTCACTGAGTTCGCCTTTGGAGTCTGTCGGCTTAGCAGTAGTAAATCCATAGTTGTCGCCAAGAGCAACCGAGTGGAGATGAACCAAGCGAACTTCCGGGGTTGAGCCCTCGGCTTCGGTGAAATAGAACAAACGGTCGGGCGAAAGAACATCGGCAGCAACTGCATCTCGAGTTGAAATTACTTTCGTAGCGGGATTTGCATAGAAGTAATTACAGTTATGTTGGCTTTTGTTGCGAAGAGCCATACGATAAACGCGACCAAACTCAATTTCAGGGAATCCCCAAGTACCGGTAATAGGCAAGGAGGCGGAGCCGACAATTATTTTGTCTTTATCGGCATCAGATACCGTAAACTCCGGGATTTCAAAAGACGTAAGAGCCTGAGCGTAAGTGGAACCTTTTGTAACGCTTGCCGTCGCACTAACCGCATTGCCATTGAGTGCCGGGAAGTTAAATGTTACAGTGGCATTGGTGCTGAATAAGCTTTTAATATTTTCAGGAGTAGGATTAGCCTTGGCTGCATTTTTGTTTTCTTCTGTGTCTGACAATGCAGCATAGTCATCGTCGGTTAAAGAAGAAATTCTTATAACAGATCCATCGTTTCCTTGCGCTTCAGAATCTGACCAAGTCGAAAGTTTGCCTTTATTGCCGAATTCATTTATCCAGTCGTTGGCATCGGGATGTTTTAGGCAAAAGTCTCCTTCTTGTTTGCTTCCATAAGTTGAAGGCATCGGCATCAGTCCGGTTGGATTGGTTCCGAAGGTTGCTATAGAATTGCCGCCGGTTCCAAATATTGCGCCTTTTTCCTCATTACCTACTAAAGTATAGAGAGATACTAAAGGAACTCCGGTTTTGTTGAATCCGTTATGTTTGAAGTACCATAAATATTTTTCTCCCAAGAAAGATGTATCATCTACAGTATAGCTATTAAGAGCATTTGTGCCATCAAATTTGAGAGTATAACGGTTAGAAGCTGTTGGTTTGAGATTTACGCGGTAAACGTGATTGAGTTCAAGAGGATAATTCCATGTGATATTGAATTCGGTATTCCCCTCCCTGACTATATAATCGGGATTTGTACAAGTTGTAAATGCGGTAACATATGCTAAATCTACATTTTTTTTAAGCCAAAATTTTATTGAACATGTATTATCTTCATAGCTTGAATTTACAACAACGTGATATTGTTTATATGAATCTTCTTCTACAATATTGCTTTCGTTAACTGAAAAGAAGCGGAACCAGTGCAAATCCGAGGTATCAGTAGTAGACCATGTTACTGTAGTATTACCATTTCCGTCAAGATATTCTGTTGATGAAGTGCTCTTAACAAGAAATGCAGCGGAATCTTCGCCTGAGGTCAAGGTAAACTCTCCGGCATAATCACTTAGAACCACAGGTTCCATTCGAGAGCCAACACCAGGCAGAAATTTATGCGTTCCCAAATGTTCAAACATCCAATTATCGCCAGATTTATGAGCGATAAATACATATTTTGAGGCATCAACTTTTCCGCTGGCATTTGTGGTAGTTCGCTCACGTTGTAAATAAATTTCGTTATTATCAACATTTACATAGTTGAAACCACCACGGCCTGTTTGTTCGTCGGAGCCGTAAATTTTTGATGCGTCGTAAAGAAGATATTTGCCGCCATCAACTAATTCAGTTGCCGGCGTAAGTTCTGAACTCCACGAAAGGAAACAGCTGGTTTCTGACGTTACGATGGGAGACAAAACAATTGTGAAATCTTCAAAAATAGCTTTTTTGTTGTTGGAAAGGTAATTGTTTTCATCGCCACGTATGGTCAGTTCCGGAGTGATATAATTATCTGCCACTAACAAATTGAATAATTGCGCATTTGCAGATGTTGCCAGTCGCTTAGAGCCATCTACGGAAATGCGAACTTTGTCACCGGAAACACCACGTGCCCGAGCGCTGATTTGCGATACATAATATCCCGGCACATCAGCGGAAATTTTGATTGTGCGTTCTCCGCGAGTTGTTCCAAAGCCCAAATTCTCTCCTGCATTGGTGTCTGCATTCTGAATCATCGAGCCGGTCGTAGAAACCTGAACATTTTGAGTACTTGAAGTCCAAGTATTACCGGAAATAGAGCCGGTTGATGTTTTAACCTCCACTATTATTGACTCCGGTGGAGTTTGAGCTGCCCCGCAAAGCACTGCCAGCAGGCCCAGGGCAGCGGTTAGTAAATGTTTTTTCATGTTATGTGAATTAATTAAATGGTTGATTGATTGGTTGATTGATGTTGTTGGGATATGCGGAAACGGCGGGCGCAAAAATGCGTCCGCAGCATAGGCGGGGAATGGGTAATTAATTGATTACCAGGAGTGTTCAAGAGTTTAATTGATATGAATTGCAAAGCAAAGATAAGCATTCTTTCGCAACAATACAAAAAAATCTTCTGAAATCGCTAACTTTGCGGATAATAATGCCGCTTTCAGTTTAACCAATTTTAATGAGCGAAGATTTTATACATAAGAACAACCGGCGCAAATTCGGCCACGATTACTCCGCCCCCTGGAAATATCACCTGACCATCGGCAAAGCTTCTGCCGCTCCTGACTTCTCGCAGTTAAAAGTCGGCAGTCTGCTTCCTGATGGCGTTGACGTGGAGTTACTTGAACTCGGTAAGCTTATTCAGCAAGCAATATACGCGCTGCCGGAATTTGAGCCGCGAATTAAGGTGTATCAATACATCATAATGCCCGACCACGTTCATTTGCTTATTAACGTTGTTGAGCCATTAGAGAGACCTATCGGAAATTTCATTGGAGGCTTTAAAACCGGTATTGCTAAGAAATGGCGTGCAAAAATCAATAATCCCGATGCTCAAATCTTTACTGAAGGCTTTAATGACCAAATAATCTACACAAGCCGCAATTTGGATGATATTTTTCGCTATATCCGGCAGAATCCTTATCGTTTGGCCATACGGAGGTTGAAGCCGGAATTTTTCAGCAGGGCGCGAAATATATTTATCGGTGAGCGCGAGCATCAAGCTTATGGCAATCTCTTTTTGTTGCGTAATCCGTTTAAGGAGCTACTGGTGGTGCATCGCAGCGATTCGGCGCAAGATTTTGAGAATAAGCGAGAACGGTGCCTTTATGCAGCGGCAAATGGCGGCGTTGTGGTTTCTGCGTTTATTTCTCCGCGAGAAAAGATGATAAGGAGGGAGATTGAGGAGATTGGCGGACGAATGATTGTTGTGCACAATCGGCCGTTTAAGGACAGGCAGAAGCCGGCTCTCCATGATTTTGAGCTCTGCGCTGATGGGCGGCTTCTGTTGGTCTCGGCGCTTGATTCTCTGCAACTTAAAAATAGCGACCAGCTGACGCGGCAGCAATGCCTCGATATGAACGCGATGGCTGCGGAAATTGCCGCCAATCGAATTAGATAATGCGGGGCTTATGCCCTGACGCGGCTCCAAATTTTTTGGCGGGGCGGGAGAGCGTTAGCTTGAAGTTGCGGGAATTTTTGTAACTTTGCGGAATGTTTGAGCGCAGTGTGAAGCGGTTTAGGGGCGGGGTCGGCCTTGCGGGGCTGGCGCTGCTGTTGTTGTGTGCCTGCTCGTCGACCAAGCACGTTCCGCCGGGTGAGCGGCTGCTGTCGCGCACCAGAATCGAGATGCCTGCCGATGGCGATCTCAAAGCCTCCGACCTCAATAACTATCTGCGCCAGAAGCCTAATGCCCGCACCCTGGGGCTTGCGCCGATGCGCCTGCATACTTATTCGCTGTCGGGCGCGGATTCAACCAAGTGGTATAACCGCTGGCTGCGCCGCCTGGGCGAGCCGCCGGTGATTTACTCTCAGCGCCTTACGGATGCTTCGGCGCGTCAGCTGAACCTTGCGCTGCTCAATCGCGGGTATATGAACCCGCGGGTGACGGTTGACACGGTGCATCGCGGTGATAAGAAAATTGAGGTGACATATAACGTTGCTCCCGGTCTGGCGCATAAAATCGCGTCGGTGACCCGCGAGGTGCAAGATTCTGCGCTTGCCCGCCATATAGCCGACGAGTGGGAAGAGTCGTTGCTTCAACCGGGCGAGAATCTGGATTTGACACTGCTCGACTCCGAGCGCACCCGCATAACCAATGCCCTGCAGCGGTGCGGTTATTACGGTTTTGCCAAAGATAAAATCTCGTATCTTGCCGACACGGTGTCCGGCAGCCGCAACGTGGCGCTCACCCTCAAGGTCAGCGGTCTGCATCACCGCTACACCATTCGCAACGTGCTTTTTCAGCCGGGCTATGACCCCACGCCGGCCGACAGCCTGAGTTTTGACACCACGGCATATAAAAACATCTACCTCATTACACCCCGTGGCGAAAAGTCGTTTATCGCGCCGTCGGTTCTTGAGCAGAACAACTGGATTCAGCCGGGGCAGCCGTATAACGCCGAGGAGTTTAACCGCACGTATGAGTCATTGGGCCGTCTGGGCATCGTGCGCTCAATAACCGTGGCGCTCGACTCTGCCGGGCTGTATCAGATGGATGCCGTGGTACGGCTGACGCGCAACTCCCTGCAGGGCATCACTGCCGAACTCGAGGGCACCAACTCCGAGGGCGACCTCGGCGCCGGCGTGGGGCTGACGTATCAGCACCGCAACCTTTTTCGCGGCTCGGAGACCCTCTCGGTCAAGGCCCGCGGCAGCTATGAGAGCCTCTCGGGCAATCTTGAGGGTCTCATCAACAACCACTACACCGAAGCTGCCGCCGAGGTGGCGCTGACGCTGCCAAAGTTTTCCGCGCCGTTTCTAAGCCGCAACTACAAACGCAAAATGCTGGCCTCGACGGAGTTCAGCATCAACGGTAACTATCAGGAACGCCCCGAATACACCCGCGTGATTGCCGGGGCGGGGTGGCGCTACAAATGGAACAACCGCCGCAATAACAATCGCCGCGTGTTTGACCTACTGGACATCAGCTACGTGTTTTTGCCGCGCTCAACCATTAATTTTCTTGACGAAGTGGCCGGCTCCAATCCTCTGTTGCGTTACAGTTATGAAGACCACTTCATTATGCGTATGGGCTACTCGGCATTTCTCACCAACAAGCGCGTGGAAACCCCTCTGCCCGGGGTCAAAGCCCCTGCGGCGCAGCGACTGATATGGACGTTCAGAGGCTCTGCCGAAATTGCCGGCAACCTGCTCTACGCAATATCCAACATCGTTGGCCAGCATAAGAGCGACGGTGCATATAAAATTTTCGGCACGCAATATGCGCAATATGCCAAGGCCGAGGCCGACTATATGATTAACCGGCGCTTCACGCGGCGCACTTCGCTGGCGTTTCGCGTCGGTGCGGGCGTGGCCGTGCCCTATGGCAATTCCTCGATGGTGCCGTTTGAAAAACGCTACTATGCCGGCGGAGCCAACAGCGTCCGAGGCTGGGGCGTTCGCACCCTCGGCCCCGGACGCTATGATGCGCGTAACACGGTGAGCAACTTTATAAATCAGTGTGGCGACATTCGCCTTGACATTAACCTCGAAGCCCGCTGCAAGCTCTTTTGGGTTGTGGAGGGTGCGCTGTTCGTTGACGGCGGCAATGTCTGGACCATACGCAACTACGAGACCCAGCCGGGCGGTCAATTCTCATTCCGCACGTTTGCTCAGGAGATTGCCTGGGGCTACGGCGCTGGTATCCGTCTGGACTTTACCTACTTTCTGATTCGCCTTGATCTTGGCATCAAGGCTTACAACCCCGCGATGAATCAGGAGCGCTGGCCCCTCATTCATCCAAACTGGGGACGGGATGCAGCTTTCCACTTTTCAGTTGGTTACCCATTCTGAGCGCGTGCTTGAGTCCTCGGCGAATTGTTTTCCACTTGGGGAAGATTGCCCTGGGGCGAATCGGCCCGTAGCTGACTAAAATCACCGTTAGCGACAGCAACGCCACGATGAGCAGCCTGCCGTGGATTTCTGACAGTAAGCACGCACTCCGGCGCTCGGCAGGGACGCAATGCAAAGCAGCCCTGCGAGCAATCGCAGTTTGTTCATAAAAATAAAAAGGTTTGGGGAGATGAAACGATAATGAATTTGGTTATATCACGCTGATACAGTGATTATAACCTGCATGCCGTACTTTTCCGGTTTTCTTTAAAGGCGAAATTCTGTACGTGGGCAACCAACGCCCGCGATTCGGTGTTTTTTGCGTTCATTCAAGTGTCGCTCTTTGTGAACGGCGCTGCAAAGTTACGAAAAAATCCGCGTCAGCGCAAACAGAAAATTCCTCCTGGGCATCTTATATCGCGAATTTTTGCTTATCTTTGCAGCTGTTATGGAACCGGAAAGAATCGCATTTTTCGCTGGGTCGTTCGATCCCTTTACCATCGGCCACCAGTCAGTGGTTGAGCGTGGTTTGCAAATTTTTGACCGCATAGTAATCGGAATCGGCGTGAATGCCGGAAAAACTGCAAGCGAAGACGTGGAGTCGCGGGTTGCCGACATCCTTGATGTGTTTGGCGATGACCCGCGCATTGAAGTGGAACCCTACGACGACCTCACCTGGGAGGCAGCCCGCCGGCTCGGTTGCACCCACCTGCTGCGCGGAGTGCGCTCGGTGGCTGACTTTGAATATGAGCGAAATATGGCCGATGCCAACCGCAACCTTTCCGGGCTCGAAACCGTTATATTGTTTACATTACCCGAACATTCATATATCAGCTCCTCGCTGGTGCGCGACCTTCAGCGCCACGGCGCGGACATAACAGAATTTCTGCCCTGATGTCACATAGAAAACTCATAGCCATATTTTCCGCCTGCTTTATCGGCCTGGGCGCAGCCGCCCAGATGCAGTTCGGCCCTGCGCAGAAGTTGCAGGTTGCCGAGCATATTATTCAAAACTATTATGTTGACACGCTCAACGTTGACCGCGTGGTGGAGCAGGGTATCATTGCCATGCTCAAGGAGCTCGACCCCCATTCGAGCTACACCACTGCCGCCGAAACCAAAGCTCTGACCGAGCCGCTTAACGGCAACTTTTCCGGAATCGGAGTGCAGTTCCAGATGGTGCAGGACACGGTCTACGTGATTCAGACCGTTGCCGGCGGACCGTCGGAAAAAGTCGGCATCATTCCCGGCGACCGCATAGTTGCCGCCAACGACACCGTGATTGCCGGACAAAAACTCCTGAACACCAATGTGATGAAATACCTGCGCGGCCCCAAGGGCACGGTTGTGAACCTCAAAGTGGTGCGCCGATCCGAGCCTGACACCCTGGTGTTCAGAGTAAAGCGCGACGATATCCCCCTCTACACCGTAGATGCCTCATATATGGCCGACCCGCAGACCGGCTATATCCGCATAACCTCTTTTGGCGCGGAAACCGCCAAGGAGTTTGACTCCGCGCTCAAGGAGCTGCGCAAAAAGGGAATGAAAAACCTCGTCATTGACCTTCAAGACAATGGCGGAGGCTTCTTGAACGCATCGGTCGAGGTGGCCGAAAAATTCCTGCCTCACGGTGCCACAATAGTTTACACCGGCGGTCTGAAGCAACCTACGCAGTATTTCAAGTCGGAAAACTTCCACCCCGACACCGACGGACGCATCGTGGTGATGGTCAATGAATATTCCGCTTCGGCATCTGAAATCCTCTCGGGCGCGATGCAAGACAATGACCGTGGAGTCATTGTTGGCCGCAGAACGTTCGGCAAGGGACTGGTGCAACGTCCGTTCCCATTCCCCGACGGCTCGATGATACGCCTCACCACCGCGCATTATTACACTCCCTCGGGGCGCAACATTCAGAAGCCGTATGAAAAAGGTAAGAGCGACGATTATCAACTCGACATCAAGCAGCGCTACGAACACGGCGAGTTTTACTCGGCCGACTCCATAAAGCTCGACAAGAGTCATGAGTTCAAGACCAACAGCGGGCGCTCGGTTTATGGCGGCGGAGGCATTATGCCCGACAAATTCGTGGGTGCCGACACCACCGGCATCAATAAATACTTCCGCGAGCTGCGGGCCAAGAACGTGATGAATCAATATGTGGTTGACTACGTTGAAAATCACCGCAAGCAGCTGAACGCCACGTATAAAAACGAAGACGCCTTCCTTGAAAAATTTGAGGTCACACCTCAAATGATTGATGACTTCGTTGCCCTTGGCGAAAAACTCGGAGTAGAGCCCGATACCATACAATTGGAGGAATGCAAGCCGTTTATTGTCGGCAACATCAAGGGGCTGATAGGCCGCGATTTGTTCGCGCCATCAACCTACTATCGCGTTATGAACCCGATGAACGCGCTCTACAAGGAGGCTCTGCGCCTGATTAACGACCCTGAAGAATATAACTCGCTCTTACGCCCATGAAAAAGATTATATTGCTGACAATCGGCTTGATATGCAGCTTTGTCGCTTTGGCCAAAGCTCCCGAAATCACCTTTGAGAAAACTAACCACGACTTCGGAACCATTCGCGAAAAAGACGGCGAAGTAACCTGTTATTTCAACTATACCAACACCGGAGATGCACCGCTGGCGCTGGTTACGGTGTCGGCACCGTGTGGTTGCACCGACCGCGAATTTTCAGCCAAACCCCTTGCTCCCGGCAAGTCTGAAAAGATTAAAATCACCTTTGACCCTACCGGCAAGAAAGGCGAATTTCTGAGCAATATCAAGGTTCGCACCAACGTTAAAGACGAAAAAGGGAAAAAGAAAATCATTAACCTGACAATCACCGGTGTAGTCATTCCGAAAAAATGAACCGAAAGCTAACATTCATCGCATTATCCTGCATCGCGTTATGCTTCTCGGCCCAGGCCCGCTGGCTCAAAACCGCTCACGATTTTGGTGCTTTCAAGGAGGAGCTTGGAGCAGTTGATGCCGTGTTTGAGGTGGTTAACGAAACCCCCAAACCCATTACCATAATTGAAGCACGCGCAACCTGCGGATGCACACAGCCCGACTATCCCACCGGCGAAATTGCTCCCGGCGATACTGCGCGGCTTAAAGTTACATATCTCGCCTCCGGTCGACCGGGCAGATTTGACAAAAACATATATGTGCGCACCTCCGACAACCGCACCGAGCGCACCACGCTGACCATTTCGGGTACTGTAATCGGAGCGTCGGCAACTTTGGCATCGCGCTTCCCGGTGACTGCCGGCCCTCTTAGGCTCAAAACCTCCACCGTGGGGTTCGGTGAAGTGTTGCGCGGCAAGCAGAAAACTATCTTCATCGAGGGCTATAATCAGACCGCAGATACGCTTTATCCCACCATCAGCAATCTGCCCGACTATATTGACGTGAGCATTACGCCCGAGGAAGTCGCTCCCGGCGAGCAGGTACATTTTGCGTTCACGTTGCAGACCCTCCGCTCTCCGCAATGGGGAATCTCGGCCGAAAAGTTTACGTTGACCCCAAATGCCGGCGAGGAACCGGTGGAGATGGATTTCTTCACCATTGTCAGCGAGGACTTTTCGCGTCTCACTCCCGGCCAGCGCCTAAATGCTCCGGTCGCTAAACTCGAGCCGCAACGCATTGTGTTCGATAAACTTGAGTCGCTTGAACCGTTTACGGCAGAATTTAAAGTCACAAACTCCGGCAAGTCGCCGCTGCTGCTGCGTCGCGTCCAGGCCGAAGACCCGGCAGTGGTCGGCATCAAAACCTCTGCCGATAAGGTAAAACCCGGCAAAACCGCAAAAATTACGCTGACCATTGACCCCGCAAAAGCAACGACGGAGTTTCTCAACACACGCCTCACGGTCATTACCAACGACCCGGAAAATTCACTCCTTACCTCACGTTTAACTGCCGAATTATGAACCATCCGGAAAATGCCGAAGACTATAAGGGCCTGACCGTAAACTCCGGGGTGGCCCAGCCGCCATCAGTGAATCCCTACCTGACGCGCCTGCGCCGCAAGCCGCTACCATCACCGAGTGAGCTCGTTGAGGGTATCCTCAAGGGCGATGTTACAATGCTGTCGCGAGCCGTGACTCTGGTTGAAAGCGTTAACCCCGCGCATTATGCGTTGGCCCAGGAGGTTATCGAGAAGTGTCTGCCTCACAGCGGCCACTCGCGCCGCATCGGCATCACCGGCGTACCAGGTGCCGGAAAGAGCACCAGCATCGACGCATTCGGCCTGCACGTGTTGAAGTCGGGAGGCAAGCTCGCCGTTCTGGCTGTAGACCCCTCTAGCGAACGAACCAACGGCTCCATACTCGGCGACAAAACCCGTATGGAGAAACTGTCAACCCACCCGGGAGCTTTTATTCGTCCTTCCCCCTCGGCAGGGTCGCTCGGTGGCGTTGCGCGCAAGACGCGCGAAACCGTGGTACTCTGCGAGGCCGCCGGATATAACAACATTTTTATTGAAACCGTTGGGGTAGGGCAGAGCGAAACCGCCGTGCACTCCATGGTCGACTTCTTCCTGCTGATTCAGCTTGCCGGTACGGGCGACGAGCTCCAGGGCATTAAGCGCGGCATCATGGAAATGGCCGACGGCATAGTTATCAACAAGGCCGATGGCGACAATATTCACCGCGCCCAACTTGCCCAGGCGCAGTTCCGCTCGGCGCTGCATCTCTTTCCGCCCACGGCGAGCGGTTGGGTGCCTGAAGTTCTTACTTATTCCGGCTACTATGAACTTGGCATTGAAGAAGTTTGGGATATGATTGACCGCTATTTTGCCTATGTCAGCGCCAACGGATATTTTGAGGAACGCCGCCGCATTCAGGCAAAATACTGGATGCGCGAAACCATCGACGAGCAGCTGCGCAACCACTTTTATCGCAATCCCGAAATCGAAAAATTGTTGCAGTCGCTGCAATCCGAGGTCCTCGCCAACCGTCTGAGTTCGTTTACCGCCGCCAACGAGGTTCTGCAAAACTACTTCAGCCGCTTCAAGCAATGAAACTGATTGGATTTGACGGCAAACGCGCCGTAATGAATTATACCGGCATCGGCAACTATTCGCGTCTGGCGCTCGAAAGCATTTTGCCGCTTATGCCTGATGCCATATTGCGGCTTTATACCCCCAAGCTGTGCGAAAATCCACGCCTGAGCGAACTGCTGAAGTCTGACCGCGTTGAGCTGCGCACGCCCGACACTCTCGCGGGGCGCTTGATGCCACACGTTTGGCGTTCGCGAATGCTCTCCGACCAGTTGAAGCGCGAACGCCCGGCGCTGTATCACGGCCTGTCGAACGAACTGCCGCTCAATATCCGTGCCACCGGAGTCCCGACTGTGGTCACTATTCACGACCTGATTTTTTTGCGCCACCCGGAGTTCTACCATCACGCCGACGTTGAAATCTGCGACCGCAAGTTTCGCTATGCCGCCGAAAATGCCGACCGCGTCATTGCCATATCGCAGCGCACCGCCGATGACCTCCGCGAGCTCTATGACATTCCCGAAGATAAAATCCGCATTGTCTATCAAGGCTGCTCACCGCTGTTCAGCAAGCCGATTGCCCCGGAAAAAATTGCAGAACTTCGCCAACTTTACGGCCGCTACATAATCGGGGTCGGCACCATTGAAAAGCGCAAGAATCAGTTGCTTACGGTGCGGGCGCTCGCCGCGATTCCAGCGGATATTAACCTCGTGCTCGTGGGGCGCAAGACCGCCTACGCCAAGGAGATACTCGAGGAGTCCAAACGTCTGGGGCTTAATAATCGCATCTTCTGGCTTGAAAATGTGCCAATGGCAGAAATCCCGGCGCTGTATGCAGCTGCGCAGTGTGCTTCGTATCCCTCTTTTTATGAGGGCTTTGGCATTCCAATGCTTGAAGCCATTGCCGCCGGAGTGCCGTTGGTCGCAGCCAAGGGTTCCTGTCTAGAAGAAGCCGGAGGACCCGGCGCACTCTACGTTGACCCCAACAGCGCAGAAGAATATGCCGAGGCTGCAAAGTCGCTGATAGATAACCATATGCTGCGCGAGGAAATGGTGGCCCGCGGGCGGCAATACATTCAGCGTTTTGCCCCTGAAAAATTTGGTCAGGGACTCGTTAACGTTTACAACGAACTACTATGAATCGAAAGAAAACAATGGCCGACCTCGGCCGCATAAGTACCGAAGAATTTCATAAAAAAGAGAAATTTCCCATTGCAGTGGTGCTCGACAACGTCCGCTCGCTCAACAACATCGGCTCGATTTTCCGCTCGAGTGATGCATTTTGCGTTGACCGGCTCTACCTGTGCGGAATTACAGCGTCACCCCCCTCGGTCGAAATCCACAAAACCGCTCTCGGAGCTGAAGACTCCGTCAGCTGGAAACATTTTGAAAATACTGCAGATGCCCTCGCCGAACTCCGCACCGACGGCTGGACGCTCTGCGCCATAGAGCAGGCCGAAGACTCCATCTCCCTGGAAGAATTCCGCCCCGAACCCGGCGGAAAATACGCCATAGTACTCGGCCACGAAGTCTACGGCGTGGACCAGACCGTGGTCGATGCCTGCGACCTCACCATCGAAATCCCGCAGTTCGGCACCAAACACTCCCTCAACGTGGCCGTTACAGCCGGAATACTCCTTTGGCACCTCGCATCCAACCTTTTACCCACCCGCAACGTTTAATATTCTGAAACTTTAATCATAACCAAAATGAAGAAAATCTTTCCCGCCATTATGGCTTTGGCAATCCTCACCGGATGCTCAAACAAAAAATTCGATGTCACACTCAATGTCCCCGAAGACTTTAAAGGTCAGACCGTTGTTCTGCTGAATACCATCAATGCCGATACTCTCGGACTCTCTACCGCAACCGACACCATTGTAAGCATAAAGGGCGAAATTGAAAAACCAACGCTCGCCACAGTGGTCTGCAACTCCATTCCCCTGGCTCAATTCGTTGTTGAACCCGGCAACATAACCCTGACCGACGGCCTCGCAAAAGGCACTGAATCAAACAATAACTACGCCGCACTCTCTGATAGCATCGAGGCAAACCCCGAACAGATGGACTCCCTCATTGTCAGCTTTATGACCAAATATCCCACCAATCCCCAGTCATTTATGCTTATGGCGCAGTTCCCATATCTGACCAACATCGGCATCATTGACAAAATCGTAGATGCCAACCCTGAGTTGAAAGACAACCAATACGTCGCCGCTATGCGCACCACCGCCGAAGCACGTGAAAAAACCTCAACCGGCGGCAACTACATAGACTTTGAACTCACCGATGCCGACGGCAAGGAAGTCAGCCTCGCCGAATACGTTGCCGGCTCAAAGCTCACCATCGTAGATTTCTGGGCAAGCTGGTGCGGACCATGTCGCGCCGAAATCCCCAACCTCATCAGCCTCTACAACCAATACAAAGACAAAGGCCTTCAGGTAGTTGGCGTTGACGTTTGGGAACGCGGCGAAGAAGACGGCCCCAATGCCGTAAAAGAAATGGGAATCCCATACCCCATAATGTATGGCGGCACACAAGCCACCACCGACATCTACGGCATCGCCGGCATCCCCACTATCCTCGTAATTGACTCCGAAGGCACCATCATAGCCCGTGACATCCGCGGCACCGAACTCGCCGACTTCGTCGCCACCCACCTCAACTCCTAACTCCTAACTCCTAACTCCTAACTATGACCCGCTCCCTTCTCCCTGACTCCGCTTTCGGACTCCCAGAACGCCGCGAATATCCCCTCATCGATGCCGCCCACGTACGCGCCGCCGAAGCATACTTCCGCTACTGCCCCGAAGACCTCAAACCGCGCCTCGCCAAAGCAATCCTCGCCGCAGCCCGGCGTTTTGGAGTCCACATTCAAAGCCCCACAATACTCCACTACGACGCAGAATCCTAAAAAAACTTGCCAAAAAATTTGTCAGACTCAAAAAAACTCCCTACCTTTGCACCGTTCAAACGAACAAGCCACTGCCTTGTGGTGTAATGGTAGCACGTCGGATTCTGGTTCCGCCTGTGAGGGT
>JAMPBN010000001.1:8304-82845 GCA_023666665.1 Prevotella sp. | reverse complement strand
TTTGTTGCTCAAAGATTTGGCTTTTTTATTAAATATTTAGTTGCGGATGTGAGGTAACCTAAGCCCCTCTGCCCCCTGAAAGGGGGGCTGCTGATGCACCCCACACCTCACACCCCACACCACGTGTGGAAATTGTTGAAATTCAATGTGAAAAAGTTTGGTGGAGTGGGAAATTATTCGTAACTTTGCGGCTGAAATCGAGGCAAAGTGCGTCGCATTGCAAAGCTAACATCTTGAGGATGAGAGCGAAGCGTGTGGCGTATGCGCTGCGATAAAAGTGCATATAAAACCAATAATATTATAAACCTAAACATTAAATTCATTAAAAACTAAGATGCCTACTATTCAGCAATTAGTACGAAAAGGCCGCGTGGCTCTGACCGACAAGAGCAAGTCGCCCGCTTTGGACAGCTGCCCTCAGCGTCGCGGCGTATGCGTTCGCGTCTACACCACAACCCCTAAGAAACCTAATTCAGCAATGCGTAAGGTGGCGCGTGTGCGCCTGACCAACGGCAAGGAGGTCAACAGCTACATTCCCGGTGAGGGTCACAACCTGCAGGAACACAGCATCGTGCTGGTTCGCGGCGGTCGTGTAAAAGACCTTCCTGGTGTGCGTTACCACATTGTTCGTGGCACTCTTGACACTCAGGGCGTGAAAGACCGCACTCAGCGTCGCTCCAAATACGGTGCAAAGCGCCCCAAACCGGGTGCAGCTCCCGCAAAGGGCAAGAAGTAAGAGTTACCGCAGCTTTTAGAAGTACTAAAACAATCAAACAAACCGAACTAAAAACCAGTCTCGCGTTTCGTTTGGTCGGCTAAACAAAATATTCGGTTGAGTAAATGTCCGGCAGCGGCCGGCGTTGAAGCACGGAGCGCGAAGCTCCCACCAATAACAGCCAACCCCGAAATTTGAAGACACAAAGCAAACCAACCAACAATGAGAAAGGCAAAGCCTAAGAAGCGGGTAGTTCTGCCCGATCCCATGTTTCACGACGTGAAAGTCACTAAGTTCGTGAATCATCTGATGTATGACGGCAAGAAGAACACTGCGTTCACCATCTTCTACACCGCTCTCGAAACCGTAAAGGCCAAGATGCCCAACGAGGAAAAAACCGCTCTGGAAATTTGGAAGCAAGCCCTCGACAACGTTACTCCTCTGGTAGAGGTTAAGAGCCGCCGCGTAGGTGGTGCAACCTTTCAGGTACCCACGGAAATCCGTGCCGACCGCAAGGAGTCAATCTCAATGAAAAACCTCATTATCTACGCCCGCAAGCGCGGCGGCAAAACTATGGCCGACAAGCTCGCAGCTGAAATCGTTGACGCTTTCAACGAACAGGGCGGCGCATTCAAGCGCAAAGAAGATATGCACAAAATGGCTGAAGCTAACCGCGCTTTCGCTCACTTCCGTTTCTAATTATTATAAGGACAGAAGAAAATGGCAAATCACGACCAACAGCTTAAGCTTACTCGCAACATCGGCATTATGGCTCACATTGATGCCGGCAAAACCACCACTTCCGAACGTATTCTTTTCTACACCGGCCTGACCCACAAAATCGGTGAGGTACACGACGGTGCCGCCACCATGGACTGGATGGAACAAGAACAGGAACGTGGTATCACAATTACTTCCGCCGCAACCACCACATTCTGGAAATATGCCGGCGACCAGTACAAAATCAACCTTATTGACACTCCGGGACACGTTGACTTCACCGTTGAAGTAGAGCGCTCGCTGCGCGTACTCGACGGTGCGGTTGCCACATTCTGCGCCGTGGGTGGCGTAGAGCCGCAGTCTGAAACCGTATGGCGTCAGGCTGACAAATACAACGTGCCTCGTATCGGTTACGTCAACAAAATGGACCGCTCAGGCGCAAACTTCTTTGAAGTTGTTCGTCAGCTCCACGACGTACTCGGCGCAAACCCCTGCCCCATTCAAATTCCCATCGGTGCGGAAGAAACTTTCAAGGGCCTTGTAGACCTCATCACCATGAAAGCCATATTCTGGCACGACGAAACCATGGGTGCTGAATACAGCATTGAAGAAATCCCCGCAAATCTCGTTGCCGAAGCCGAAGAATGGCGCGACAAGATGCTTGAGAAAATCGCCGAGTTCGACGATGCTCTCATGGAGAAATACTTCGACGACCCCTCAACCATCACCGAAGACGAAATTCGCCGCGCCCTGCGCAAGGCTACCCTCTCGATGGAGGTCGTTCCCATGACTCTCGGTTCTTCGTTCAAGAACAAGGGCGTTCAATGCCTGCTCGACAACGTTTGCGCTTACCTGCCCAGCCCGCTGGACAATGGTGCCGTTGAAGGCCACGCCGTTGACAACCCCGACGAAATCCTCACCCGCGAACCCTCAAGCGACGCTCCCCTCTGCGCTCTGGCATTCAAGATTGCCACCGACCCCTACGTAGGCCGTCTGTGCTTCTTCCGCGTATATTCCGGCGATATGGTTGCCGGCTCTTACGTGCTCAACAGCCGCTCGGGCAAGAAAGAGCGCGTTAGCCGTCTGTTTCAGATGCACTCCAACAAGCAGAACGCCAAGGAAGTCATTGGCTGCGGCGATATAGGCGCAGGCGTAGGCTTCAAGGATATCCGCACCGGCGATACCCTCTGTGCTGAAGACGCTCCCATCGTGCTCGAAGCTATGGAGTTCCCCGAACCCGTTATCGGTATCGCAGTAGAACCAAAAACGCAAAAAGACCTTGACAAACTCGGCGTTGGCCTTCAGAAGCTCGCCGAAGAAGACCCCACATTCCGCGTTGCCACCAACGAAGAAACCGGTCAAACCGTTATCTCCGGTATGGGTGAGCTTCACCTCGACATCATCATCGACCGTCTGCGTCGTGAGTTCAAGGTGGAGTGCAATCAGGGTCGTCCGCAGGTTACCTACAAGGAAGCTATTACCAAACCCGTTGAACTTCGCGAAGTCTTCAAGAAGCAAACCGGTGGTCGCGGTAAGTTTGCCGACATCATCGTTCGCGTTGAACCCGTCGACGAAGGCTTTGAAGGCAACCTCCAGTTCGTTGACGAAGTTAAGGGCGGTAATATCCCCAAGGAATTTATCCCCTCAATTCAGAAAGGCTTCCAAACCGCTATGAAGAACGGCGTACTCGCCGGCTTCCCGGTAGAACACCTCAAGGTTACCGTAATCGATGGCTCGTTCCACCCCGTTGACTCCGACCAGCTCAGCTTCGAACTCTGTGCAATCAGCGCGTTCAAGAAAGCCAGCGAAAAGGCCGGTCCCACATTGCTCGAGCCTATTATGAAGATTGAAGTCGTTACTCCCGAAGAAAGCATGGGCGACGTGATCAGCGACCTTAACAAGCGTCGCGGTCAGGTTGAAGGCATGGAAACCAGCCGCTCAGGGGCTCGTGTAGTTAAAGCCAAAGCCCCGTTGGCTGAAATGTTCGGCTACGTAACCGCCCTGCGTACCATCACCTCCGGTCGCGCAACCTCCACAATGTCGTTCAGCCACTATGCTGAGGTATCGAGCAGTATCGCCAAAAACGTGCTCACCGAATGCCAGGGCCGTGTAGACCTTCTGAAGTAACCCAAATCCTTGAATAAATAAAGATTAAACAAATATGAGCCAAAAAATCAGAATCAAACTGAAATCTTACGACCACAACTTGGTTGACAAGAGCGCCGAGAAGATCGTCAAGACCGTCAAGGCTACGGGTGCTATCATCAGCGGTCCCATACCCCTGCCTACCCACAAGCGCATCTTCACGGTCAACCGCTCCACTTTCGTTAACAAAAAGAGCCGCGAACAGTTCCAGCTCTCCAACTTCAAGCGTCTCATCGACATCTACAACGCTACCAACAAAACCGTAGATGCCCTGATGAAGCTCGAACTCCCCAGCGGTGTTGACGTAGAAATCAAAGTCTGATAAAGTTAGAATCAAACCAATCATCAATATTTAACTAAAACTACAAAGAAATGCCAGGTTTAATTGGAAAGAAAATCGGAATGACATCCGTTTTCAGTGCCGACGGCAAAAACGTGCCGTGCACTGTTATCGAAGTAGGCCCCTGCGTAGTTACCCAGGTTAAGACTGTCGAAAAAGATGGTTACGAAGCCCTCCAGCTCGGTTTCATCGAGAAGAAGGACAAGCACACCACCAAACCTATGAAAGGTCACTTCGACAAAGCCGGTGTAGCTCCTCAGCGCCACTTGGCCGAGTTCTCGGGTTTTGAAGGCGAGCATAGCCTCGGTGAGACTTTCACCGTAGAGCTCTTTGAAGAAGGCTCGTTCGTTGACATCGTCGGCACTTCAAAGGGTAAAGGCTACCAAGGTGTAGTTAAACGCCACGGCTTCGGCGGCGTTGGTCAGAGCACCCACGGTCAGCACAACCGCCTCCGCGCCCCCGGTTCTGTCGGTGCCTGCTCCTACCCTGCAAAAGTCTTCAAAGGCATGCGCATGGCCGGACAGATGGGTAACGAACGCGTTACCGTTCAAAACCTTCAGGTCCTCAAGGTTATTCCCGAACACAACATCCTAATGATCAAAGGCTCCATTCCCGGTGCCAAAGGTTCAATCGTAATGGTAGAGAAGTAAGAAATGGAACTCGCAGTTTATAACATCAAAGGTGAAGACACCGGTCGTAAGGTCACACTTGACGACAAAGTCTTTGGCGTTGAGGTAAACGAACACGCCGTATGGCTCGACGTTAAGCAATTTCTTGCAAATCAGCGTCAAGGCACACACAAAAGCAAAGAACGCAGCGAAGTTTCCGGCTCAACCCGCAAGCTCCACAAGCAGAAAGGCGGCGGCGGCTCACGTATCGGCGATATTAACTCTCCGGTACTCGTAGGCGGTGGCCGAGTTTTCGGTCCGCGTCCCCGCAACTACTCTTTCAAGCTCAACAAGAAAGTTAAGCAGCTTGCTCGCAAGAGCGCTCTGACTTCAAAGCTCAGCGACAACCAGATAATGGTAGTTGAGGACTTCTCGTTTGCAGCTCCCAAAACCAAAGAGTTCACCGCAGTACTCAGCGCCCTAAAAGTTGACGGCAAGAAAGTGCTTCTGGTGATGCCCGAAATGGACAAGAACGTCAACCTGAGCCTCCGCAACCTCCCCGGCGTACGTATGATGTCGGCCTCCGACCTCAACACGTATGCTATCCTCAACAACAACATGCTCCTGCTCTCCGAAAAGAGCGTTGACGTAGTAAATAACCTCTAAACCATAGCAACGAAAAATGGAAATCAGCATCAAACCCATTGTGACCGAGAAAGCTACCAAGCTCACCGAAAGTCTCAATCGCTATACCTTCCGCGTTTCGCCCGAAGCCACCAAGCCCCAAATCAAGGCCCTGGTTGAGGAGCTCTATGGCGTAAAGGTAACGAAAATTAACACTATGATTGTCCGCGCAAAGCGCAAACAACGCTACACCAAGGGCGGTCTCATCAAGGGTGCCACCAACGAGTGGAAAAAAGCCCTCGTGAGCGTAGCCGAAGGCCAGACAATCGACTTCTACAGCAACATCTAATCAAAGTTCGATAAATGGCAGTAAGAAAATTCAAGCCCACTACTCCGGGCCAACGTCACAAGGTTATCGGCGTGTTCAAAGGTACCATCACTGCTACCACGCCGGAGAAATCTCTTACAGTCGGTAAAAAGTCCACCGGCGGCCGCAATGCCGAAGGTCATCTCACCACCCGGTACATTGGTGGTGGTCACAAGCGCGCTTACCGTATCATTGACTTTAAGAGAAACAAAGATGGAGTACCCGCCCAGGTTAAGAGCATCGAATATGATCCTAACCGCTCGGCACGCATCGCACTTCTGTACTATGCAGACGGCGTAAAGGCATACATGATTGCCCCCAACGGACTCGAAGTAGGCGCAACGGTGGTTTCCGGTCCCGAAGCAGCTCCTGAAGTTGGCAACTGCTTGCCCCTTAACAAGATTCCCGTCGGTACTCTCATTCACGCCATCGAACTTCGCCCCGGTCAGGGTGCAATGATGGCCCGCTCAGCCGGCACTTTCGCCCAGCTCGTCAGCCGCGAAGGCAACTACGCAATCATCAAGCTGCCTTCAGGCGAAACCCGCAAGGTGCTCGCAACCTGCAAGGCAACGGTCGGCGTGGTTGGCAACAGCGAACACTCACTGGAAAGCTCCGGTAAGGCCGGTCGCAGCCGCTGGCTCGGTCGTCGCCCCCACAACCGTGGCGTAGTAATGAACCCTGTAGATCACCCGATGGGTGGTGGTGAAGGCCGCGCCAGCGGTGGTCATCCCCGTAGCCGCAAGGGCCTCTACTCGAAGGGTCTTAAGACTCGTGCTCCTAAGAAGCATTCGTCGAAGTATATCATCGAAAGAAGAAAGAAGTAACCTTTTAATTATTGACAAATCAGCATGAGTCGTTCATTAAAAAAAGGCCCCTTCATCAGCGTTAAGCTCGAAAAGAAAGTCAACGCTATGGAGGAAAGCGGCAAAAAGTCCGTTATCAAGACCTGGAGCCGCGCTTCAATGATTGCCCCTGAATTCGTGGGTCACACTTTCGCCGTACACAACGGCAACAAGTTCATCCCCGTGTACGTAACGGAAAATATGGTAGGCCACAAACTCGGTGAGTTTGCACCCACCCGCACTTTCCGCGGCCACGCCGGCAATCGCAAGAAGTAAACGAGAGAGTTAACCCAATCAAATTAAGCAGTTTTACAACACAACATACCAACCTATGGGTGTAAGAAAAAGAAACTCAGCAGAACAGAGGAAAGAGGCCAACAAGCAAGTGGCCTTCGCCAAGCTGCTCAACGTTCCCACCTCCCCCCGCAAGATGCGCCTGGTCGTTGACATGGTGCGCGGCATGGAAGTGAACAAGGCACTCGGTGTCCTCAAGTTTTCCAATAAGGAAGCTGCTGCCCGCGTAGAAAAACTTCTGCGTAGCGCAGTTGCCAACTGGGAAGCCAAAAACGAGCGCAAAGCCGATGCCGGCGAGCTCTATATCTCTACAATCTTCGTGAGCCCCGCTCCGATGCTCAAACGCCTCCGCACCGCTCCTCAAGGTCGCGGCTACCGCATCCGCAAGCGCTCCAACCACGTAACTCTGATTGTAGACACAATCGATAACAAAAAAGCCTAACCTCATCAACCCAAGACCAATAACTAAGAATGGGACAGAAAGTTAATCCTATCAGCAATCGCCTCGGCATTATCCGCGGCTGGGACTCCAACTGGAACACCGGCAGCAAATATGGCGAAAACTTGCTTGAGGACTATAAGCTCCGCAAGTATCTGAACGTCCGTCTTGCCAAGATGAGCGTTTCGCGCATCGTCATCGAGCGCACTCTTAAACTCACTACCATCACCATCTGCACCTCACGCCCCGGCCTCATCATCGGCAAGGGCGGCGCTGAAGTAGACAAGCTCAAGGAAGAGCTCAAAAAGATTACCTCACGCGACGTGCAGATCAACATCTTTGAAATCAAGCGCCCCGAACTCGACGCTGAAATCGTTGCCTCAGGCATTGCCCGCCAGATTGAAGGCAAGGTTGCATACCGCCGCGCCATCAAGATGGCCATTGCTTCCACTATGCGAGCAGGCGCCGAAGGCATCAAGGTGCAGGTTTCCGGTCGCCTCAACGGTGCCGAAATCGCCCGCAGCGAAATGTTCAAGGAAGGCCGTACCCCGCTGCACACCCTCCGCGCCGACATTGACTACGCACTGGTTGAAGCCCACACAAAAGTAGGCGTTATCGGCGTTAAAGTATGGATTTGTCGCGGCGAAGTTTACGGCAAGCGCGACCTCGCACCCCAATTTGCCGCAGTTAAGGAACAAGGTGGCCGCCAGGGCCGCGACGGTGGTGACCGCCCCTCGCGCCGCGACCGCGGATTCCGCAAACCCAAAAACAACGGCAACTCCAACCGCTAATTCTTAACCATTTGAATCAACAGCAGAAATGTTACAACCTAAAAAAACCAAGTTCCGCCGCTCGCAAAAAGGCCGCATGAAAGGCGTTGCCCAGCGCGGCAACCAGCTGGCCTTCGGTTCATTTGGCATTAAGACTCTTGAGTCCAAATGGATCACCGGCCGCCAAATCGAAGCTGCCCGTATCGCCGTGACCCGCTATATGCAGCGTCAAGGTCAAATCTGGATCCGCATCTTCCCCGACAAACCCATCACCAAGAAGCCTGCCGAAGTCCGCATGGGTAAAGGTAAAGGTAACCCCGAAGGTTTCGTTGCGCCCGTTACTCCCGGTCGCATACTAATCGAGGTTGAAGGTGTACCCTTTGAAGTGGCAAAAGAAGCCCTGCGCCTCGCTGCCCAGAAACTTCCCGTAATTACCAAATTCGTGGTGCGTCGTGACTACGACCCCTCTCAAAATGTCTAATAGCGTCGAATCATGAAGAAAGAAGAAATCAAAGAGATGACCACGGCCGATCTTCAGGACCGCCTGGTTGAGATGGAAAAAGCATATCGCCAGCTCGTTGCCAACCACACCGTAAGCACCATCGACAACCCCGCTCAGATAACCAAGGACCGCCGCATGATTGCCCGCGTAAAGACCGAGCTCCGCGCTCGTGCCCTCAGCGGCAAGTAATCGCCCCCAAATCTCAAGTAAGTAACTAAACAAACCTCAACACTAAATGGAAGAAAAGAGAAATCTTCGCAAAGAGCGTGTGGGTGTGGTTTCGAGCAACAAGGGCGACAAAACCATCACCGTGACCGTTAAGTGGAAAGAAAAACACCCCATTTACGGCAAGTTCGTGAACAAAACCAAAAAGTATCACGCACACGACGAAAACAACGAGTGCTCCGTAGGCGATACCGTACGTCTGATGGAAACCCGTCCGCTGAGCGCCACCAAGCGCTGGCGCCTGGTTGAAATCATCGAAAAGGTTAAGTAATTACGGCCCTCAACCAACCCCAAAAGTAGTTAACAACAACAGAATTTTTAGAAAATGATACAGACTGAAACCCGCTTGACCGTCGCTGACAACTCCGGCGCAAAAGAAGCACTGTGCATCCACGTTCTCGGAGGCACAGGCCGCCGCTATGCGTCAGTTGGCGACATTATCGTGGTGTCGGTGAAGAGCGTAATTCCTTCATCCGATATAAAGAAAGGCACCGTGTCGAAAGCTGTGGTCGTCCGCACTAAAAAGGAAGTACGTCGCCCCGATGGGTCTTACATCCGCTTCGACGACAATGCCTGCGTATTGCTCAACAACGCCGGCGAACTTCGCGGCACGCGCATCTTCGGCCCCGTAGCCCGCGAGCTCCGCGCCACTAACATGAAAATTGTTTCCCTGGCACCCGAAGTGCTGTAACACCCAAGTAACCCCATCAAAAAAATGAGCAAACTACATATCAAAAAAGGCGACACCGTCTACGTCAACTCCGGTGAGGACCGCGGCAAAACCGGCCGCGTGCTCAGCGTTGACATCAAGAAGCAGCGCGCCATCGTAGAGGGCCTCAATATGGTCAGCAAGGCCACCCGCCCCAATGCCCAGCACCCCAACGGCGGCATCGTAAAGATGGAAGCCCCCATCCACGTTTCTAACCTCAACCCCGTAGACCCTAAATCCGGCAAGCCCACCCGCGTTGGCTACACCGTGAATGCCGATGGCAAGAAAGTCCGCGTGGCTAAAAAATCAGGAGAGGAGATTAAGTAATGAGCGCAACCACCATTCAAAAGGACTATAAGGAACGCATCGTTCCCGCCCTCGAAAAGCAATTCAACTACACCACCGTGATGCAGGTGCCCCGCCTCAAGAAGATCGTGATCAACCAAGGCCTCGGCGCTGCCACTCAGGACAAGAAAATCATTGAAACCGCAATCAACGAGCTCACCGCCATCACCGGTCAAAAAGCCGTTGCAACCCTGTCAAAGAAAGACATCGCCCAGTTCAAGGTTCGTAAAAAAATGCCCATCGGCGCAATGGTTACCCTTCGCCGCGAGCGCATGTATGAATTCCTGGAGCGTCTGGTTCGCGTGGCTCTGCCCCGTATCCGCGACTTCAAGGGTATCGAATCCAAGCTCGACGGCCGCGGCAACTACACCCTCGGCATCACCGAGCAGATTATCTTCCCTGAAATAAACATCGACACCGTATCAAAGATGCAGGGTATGAATATCACCTTCGTAACCTCGGCTCAAACCGACGAAGAAGGTCTGGCCCTGCTCAAGGAATTCGGTCTCCCCTTCAAGAAGAACAACTAATCCCCCCTCTGAAAGCAATATGGCAAAAGAATCCATGAAAGCCCGCGAGGTTAAGCGCGCAAAGCTCGTAGCCAAGTATGCCGCCAAAAAGGCTGCTTTGAAAAAAGCCGGCGACTACGAAAGCCTCCAAGCCCTGCAGCTGCTTCCTAAAAACGCCTCCAGCGTGCGCCTTCACAACCGTTGCTCCATCACCGGCCGTCCCAAAGGGTATATGCGCCAGTTCGGCATCTCGCGTATCCAATTCCGCGAAATGGCATCGAAAGGCCTCATTCCCGGCGTTCGCAAAGCCTCCTGGTAAGCAACCCCTCCGGCGCGGCGGCCCCGGGGTATAGCCCCGGGAGCCAAGCCAACCCACCATTAACCAACCACTTTCGCATTAAAAGTGATTCATTAAATATTGTTCGGGCACTACCGAATCAATTTAACCCATCAAACTAAAATGACTGATCCCATAGCAGATTATCTGACAAGATTGAGGAATGCCATCAAGGCCAACCACCGCGTGGTTGAAGTTCCCGCCTCAAACTTGAAAAAAGAGATCACCAAGATTCTCTTCGAACAAGGCTATATTCTTAACTACAAGTTTATAGAGGGTGAGACCCCCTGCGGCACCATCAAGATTGCCCTGAAGTATGACCCCAAGGACCGCGTCAATGCCATCAAGTGCCTCAAGCGCGTTAGCCGTCCCGGCCTGCGCCAGTACACCGGCTACAAAGACATGCCCCGCGTACTCAACGGCCTCGGCATCGCCATCCTCTCAACGTCCAAGGGAGTAATGACCAATAAGCAAGCCCTCGAAGAAAAAGTGGGCGGCGAAGTTCTCTGCTACGTTTACTAATCAATAGGAGGAAACAGAATATGTCACGTATAGGAAAAGCTCCCATTGCACTGCCCGCAGGCGTAACCGTAAACGTCGCCGGCAACGTAGTAACCGTAAAAGGCCCCAAGGGCGAACTTAAAGAGACAATCAACCCCGATCTGACCGTTACGGTTGAAGACGGCCACATCCACGTTGCCCGTCCTACCGACGACCGCGAGCACCGCGCTCAGCATGGTCTTGCCCGCGCCCTTATCCACAACATGGTTGAAGGCGTAAGCAACGGCTACAAGAAAGAAATGGAACTCGTCGGCGTGGGCTATCGCGCCAATGCCGAAGGTCAGGTTCTCGAGCTCTCGCTCGGTTTCTCACACGCCATCTACATCAAGCTTCCCAAAGAAATCAAAGTTGAAGCAAAGAGCGAACGCAACAAGAACCCCCTGATTATCCTCGAGAGCGCCGACAAGCAGCTCCTGGGTCAGGTATGTGCAAAAATCCGCTCTCTGCGCAAGCCTGAACCTTACAAGGGCAAAGGTATCAAGTTCGTAGGCGAAGTTATCCGTCGCAAGTCCGGTAAGAGTGCCGGCGCAAAATAATCCAAGGCGGAAATAATCCCTAAGTATTAACCGAAAGAATAGAACTAACCGACTATGATTTCCAAGATAGCAAGAAGAAATAAAATCAAGATGCGCATCCGCGGCAAAATCTCCGGCACCGCCGAACGTCCGCGTATGACCGTATTCCGCTCCAACAAGGGCATCTACGTCCAGATTATCGACGACCACGCAGGCAAAACCCTCGTCAGCGCCTCATCCAAGGGCCTTGAGGGTGGCACCAAGAGCGAAGTTGCCGCAAAAGTTGGCGCAGCAGCTGCCAAAAAGGCTCTCGAAGCCGGCATCACAACCGTAGTATTCGACCGTAACGGTTACCTCTTCCACGGTCGCGTAAAATCCCTGGCTGACGCAGCCCGCGAAGCCGGCCTCAAATTCTAAGCAAAACTATGGCAAATAATCAAAACCGCGTAAAATCCACCAACGACCTGGAACTCCAGGAACGTCTCGTTGCCATCAACCGCGTAACCAAAGTTACCAAGGGTGGCCGCGCCTTCACCTTCGCTGCAATCGTCGTAGTAGGTGACGGCAAGGGCATCGTAGGCTGGGGCCTCGGCAAAGCCAACGAAGTCCAGGCAGCTATCGCCAAAGGCGTTGAAGCCGCTAAGAAGAACCTTATCCGCGTACCTCTGCACAAGGGCACCATCCCCCACGAACAGGCCTCCAAGTTCGGCGGCAGCCGCATCATCCTCAAACCCGCCTCTCACGGTACGGGCGTAAAGGCCGGCGGCGCTATGCGTGCGGTGCTCGAGAGCGTCGGCGTTACTGACGTGCTCGCAAAGAGCAAAGGCTCTTCCAACCCCCACAACCTCGTAAAAGCCACTCTCGCCGCCCTCGGCGAAATGCGCTCGCCCGCCCAGGTTGCCGCAAACCGCGGCGTGTCGGTTGAGCAGGTGTTCAATGGTAAATAACCCCCTAACGCTTCAAACCAATGGCACAAATTAAAATCACTCAGATAAAGAGCCGCATCAACGCGCCCAAGACTCAAAAAGAGACCCTCGACGCTCTCGGCCTCCACAAGATGCATCACAGTGTTGTTCTCCAAGACACCCCATCAATCCTGGGTATGGTCAAGAAAGTACACCACCTGGTGAAAGTTGAACCTGCTAACTAATCTCTGCATTACAGTTATGGAACTTAATAATCTGAAGCCCGCAGTAGGCTCCACAAAAAATAAGACTCGCAAGGGTCGCGGTCCCGGCTCCGGCAAGGGCGGCACATCAACCCGTGGCCACAAGGGCGCAAAGTCGCGCAGCGGCTACTCCCGTAAGATTGGCTTCGAAGGCGGTCAGATGCCTCTGCAGCGCCGTCTGCCCAAGTTCGGCTTCAACAGTCTCAACCGCGTAAGCTACAAGGCCATCAACCTCAGCGAAATCGAAGCTCTCGCAGCCAAGGGCGTTGAAACCATTACCCCCGAAGTCCTCGTCGAAAACGGCCTTGCCGCCAAGGGCGAACTCGTAAAAATCCTTGCCAAAGGCGCGCTGACACACAAGGTCACCGTTTCTGCCAACGCATTCTCGGCAGCCGCCAAAGCTGCCATCGAAGCTGCCGGAGGCGAAGCTACCGAGCTTAAATAATTCTCTCCTTATACCCAACTTCCCCAATGAGATTCATTCAAACAATCAAAAACATCTGGACCATTGAGGAACTGCGTCACCGCATCCTCGTAACAGTCTTGTTGGTACTCATCTACCGACTCGGCTGTTACGTCGTGCTTCCGGGTATCAACCCCGACCATCTTCTCGCCCTGGAACGTTTCTCCGACTCCTCGGGTCTGATGCAGCTCCTTAACATGTTCTCCGGCGGCGCATTCTCCAACGCCTCAATCTTCGCTCTGGGTATCATGCCATACATCACGGCATCCATCGTGATTCAACTTCTCGGTATGGTTCTCCCCAGCTTTAAGAAGATGCAGCGCGAAGGCGAAAGCGGACGTCAGAAACTCACGCAATACACTCGCTACCTCACCGTAGTGATTCTCTGCGTGCAGGGTCCCGCCTATCTGCTCAACCTCCAGCACCAGCTCAATTATGCCGCCTCACAAACCGGCGCTACCATTAATATGGGCATCTGGACTATTATCTATCTGACTATCATCCTTGCCGCCGGCTCGATGTTTATCATGTGGTTGGGTGAGCGCATCACCGACCGCGGCATTGGCAACGGTATCTCGTTCATCATCCTCGTGGGTATCATTGCCCGTCTGCCCCACGCCCTGAGCTATGAGTTCATTGCCCGCATGCCCGGAACCACCTCCGGTGCAGGCGGCCTGGTAATGTTCATCGTAGAACTCGTGCTGCTCTTCGCAGTTACATGCGGCGCAGTGCTGCTGGTTCAAGGCACCCGCAAGGTTCCCGTGCAGTATGCCAAGCGCCTCGTAGGCAATCGCCAGTATGGCGGCGCCCGCCAGTACATTCCCCTCAAGGTTAATGCTGCCGGCGTAATGCCCATCATCTTTGCGCAGGCCATCATGTTTATACCTCTGACCCTTTCGGGCTTCAGCGCCAATGGCAGCAGCGGCGGCTTCTTCGCCACGTTCTCCAACGTCAACGGCTTTTGGTATAACTTCGTGTACTTCCTGCTCATCGTAGCGTTTACCTACTTCTACACCGCAATCACCGTTGACCCCAAGAGCATTGCCGAGAACCTCAAAAAGAACAATGGCTTTATCCCCGGCATCAAACCCGGCAAGGCAACCGTTGACTATCTCGACAGCGTAATGTCGCGCATCACTCTGCCCGGCTCCATCTTCCTCGGTATCGTTGCCATTCTTCCCTCGTTTGCCCGCCTCTTCGGTGTGAGCGCCAACTTCGCGCAGTTCTTTGGCGGAACCTCGCTGTTGATTCTCGTGGGCGTGGTACTCGACACCCTCACCCAGATTGAGTCGCACCTGATGAACCACCACTACGACGGCTTGATGAAAGACGGAAAAATCAAGGGCCGCACTACCGGCTCCGCATATTGATTCCGACAGTTTATTGCTGACTGAATGATATATCTGAAAACAGCCGAAGAAATTCTCCTGATGCAGGAGGCAGCCACACTGGTGAGCCGCACACTTGGCGAAGTAGCCAAGTGGGTGGCTCCCGGCGTGACTACCGCCAAGCTCGACACCATAGCCCGCGAGTTTATGCTCGACAACGGCGGCCGCCCCGCCTGTCTCGGCTACAGCGGCTTCCCCGGCACCCTCTGCATTGAGGTCAACGATATGGTAGTCCACGGATTTCCGTCAGACTATGTGCTGCGCGACGGCGACATCGTCGGCATTGACACCGTAGCTGAACTCAACGGCTATAACGGCGACTCGTGCTACACGTTTGCCGTTGGCGACGTTGATCCCAAAGTGCTTCAATTCCTCCGCGATACCAAAGAGTCGCTCTATCGCGGAATTGCCGCAGCCACCGAGGGCGCACGTATCGGCAATATTTCCAATGCCGTGCAGAGCTACTGCGAACGTCGCGGCTACAGCGTTATCCGCGACTATACCGGCCACGGCATAGGCAAGTCAATGCACGAATCGCCCGAAGTCCCCAACTTTGGCCGCCGAGGCATCGGCCCGATGCTCAAAGCCGGAATGTGTATCTGCATAGAGCCGATGACATCGATGGGCTCCAAAAACGTGAAGCTCGCCGCCGATAGCTGGCAAGCCTACACCAAGGACCACAGCCTCGCCGCTCACTACGAACACACCCTTGCGATTCTCCACAACGAAACCCGCGTATTGACCACGTTCGACTATATCCGCGAAGCCCTCGGCGACAGATTCATTTAAACCGACAGTCATCACTAAATAAACCAATCGAAATCACCCCCTCCCTTATGGCAAAACAATCAGCAATCGAACTCGACGGCACAATTGTCGAAGCCCTCTCCAACGCAATGTTTCGCGTAGAACTCGAGAGCGGCCACGAAATTATTGCCCACATTTCCGGAAAGATGCGTATGCACTACATTAAAATCCTTCCCGGCGATAAAGTGCGCGTTGAAATGAGTCCCTACGACCTGTCCAAGGGCCGTATAGCATTCAGATACAAATAACTAACTAATACATAAAGAAATGAAAGTAAAAGCATCTATCAAGAAGCGTACAGCCGACAGCAAAATCGTGCGTCGCAAAGGTCGCCTCTACGTAATCAACAAAAAAAATCCTAAGTACAAAATGCGTCAGGGTTGAAAATTTTTTCGTACCTTTGCACCCGAAAATCTCTGAAAAACTTAAAATTATATGGCAGTAAGAATCGTGGGAGTTGACCTCCCCCAAAACAAAAGAGGTGAAATATCCTTGACCTACATCTACGGCATTGGCCGTAGCGCCGCCCTCACCATCCTCGAAAAGGCTGGAGTAGATGCCGGCATCAAAGTACAAGACTGGACCGACGAACAAGCCGCCAAGGTTCGTGAAGTGATCCAAAACGAATACAAAGTAGAGGGTGACCTCCGCTCTGAAATCCAACTCAACATCAAGCGACTGATGGATATTGGTTGCTATCGCGGAATCCGCCACCGCAACGGCCTGCCCGTTCGCGGCCAGAGCACCAAAAACAATGCCCGCACCCGCAAAGGTCGCAAAAAGACCGTTGCAAACAAGAAGAAAGCAACCAAGTAAATAATCTCTCAGACTACCTAATATTTAATTATGGCAAAAAAAGCAGTCGCAGCAAAGAAGCGCAACGTGAAAGTCAGTGCCGAAGGCCAGCTCCACGTTCACAGCTCTTTCAACAACATTATCGTATGTCTGGCCAATAGTGAAGGTCAGGTTATCTCCTGGTCGTCAGCCGGCAAAATGGGCTTCCGCGGTTCGAAAAAGAACACCCCCTACGCCGCTCAGATGGCCGCTCAAGATTGTGCCAAAGTCGCAGCCGACCTTGGCCTCAAAAAAGTGAAAGCCTACGTTAAGGGTCCCGGTAATGGCCGCGAAAGCGCCATCCGCACCGTAGCCGGTGCAGGTATCGACGTAACCGAAATTATCGACGTTACGCCCCTGCCCCACAACGGTTGCCGCCCCCCGAAGCGTCGCCGCGTATAATATCCGTCCACGCTCCGGCAGAGGCCGGATGCTTCTGACAACGGGAAAAGAGAAACAGACTTATATCAAACTGCCCAAAGAGGGTCACCAGCCCCCGAGAATATTTTTGACCATTAACAGATGATACCACACTTTCCCTCTCAATGGTCGCGGCTGTCTCGAAGGCTACCGGCTCCCACCGCCCCGACACCAAGGGATACGGCGACGTTTCAACCTCCCCGGCTCACCATCCGCCCCTGACAAAGCTCACGGACCCCCCGCCTCTCTCCTGCCAATCAATCATACAAACAAAACTTCACTTCAAAAACAAACCAAATGGCAAGATATACCGGTCCCAAGACCAAAATCGCCCGCAAATTCGGTGAGGCCATCTTCGGCCCCGACAAAGTGCTTGAAAGAAGAAACTTCCCTCCGGGTCAGCACGGCCAAAACCGTCGCCGCAAAACTTCTGAATACGGCACTCAGCTCCGCGAAAAGCAAAAAGCAAAATACACATACGGCGTACTCGAACGTCAGTTCCGCAACCTCTTCGAAAAAGCAGAACGCACTAAAGGCATCACCGGTGAGGTTCTTCTTCAGCTCCTCGAAGCTCGCCTCGACAATGTAGTATACCGTCTGGGCATCGCTCCCACCCGCGCAGCCGCTCGTCAGATCGTGCTCCACCGCCACATCATCGTTAACGGCAAAGTAGTTAACATCCCCTCCTACCACGTAGAAGCCGGCGACGTTATCGGTGTACGCGAAAAGAGCAAGAGCCTCGAAGTTATCGCCGACAGCCTTGCAGGGTTCAACCACGCCAAATATCCCTGGATTGAATGGGACGAAACCTCCAAGAGCGGCAAGTTCCTCCACACCCCCGACCGCGCTGACATCCCCGAGAACATCAAAGAGCAGCTCATCGTCGAACTCTACTCTAAGTAATAACCCCGTAACCCCAAAATTACCAATCCTATGGCTATTTTATCATTCCAAAAACCCGACCGCGTTGTCATGCTCGAAGCTGACAACACTTTCGGCAAGTTCGAGTTCAAGCCATTGGAGCCCGGCTACGGCATTACTATCGGCAACGCCCTGCGTCGCATTCTGCTCTCTTCACTGGAAGGCTATGCAATCTCGTCAATCCGCATCAACGGCGTAAACCACGAGTTTGATACCATTCCCGGCGTTAAGGAAGACGTTACAAACATCATCCTCAACCTTAAAAAAGTAGACCTCAAGCAGATTGTCGAAGATACCGACGACGAAAAAGCTTCCATCACCGTCTCCGGTCTGGAAGTACTCACCGCCGGTCAGCTTGGCAAAGCCCTCAACGGCTTCAAAGTACTCAACCCCGAGTTGGAAATCTGCCACCTCGACCCCTCAGCATCGTTCACCCTTGACTTCACTGTTAATAAAGGCCGCGGATGGACTCCCGCCGATGAACAAGTCGTTCCCCAAGACGACGTTACCATCATCGCCATCGACTCCATCTACACGCCCATCAAAAACGTGAAGTACACCGTAGAGAACTTCCGCGTTGACCAGAAAACTGACTACGAGAAGCTCCTAATCGAAATCACCACTAACGGCTCCATTCTTCCTCAGACCGCACTCAAGGAAGCCGCCAAAATCCTGATTCAGCACTTTATGCTCTTCAGCGACGAACGCATCACCCTCGAGGCCCCCGAAGAAACCGAAAACGACGAATTCGATGAAGAAGTACTCAAGATGCGTCAGCTCCTGAAACAGAAACTCGTTGACATGGACCTCACAGTCCGCGCCCTCAACTGCCTCAAGTCCGCAGAAGTAGAGACCCTCGGCGACCTCGTAAAGTTCAACAAAAACGACCTGCTGAAATTCCGCAACTTCGGCAAAAAGTCGCTCACCGAACTCGAAGACCTCCTGTCGCGCCTCAACCTCTCTTTCGGCATGGATATTGCCAAGTATAAATTAGACAAAGAGTAAACCCCAAGATGAGACACAATAAAAAATTCAACCACCTCGGCCGCAAAAAAGGTCATCGCGACGCTCTGCTGGCCAATATGACCACATCGCTGATCATGCACAAGCGCATCTTCACCACCCTTGCCAAAGCCAAGGCTCTGCGTATGTATGCCGAACCGCTGATTAACCGCGCCAAAGAAGACTCTATGGCCAACCGCCGCCTCGTCTTCTCCTACCTCCAGGACAAACAGGCCGTTACCGAACTCTTCCGCGAAATCTCACAGAAGATTGCCGACCGTCCCGGCGGCTACACTCGCATCCTCAAAACCGGCAACCGTCTCGGCGACAACGCTGAAATGTGCTTCATCGAACTCGTTGACTACAACGAAGCACTCCTCGAAGCCAAGAAAAACGACGGCAAGAAGAGCCGCACCCGCCGCTCACGCAAAAAGAGCGCTACCCCCGCAGCCGAAGCTGCTCCCGTAGAAGCTCCCAAAGCCGACGAAGCTCCCGCCGCAGAATAATTTGTAATGCAAGCCGCATTGCGGCAAATACGGCGTAGGGCGCCTCAAGAATATCAGCCCCCGGCAAATACCGCATCAGCGGTTGCAGCCGGGGGCTAATTATATCCACCCCTCCTCCGGCCGCATCGCGGCCATACGATGATTAAAAAAGGGAAGTTCACAATGTGTATTCTACCACAGAAGGTAATGTTGACGTTACATCTGCAAATGTTTATCATGAAAATTCACAACTCATAATTTCAGATTGTGAGGCCGCTTACGGAAATGTTTCTTTTGTAGTCGAGAATATGCCCAAGTCTGCTACGTTGGACTCTATTAGTGTAAATATGCGTACTTTAGATGATTATTATTATCAGTACATATTTTGTAAGTGTAAAGATTTTAATAGATACTCGTTTAGCGTTTCGCCTATTATAAGTGAAATGATTGGGGTCTATGTGTACTATTCTATGGTATATAAGGGTAAGAAATTAAGGAATGGAATTTTATACTAACAAACAGGAACAAACCGCCCCTTTTAACGAAGAAATATCTGAAATAATAATGAATTAACGATTGGGCTGAATCCTGATTTTTCAAATGTGTCTTCAAAGGTAGAAAATTATGGATACCGATTAAGAATTTGGAATTGGCAAGGTTATAATAAATTAGCTAAAATTCACGAAGTAATATCTGCTAAAAATAAGGACTTGATCACGTTTGGCCCGTTGATAGATACGGCTTATGAGCTTACACCGTATGTTACGATAAATGGTATCAGTTGGCTTGGAGACGCAAAGAAAGTTGACGTGCCGAAAATCGATATTGAACCCAAGGTCGTTGCTTCGGAACCGGGTAAAGTAGTGTTGTCTTTAGGTTTGCCTTATAAGATAAGCTGCGATACTCTTTCTTGCGAATGGGTGGTTGATGACGAAGCGATTGTTGTAGAAAACGATACAAAAATTGTGATTTCCGGTCCGATTGAAACTTCATTCCGAAAGAATGTCAATTCGGTTTTGTTCAGATATGAGATGCCAACAATTTTGGTACTCTGACAGATCCAGATCCAAAACATTTCGCAACTCACTTTCTTGGATAATAGAAACTCCTGCTCTTGAGTTTAAGACGATGGCCGCCAAAGCTTCATCAGATACGAAAGCGGTTATATCAGCAGAAGTAAATGTTAGCAACAATGACGAGGGGTTCGGTTTTGAGTGGCGGGGGTGTGATGCGCCGGAGTTGGTGCCGTCGACTAAGGTGGCCTGTCCGGTGGTTGGCGGCGTTATGTCGGGGAGGTTGTCAAATTTGAGCGCCAATACGTATTATCAATATCGACCGTATTATGAGGCTGCCGACGGCACGATGTATTATGGCGATTGGATTGCGTTTGGCATTGCTGATGCCTACGTGTATTTTGAGCCGATGGTCAATACTTATGAGCCGACCGCAGTTACCGAGACGTCGGCAACGTTGAGCGGTTATGCTTTGGGCGGCTCTGACGACATCATCGAGCAGGGCTTTGAGTATTCAACCGGAAGTCGGGCTACCGGCAAAGTGCTGGCCGACGGTGTGCGTATGACGGCAACGTTGACGAATCTGCTGCCGGGCACCACGTATACGGTGCGTGCTTTCGTGCGCGATGCCAAGGCTACGACTTATGGCTCGACCGTGACGTTCACTACCGCAGGAGAACCCATTCATAATGCTATTGAGGAGGTTGGCGATGACGCGGCGACTCAGCAGACGTTTGACGTTTGGACTCTGCAAGGGGTATGCGTAAAGCGCGGTGCAACAGACCTCAGCGGGTTGCGCCCCGGCATCTACATAGTCAACGGTCGCAAAATCCTGATAAGATAATCCTCTTCTTCCGGCGGGCTAAAGTCCGCCGGCTTCATTTAAATTCATCTTTTTGTGCAGCAAAACAAGCTGTATTGGATAAAAAAGTAAGAAATTTATCCAATACAGCGTATTTATTGAATAAAATTGCTATATTTGTAGTCAAAAATTAACTGCAATGAAAAGTATTATATTCAATCAAAAGAATGAGCGCGATGAGTTGATGGCTCGTCAGTACCGTCAACGTCAAACTAAATATGATATAGCCGAAATGTTGGCTACCCCGCTGATTAAGTTGATAACCGGTCCGCGACGCGTCGGGAAATCAGTCTTTGCGCTCTTGATGCTTCGTGACAAAAATTTTGCATATTTAAATTTTGATGATGCTCGGTTGTTAGAGAATTGGGATGAAGATTTAGTGATGTCTGCTCTTGATGACGTTTATCCCAACTATGATTTTATTCTTCTTGATGAGGTTCAAAATCTGCCGAATTGGGATTTGTGGGTTGGTAAGCTATATCGTCGCGGAAAGAATCTGATAGTTACGGGAAGCAATGCAAAATTGTTAAGCAGTGAAATGGCAACTGCTCTAACGGGGCGTTTTTTGAAGATTGAGATGCTTCCTTTCAGCCTTGAAGAGACGATGAGATGGAACGATATAGACATCCGTATGCCAAAAGAGGAGCAGAACTCCAAAGCAACCGTTTTGACTGATGATTATATGCGTAATGGCGGCTATCCTGAGACAATTAAAGCGCGAAACATTACGCGGAATTATCTTTCCACACTGTTTGACTCAATTCTGTTAAAGGATGTGGCGCAGCGACATAAGGTTAGAAATACCACAGATCTTTACAATCTTGCGACATATCTTCTCGCAAATTTCTGTAATCCGATTTCTTCCAATAATCTCACGGATGAGTTGGGGCTGTCAAGTGTATCAACGACAAAAAAGTTCTGTGATTACCTCGCCGAACCCTACCTGTTCTTCTATCTCTCAAGATTTAATAATAAATTGAGAATTATGAAGAAAGCGCCGAAAAAGGTCTATGTCGTAGATAATGGATTCGTTCAAAGTACAGCTTTTAATATTAGCGATAATCTTGGAAGACTTTTGGAGAATCAGGTCTTTGTAGAACTGATGCGCAGAGGATATGACCCCGGTAACACATTGTTTTATTACCACAGTCGCAATGATAAAGAAATTGATTTCGTGACAAGACGAGGTACTTCGGTGGAACAGCTAATCCAAGTGTGTTACGATTTAAGTTCTGAAAAAACTTGCCGGCGCGAATTTGACTCGCTGATAGAAGCCTCGGAAGAACTACATTGCAATAATCTTATGGTTATTACAAACGAGTGTGAAGATCATATCGTTTGGAAAGGCAAGGAAATAAGCATTATTCCAATCAGCCACTTTTAAATACTCTTGTTTGCTCCATAGGTGTGCGGGGTAAAACTTTACAAGGGGGTGGGGTGTTTATTGGGTATGATGAGCAAGAAAAGCGACATAATGAAGATATGGTCCGAGTGCTTTCCGGACGACTCGCCACGGTGGCGAAGAATGTTTTTCGACGCCGTCTACGTTGACGATGAGGCCTTGACGATATACGACGCAGACTCGGAGCAAACGGTTTCGTCGCTCTTGCTCTTGTCGTATGCAATGACGTTTCAGGGCAGCACGGTAGGACTCGGTTATATCTATGGTGCCGGAACGTTGAAGCGTTTTCGTGCGCGGGGCTATATGTCGCAGCTTATGGGGCAGGCTCTGCGCGAGGCCTCGGAGCGGGGCGACACGTTTGTTGCCCTTATACCCGCCACGGAGGCGTTGCGGCGTTATTATTCGCGGTTTGACTTCTCCACTACTTTTTTCACGCGCCCCGAGCGATATACTGCCGCCCACGTTTTCCCCTTTGAGCGAAGCTATGAGGAGGTGTATGCCGACAATCCCCGGCTCTACGATGCCTTCCAGCGGCTTATGGCTGCGCGACCCTGCTGCGTGCAGCATTCTCGCGCACAATTTCTGACGCTTATGGATGACGCCCGGCTGTCGGGCTACGGTTTTGCCGCCGTAGGCAACCCTTTCAGCGGCGAACCCTTGGCAATGCTTTGGGCGGAACCCGAGGTGGCATCTTCTACCCTGAGAGTGCGCGAGCTTCTCAGCGTGGATGCCGATGCCGCCAATGCCGCGCTGTCGGCCCTCAAGCGTCAGTTTCCCGACTCGCCGATAACGCTGATGCGTCAGCCCTCTGACTACATCACGAGCGGGAATTTCATTCCCGGAGGAATGGCGCGTGTGGTCAACGCCGAGAACGCTCTGCGCGCCGTGGCCCGCAACAATCCTGACACTACGTTGATTGTTAAGGTGACGGACTCGATGCTCCCTGAGAATAACGGATATTACATCCTTGCGGGCGGCACATTGACCATCAGCGACGATCTGCCCGCCGAGGCGGTAGTGAATCTCGATTTGACCCCTGAGGTGCTTACGGCAATGCTGTTTTCGTCAGTGCCGATTGCGGAGATTACCGGTCTTCCGGCGCGCCGCCCGCGTATGACCCTGATGCTTGATTAAAAAGGTTTCGCTAAAAAAATATTAGACCCGCCTAAGCTCACGCTCGGGCGAGGTCTCTCTACTACTATGATGTTTTAACTGTTTGCTTTGTTGGGGTGTGAATGAGGAGGATAGAGGATGGTGGTTTATTATTCGGCGAGGAAGACTTGTAGATTTCCGTCTTTTTTGTTGACGAAGATTATGGAGTTGGGCATCACGATTGCCATATGAGAACCGAGGTCTTCGTAGCCGGCAATACGTTCAATCTCTACTGACTTCAGCGGGCCGGAACCTTTGGTGAAGCTGATGCGGTCGCCGTCAAAGTCGAGGTGATCGCTATCGAATGCCTGCATCATAAGGTTGTTGAGGTTGCGTTCGGTGCAAACGTCAGCGTTGGCTGCGAGGTTGTTGTACTTATTATAGAGGTTGTTGATGTTGTCGATGGTAATCATTGTCTTTTCTGTTGTTTAGTGTTATTATTTCGTTTGTTTGATTGCATAACACGAGAAGTTGCGCAATGGTTGGCGCTGTAATTACTTTGTAACATCCTTTTAACTTCTATGTAATTTTTGGCTGCTTTTGACATAAAAAAGGGCACGACTTTATGGCCGTACCCTTCATTTTTATACTGTTGGAGTGTGAGTTATTTGCGGCGGTTGCGAACCGAGCGGGTCGCTGATCTTGAGGCCTTTGCGGGAGCTGATTTCTCCTTCTTTGGGCCTTTTGAGGCACGTGCGGGGCGCTCTTTCTTTTCTGTTGAGCGGGTGGAGGCTCGTTCGGAACGTGTGCGCTTAGAGCGGGCGGGTTCGGGCTTCACTCCGGCAATGGAGTCGGCAACGGCGGCTTCGGCCTCGCGTTTGGCGGCAATTTCTTCGCGTGAGGGCACCCAAAGGTTGTCGGCATAGTGGTCGAGGCGGTTCTGAATGCTGTCTTGTAGCGCCTTGAGCGTGTCGGGATCTTCCTGAGCCATCTGTGCGAGGGTGCGGTTGCGGAGATTGCGCGTCTTATATATGTCGCCCTTATACATATTGAGGGTGAAGAAGTCGTCGTAGGTATGAGTGGCGAGGTTGTTGTCGTCGGTGGTGAAGATGTATTGCTGCTGGAGATAGGGTTTGAGGTCGGCCATCTTCATCCAAAACATCGGGGTCTTGCCCGACAGAGACGAAGAGTCGTCGCGAACAATCACGGGGCATATGGCCTCAACCGTGGTGCGCATCTTGTTGGTGCGGTTGTCAAACTCCCAGCGCTCTATTATGAAGTAGGCAAGTACCTCGTTGGTGGGCACGTCTACTGGCTCAACGTCGTAAACCGGATTTTTCTCCGAGAAGCCCTTGGCCGGGGTTGCGAGAATCTCAAAGCGGTTGATTATGTCGGCCATCTTGACGCGGTTGTTGTCTGAGAAGTCCTCGCGGCCATCGAGGTATTCATAGGCCGGCACCTTGTTTTGGGCAAGCAGTCGGAACATTATGCGGAAGAGGTTTTCGTTGCCGTCAACGAGGTCTTCGGGGAAGTAGAGCGGCGCGTTGGCATCCTGCTTTTGGAGATCAAGTTCGCGGTAGATTACGCGCATATATTTCAGCGACGACTCGGGGCGTGAGGCATCAGAGCTGCCCATTTGCTGCATGCGGGTGCTTACGCCCGGAGCGGCATCGGTTTGAGCCTGACCGGGGCTTGTGCGCGGGCCTCGCGAAACTACCGACGATGAAGACGATTGCTCCTGAGCAAATGCCCCGGCTGCAACAAGCGCCATAAGCGCAAATATGATTGATTTTCTCATAATTACTAATTACAAATTACTAATTGACAAGGACATCGAGCGGCGAAATTGTGCGGGTTATGCCGTCGGGGCCTGAGGCTTTAACGTTGGTGATAATGAAACGCTTGCCGCGTTTGAGCTGACGGAATTGCGCTTTTTGGCGCTCGGAGAAGTTTGCTCCGTTGGAGTTTTCTACGATATTGTTGCCGCTCTGGTCGAAAAACACCGTTTGGAAGCTCACCACGTTGAAGCGGATATTGAGCAGCTCGTCGTCAATGGCGGCTTCGATGCCCGGCGAGGAGAGCAGCGTGGCTTTGGCCAGGGGTTTGCCGCCGCGATAGCGGTCGGTGTTGCCCTGCGCGTCTTTATACGTTATAAACGGAGTAGGGTCGGGGAGCTTGCGGGTGCGGAATGTGGTTTTGCCCATCACCTGGTTTGTGCCGTCAATGTTGGCGGTTACGGTGATTTCCGCTTCTTTGCCGACGGCTGAGGGGCGTGCAATCCATTTGTCGCCCTGGCGCGTCAGTGTGCCGTTGGTCATCGTGGCGTTCAGTTGATTGGAGTGTACGCCGGGGGCGGAGATGCTCAGGGGGTTGTCGATGCCGGCATACAGCACGTTCATCATCGTTGCCGACACGGTTGCCGTGGGTTCAAACACGGTGTAGGAGGAGGAGAATGGGTGTTGGGTGGTGGTGCCGTCGCCGTGGGCCACTTCGAGATAGCCGGAGTAGTCAAACGTGCCGGTCGCACCGGTTGAAAATTCATATATGTCGGAACCCTCGGGGAGCTGCTTGCCGCCAATGAAGATGGCGGGGCGCTGGGTGGTGTCGACGGCGGCGAGTACGATGTTGGCCGAGTACTTGCTACCGCGCATTACCGAGCGCGAACGCGGAATGACGAAGGCGTTGAGTTCGTTGACGCGAACGTCACCGGCATCTACGGCGCTCAGCAGCGCCGTCAGAGCCTCACCCTCGGCATAGCGTATGTCGTTTTCGAGCTTGCTGAGCAGGGTGACGGCGGCCACTACCGGCTTGGCCTCGAAATTGGCCTCTTCCCAGCTCTGGAGCTTGGGGCGGCCGTTGGCGTCAAGATTGTCGGTCGACAAGGCTGCGGCAATGGTTTGCTGCTTGAGGGTGTCGGGAATCAATTCGCAGATAAACGAGCGATATGAGTCAATGTCGCGGCGCAAGTGCTGACCCTCGAGGGTTGCGGGGTTGAGTAGCACGGCCGAGGAGGCTTCGAGGTCGTCGCGGTGCTTGATGTCTTGCGGGTCGCCGTTTTTGCCGTCGGCTTTGCGCACCACGGCCATTTTCAGCGAGTCAACCTGATGATTGAGTGCGGCGGTGAACTCCACCACCTCAGTGGCGCGTTCCAGCCAGGGCTTGCCCTTTTCGGGGTTTTGCTCAGCAAACTGCTCAAGGCGCTCATAGAGAGCCTGGTTGCGGCCTGCAACGTTTTTATTTGAACGGTTCAGACCCTCGTCAACTTGCGTGAAACCATCGAGCACATCGGAGCTGACGTTCAATGCAAGCATTGCCGTCAACACGATATACATCAGGTTGATCATCTTCTGACGTGGGGTCATTCCGGAACTTTGTGACATGGGGGTTGGGCGTTAGGTGATGGGCGTTAGGTGTTAGGTGTTAGGTGGTGGACGATTAAGAGGTAATATCTTAACCTTTAACCCTTAACCCTTAACCAACTTTCGGCGCAGCCGAATGCGGGAGGTTTTGGGTCATGGCCTGGATCATCTGGGCATAGATTGAGTTGAGTTGCTGCATGTAGAGCGCCATGCGTTCGGTTTCCTCGCAGTATTGGCGAGATGTGTCGGCCGAGCGTTCATACATGTCGCGAATGTCTTTGATGCCGTTGTTCACGCGGTCTATGGAATCGAGTTGCGAGCTGACGCTCTTGAGCTGGATTTCGTAGATGGTGTTGAGGCCGGCAACGTTGCGGTTGAGCGAGGTCATCTCATCGACGTAGCCCTGTGAGGATGCCGTGATGCGGTCGGAGTTTTCGGTGATGGCGTGGTAGCTTTCGAGCAACACGGAGGTAACCTTGTTGAGCTCCTCGGTCGACTTGCGAAGTTCTGCCATCTGCTCTGACAGTGCGGCAATCTGCGCCACGTAATGCTCGGTGGCTTCCTGTGCAGAGGCGTTGAGACTCAGCGGAGCGTCGGCGGCAATCGCGGCAGCACTCTGCTGCCCTACGCCTGGAGCAACACTAACCACTCCACCACTCACCACTGTGCCACTCACCACTGCTCCGCTACTAAGATCCGGGCGGTCTTCGGCATCGTGGGTGTCGAGTACCGGGAAGACTTCCTCCCAGTGATATTGCTTGGCGGGGCGGTCAAACGCCGAGAGTATGAACATCAATACTTCAGTGCCCATACCAATCATGAGCAGCAGGTTGCCGCCGGGCAGGTGGAGGAGCTTGAATAGTGCACCCCAGATTACGACTGCTGCACCGATGGAGTAGGCGAAGTTGAAGAAGCGGGCACCGTTTTCTCCGCTCAGGAAACGCTCAACGGCGTTTTTATATTTTTTGATTTTAGTCATCTTTGTAATTGCTAATTACTAATTGCTAATTACTAATTATTTGTGTGATTTTTGGCCTTTGGCGGTGCCGATTTGGGTGCGCACGCAGCGGAATCCGATATATGAGCGCTGCTCGTTTTGATACTCCCACATGCGGATGTCGGAGCGCACATCGCTGACCACGTCTTTCCACGAACCGCCGCGCACTATTTTGCGCTTCAGCTTGTAGGGGTCTTCCTTGGCGGCATCATAGCGATATTGCGGGTTGATGTCGGCCTGAATCTTACCGACGCTCTCGGTGTAAGCCGTCGAGGTCCATTCGCTGACGTTGCCGGCCATGTCGTAGAGACCGAAGTCATTGGCGTTATATGTGCCTACCTTTGAGGTGATGAGGTGGCCATCGCGCATATAGTTGCCGTCGGCGGGCTTGAAGTTGGCGTAGAAGCACCCCTTGTCTTCCATAATGGGGAGGTCGCCCTGCCAGGGGAATACGTTTTCATCTTCGCCGGCGCGGGCTGCATATTCCCATTCCAGTTCGGTGGGTAGGCGATATGGCTCTACGTAGATGCCATCCTTGCCCAGCGAGCGGCGCAGGTAGTCGGTGCGCCAGTTGGCAAACGCCGTGGCCTGCTCCCAGCTCACGCCTACTACCGGGTAGTCGTTATAGAGGCCGTTGCTGAAGTATAGGCGGGTATAGGGCTCGTTGTAAGCGTTGTCGAAGTCGTTAATCCACGCCGTAGTGTCGGGATAGACGTTTACGATGTATGTGTTGAGGAAGTCGTAGTCGCCGGTCAGGCCGCGGTTAATGGTCTGGCGGATAATCACGCCCTCGTCGTTGACGTAGGCGGTGTCCTTGGAAATCATCGGCACATCGGTGGGTACCGGGCGGTCGGTGTTATATTCGCGGCGCGTCGGGTCCAAACGGTTGCGGCGCTTGGCTGCCTCCGTGTGGTTATACGTTTCGTAGCGGTAGTTGAGCTGCGTGTAGTCCAGCTCTTTGGCGCCGGTAATCGGGTTGATGCGATAAACGCTCTCTATGGCGCGCTGCTCGTCTTCGTTGGGATTCTTCCAGGGTATGGCCTTGCTCCAGTTAAGGAACGGACCGATGGGGTTGCCCTCCTTGTCTTCTTCAATGCGAAACTCCTCGTTGCCGCCATATGCGGGGTCAGCAAGGCGCTCGCGGATAATGGAGTCGCGTACCCAGTAGACAAACTGCTTATACTTGGCGTTGGTGATTTCGGTTTCATCCATCCAAAAAGACTCTACCGATATGGGGCGCGCATCGGCCGTGATGCCGCGCAGCGAGTCGGGTTTGCTCACGCCGCTGAGTATCGAGCCGCGCTCAACCAATACCATGCCGTAGGGCGTGGGTTCGCTCCAGGCTCCGGTGCTGATGCCGGTTACTTCGCCGCCGCTGCCGCCTGCCGATGAGCCGGCGCAGGAGCTGAGCCCGAGAGTAATGCCGATAACGGCAAGTATCATCAAAAAAAGCTTCTTCATATATCTATGTATTATCTTTTCACTTTTCACTGTTAACTCTTCACTATCCACTGCCCACTGTCCACTCACATTACGCGGATGCTCTTGTGCTTGTTGCGGTTCTTTTCGCCGAAGTTGAGCTTCAGGCTGTAACCGAGCCAAACTTCGTGGCTTCCGCTGCTCGCTCGCATTATCGCGGAGGTGGAATAGTCGTAGCTATAGCCGATTTTTATGCCTTTAAACTCGCCCTCGAGCATTACAGACACGGCATCGTTCGTGCGGTATCCCAAACCGGCGGTGAGGAACTTCTTCCAGCGCAACCGGGCGGTGATGTCTGCCTGAACGGAGCGTAAGTCGGAGCGCACCATGACAGAGGGTAACACTTCAAATAACGTATTTTTTAGCGGAATATTGCTCGAAGCGATAAAATAAAGATTTCTGCGGAAGTTAAATTCAAAATATTGCTCGTCTGACGAGCCTCCACCCTGCTCTCCCTCGCGCTGCATCTTGATTTTGGGCGAGAGCAGATGCGTGCACGCCACTCCTACGCTAAACCATTTGTGGGTGTAGCCCAGGCCAACGGCCATATCAAAGTGGTTGCCCTCAACGTCCATCGTTGGAATGGCTTCGTCGTTAGAGTCGTGGTAGTCGTCATCGTCTGGAATCTCCACTTCCGAACCCTTGAAGCTCTGCGTCAGGTAGCCGAACTGAACGCCGAGGGTCATATAGCCCTTGCCGATTTTCTGACGCGCAGAGAGCTGGCCGTTGATGCTGAACGTCTTATAGAGGCCGATGCTCTCCTGAAACATCGTCACACCGCCGCCGAATCTGCGGCCAAACACCTGAAAGGGCACATCGGCAGCCGCCATAAAGTCGCGGGGCGCACCCTCAATGCCGAGCCACTGCATGCGAAAGCCGCCGCGAATGCGCAGCAGATCCGTGGCTCCGGCCTCGGCAGGGTTGATGAAACTCGGTGCCTGGAAATATTGCGTCATGTTCGGTTCCGTCTGGGCCGAAGCCGAAAAGGCAATGAGCAGCAGCAAGTATTTAAATATCTTATTCAAAATAGAAAGTCAGCACTATCATGCGCGAAACTGCGCGGTCAAGAGAGTTGGTGAAAATCATCCGCTCGGGGGTGTCGGCAAGGTCCTCGCGCTTGCGCTCCAGCAAGTTGCTTAGGCCGAAGCAGAACTTCACCTCCGGAATGAACTTGAAGTAGGGGAAATACGTGTCGAGTCCGAGACCCACGGTCACGAACGTGTCAAACTTTTTCAGGTGGATCAGCTCATCGTTGCGGCGCTTGCCAACGTCGAATGTCGGCATCACTCCCGCCGTCAGGTAGGGGCGCACGTTGCGGTAGCGCAGCGACGAGATTTTCAAGTCAATGGGTAGCACCAGAATCGTTGACTTGATGTTTTGGCGCTCCGTGGCTCCCGAAAGGGCGTCGCGAAATTCCAATACCTTGTTGCCGAACCATATGCCCGGAGCCAGGCGAACGTTGAAATGAGTGTGTAACCTGAAGTCAATAAGGCCGTTGACGCAAAAGCCGGGGTTGAAAGCCGGCTGCTCGGCAAACCATTGCTGACCGTCGGCGCTGTAGCCGTTGTTGGTCAGCTGCAAGTCCTGCATATGCAGGCCCACGCTGAATCCTAAGTGCCAGGCCTTCAGGTCGGCATATGGGCGGTTGAGCAGCTTGTCGTTAAGCTGCTTGCCGTCGGCGCTCAGCAGCGCAACGGCGCAAAGTAAAACGAATAAAATCCGGTTTCTCACACATAATTAACGCACTCCCCCGCCGATTTATTGTATAAAATGAGGCGGCTACCCTCACGGGCGGCCGCCTCCACAATTCATATCAATTAAACTAATTAGGGTCTTAGGCTTACTTCACCACCTGCAGGCGGCCGTTGACGATGTAGAGGCCGCGGCGGGCTGCGACGCTGACGCGACGACCCTGCAGGTCATAGATGCTGTTGGCGTTCGGGCCGACCAGCTCAATCTCGGTGATTGCAGTAGTCTTCTTGCCGTCAGAGTCGTCACCCAAAGAGGCAACGCGCACTGCGCCGTTCAGGCCCTCAAGGTTCAGAGTAACGTTGCCCAGACCGTCGTAAGCGGGAGTTGCGGTGAAAGCAACTGTCTTCTGAACGGACTTCTCGCCCTCGGCGCGGCGGCGCACTGCTGCGGGGCTATTCTCAGGCTCGGTCTCAGTTTCAGGCTCGGTAACGGTTCCCTCTTCAGGAGCGGGAACGCTCAAAACGTGCGAGAACGTAATCTGACCATCCTCAGCAACCTCAGCGTGCCAGTTGGATAGATACTTTCTGTCGACATCGCTTGCGCTGATATCGCCGAGTTCCCAGCTTTGCTCGTTGTCAGCTGCATTGATGTAGCGGTCGTTGCCAACCGTCAGCTGATAAGCTTCGTTGTGGTTGAAGCCGTTGTAGGTCTTCTCGGTTACGGCGTTGTGGCCGCGGATTACTGCATAATACTTGTCTTCGGCGGTTTCGGCATTGTAACCCTCAATGAATGCGGTGGTAAATTCGGTTGCCGCATTGCCCGAGTAGAAGCCAACCTCCGAGATGTTGTTCTCAACGTGTTCGTTAAGGCGCAGAGCGTGATCAAACACCTGTTCCATCTCAGACTTGACGGCTTCGAGTTCCTCAACGCCGGGAGTTGCGGGTAGTTGCTCGCAGGCAACCTCCGTGAAGATGAAGCCGCAACCGTTTTGGGATGTGTTTCCGGCAATACCGGGAACAGGAGCAGCATAACCGTTGACAATTACCATACCGGGCAGGCGGTCGCCCTTGTCCGGGTGGTTATTCTGTCCGCCATAAATGTTGAATACTGACTGACCGAGGGAAATCTTCTCGTCATAGTCGCCAAATTCAACGCTTACTGCGGTGGGATAGTCAGAGAAGTGCCAATAGAATTCGGCGTGGCATCCACCATCGTTATCAAAGTGAGTTGCATTGTCTGCTACTTCAAAAGCGGCGGCAAATTTCTGTGCGCCGAGGTTATAGAGGTAGTAATTACCCTCGCCGTCGGGGATAAATGTCCAGTGGTAGTTAACGTTGGTCGGAGCTTCAGCATCAGCCTGATCGTTACTCATGCCAAGTTTATTTGAAGTCCACAGAACGTTCTGAGCATCGCTGTAAACGAGGTAGCCGCGATTGTTGGTGGTATCGCTGTTCTTAATGGTATAAACCTTACCTTCGGGGTCAAACAGCAGCGTATGCAGCTTATCTTCCATCATCGCATAACCCTCCTCGTTAACTTCCGGAACGGTCAGTACCGGTTTGAAGCCGGGGATATAGTCGGTGGTAACCGCTGAGAAGGCGCCATCGGTCATGGCGATGTAGTTTACGCCGGCTTCCTTAGCTTTCGACATATAGTTGTTGCGCGTTTCTTCGTTCGCATCAACGTTGCCAACCTTGGCGAATACACATTGATTAGTGGGGTCAACCGCCGTGCGGTTGAACGTCAAAACTACCGGAGTATTTGCCGGGATTACAGAACCTGAAAGCCGGGTAAGGATAACCTTGCCGTTTTCGTCAACCTCAGGGGTATACATTGCGTAGCCTGATTTCTTTTCAAAGTCGAGTGCCACAGGCGAGCAGATAGAAGTAGTGGCGCGATTATCAGAGCCGGGCAGAGGAATCCACTTTGCCTCAGTGATAGTCCAACGGTAGCCGTCTCTTTCATCATGGCCGGAGCCGGAATCAATATCAGCGGAAGCGTTGAATATATAATAGTTGCCACTCTTGATGAAATATTTACCAACAATATTGCTTCCTTCAAAAGAATATGTTGCACCATTGGTAGCCACTACCGGCACACGATTATTATTATCCGCCATTGTGCCGAGGGCAAGACCGCCATCTACTGCAATCAGCTTTTCGCCGTCAAAGTAGAAAAGGGTTGAATAGGTATTATCCGTGTCAGCTTGATTGCCATTAACCATACTGAAACGGCCACTGGAATAAAGAGCAGAACTCAGATACTTGTTGGCATAGTCGTTTACACCGCTCAGACGGTAGAAATGACCGGCTTGGGGGAGGTTGATGTTAACCGCCGTAATGCCAAACAAGATGTCTGCGGCTGCATATCGTTCTGCATATGTGGTCTCAGTATTATCTACGGTAGCCAAAGCCGCAGTAGCTTGCGCATATGTTGCACCGGTGATGGTATATTGACCAACTTCGCTGCCATAAGGATATAAATCAACATCAGCATTGTAATGAGTCTGCGCCTTGGCGCCGGCAATGTGCTGCGACAGTGCTTCGTCGCTACTTACTGACGACAAATACCACGATGATGCATCGCCGGAAGACCAGCAAACAACTTTTTCTTGCTGGCTTTCTTGATTTGTGTGCAGATGGCTGTCATAGCCGGTTTGACCGTAGACGCCAATACCGAATTGTGCCGTTTGAGCATTATACACATCAAAATACAAGACTGTTGCATCGGATGCATTGTTTACAAGCGATACGTGATTTGAAGCACCATTTGTCTTTATATATTTATTGGCGTATTCGCTGAACAGATAGAAGCCATTTTCGTTAGCGTGTTTTACAGTAAAAGCTTGTCTGTCAGATTTTGTATCATCAAGACGACTTACATTTGATAGGTTATCGGTAGGAGTTATATACTGATTGCGCGTATTGTGACTTTCAATTCGTATGGAAACGTTGTCGGCAACAATTGAAGCATCTGCTACCAAAGTATTCAGCGATGCAGTCAATGCTTCAATTACTGCAAATGTTTTCTTACCGGTTACGTTCGTTGCCGTTTCCCAAGCGCTACGCTGTTCGTCATTACCAAAGCCCATAGCAATAAATGCATCGCCGGTAGCTTTTACATTATTAAAGAGTTCAGGCTGATCTGCATTCGCAGTAGCAGTATTCAGAGTAGCAGTGGCCTCGTTGAGGGATGTTACCATTGCGGTAATATCTGTTCCTTTCTTACCAAATTGAGCAATGGCAGCAGCGTCAACAAGAGCCTGAACTTTGGCAATCTCGGCTGCTTCAACTGCTGCGGTAGTGGCAGCAGTGATGGCATCTTTGGCTGCCTGCTGAGCCACATACCATATGCCGGTATTCAAGAATCGGGCAGTGCTGTTATTAACGGGAATGTCTGCGGTGGTGTCAACAACATAGTAGTTGACGATATTGCTGTTGAACGCATCTTCGTCATAAACTATAAACCAATAGCAAGAGGCATCCTTATTATCGTTTTCTATGTAGCGGTATCCGGCGATTGTACCCGCGCCATTCTGGCCGTTCCATAGATTCATGCCGAGGCTGTTGTTTATAATTACCGAAGGACCGTTTTGGTCATTCTCAATTGTCATAGTCGCTGCGGCGGCGTAGGAATCAGCAAAGGGGATTTGCGCTCCGCTTGTAAAGCCTCCAACATATTTACCCTTGGAGGGAACAAAGATTTTGATTCCGTCGGTCACATTCTGTTGGATGAACCACTCACCCGCTGCGAAACTACCGTCACTGCTTGCGGTGCGATACAAGCCGTTATCATCGGTAGTGAGCCACTGGTTGAGGCGGCGGCTGTTAACCATCTTAAACGGCTCGACACCTTCAGACAGTGTAAAGGTGGCGGTAAAATTATCATCTATCTCACCGTAATTGCCAAGAGTAGTGGGAAGCTCGGGCAGTGGCAGTCCGCGATGCGTAAATGTACCGTAATTTACGTCGCCTTTGACAACATTGACGGTGTATACTTGCATAGCGGCAATCTTTCCCAAAAGAGTTTTAACGAGTTCCGGTGTCGGGTTTTGACGGACTGCTTCAAGTTCCTCGTCAGTAGCTCCGGCCCTTGTGAATTCATCGATATCACTATCAGTCAATGACTGAATACGTACTACCGAGCCGGGGTCGTTGGTGGCAGCAGAATTATTCCATGTCGAGAAGTAGGGATTACGGTCATTGGCCCAGTTATTTACGCCATCCATTTTAAGACAGAAATCCCCGTCAATACGACTAGCCCACGTTGTAGGTTGTACTACAAATACCGTAGGGTTCTCACTGAATACAGATTCCACACTTGCGCTTCCGGCATTATCAACATTTGTGAAATATACGCCTTTCGTATCACCCTCGACAAGAGAGTGCAAAGTCACCTTTAATTCACCCGAAGAAGTATATTCTACAAGCTTGAAATACCAAAGCATTTCGGCTTCACATACATCGGAAGAAGTATTATGATGACTAAGTATATGAGCACCATCGTTTCTTATAGGATTTGAACTGCTGTCACCGGGTTTAATGCGGATTCGATAGACATTTTCCGTAACAGGATAAACCCAATTGCCGACAACGTTAAAAGCCTTATTGCTTTCGCCAACAAAGCAGTCGGTTGAAGACAGTCCTGTTGCAACAAAGAAATCCTTTGCGGGAATGTGGTTGGCTGCATTTTCTCCATCTGCTATAGAAATAGTTTCAGTAAAAGTTACTCCTCTATATTCGGGATATGTAAAGGTAACATTCCAACCATTCTCGGTATCAAGAACATATTCATCATCCCCATCGGCTACAGCAGAATAGAACTTAATGTCATGCCCGCTGCCACCCCAATATACCATAGGGTTAACGCCGGTACCATTACCGTCCCAACGAGTATTTGTTGTTCCATGCACTTTCACCTTGAAGACTCCGGCTTGATTTGCAACAGGTTCGAGATCAAAGGAACCATAATTTGCCGCAACGGAGGTTGTTTGGGCACTAGCCTGAGCCATATAACGCCCGGTTGCTACGTTCTTAAATTGCCATACATTATCCTGGACTAAGAATGCTTGCCAAACGTGTTTGTTCTCAAGAGTATTAATTGAATTTACCGGCTTCGTATGAGTTCCGTTCACAGCTGCGGTTTCTGCATCAGCGGCGCCGGAATCAAATCGGAACGCATAACGACTGTTGTTGGAGCTTGTTGTTTCCGTTGCTGTACCATCATCGGCATGCGCATCGTAGATGTAATAATACCCTTCGTTTGTCAACGTCGAAACGGCCGGCTTCAACACCTGCGTATCGTACGCCATCGCGGAAGGGGCGACGGAGAGGGCAAAAAGCGCCAAGACCGCAGCAAGTTTTCGTGATAGTTTTTTGTTCATGTTAAATTAGATTGGTTTTAGTGATTGGTATTGATTAGTTGGCAATAACGGGTGTGTCCGCAGACAAAAGTCCGCGAAGTCCATAAGCACGACGAAGCGGGCGACCGCAACAATGCGACCGCCTCCGGCACGGGAAGGTAGTAGATAAGGATTTAGCCTCGTTTACTGAACATCGGTTCGGTAATCGGGGGGGGGTAATTAGTTGATTTACAATCATTTAGCCGATATGAAGCGCATGTCTGCGCACGGCAAATATACGCATTTTTCGCGAATCCGCAATAATTTTAACAATTTATTTGGCAGAAGGCAGTGGCCTATTCATCGTGTGGCCGCGCTGCGGACGGCTACGTGGATTATTTTCAGGATTTTTTGAGGACGATGTGGAGGAAGGTGTAGATGCCGAGGAGGATGGTGAGGAGGGTGGTGGCACCGAGGTTGATGGTGGCGAAAGTGAGGGCTTGGGCGGCATCGAGGCCGTAGAGCTTGCTGAGGCTGAGGATGATGGCGAACTGCCAGGGGCCGATACCGCCGTTGGAGGGGATGGCCATAGCCAGGGAGCCGAACACGAAGGTGACCATGACGCATTGTGCGCCGTGGGTGGCGGCAAGGGCGGCGGTCGGCGGGTAGGCGAGCATTGACAACCACATGCTGGCAACGTATGAGCCCCAAATCAGCGCCGTATAGAGGAGCCACTGCCCGCGTCGCGGCATATGGAAAATTACGGTGAAGCCGCGCCACGTGCGTAGCAGAAAGTCGCGCACTTTTTGGGCAATCTTCCCTTTGCCGAAAATTAGGTAGAGGGCAAGGAGGATGGGCAGGGCGTAGAGGGCAATGGCGGCGGGGGAGGTGAAGACGTCGGCGGGGATGCTGGCGGAGTCGAGGAAGCGGCGCAGTGCGGCGTGGCTGAGCAGGAATGTTGCGCCGCAGAGCAGGCCCACGATGAGGGTGTCGCTCAGACGGTCGGCAACCATAGTGCCGAACACTCCGGAGAACGGCTTGGCGCTGAGACGCGCAACGTAGGTGCAGCGCCAGAACTCGCCGAGGCGGGGAAACACCAGGTTGACGGCGTAGGTTCCGAATATGGCCCGCGACATTTGGGCGGTGCCGGGGTTGACGTTGATGGCGCGGAGCTGCAGCCGCCAGCGGTAGCCGCGCACCACCATGGCCAGGACGTTGCAGGCCATAAATGCCGCCATCAGCCAGGGATTGCAGAGCTTCGCTCCGCTCCAGATTTCGCCGAGGTCAACTCCGGAGTATAAAACGTAACATAATCCCACCGTGATAATCGGCGGGATTATGTAGGAGATGATTTTCTTCAGTTTAGTCTTCGACAACATCGAGGTGGGCGCCGACAATGCGCAGATTGTTGTCGCGGATAAAAGAGAGGATAGCGTCGCGGTGTTCGCCGGGGGTGACGTCGGCTTCAATGCGCTTGAGAGCGTTGAATACCGAAGTGCCCGACTGATAGAGGTGGCGGTAGGCCTTGGCTATGTCGTCGATGGTTTCGTCGTTGAAGCCGTGTTTCTTCATAATCCAGGCGTTCACGCCGAAGAACTCTGCGGGGTTGTGGGCAATGATTACGAAAGGGGGCACGTTGGAGCCGATGCGGCAGCCGCCCTTGACCACGACCCATTGGCCGACGTGGCTGCGCTCGTGGAGAATGACGTTAGACGACAGTATGGAGCAGGTGCCGACGATAACGTCGCCGGCCAGGGTGGCGCCATTGCCAACCACTACTTTGTCTTGAATCTCGGTGTCGTGGCCAATGTGGCTCTTGGCCATAATGAAGCAGTCGGAGCCGACGCGTGTGCCGCGATTGGGGTCAATGCCGCGGTTTATGATTACGTGTTCGCGCACAATGGTGTTGTTGCCGATTACGCAGAAGGTCTTTTCGCCTTTCCAACGGAAGTCTTGCGGGTCGGCACCGATGATGCTGCCTTGGTAGATTTTGCAGTCGTGGCCAATGTGGCTGCCGGCTATGATGCTGACGTAGGGGTAAATCACGGTGTTGTCGCCGATTTCGGTGTTGGCATCAACAAACGCAAAGGGATATATGGTTACGTTGTTGCCGATCTTTGCGGCGGGGTCAACGTGGGCTAAGGGGGAAATCATTTTTTAGGCTTTAGGTGTTAGGTATTAGGCTTTAGGCGATGGGCTAATATAGGGACGCACGGTTCGTGGGCCCTGAGGTGAAAGGTGAGGGGGTGAAAAGTGAAGAGTATGGTTTTGGTTATTATGAGGTAATATATTAACCCTTAACCCTTAACCCTTCACCCTTAACCTGCCGGAGCAAGGCTCCGGCCTCAGCGTCCGCCGCCAAGGCTTTGGTATAGATTGATGACGGCCTGCGAGCGGGCGAGCTGGCAGTTGAGGAAGTTCATCTGCGAGCCGAGCAGGTTCTGTTGGGCGGTCAATACCTCGAGGTAGGTGGTGTTATAGTTGGCTGCGGAGTTGCGGAAGAGGGTTTCGGTAATGTCTACGGCCTGAGTCATATAGCCGACTTGCTGGGCAAGGTGGCGTTCCTTGGTCAGGGCGTTGTTGTAGGTAACCAGTGCGGAGCCGACTTCGCCCGAGGCTTTCATCAGGGTGTATTCAAACGTGTTCATGGCCTGTTCCTGCTGAGCCTTGGTGGCCTTGAGGCGGGCAATGTTCTGACCGCGGGCAAAGAGCGGGGCGGTGAGCTGTCCGGCAAGGTTGATGAACCACTTTCCGGGGTTGAAAATTATGTCGCCCAGCGAGTTGGTGAAGCCGCCGGTTGCGGAGATTGTCAGAGAGGGATAGAATGCTGCGCGGGCAGAGTTGGTGGTGTAGTAGGCAATGGCGAGGTTGCGTTCCTGGGCAATCACGTCGGGGCGGTTTGCCAGGGCCACCATCGGCACTCCGGCATTGAACTCAGCGGGGAGGCTGACGCTCATTGCTGCGGGAATTGCCCATGTCTGGGGCATCACGCCGAGCAGCAAGCTCATTGTGTTGTTAAGCTCGTGGAGGCTCGTTTCGAGGTCGGTTATTGAAGCGAGTATGCTCTCATATTGTGCCTGACTCTGAACTACGGCGGCCGCCGTGGTATTACCGGCCTCCCAGATGTCTTGCATCATCTGCACGGACTGCTTCCAAATCTCGGCGGTGGCCTTTTGCAGCTCCAGCTGACCCTCGACCGACGAAATGGCGTAGTAGCAGTTGGCCACGCCGCCGATAATCTGCGACTTGACGGCGCGTTCATAATCCTGGCTCATGCGGTAGGCTTCCTCGGCCGAGCGCTTTGAGTTGAGGATTTTGCCGAATACGTCGATTTCCCAACTCACGGACAGGGGGATGTTGTAGGTCCAGTCGCTCCAGCTCGTTCCCTGAATGGAGGTGCGGCCGATGCCGCCCTGGGGGGCGAGGGCCACGGAGGGGAGGTAGCTCAGACGCGCGCCGAGCATGTTGGCGTGGGCCACGTCAATGTTGAGCTTGGCGTTTTTGAGGTCAACGTTGTTGGTCAGAGCCTGATTTATGAGGTCGGTGAGCACCGAGTCGGTGAAAACCTCCTGCCAGGGCAGATTGCCCAGGGCGGTGGAGTCGATTTCCTGTTGCTGGGCCTTGATAAATTCCTGGCCTAAGGCTGAGCCTTCAGGCATATCGAACTTCTTATATATGTGGCAGCTTGTTGCCGTTGCCGCGAAGGCCACGACAATTGCCGCTGATATGATTTTGTTTATTTTCATCTTGTAAGTCATTAAATTATCTCGAATACTGCTCGATTTCTGCACCGATGCCGGCATTGTTGGTGTCTTCCCACTTCAGCGGCGAAATCTTCTCCTGAATCTTCTGGAAGATTACGAATAGGGCGGGAACGAAGAGCAACTGCAGAACCATGCCGACCAACATACCGCCCACAGAGCCTACGCCGAGGGCGCGGTTGCCGTTGGCGCCTACGCCGTGGCTGAACACCAGAGGCAGCAGGCCGATAATCAGCGCGATTGAGGTCATCAGGATTGCACGCAGACGAGCCGATGCGCCTTGAATTGCGGCGTTGATGATGCTCATGCCGGTGCGGCGGCGTTCAAGCGCGAACTCTACAATAAGAATGGCGTTCTTGGCCAACAAACCGATAAGCATAATCAGGGCAATTTGGAAGTAGATGTTGTTAGACACGCCGAAGAACAGTTTCAATCCCGAGGGGAACAGCTGCGTAGCGCCGGCGAAGAGGAACGAACCCATCAGACCGAACGGAATCGAGAGAATTACGGCCCAAGGCACGATGTAGCTCTCATACTGGGCGGAGAGCAACAGGTAAACGAACAGCAGGCAGAGGCCGAAGATTACTGCCGTGGAGTTCGAACCCTGGTTGGATTGCTCGCGGGTCAGGCCGGAGTATTCGTAGGTGTAGCCCGGAGGCAGGGTCTGCTGTGCAACCAGCGAAACGGCTTCAAGAGCCTGGCCGGAGGTGTAGCCGTTGGCAGGCTGACCGGTCACGGAGATTGACGTGAACATATTGAAGCGGTTCAGAAGGTCAGGGGCGTAGATGCGTTCCAGGGTGATGAAGTTGCTCACCGAGGCCATTTGGCCGGTAACCATGTTTTTGACCTTGATGCTCTCGAGGGTTTCGGGGCTTACGCGAGCTTCGGGGTTTGCCTGCATCATTACGCGGTAAATCTTACCGAAGCGGTTGAAGTTGCTGACGTACATACCGCCGTAGTAACCTTGCAGGGCCGAAAGGATTTGCGAGGGGCTTAGACCGGCCTGCTTAACCTTGGCGGCATCGAGGTCAATCTTATACTGCGGGAACGAGGGGTTGAACGTGGTGGTGGCGCTCTGAATTTCGGGGCGGGCGCTCAGCTCGTTGAGGAAGTTCTGCACAATGGCAAAGAACTCGTTGATGTCGCCGCCGGTGCGGTCTTGCATCTTCAACTCGAAGCCGTTGGTAACGCCGAAGCCGGAAATCATTGGCGGCGGGAATGCTACGACGTTGCCGTCCTTGATTTGCTCGCCGGTCTTGGCATAAATCTGGCCGAGCACGGCGTAGTTGCTCTCAGAGAAGGTTGAGCGCTTGCTCCAGTCTTTCAGCTTGATGATGAAAGTGCCGTAGGTTGAACCCTGACCGGCAATGAAGCTGTAGCCCACGATTTCCTGCGAGTACTCGATGGCGGGGATGCTGTCGAGGATGTTCTGCACCTTGTCCATGGTTTCGATGGTGCGCTCCTGCGAGGTGCCCGGAGGCATGTTGACCATCACGAACAGTGTGCCGGTGTCTTCGGAAGGCACGAGTTCGGTCGGCACTTTAATCATAAGCCCCACAAGGGCTGCGATTGCCACGATTACCGCGAAGATTGAGGTAATCTTGTGGTTCATGAAGAAGTGGCTGACGTTCTTATACTTAACCTGCAGTTTGGCAAACACGCGCTCAAAGGCATCTTTGAAGCGGCGGCTGAACAGGCCGATAACTGCGAAGATTGCAATAATCCAGGAGATTATGCCGAGGGTTACGTTATCGAACGTGAAAGTACCCAATACCATGAATACGATGGTGAGCAGCAGCAGAATGGAGGTGACCCAAGCAGGGAATATGAATTTCTTGGTCGAGGCCTTGGCGGCATCTTTGACGTTCTCCTTGACGCGGGCACCTACCGTGGCGTTGCTCTCATCTTCTTCGCCCTTGTGGGGTTTGAGGAACACGGCGCAGAGTGCCGGCGACAGCGTCAGTGCGTTCACGGCCGAGAAACCGATAGCCATTGCCATAGTCAGACCGAACTGGCGGTAGAACACGCCGGCGGTGCCTGACATGAAGCTCACGGGGATGAACACCAGCATCATTACCAGGGTGATGGAGATGATGGCACCGCCGATTTCGCCCATGGCATCGATGGCGGCTTTGCGAGCGGACTTATAGCCAACGTCGAGTTTGGCGTGGACCGCCTCGACCACCACTATCGCGTCGTCGACCACAATCGCGATTGCAAGCACCAGAGCCGACAGAGTGATGAGGTTCACCGAGAAGCCGATGAGGTTCATGCCGAAGAATGTGCCGATAAGAGCCACGGGGATTGCAATTGCGGGAATAAGCGTTGAGCGGATGTCTTGCAGGAAGAGGTAGGTTACCAGGAACACCAGTACGAAAGCCTCGATGAGCGTCTGGATTACGTGGTGAATCGACGCATAGAGGAAGTCGTTGTTGTTCATCGGGATTGCGAAGTTAAGACCCACGGGCAGGTCGGGCTTCATCTTTTCAACTTCGGCAAGACAGTCGTTGATAATCTGCGTTGCGTTAGAGCCTGCGGTCTGGAACACCATTGCAAACGATGAGCGGTAGCCGTTCAGTTTGTTTTGGAAGCCGTAGGTTACGCGGCCCAGCTCTACGTCGGCAACGTCCTTGAGGTAGAGTACGTCGCCGTTGCTGCTGGCGCGAACCACTATGTTTTCAAATTCCTCTTCTGAAACCAAGCGGCCTTTGTAGCGCATGGTGTACTCAAAAGTTTGGTCGCCCTGAGCACCGAAGGAGCCGGGAGCGGCCTCGAGGTTCTGTTCGGCAATGGCGCTGCTGATGTCGGTGGGTACCAGGCCGTATTGGGCCATAACGTCGGGCTTCAGCCATATGCGCATCGAGTAGTCGGCGGCCATACACATTACGTCGCCTACGCCGTTGACGCGCTGCAGCTGCGGCACCACGTTAATCTTCATGTAGTTATCAAGAAACTCTGAGGAGTAAACGCCGGTGGTGTCATATAGGGCGATACCAACAAGCATTGAGCTTTGGCGCTTTTGGGTGGTTACGCCGACCTGCACAACCTCGGCGGGGAGCAGGTTGGTGGCTTTGGCAACGCGGTTCTGCACGTCTACGGCAGCCATATCCGGGTCAAAGCCCTGGCGGAACGTTACGGTGATGGTGGCAGAGCCGTTGGAGGTGGCGCTCGATTCCATATAGGTCATACCTTCGGCACCATTGATTGACTCTTCAAGAGGGGCAATAACGGAGTTAAGTACGGCCTGGGCGTTAGCACCGGGGTATTGTGTTGACACCGAGATGGTTGGCGGTGCGATGTCGGGAAATTGTGTGATTGGCAGCGATGCCAGGCCAATGAGGCCGAGCATCACTATGAATATTGATATAACCGTGGATAGTACCGGACGGTTAATAAATCTGTCTAACTTCATTTCTGTTCAGCTTCTGCGGTGACTTGTGCGGTAATGGGTTGGATGGTTACGCCGTTGCGGGCCTTGGTACCCACGCCTTCGGTAACGATGCGGTCGCCGGCTTTCAGGCCGGAGGTTACTACGTAGTGCTTGCCGTCCTGAACCGGGGCAACTTCGATAATCTGCTGGTGCAGAACGTTGTCGGAGTCAACGGTCAGCACGTATTTGCTGCCCTGGATTTCGCCGGTTGCGGTCTGTGGGATGATGATAACGTCGGTGTAGTCAACGGGCACTACCACAGAGCCGGTTGAGCCGCTGCGCAAAACGCCGTTGGTGTTGTCGAACAGAGCGCGAACGGTCGATGCGCCGGTTGATGCGTCGATAACGCCGCTAACCGTAGCAACCTTGCCATCAATCGGGTAGATGGAGCCGTTGGCGAGCTTGAGCTTAACGGCGGGCATCTTGGCAATGGCCTGGTTGAGGCTGATTTTGCCGCCTTCGGTCATGTCGAGAATCTGGCGTTCGGTCAGCGAGAAGTAGGCGTAAACGTCGCTGTTGTCGCTCACGGTGGTCAGCGCCTGACCCGAGGGGGAGGCGAGAGCGCCCACGCGCAGGGGAATTGAGCCGACCACGCCGCTCGACGGAGCCGTTACCTGCGTGTAGCTCAGATTTTTCTTGGCGTTGGTGAGTCCGGCCTGAGCCTGGGCGAGTTGAGCCTTGGCCTGGGCGAGCTGGTTTTCGGAAATCTGCATTGCGTGTTCCGAAATGATATTCTTTTCGCGGAGTGCGCGGTTGGAATTTACGGAGATTTGGGCGGTTTCAACTGCCGTGGAGGCTACGTTGACAGCGGCCTGGGCCTGTTCTACTGCGGCTTGATAGGGAACCTGGTCAATGGTGAAAAGCACCTGGCCTTTCTGAACGTGGGCACCTTCGTCAACGTGCACGGCCACGATGTTGCCGCTGATCATCGGGCGAACGTCGATGTCGGTTTTGCCCTTGATGGTTGCGGGATAGAGGCTTTCGAGTTCAATGTTTCCGGGGGCAATTGTTTCAACTGCCAGTGCGGGAGCGCCTTGTTGGCCGGTGAGGCTGTTGCCTCCGCCGCAGCTGCTCAACACGGAAATTGCGGACAGAGCCACGGCGGCCAGTCCGAGAGTGCAGAAGTTTCTCTTCATAAGTCTAAAATGTTGTTTTATTTTCCCTTGAATTATATACATAGTTGAATACGGCTGCAAAGGTAACGATAAAAAACAATATTTTTATGCTTTTAAACATACGAAATTTTCCCTTTTAACCATTTTTAAACCCAACTTCGACTTTTCGACCAGCCGTAGCACCCTTTTGACTACAAACGGATTTTTTTGCCGTTTGTTATGTAAATTCCGTGTTGAAGCCTTAGCCGGGCTTCTTCCATGGTCTTGAATTCGCCGCAGTATTTGCCTTGCAGATTATATATCCGGCAGTCTTTCTTGGTTTCCACATCAATTTCAGGCGCTGACGAGTAAGGGCTTTCCGGAAGGTGGGCATCAAACCACTCCATATTGCAGGCAAGTGCGGTTTTGAGTTCTTCATTTAGCATTTCTATGGTAGTTGAAGTGTCAAAACCCCAGCGCTCGCTGCTGCTGACCCATGCCTGATGAAGAGGCGGGAGAGTATTGTCGAGATAATCATATATCTCATTGAGTTTCTTTGGGTAAACCTCTTGCCATATGTTTCTGACGGCTTGACAGAAGCTGTGGTATTGAATTAACTCTTTAATCCAGTGTGGCGTAAACGCATAGTGAACTCTCATCAAAAAAGTGTAGTCTGTTTTCTGCCTGTAGTAGCAAGACAGATCCCACACCGGCCCCGCAGTCCATTTGCTCTCCACTCCGGCATCTTTATGAAGATAGAAACTGCCGTGAAAGCCGTCAGGATTGTCAATCACCTCCTGAATAATGAAAAAGCGGGCAATGCTTTCTACGTCGAGGTGGCTTTCCCATTCAGTTGAATACTTGTTGGTTGAGTAGATGGCCGCATTCATTCGGGTAAACTCCTCCGTAAGCCATTGGTGTTGTTCATCAGAGAGTTCTTCCGGACTGTGGTATTGAACTGTTAGGTTCCATCGGTCGTTCTCGGCTATTCTAATCTGGTTGGTTTCTATGTAGTTGTCGATTTCCACTAACCAGCCGCCGCAAATTTTATCCGGGTCGGTTTCCAAATCGTCTTGCTTGAAAATGTTAACGCGATTTCGGTCAATCCTGATGGTTTCAGTCAGAAAATAAAGTCCGTGATAATCGCCGTTGATTACTACTTCTATCGGACGGAAATCGGGCACCCACTCCATACCCATAAGCCGGGCAAGTTGCAGACCCGCAATAGCACTTTCTCCCGGCTTGAGAAGTGCCCAATGTTTATTGTCGGCCATCCCCAATAGGGAAGTGCGCTCCCCAAGCTTTATTTTATATGGTTTTTTGGGACTGAGGCGCCACGAGGAGTGGCCTCTGCCTCTGATTTGCAATGGCAGCGGTTCGGCTTCGGAGCCGAGAGATTCCGACATGGAATCGGAGCCGTAACTCTCCAGCCAATATGCGCCGTCAATGTATTCGGTTCTGGACGTTATTGGTTTCGCTTGGTCGGTGACGATGTGCATAACAGGCAATGTTTGGGTTATTGCCGCTAAAACGATTGATAACATGATGTTTAATGCCATAGCGCAAAGTTACGCAAAATTTAGATTTCCGCAAAGAATAAAAAGCGGCGAACCTGAGTCCGCCGCTTCGGTATGTTTTGGTGTGTTAGTTGCGTCAGGGTTTAGCGTTTGCCGTCAACCAGTTCTTCGAGGGCTTCGTCGGAGACGGAGTACTCAAAGTCGTCGGTAACGTTCATGCCGGCTTCGTTGTATTCGCTTACGTCGGCCGTGATGCTGATTTTGCTGAGCACGTCATCTGGATCTTCGGGGTTGGTTATGCCGCCGTTGCCGTGTTCGGTGAACTTGATGGTGTAGAGGTAGCGGTAGCCGGGTTCCCAGTAGATGCTCAGAGGGAGGTAAACGTATTTGGTCTCGTCGGTCTTGTAGGAGTCGAACAATACTATTTCCTTGCCGTCAGATTCGTTGATGGTGGTTATTTTGCAAGCCAGGCGAATGTAGACCATAGTTTGGTTGTAGGGTACCGGGCAAGTGGTGAGTGATTTGATTTTCAGGGCGTTGGCCTTGTAGTAGGTCTCGTTTAACGTTTTGGTGGTTATACGGCGGGCGGGGCTGCGCTTCATGTTGACAAGGGTGCAGTAGTCAGAGAATTGCGGCAGCAGCTGCATGACTTTGCTCCAGTCGGGGGAGTAACCCTCGCCGGCAATGTGCTTGGAGGGAGCGGCGGTGAGGGGCACTATGCCGGTGAGCCACGATTCGTCGCCCTCAACTGCATTGGCAACGAGTTTCACGGGGTTGGCGCTGAGGTCGATGTTGTATTCTGCTGTGCCGATTCCGCGGGTGAGATGCGGGAAACTGCCGGAGAGAGTTGCGCCGCCGATGGCACCGTCGTTGCCGCTGTCGGCTGCAACGCGCTTCACATTTACGTTTTCATCTCCCGTCACGTTTTCAACCTGCCAGCCGCCGAGAATGCCTTGGTTGCCGAGAATTTGCGTGCCATAGCCGTTCTGACTTGCGTTGTTACCTCCCGGAGTGCTTACGCCGGAGTCGCCCGTTGTGTCGGTGTATAGGAGGTTTTTAACGATGTCGTTCATCATATTGGGGCTCCAGGCATCGGTGGTGTCGGGGAATACGAATGTGGCTTTGTCGAGCAGGTTGGTCATACCGACTTCGGAGATTTCAACGCGGATGTTTTCGTTTTCAACCTTGGCGCTGAACGTTACCTGGCTCAGAGCGTGGCGGAAGTCGAGGTGAACGGAACCGCCGGCTTTTGCTGCGCCGAAAGTTGAGGCGTAGAGCAGGTCGGCCTGTGAGGCTACGTCTGAGGGCACTTGGAAGTCTACGAATTTGGCAATCAGTGAGTCGTTTTCGTTGGCGGTCAGCTCGAAGTTAACGTCGTTGGTGCAGTGGTATGCATAGAAGTCAAGGGCGTTGTCGGGCCAGTAGTAATCGCTGCCGGCAAAGCCATATTCATTGCCGGAGGCGTGGTTGAGCAGTGCATCGCTGAAGTAAATGCCTTGGTTTTCAGCGCCTTTTTCGTGAACTGCGGTGAGATAGAATTGCGCGGGAAGAACTTCGGGGCAATACGAATCGAGGGCGCGTGATGCCGAGGTGGTGTTTGCTCCTACGCGGATAACGTTGCTGTCAGCGCTCATATTGAGCACTTCGTCTTGCGAGCATCCGGTAAGCAAAGCTGCTGCGGCCATAAGACCGAGCGTTAGTTGTTTAGACATAATGTATGTAATGTTTTGATATAGATTGATTAAATGCGTGTGTGGTGTGTATCCTTGTGTAAAAGCGTCGCAAAGTTACGCATTTTTCGATAAAAAGTACAAAATTTCTTTAAACTTATTCGCTTTTTTCTCCGTTTAAATAATATGAGAAACAGGGATATGCGATTCATCACGGCATCGTTGGATGCCATGCGCGTGGCGGTCTTCGTGCTGTCGGCAATGCTAATCGTGTATATTTCATATGACACCTTTACCGGACGCAATTTCCTTGAAAACCACCGCTATATGCAGTTCCAGCTGTGGGTTTGCGTGTTTTTCATCGTTGACTTTTTTTATGAACTGGCGTTTTCCGACAATAAGCGCCGTTATCTGAGGACGCGCTGGCTCTTTCTGCTGCTCTCCATTCCCTATCTGAATATCATCACGTATTTTCACCTCGATGTGACTCCGGGCGAACTCTATTGGCTCCGCTTTGTGCCGCTGGGGCGGGCTACTATGGCGCTGGCCATAGTTGTGGGATATATATCCAAAAATCGCATCTCCTCGATGCTGGCCAGCTACCTGCTTATTCTCGTCGCATTTATCTACTTCGGGTCGATAATCTTTTTCAACGCCGAGCGCGGACTCAATGCCGACGTTTCCGGCTATTGGTCCGCGCTGTGGTGGGCGTGTATGGATGCCACGACTATCGGGTGCGACATTCAGCCTGTCACGGCTGTTGGCAAGGTGGTGTCAGCAGTGCTTGCCTGCATGGGCGTGCTCGTATTCCCGCTCTTCACGGTCTACGTCACCTCCCTCACCCGCCGCCTGTTCAAATCGTGAGTTTATTATCTTTGGAGAGGAGGAATTGGCCGCGGCGGGGGGTGAGGACGCGGCGACCTTGCAGGTCGTAGTATTCGCGGTCGGCTTTGGGCTGGCCGTTGATGATGTCGCGTATGCCGTCTTGCTCAATTACATTTACGGTGAGGCTTTTGGAGAATTTGTCGGCATCGTTGGCGGTTACGGTCACGGTGGTTTGGCCGGGAGCCACGGCGGTGATTTCGCCGGTGGCGCTCACGGTGGCAACCGCTTCATTGGCGCTGGCCCAGAGCAGCTCGGTTGTTGCTGCCGATTCAGGAGTGATGGTGGCGGTCACAGTGGCGGTTTCGCCTACGGTGAGGCTCACCGATGCGGGGCTGAAGGTTATTGCGGTAACGGTGGGTTTGTCAGCTTCGGGCAGTTCTTCAGCCATGCCGAGTAATGTCATTACCCACTTGGATGCGGCTTCGCCCTCGGTCCAGATTACCACTTTTTGGCTGCCGTCCATATGCAGGGCGGGGTAGGCGGCCTTGCCGGGAGTGGTGCAGCTCAGAGCAACCTTGCCGTTGGAAACTACGAATTTATATGTGCCTGCGTTATATGATTTTGTCGCGGTGCTCACGGCCGTGCTGACCTCTTCGGGAGTTGGCTTTGCGTAGACTTTGAGGCTCTCGTTGTAGAGCAGGAACTCATCGGCATTGTCTGCCGGGTTGAAAACCACAAACTTGGTTGTGGCGTCTTCGGCGCTCTTTACCGAGAGGGTCGTAGCTCCGGCTGCAAGCCAGCGGTCGCCGGAGATGTTATATTTACCGCCGTGAGCATTCGTAAAAGAATAGATTCCTCCGCTTCGGGGCATGGTCAGCTCCATAGAGTCATACGCGGCGTTGAATGCCAGGTAGTTTTCCTCGGTGGGGTCGGCAAGATATGTGTTGCCGACGGTTTTTACGTTGGCAATCGATGCTGCGGTGGGCAGACCCACAATCGGTGAACCCTCATAGCCGCTGACTTCGTCGAGCTTGTTTTCTACGGCTTCTTTTTTAATTTCATTTTCCGATTGGGGTTTGTCGTCATATTCCCACGTATTGCCGGTAAGTTCGGGGATGGAGAGGTTGCGATAAACCTCGCAGAAGTCATAGTTGCCGTCGTCGTGAGCAACGCCGTCGCTATCCACGTAATGACGATTGTTGTAGGTGCTCTCCTCAAAGAGTACGCCAATGGTTTTGTCCTCTTGGAGAATCATCGTGGAGTAAGCCGACGGTTTGGGCGTGAGTTGATAGAAGCCGTCCCAAGTTTGGAAGTCTTCGGGCTTGTCGTAGTCGGCGGGAGTGCGTAGCGCTTTGTAGGCGAGGGTCACTTTTTCGCGCGCGCTGCTGTTGGTGAAGCTCTGAATGGCAAGGTGGGCCTTTTCGCCGGCAGCGTTCTTTACAGGGATAATCATAATTTCGCCATTGCAAGCGTTGATGCCGTGGCCGGTGCCGAGGGTTGAGTTGATTTGGTCGCCCCAGTGTCCTTCGCCGTTCTCGATGTTGGAGTAGTGGAAGATGTTGAAGTTGCGGCCGCCGCCGTTGCCGCGTGCTGCAAGGAGTATGGAGCCGTCGGGCAGTTCTTCACACTTGGGTTCGTCGGCATTGTAGGAGATTGCGGGATTGTATGGGTCGCCCAGAATCTTCCAGTTGTGGCCGAAGTCGTCGGAGTAGAGTACCCAGTTGGAGATATTGCCCGCTGCAGCGTTGCGGCCGCTCATTACGGCATAGAGGCGGTAGTGGCTGCCCACTTTGACTTTTGAGCTTTGAACCATACGGCCCGAGCCGATAAACTGGCCGTCGATGTAGCCGTAGGTGCAGTTGTCGTCAAAGAGGCTGTAGATTTGTTCCCACTGCGTGAAGTCGGGTTCTGTCCAGGTTTCGCCGCCGTCGGTGCTCCACCAGCGTGCCGAGGGTTGCGGGTCGGCGCGGCGGCTGCTGAAGAAGTTCATGCGTCCGGCGCAGGCCACCATAAAGAGTTCGCCGGTTTCGCGGTCGCACACGGTGGCAGGGTCGCCGAAGCCGCAGTCAAGGTTGGTTACCGACTGTTTGGTGCCGGCGGGAGTGCCGTTGCCGGTGCCCATGGCTATGGGTTGGCCGTCGACTCCGCGCACTACGTCGGGCACTGTCCAGGTCTTGCCGTTGTCGTCTGAGTAGCTCTGGTAGAGGTCAATACGTCCGGCGCCGATGTCGCCGCCGCAGTAGCGGTAGTCGTTGACGGCAAATACGCGACCCTTATGGTCGCCGGCCAATACCGTGACTATCGACGGTATGCGGTATACGATGTCGAAACCGGGAGTGCCGTTATAGCGGAACACGATGTAGCCGTTGTCCGATTGTCCCTGCAAGTCAATAACTCGTGCCGTAACGTTGTCAAGCACAGCCGGACCGCTGACAGTCAGGTCGTCTTTTACTTCGCCTCGCCCGGTGACGGTCTTCGACGTGCCGTCGGGGTAGCTCAGGGTGTAGGAGAGTACTGTCTTGCCCTCGGGGCTGGTGAAGTGGTAGTCGCAGTTGCCCAGCACGATGCTGCCGTCGGCATTCACGGTGGGGGCAATCGTGCCGCTCAACGTCGTGCGCGGCTCTTCGTTGACGAGCAGCGCATCGCCGTCAATCTTGGCAAAGTAAACTTTCTTGATTACTATCGACGAACCGTTGTCGGCACCGTCGGTCCAGAATGCCAACTGGCCGTTGCGCACGTTGATGCGGTTATTAGCGTAACCCTTTTCGCCGATGAAGTATGACCCCGCTATGGAACCGGTTGTGAACACCCAATCGTAGCAGTTTCCTTCTTCGCCTGGAGCTTTAAGAACAGGGTAGGAGTCTGCTCCGGTAGTGCCCTTCATCTCTATGGGGGCGGCAAGCGACTTGCCGGGGCCCTCGGCACGGTTGTATATCTTGTAGCCATCGGTGTCGTTGCCCACGAAACACCACAAGTCGCCGGCGGCGTTGAAGGTGCTCTTGCGCAACAGGGGCATTGCGCCGTTGGCGTTAACCTCGTTGCTCAGATAATAGCCGGAGGTATGTATTTGCATTGTATACCATTCGGTATCCGGGGCAAACTTGCCGTCAGTAATCGTGGTTGCCACGAAGCTGTCTGCCCAAGCTGCCGCTGCGGTCGTCACCATCGCGGCCAAAAGAAATCTTTTTATCATGATATAGATTTAAGTTGATAATTTTCCGCAAATATACAAATTTTTTCCCACCCCTGCAACTACTCCCTGCATTTCAGTTCGGCATAACCGTTAAGCTCCAATGCTATTTTTCGCGACATAGAGTCGGCTTCAACGTCTTTTTTCGTTCTTACTTATAAATGGAGAGACCAAAGCTCTACGATTTATGACATTATAAAAAGCCCTCATCACCCAATCCCCTGCCGCTGTGGTCTCAACGTGGGGCGCGGGTACGCAAATGACTTGCGAAAGACTCGGCACTCCACTGCGCTCCGTGATTGTAATCAATCAATGCGAGCAAAATTTTGCCAAAAATTTTGCGCAGATCTTGTTGAGCATCGGCGACGTGCCGCCGATGAGTCGGGGGCAAAATGAAAAAAGCCCGCGCGGGGCGGGCTTTTTGGAGGTTCGTTGTTTAGGGATTTTTAGCGGAGCACTTTGGTGGCGATGGTGCCGTTGCGCTGAATGTAGACGCCCTTGGCGGGAGCTGCGGAGAGCTTGCGACCCTGCAGGTCGTAGTATTCAACTGCGCCCTGACCGGCAGCTGCAACCTCGCTGATAGAGTCTTCTACGATGCCTTTGGCACCTGCAGGCTGGTTAACTGTGATGGTATAGTCGCAGGCGTAGCCGGTGATTTCAATCTTGCCGGTGCGGCCTTCGCCACTTTCGGGACAATCGGAGTTGGCCCAAACGGCAATGATGGTGATTTCGTATTCTTCATCGTAGCCAACTTCAAATTCAAGCCAATCTTCTGTGGCTTCAATGTTGATCATACCGTCATCATATAGCTGGGCAAAGTCATAGTCGCCATCCAGGAATACGCCTGCCGGTTCTGCTTCCATAGGAAGTTCAACCACGGTTGTGTCTTCGCCGGTAAATGCATCGTAAATCTGCGGGAAGTTGATGTTGTAGAACAGGAACAGGTCAGTTGCTATAATGAGTTCTGATGCAGTTTCATCCACAGTATATGCACTGATGTAGGGGTTGTTGGCCAAAACGGTTTCGTTTGTGGATTTATCGGTCATGGAATACATTACTAAGCCATGGGTGGGATAAACCTTTCTCCAATAGCCGTCTTCGGTAAAGTCAGCGGCGGGAATACGGGTGTTACCATTAACCATTATAGCGAATGCATTGAATGCGTCGGTATCCATACCGGTGATTTCAAGATAAAGACCTTTGTCGGTGCAGATGGGCTTGTTGGTGTTATATCCAAGAATGTTGACGGCTGAAAGGTCAATGTTTACGAATCCTGATGTTTTGCCTTTAGCTAAGATGACAGAACCTTTACCAACAGGGTTTTCACCAACTTTGTTGTTTTCGTCCATTTCGTAGACGGTAACGTTGATGGGAGCCTCTTCAGTAGTTACTGCCACGCAGAGGAAATATATGCTGCTGAGTTGATAATAAGCGCCGGGTGAAGGAATTTTTGCCACAAAGCTGTTAACCTTTACGGATGCAGCATCCGCCTTGTCGAAATTTTTGGTAACATCAGCGGGAACACCGTTCGCGTTGACATTTGTGAATCCAAACTGCTTAGTCTTGTCAAAACCGTAATTCTGAAGGAACATATAAGGGTCGCCATCTTCTGTCATATCCAACCCGCAGGGCACGGGTGAAACACCGAAAATACCTTGTGATTCCGGTATTGACGGAGTCCAAGTATTGAAATTTCTGCCACAAAGGAATTCGCCTACACCCGGGTTGTCATATGTGACGCTATCTCCGGCAGTGGTTTTGGCTGAGAGAGTCATAAAGGTTGCACTCTGAGCATAAGGAGTGTTTTGATATTGCAGAGTGTCTGCCTTTTCCTCAAAGTCTTTTTCTACCAAAGCGTTACCTTCTTCATTTACGACATATTGAGTCCAGGTCCAAGTAGAATTGGTAAGGGGCTGAATGGGTACAAATTTGGTGACACCGCGTGCCGGAGCCAGCATCGTGGTTCGTTCTGCACCATACCACTCGTTGCTCATACCAACATAGAAGCTGTTGGGGGTATAGTATAGGGGAGTAGTTGACGAGGTGACAACGACGTTGCCTTCTCCTTCACCTCCTTCACCTTCTTCAGCGGTGGCTGCAAGCACTTTAATGGGAGAGACTTGAGCTACTTTTTCAAGTTTCTGAGCGTTAAATTTCTGCACATTTGCTTGGATGGATTTTGGGGTTGGAACAACGGCCAAAACACACGAAGCGGACAAAGCGCTAACTACCAATAGAGTAATCTTTTTCATAATAATTTTGAATTGGTTAATGTGTATATAATATATTGTCAACGTGAGTTGCAAGGCAACTTTGCGTCGTTGCCTTGCGTAAAAAGATGTTATTTAAGTTGGATTTCAAAAGTAATTGCAGGGTCTGACACGGATGCAAGCTTAACTCTTGAGCAGTCCATAATGTCAACATTTGTGGCGGTAAATTCTCCCTCAAAATACTTTATGAAAGTTTTTGATTCAGGTGCTTTGATGAAAATATCCTTTGTAAGAGGATCGTCGGCCTGAGTGAGAGCAATTTTAATGTTGCCGTTTTCAAGAGATTCAATTGTTCCGTAGTAGCAGAAAGGCAGAATGCCGCAATCTCCTTTGAAAGCGAAGTTTGCTACACCGTTTGTTACCTCATATCCGATTCCCAAGTTCTTGAACTTCGGATTTCTACCATATACTTCAGTATATACGGTATTGCTTGCTATGGCCGGCGTTTGCTGGTTAACAGTCTGCAGCGATTCCTGCAACTTTTGGCTCATGCTCTCTTGCATAATAGACCATGTTTTCAAATCCTTGCGCAAGAGGTTAACAGATGGGGTCATTGCGGTGATGCGGACGGCGGGGGATTCGAGGGCACCGTCGGCGGCCCAGGTGAACTCGTCGATGGTGAAGTGAGAGTCATCTTTTCTGATGCAGTCAAAGCTCTTGAGCGGGCGCATTCCGGCGGGCGTGATTATGCACGCTTTGGTTTCTGTCTGACCGAATGGGTTGGTTGAAGCTGTGGGCATTATGGAAACTACGTCGGAGCCTAGGCCGGTAACTTCGTAGGTGGCACCGGTGGCGGTTTCAGTCATAACGTATGTGGGGAAGTTTTTGTTCGATACGGCATTGCGTTTTGCTGCAACCCGGGCAAGATATGCCTCGGGATCGGTGTCGGCGGGAAGTTTGCGCATGTATGTGTAGTAGCCGCGCTTTTTGCCGAGCAGGCGGATGTTGCCGTTGTTGTTTTCCATGAACATAAATTCGTAGTCGCCGGCGTGGCCGTAGCCGAGTTCGTCAACATCGTCGCCGTAGGTGTCGGTCGGAGCGTCTGCGCCCTCAATGTTTTCGGGCGTTGAGAATACGTGGAACAGCGTATTGTAGGAGTTGAAAGTCAACACGTTGCCATCGTCGTTGATAACGTCCCACAGCGACTTTTCGGTCTTGTAGGTTGAGCCGATCCATTTGTGGTCGGTGTGAATGTCTACCGACTTGTCGTCGTGGAATTGCATTACGAACAGGTAACCGGGTTCTTCTTCGTTGGCAAAATATTCCATAGCCCAGAGTCCGCCGTCGGAGCAGAGGGTTGAGAAGTATTCTTTTTGACCGGCATCAAGGCGTTCGGCGGCCGACTGCTCAAAGAGGCTGTCCTCTTCGTTGGAGCAGGCGGCAAGGCCGAAGCCGAGCAGTGCGAGTATATATAGTTTGTTGAATTTCATTGTCTTAATCGGTAATTAGCAATTTGTAATTGGTAATTATATTGTGTTTTCGACTTCGGCACGCAGGTTGTCGAGCTCGGTGCGGTAAGTGTTTTGACGACGCTGCACTATGGTGCGTAAGTTGTCGTAGTCAAGATTCCAGGCATCTTTGAACCAGTTGCGCACGATTGAGCGTTTTTGCTGAATGATGGCGCGACCGTCAATCTTGTCGGTGTCTTCAACGAAGAACACTCCGCCGGGAATGCTGCTTTGCAGCGACTCGATATAGGCCTCAACCTCGGCTACGGTGTTGTAAGTTTTGCCGTCAAGGCCGGTAACGCCTACCTGGAAGCCTTCGTCTTTTTCAACCGACTGCATAAAGTAGGTTTTTTCTTCAACGTTTGAGGGATCCTTGAGGTAATACATGCAGTAGTATTTGGGCTCGGCCTCTGTTACCTCGCCGGCTGTTCCGGTGGTCCATCCGCGGTCGGCAAGCCAAAGAATCATATCGTCTTGCTCCTTGGTGCGGGTGAGGAAGTTAGCAATGGTTTCTGCAAAGTCCTCGCGGGTTTCCGACGATGCGTAGGGGGTAATGAAGCCTAATGAGGCAGTCATGCCGATGGGCTTGTCCTGCCACGTGGAGGGCTCATAAAGACCGGTTGAGAGCAAGTTGAAGTCGGTGGGGTAGCTCTTGGTTTGGTGGAGAATGTGGCCGAACTCGTGGTGCATGGTGCGGAAGTAGTATTCGTTGAGCATGTTCACGTTGTCGAGTTGCATCTCGTTGACTTTAAAGAGCGTGACTTTCAGACCGCCTTCGGCAAGACCGAGAATCTCGGTGCCTGAAGTCGGGTTGTAAGCCGGCGAGCCGATCAGGTGAAGTATGCGCGGGCCGTAGGTCTTGAGGAAGTCCTTTGAGCCGGTTGCTTCCTCGTAGGTGTCGAACCAAAGATATTTGGTCAGCAGGCACAGGTCGCGGGCGTTGTCGAACGTTGCCGGCACGAGGTTATAGTCCATATTCGACTCAATGTCTTCCATACGGTATTTGTAGTCCAAATTGTAGGGAATGCGGAAGTTGTTTTCCACCCATGTGTCGAACTTGTATGTGTAACCGTTGGGGTCGGCGTGTTCGGGGTCAACGAAGATGCTGGGGCCGATTTCTTCCTCGGAGCAGGAGACCATGGCCAGGCCAACGAGTGCGGGGAGAAGATATTTTGAGATTTTCATTGTCGGAATGTATATAATGCGTTAAAGACGGTGTTGTTATTTTACGCTGACGTATTCTGATGAGGGAACCAGGGTCTCTACGGTACCACGCGGGTTGGGCTGCATGCCGGAGGTTACCACCTCGGAGGGAATCTGCACGGCGCGGCGCGGGTCTTCGAGGGTCAGGCGGTCTTTGGTGTGGTAGAGAGGAGCCTCCTTGTTGCCGATTTTGCGGTCAATCTCAATGCCGAAGCGCTTGATGTCGAACCAACGCATACCGGTGTGGATTGTTTCGATTCGGCGGATGTGTTGCACGGCCTGAAGCAGGGGCATAATGGCTTCTGCGGTAACTGTGCCGTCGTTTTCGGGGCAAACCCGGTCAATGTTGATGGGCTTGGCTGCGCCGAAACGCTTACCCTTTTCGCCGGAGTAGAACGTGGTGAGGTTATCAATGGTGTAATCTTTGAAGTCATTTTCGTTGCCCACGGCAAACGGACAGTTGCGGCGGATTTTCTCCCATGCTGAGAGGTCGTCAACCGCACCTTGGCTGTCGCCGAGGAAGAGCTTTGCCTCAGCGCGGGTCAGCAGGGTTTCTTCTCCGTAGAACTCGCGCACGGTGAGGTGGGCATAACCGATACCGGCAATCTTGTCGGTGTATTCAAACTGCTCCGATACGTTGGCACACATACCTGAGCCGTATTCGCTCTGGCCGTTGTTGATACATACCATAGCGTAGCAGGGCTGCATTGAGAAGTAGGTGTTGGTCTTGTCGCTCTTCAGCGCGTATTGGAACGCGGGGGAGTCCCATGCGGGGGTGAGGCCGTGGATGGTGGAGTTCAGCGCATCGCGAATCACGCCATAGCGGCAACCCGAGCCAAGTCTGCGCAGCAGAACCGAGTGGGTGGGGTAGAGCAGGAAGTTTGACTGCTTGTCAACACCGTTCTGATACAGACCGATGTCGCGGATGTAGTAGAACTGTTCGCTCTTGGCCCATACATCAGAGAGGTAGGGGGTGGGGTCATTCTCAGCACCGCCAAATACTGCGTTGGCACATTCAAGGGCCTTTTTGTACTGGCGGGTGAAGAGGTAGAAGCGGGCAGCGAAGGCATTGGCTGCAGTGGTGTTGAAGTGATATTTGGGAACGCCGTAAAGGGTGTTCTGGATGTTGGGGAGCGCAGCCTCGAGGTCTTCCTGGATTTTTTTGTATGTTTCGGCGAGAGTGCCGCGCTCGTAGTGGGGCTTAACGGTGGTTTCCGGCTTGGTGATATACGGAATGCCGAGATAGTTTTCTGAAAGCGAGCCGCGATAGGGCTGGCAGAATACCTGAGCCAAAATGAAGTGGTCAAATGCGCGTAGAATCTGAGCTTCGGCGTAAACGGCACTTTGGGTTTCGTCAAGACCGCCATTTTCTTCGCGCCACTGGTCGAGCTTTTCCATCACGGCGTTGCACACGGCGATGGAGTTGTAGAAGCCTTCCCAAATTCCCGAGGGGGAGTCGGTGTCGTTATTGCTCACGCAGCTTTCCCAGCGGAACATTTCCTCGTCGCCACGGTCATAAGAGCTGAGGTTGTAGTGGATGCCGGTGCCGTCTTCGTTAACTGGAGAATTGTTGTCTTCCATATTGTCGGACATGATTTCACATGGCCAGGCGTATGACATCATCGGGTATGCACCATTCATCAGCATGCGAACCTGTTCGGTGTTCACAAGGTCAACGCGGGTATCAGTCGGAGTATCGAGAAATCCCGAGCAGGATGAGAGGGTCAGGGCAGCTGCGGCTGCGAATGCGTATATTTTTTTGTTTGTTTTCATTGTGGGTCAAAGCAAATTAGAGTCCGAAGCGGAGAGTGAACGTAAACTGCTTGGGGTTGGGGTTTGCAACGCCACCGGAGTTAACGAACTCAGGGTCTTGGCCGTGGAGCTTCTTGTCGGAGTAGCAGAGCCAGAGGTCGGTAGCGGCAAGCTTGAGCGATGCGGTGTTGATGCGCAGGGCGCGGGTCCAACTCTTGGGGAAGTCGTAGGTCAGCGACACTTCTTTCAAGCGGATGAAGTCGCCCTTGGCCACTCGGGCATCGGAGTAGTTGTAGGCGTTGTAGCCGTAGCTGATGTAGCTGTTGTTGTAGACCTGACGGCGCGATGCGATTGCCGGTATGCTGGTGATGTTTTCGTCGCCGGGTTTAACCCAACGATCCATAAATTCGCGGGGCATTGCGGTGAGGTCGCTGTAGGACGATGAAAATACCGGGTCGAGGCGCACTACCGAGCCGAAGGCGTAGGTAAAGAAGATGTTGAGGTTGAAGCCTTTCCAGCGGAGGTTGTTGCCAAAACCGCCGGTGTAGGGCGGGTCAACCGGACCTTCGTACTTCATAAAGCTGTTAATCTTGTTCATATCCCATTCCTGGAAGTTGATGTCCCAGGTGGTTACTTCGCCGTTTTCGTTGATAATCTGAGGCAGACCGTCTTCGGTCAGTCCGGCAAAGGGAATCGAGAAGATTGAACGTACGGGATAGCCTTCGAGGGCAAAACCGGTTGATTGCACGAGGTCGATGATGCGTGAACGCGATTTCAGGTCGGTAATTTTGTTTTTGGCGTAGGAGAATGTGAAGTCGGTGGTCCAAGTCCAGTCGCGTGTCTGAATATTGGTGGTCGACAGCGTGAATTCCACGCCGTGTGAGGCCATAGAGGCAACGTTTGCCCACTTGCCGATTTCGCCGCCAACGCCCTCGGTGTAAATATAGCCGATAAGGTCGAAGTTGTTACGCTTATACCAGTCGAATACGAGGTTGATGCGGTTGTTGAGGAAGCCGAGGTCAATGCCTACGTTGACTTCGTGTTTCTTTTCATAGGTGAGTTCCGAGTTTGCCAGTGAGCTGAGGACAAGAGCCTGCTCATACGCCTCGGTGTCCTGACGCCAAGGGCGCGAAGGATAGTAGATAGCCAGCGCGTTGCTCACGTTTGCGGGGCCGGCATCTGCGGTCAGCGAGTAGCCTGCACGGAGCTTGGCTGTGGCGAGCACGGGGTTGGCAAACCAGCTTTCAGCATCGGCGTTCCATGCGCCGGAAACGTTCCAGGTGGGGAGCCAGCGGCTTTGCTTTGCCTTGCCGAGCTTGTTGGAGCCTTCGTAGCGGAATGTGCCGTTGATGATGTAGCGGTTGTCATACATAAACGATGCCATTGCATAGCCTGCCATCATGCGGGTGGCGGTGCGGTCATCGCTGTAGTATGTGCCGTTTTCTTCGTTCATCTGCTTGAACAGACGCCAGTCGAAGAAGGGGAGGTTACCGTTGTCGTAACACATGCCCCAGCCCTGGAAGCTCTCTGTGTGGCGGTCAATCTTGGAGGCTTCGTAGCCGGCAAGAACGTTGACCAGATATTTTCCGGCAAACTCCTTGTTGTAGTTGGCGGTTGCGCGGAAGTCGAGCTGCTTCATGCCAAACAGTGTGTGGTAGAGAATGCCGCCGTTGGGCAACACGGTTTGAGGCAGCGAGTTGGGGTCGTCAGGGTCAGTGTAGAGGTAGGGGTTGGAGTCGCGAATCGTTGAGTTCTCGGGCGAGATACCTGCGCGATATGCCTCTGCCTGGTTGGAGTGGTCGGTAACGTAGTGCTCCTGTTGGGTCGAGGAGTAGCGGAAAGAGCCGAGGGCTTTCAGCGAAAGTCCTGCAATGGGTTTGTATTCGAGTTCGCCCTGGAACTTAACGTCGACCATCTCGTTAGTGATGTAGTTGTTGTCCAACTCATCGAAGATGTTGAAGTCGGCGTAGTTACGTGTCAGTTTGGCGTTCGGGTCAGTGGTGCGCGAGGTATTCAAGGCGTAGCTGAACGGGTTGATGTCGAACGAGCGGCTCACGTTACCCGAAACCACGTCAACATCCTGACTCAGAGTGCCGGGAGCTTTCTGGTTACGGTAGCTGTCGTTTGTACGCAGGGTGAACTTCAACTGCTTGCTCAGGTCGTAGGAGGCATTGGCGTTGAATGTGTAACGATCAACGGAGCTTGACTTTGTCCAACCCGGGTCGTTCATATAAGAGAATGAGGTGTAGAAGCTGCCGCGCTCTGTACCGCCGCTTACGCTGACTGCGTGGGTCTGCATCAGAGTGTTGCGGAACAGGAGGTCAAACCAGTCGGTATTACGCATCTCGGCCTGACGCAGGTAGTTGTTGCGTGCTTCCGTGGTGTTGGCCAGGGCATATTGTCCGGTGGTGGGGTCGTAGGTGTTGATGAGCTTGTACATCGTGCCGTAAACGCCGCTCGACGAGGAGTTTGCCAGTGATGCGAAGCTCAGCCATCCCTTGGCTTCCATTTCCTTATATATACCCATCTGCTCTTGAGAATTGGAGATGTTGTAGTTGCGATATGAGGGCTTGAGGCGGTAAGTGAGTTCGCCGGTATAGTTGATGGAGGTGTGGCCGGCGCGACCTTGCTTGGTGGTCACGACAATAACGCCTGCCATTGCGCGGGCACCATAGATTGATGTTGCGGAGCCGTCTTTCAGAATTTGGAAGTTCTCAATGTCGTCGGCGTTCAGGCCGGCGATAGCCGAAGCAATCATCGTGGTGGCGTCGCCCGACGAAAGCGCGTCGGCATCGAGTTCTACGTTGTCTTCAAGAATCACGCCGTCGACAACCCACAGTGGCTTTGAGGAACCGTAGATTGACGTTGCACCACGCACGCGCATTTTCGGCGCGGTACCGAACGTGCCGCTCACATTCTGCACGCTCACACCGGCGGCGCGGCCTGCCAGCGAGCGGGAAATATCGTTGACACCCGAAAGGAGGCTCTCTTCGGCATTGATTTTTGTGGTAGCACCGGTGAACAGTCGTTTGTCAGAGCTGCCCATGCCGAGCGCCACGACTTCCTGAAGCATAGTGCTTGAGGTTTCCATGTCAATGTGGAGATGCTTGGTCGAGGCTTTGACCTCTACCGGGTTCATGCCCACGTAAGTGATTTCGAGCACTGATTTTTCGGAAGGAACCTTGATGGAAAAGTTGCCGTCAATGTCTGTCGACGTTCCGACACTCTTGTTGCCTTTCAGCTTTACTGTGGCACCGATAATAGGCTCGTTCAGTGCTTTGTCGGTGACTGTTCCTGTGACCGTCACCTCAGCGGCGACACCCAAGGCTGCAAACATCACCATTAGCAACATAGCGAATTTTTTACCCATATTTCTGTGTAGATGATAATGATTTATTCTTAAAAATCTTAAATACTGTACCTTTGGAAAGGGTATAGTTGTCCTTTTACGGAATTGCAAAGTTACAAACTTTATATCATATAAACAAATTTTTCGATGTGTTTTAACAACAAAACGGCTTTTAATGGTGTTTATTGTGTCATTTTGCACAAAAAATCCCCGATTTTTGTCCAAAATGACAGCTCGAGGCGGATTATGTTGTTAAACATATTTCCGCCTCGGGATTTTTGAAAAAAGAATTTTCCTAACTCCTAACTCCTAACTCTTAAAAGCTGAACTGCGCCAAGGCTCCGACGCGATAAGCGCTGCGATGGGTGCCGGAGAAGTTGTAGCGTCGGCCATAACAAAACTCTGCGGCGACCTGAATGCGTGCCGTTACGTTCCAAAAGCAATTTGCCGTAGCCATAAGTCCGCGTTTGTATTCATCAGGCTGACTTCCTGAGTCCTTAAGATGTAAGCGCGTGGAGCTTGCCGACAGGCTTACGAAAAGCTCCGGGCGGAAATTCCACTGCAAGCCCGCGCACCATCCCACGCTTGCCGGGGCATACAGTCGCCCCGATTCGCCCGGATAGCCGAGCAAATCATAAGAACCCGCCGAGAGGTCGCCGCCGAGCGATGCATAACCGTGGCCATAGTTGGTGGTGAGATAGGTTGTTAGCTGCGGGGTGGGGTGGGCCACGCTGCTTGCCGTGACTGCCCATCCAGCCTGGTGGTGGTTGGTGCCGGAAGTCAGATTGCGATAGCTCAGCGACCGCACGATGCCGGCCAGACGTACGTGGTTTGACCGTCCCCATTCATATTGAATGAATGCCGCGCCATCGGGAACCCAGTTTTGTATGGCTTTGGTCTGAACGCCGTCAGCGTTGACCGTCGTGGAGGGCGTTTCGGCGCTCACGGCCAGGAGCCAATGCTTGCTCAGTCGCGGGGAATATCGCACCAGTACGTCTGTGGGGGTGATTTTGTTGCTCGCGCCGTTGGAGTCAACCATCGGCGGTTGCGCTGCAGGGTCTGAAAACGTGCTTGCGGCATAGCCGATAGTCCAGTCGTTGACTATTGCATAAGCCTTTTTGAGCTTGAAATCGCGTGAGTTGTAGCCCGAAAAGTCGGCCTGAATGTAGAGCTGGTAATGCCCAAGGCGCTTGTTGCGTCCCAAGATGCGAAAAAACAGGCTTGTACCCGACGGTGTGGTGCCGAAGTGGCGCATAGCTGTCGGGTCGGGAGTCATCGGTATCAGGTAGGGGTTGAATGCCGGAGTGGGTTGTGCGCCGTGCCAGTCGAAATATCCGCGCATCCTGACGCATCCGCCAATGCCCATTGCCAGCGTGGCGTCGCGGCTCATGAAAAGGAAATAGGGAGCTTCGGGGTCAGAAAAAGATCGGAACTGGTCGTAGTAAAACTCCTCAATCAGCCGACGAACCGAATCGGCTCCGACTTGATTTCCCGAGCCGAAACTGATAACCTTATGCGAGGCGATAACTGAGTCGCGCCGAGCGTCGACCAGCGACTGAGCGCCGGCGGACAGCCCCCAGGCCAGTAACGCCAAAGTGATGAATCTCCGAGTCATAAATCAATAACACCCTGCCATTGACATTTGTTGAAAATATGACAAATATGCTCTAAAATATATCGGAAAATTTTGTCGGTGCGCGCACCTCGGCGATCTTCATCGCTGCCCTTACCTACCGCAAATCCGCCGCCTAACGAGCAAGCCAGGCCGCAAAAAAAATGTCGTAAATTCGATAGGCGTTATTGATTTTTGTTATCAACCCGGCCTTTTGGAGTCCTTTGCCGGCTGACTGAATGGAGGCTGCCGTTTTGAATCCGCTGGCACTAAGCGTATCGGATGACAATAGATTTTCAACCGGGCCATTTTTGGCTATATAAATCGCAAGTATTCGTTGCATAGGCGACAGTCTGGCCATTATTTCACGATAGCCATACTCCTGAACACCAATGATATTTTGTTCGGCAATGGCAACGTCTTCCGGTCGCAGTTTTCCATTTTCGGGTGTGATAGCAAACAGTTCATTGAGCATCATCTGCATAAACCACGTTATGCCCGACATTTTTTGATATACCGTGCGCACAACGTCCTCATTGCCCTCTTTTCCATATTCCGAGAATTTGCGCATTGCAAATTCCACGTATGAGTTTTCGGGAATTTCCGGCAGGTGCATTATCTGACAACTTTGATAAAACGGACGCTTTATGCTACTGAACATTGCATTCATTACCGACTGCTCGCTGCCGGCAAAGATGAAACGCGTTCGCGGGGTTCGCTGAATATAGCTTCTTAGCAATGCTTCGGCTTTGCCGCCGCCATATTTGCTGATTTCTTGAAACTCATCGATTGCCACAATTACCGGGCGGGGTGCATTTTCGAGATAGTCAAATATTTCGGCCAAGGTCAACTCCGGCTGAGTGAGATTTACCGCCGTCATCGACAACGACGGCACGCCGGTGTTGGCATCGAATGTTATTGTTGGGCGCAGGCTTTTCAGCCCCTCAATGAAGCGCTGCCAGGGGGAGCCTTTTTCGCGAGTAACGGCCTGAAAAACCGCTTGGCCAATCATTGCGACAAGTTCTGACACCGAAGACGTTGCATAAACATCTACAAAAACCGTCATGTAATCTTGGTCGATTTTTTCTTGACAGAAAAGGTGTTCAATCAGTCCGGACTTGCCCATACGACGAGGCGAAATGATAGCCACATCCCGACCGTTTCGAATTGACTTTTTGAGAAAGAACAATTGCTCTTCTCGGTCGCAGAAATATTGCGGTCCGGCATACCGCCCAATCACAAATGGATTTGCCAACGCGATGTTGTATTTAGGTGTCTTGGTCATTATTAAACTTTCAATTATTGCGTTTATAATAATTACAAAGTTAATAATTATTTTTATCCTAACCAAATATTTTCGCTGATTGCAGTCAAATGCAGAGTCAAAGGTTCACATGGAGGCGGCAGACTTTTGTTCGCTGCTTTCTTATGTCATTGGTAATCAGTATTGTCGGCATACCGACCTACGAAAGTCAGTCGGCTCCATATCTGTTATTCCGATTTGTTTTTGCGGTGGCGGTTGAAGCGGCGGCGGGGTTTGTCGGCGCGGGGCTTGCGGTCTGGCTTTTCGGCGGCGGCAGGCTGGTCGGCTTTCTCGGTATTTTCGGCTTTGAGGCTGTCGGGCAGCTGGCCTTTGGGCACAGGTTTGCCGAGAAAGTTTTCGATGTATTTAAACTTGCGGCGTTCGCGTTCGCCAACGAGGGTCACGGCCACGCCCTCTTCACCGGCGCGGGCTGTGCGGCCGATGCGATGCACGTAGTCCTCGGCATCGTGGGGAACGTCGTAGTTCACCACCATAGTGATGTCGTCAATGTCGATGCCGCGTGCCACTATGTCGGTTGCCACCAGAATGTCGATGTTTCCGGCTCGGAAATTGCGCATCACTTCTTCGCGGACGTTCTGCTCAAGGTCGGAGTGCATCTCGCCGACGGCCAGGCCTTTGCGGCGCAATGCCCGCGCCAATTCTTTGACTTTCAGCTTGGAAGAGGCAAACACAATCACGCGCTTGGAGTTGACCGTGTCAAAAAGGTGCATCAGCAGTGCTTCTTTTTGGCGCTCGGTGCAGTAGTAAACGCTTTGATGCACCTTGTCGGTGGGTTTGCTGACGGCGATTTTTACCTCTTCGGGATTATGGAGCAGCGACTTGGCCATCTTTTGGATTTTGGGCGGCATGGTGGCCGAGAACATCAGCGTCTGGCGCTGTTCGGGCAGATGGCGGGCAATCTGCATGATGTCGTCGTAGAATCCCATGTCGAGCATACGGTCCGCCTCGTCGAGAATGAAAAATTCCACCTCCGAGAGGTCAACGTAGCCCATACTGAGATGGGCCAGAAGTCGGCCTGGGGTGGCAATCACCACTTCGGCGCCCATTTTCAGTCCTTTTTGTTGCTGTGCGTAACCTGCCCCATCGGTGCCGCCATAAATCGGCAGCGAGCTGATGGGCAAAAAATAGCTGAACCCCTGCATCTGGGCATCAATCTGCAGCGCCAGCTCGCGGGTGGGGGTCATCACCACGCATTTGATTTTGTCGGATGCCTTGCGCTTGCCTAACTCGTTGATTACCGGGAGTAAAAATGCTGCGGTTTTACCCGTGCCGGTCTGAGCTACGGCTATTAGGTCGCGGCCGCGCAGGGCTACCGGAATGGCCTTTTCCTGAATCGGGGTGCACTCGTCAAAGTGCATATCATAGAGGGCATCGAGAACGTCGTCCGTGAGGTCTAAATCTTCAAATTGCATGGTGCAAAATTACGCAGATTTTTCGGAAAATTGAAATTTCGCTTTGCAAAGTCACAAAAAAATCTTACATTTGCAAGATAATTTTCAGGAAAATTAATTCATCTTTTTTATTTATAACTTAATGAAATCTAATATCACGAAGGCGATGCTCGCAGGGCTGATAGCTCTGTCGGCCACCTCTGTCGGCAATGCACAGGCTGCCCAAAACGACGTGCAGGCCGCAAAACTCGGAGCTCTTGTCTACAGCAAAAGTACCATAGCTCTCGACGACTATCTCCCCACAGAGATTGTAATTCCAACCTATTCGCTCTATAAAATTGCCGTTTCAGGCTCTGACTGGGTGACCCCGACCGTTATCGGCGACGAGATACACATCAGTGTGGCTCAAAACAACTCTGCCGTTACGCGCAACACCACCTTGAGCCTGCGTACCAGCGCCTCTACTTCCGTCGCCGCACAGTTGACCATCAGCCAGCCCGGATGGCAGTTCTCCGAAACCGCCCAGGCCACGGCCGATGCACTTTTTGCCGTTCCCGTCTATGCCGTTGATGCAGGCAAGTCTGCTGCCGGACGCGCCAACTCTGCCAATGAAAGCATTGAAAAAACTTTCGACGGCGATGCCGGTACCATTTACCACACCCAATATAACGGTGGTAACAACGGCTTTTCAAGCAACCCCGACCAATGGCCTATCTTGGAATATTACTTTGCCGAAGAAAATGCAGAACCCTCTGCCGGAGTGGATATTGAGCAGATTACCTATGTGCCCCGTCAGGAAGGTGGCTCCAATGGTAACTTCGGACAGGTAACCATTGAAATAGGCAAGATGAACGCCGACCGCACATATACCTGGACCAACGTTACCGGTACTCCAGACAAGCGCCTTGACTTCGGTATGAAATCAAACTCATCAACGGTTGAGATTCCCGAATCAATGCAGACCGGTGTCCGCGCAGTGCGCTTCACCGTTCACACCGGTTTCGTTACCGACTCCTCGCGGGTTGAGAACTACGCCTCTTGTGCCGAAATGAAGTTCAAGAAGAAAGCCGTTGCCGACCCCAACCTCGACGTGTTTGTCGACGGCATCTGCTCTGCTCTGAAGCCCGGTGTTACCGCCGCGCAGATTGAAGCGCTGACCAACCCCTTCTACAAGCAGCTTGCCGAGATTATGTTCAAGGGCGAATATGACTCAAGCAAGATGGTGTCGACCCACGAAGCCGTGATGTCGCCTCAAACACTTGCCGAGAGCTGGAACGCCCCGGGCAAGTGCTACGACCAGTCGCAGGGCGTTACAGGCGTGGCCCTCACCCCCGGCAAATACGTGGTTATGGTCGAGGGTATTCCCGCAGCCAAAGGCTCAGTAGGTATGGTGGTTATTCGCTGGCACGGCCATAACCAATATAAGGACGAAAACGACAACACCCAAAGCTGGTATGCCGAGCGTTTCAACTTCACGCTCTTCAACGGCATCAACGTGATTGAACTTCCCACACCCAAGCGCGACGAAGAGAAAATCGTTGCCGGCCACGATATGGGTCTGGCCTACATCAATAACTTTGACGACGAAGTGACCTCGCCCGAAATCGGTGCCGAGCGCGCCGTTAAGGTTCACATCGTAGGCGGTCTCTACAACGGCTACCTCAGCAACCTCAAGAGCAGCGCAGAAAACGACCTTATTCTCAAACACGCCGTTTATCCCTGTATTGACCTCCTTGGTCAGCGCGTACACTCCGTTTGGCAGACCAATGCCTTGCAGCAATACACCTCCGGCCAAATCGTTAAATACATAAACCTGCTCGACCTCCTCATTATATGGGAACACCGCGTGCTTGGCCTGGAAAAATACAACAAGATTCCCGACAACCGCACGATGACCTACGTCAACTACAACTACTATATGTATCAAGGCGGTTGGGGACCAACGTTTATGTATGATACTCAGGGCCGCGTCTGCAACGTTGACAACCTGATGAACCGCGACTCCGATGCCGTTTGGGGACTCTCCCACGAATGGGGTCATCAGCACCAGATGGCACCCTACTTCCGCTGGATTGGCACCGCCGAGGTTAGCAACAACATCTTCTCTGCCTACAACGTCCTGCATATGGGCTACGACGTAGCCTCCGGAGGTCGCTACCCCTACGACAAGTGGCACCGCAAGGGCAACACTCCCGGCAAAATGGAGAAAATCTTCCTCAACGACGACTACAACCGCGAAATCACCGCCCCCGATGCAAAAGGTGAAACTAAAACCGCCAACACCAACGATAACCTCGTAATGTCCTGCCGCACCGATGCTGCCAAGGCTGCTAAGGCCGGCCGCGCATTCACCTGGTGCAAGGAGCTGCAAGACTTCGCAATCAACCAGGTCAAGTATCCTACCAAACGCTTCACCTCAGATGGCGTCTACTCCGGTGCACCTACCGACACCTGGAATCCCGCCAACACTGAAGACCCCCGCAACATCGTTGACCCCCGCCGCGCCCTCAACCCCATTGAGGCTTACTCGAGCAACAACGGCGAACTCGTGCTGGCACCTTTTATCAACCTGATGTTCTACTTCAGCGAAAAGCTCGGCGGCTGCACCGACGAGCAGGCTCGTCCCGACCTCTATGCCGACCTCTTCGAGTCGCTGCGTCAGAACGACTACGCTGAAGGCTCATCCGTAGAACCCGGTAAAACCACTGCCGACAAGTACGAAATCCTCACCTCGATTTTCAACGGCAACAAGAGCGCCGACAAGAGCATCAACAAAGTTACCCAGTTCAAGGAGCGCTTCCCCGAATCTTGCTGGACCAAGAAAGGCTACATCGGCACCGAAACCTCCAACATCAGCTGGACGCAGAACTCCGGTCCCGCCATTATGAACTGCATTATGAAGCTCTCGCGCCTCACCGGCTATAACCTCTGGAGCTACTTTGAACGCTACGGTATGTTTACCGTCTGCGCAATTGAGCAGGGCGACTACGGCACTCAGTACTACATTATGACCGACGATATGTATGACGAATTCAAGGCCGACCTCGACGACCTCGAAAAGCAGGGTGTACTCAAACCCCTCACTGAGGAAATGCGTAACCGCATCTCGATTATAGACTGCCCGATCTTTGCTCAACCCAACATTCCCAACGACGGTCCCATCGACCCCAAAACCCTCTAATCCCAGCCTAAAATGAAAAAATATATATCAGCAGCTCTGGCGCTCACCGTTGGCATCCTTCCGTCGTTGGCTGCTCCCAAGACTATTACCATCAAAAGCCTTGATGATCTTGCCAACAATAAAACCTATTTGATCGTTCGCAATGGCAGCACGAGGGAAACCAGCGGCTACGTATATGCTACCGACAAGAAAGACGGTGCGCAACTCGTGTCATCTCTGGCAACCCAAACCGATACTGCCAGCATTTATTGCAAATACAGCATTCACTACTCCGAACGCGAACAAGCATACTACCTCTATAATCTCGGAGCTGAGAACTTCGTGTCCGCCAATAAACAGAATCTTGCCGTCACCAGCTCCTCTGCCGGTGAGTTTAAACTCGTCTACAATGATCCTGCCTCCTCTTGGGTTCTTATCAGCGACGGCTATGCGCTGGGTATGATGTTGTCAAATGGTTCATTCCTTTTCCTTGATGACTATCACACCTCAAGCCTGGCTAAGAAATCCAATATGCACTTCGAGATTAAAGAGGTGAACGGCATAACTATTTCTCAGGCAGAGGTTGATGCGATTGAAGAAAAAGTTGCCAGCGGACGTGCCGCCAAACTTAAAGAATATAACTCATTCGTTAAAGATGCCTCAAATGTGGTCAATACGAGCGATCTGCCTCGCTATATCGGCGACTATGACCTCGATGAACTGAAATATGCTCTCGAAAACGACTCCAAATACTCAATGCGCGAGATTGAAGAAATATACCAGAGAACCCTGATGAGCCGTTATCCCAAAGACGGACACTACTACCGTTTGCATAATGGCAATCGTCCCGGTGGCTCAAGCGCACGCAAATCTAACGTTCTCGCCACCACCCACGACGGCCGGCTCCTTATGCGCGAGCTTGAATATCACTCATACGGAACCGCTACCGATGATTACACCGATGACCTCAACCTCTTCTGCGTGAATCATTACTATGGCGACCCCACCCGCATTACCCTTCGCGCTGCTGCTTTCGACAAGTATCTGATGGGCGGAGCCAACCAGCAGCGTCTCAATATGGTAGATGCAGCCGACGACGCTACTGCTTATGACCTCAACTTCCTCAATACCCGCGCCAAACGTCTTACTATCGCGAATACTGCAGTCGGTACTTATCTGAGCGTTACCGCCGAACCTGATTTCGCTCTGTGGGGCTACAACGTGCTTGAATCTTCCAGCGAATGGTACTTTGAACCCATCAACACCATCACCATCCCGGTTGACGCAAATGGCTACGGCACTTTCTGCCTGCCCTGCGGCGTAACTCTTCCAGAGGGCGTTCAGGCGTTTACCGTCAGCGAAATTGCACAGGGCAAAGCTTACGTTCAGGAAATCAAGCCTCAGGTTTATCGTTACGTACCCTGCATCATCAAGGCTGCTCCCGGAACCAAGACCGTAGACCTCACCGTTGTCGACAATGAAAATCAAGTTGCAACAGCAATGACCGGCCACGTTCGCAAAGCTTCGACCGGCACCCCCGGGCGCTATGTCCCCACATTCTCAGACAAGGGTATCACGCTGACTTACGCTGCCGCCTCGGAAGACGTTCCCATGCCCGGCACTATCTACGTGGCCGGCGATGACCTCGGCGCTCTCGAAACCATTGTCAACGACCTCCCCGAAGACCACCTTGAAAACATCTCGAGTGAGGAAGCAGATGCCGCCAACCTTTACGACCTACACGGACGCAGTGTTTCCGGCAATCTCCGCCCCGGCATCTACATTAACGCCACCACTCATAAAGCAATACGTATTCAATAACATTGAACACCAAGCAAACCCTTTTGAAAAACGTTGAGGCGCTCGCGGCAGATCTTCCCCTGCCCGAGCGCCTCCCCTCGGTCATAGCGATTCGCGAAATCATGAGGCTGGTCAAGGCGCTGCTTTTCCCCGACTTTTTCGACGAATCCGTTTCCTGCCCCGAGATGCGTCGCTACTCTATCGGCGTGAATATGGATAAACTCTACGAGCTGCTCTCAGCGCAGATTGTCAGCGTGTGCGATGGCGATTGCGATTCCCTCACTCTCGGCTTTATTGATTCACTCCCGGAGCTGCGCCGAGTGCTTCGCACCGATATTGATGCCATATATGCCAACGACCCGGCGGTTGACAACCGCTTTGAGGTGGTGTTCTGCTATCCATCGGTCCACGCTTTGATTCATTATCGCGCCGCCCATTCGCTGCTTAAACTCGGGGTGCCGGTGATTCCGCGCATAATCACCGAACTCGCACATTCCGCCACCGGTATCGACATACATCCCGGTGCCACCATCGGCGAATATTTTGCCATTGACCACGGCACCGGAGTCGTCATTGGGCAGACCTGTATAATCGGTTCTCACGTGACTATATATCAAGGTGTCACCCTCGGTTCAAAAAACTTCACCCTCGATGCCGACGGACATCCCGCAAACCTACCCCGCCACCCGATTATTGAGGATGGGGTCACAATTTACTCCAATGCCTCCGTGCTTGGACGTATAACGATTGGCCACAATGCGGTTATCGGCGGAAACGTCTGGGTGACGACCGATGTTCCCCCTCACGGCAAGATTACTCAATAATTTATTTCCTACCGAAGTCGGCGGGGATTTCTCCCCATTCCTCCGTGTCCCATTTAAGCACGGGGTTTTTCAGCTCGTGGGTCTGAACCCAGCGGTTGGCGCGCTCAAGCATCGTGAACACGGCGGCATTTTCGGCCGTGCGTTCCAGCTTGGTGTTTGACCCGCGTCGCTTCAACCAGCTCAGCGCAGTCTTGCTGTCGCTATATATCGGCCGAGTGTAATCTCCCTCTTTGTCGAGCATCGCAAGGGCGTGGACCAGAGCTAAATATTCTGCAATATTGTTGGTGCCGCCGGCGTATGGCCCCACGTGGAAAATCTCGCGCCCTGTGGCAACGTCGACTCCGCGATATTCCATCGGCCCAGGCACTCCCGAGCAGGCCCCGTCAACGGCCAGCGCATCTGTGCGAATCTCCGGGTTGTCAAAGAGCCGGGGTTCTTTTCTTTTGGCTAAAGCTATCAGCAGAGTTGCCTGGTCTTCATAGCTGCCGCGAAATGCCGCCGTGGCTTCCTCTATGCTATTGAACGCCTTGTATTTGGCGCCGTTGAATCCTTCAACCTGAGCCTTGCACTCGTCCCAGGTGTCATATATGCCGGGCGAAAGTCCTTGCCACACAACGTAAAATTTTCTTCTCGGTGTCATCAGTTTCCGGTTAAAAGATTTATATCTAAAGAGCGAATCCCTAAAATTTCTGCGCAAGTCGGGTTTACGCACTTGCCCCAAAACATCAGCATTGCCGGGCGCATAGCAGCGGGAATTTCCGCCAAAGAGCCCATAGCGGCAATCACCGAGTCCATGTTTGCCACCAATGCATTGCTCATGGCCATCGCTGCGGTGCGGGGCACGCGGCAACCCACGTTGGCATAGCAAACCGTGGTTTCTGCGGCCGCCATAGTCTGCACTTTTGGCGTGGCAAGGTCTATCACCTCAATTCCCGGGAATGTTGCTCCCGGAGCGGCGGTTAGGTCAAAAATTAGAGCGCGGCGCTTCAGCTGCGAAATCTCGTTTTGGCCACATGTCAGAGGTGAACGCATTGGCGTGACAACCACCACGTCGGCAGAGCGGAGAGCCCCTCTCACCACGTTGGGGTGCGGAGCCGAAGAAATTACTACGTGGTTCAGTACCCGCGATGCCTTGCGCAGCGAATAGAGGTCGCTGTCAAACATCCTTACCGTGGCTCCCATGCCCAGGGCGTTATGTGCTGCGGCAATCGCGCCCATACCCGAGCCGAAAACTGTCACCTCACAGGGTACTATGCCCGTCACCCCGCCCAGCAATATCCCTTTGCCGTGAATCGGGTCGGTGAGCAGCGCCGAGGCTATGGCAATGGAAGCGCAACCGTCAATTTCGTGCAAAATGTCGGCAATCAGTCTATGTCCCTCGTGGTCAATCAGGTCGGCGGCCATAACATTGACTCCGGCGTGGAGCAGAGCCTTGGCGTAGAGCGGATTGTCTGTGATTGCGCTGAGCAAGGTAATCAGCAAAGTGCCGCGCCGCAACGTTCCGGCCTCTGCGGCGCTCAGCGGAGCCGGACTAATTATGACATCCGCACGCAATGACTCCACGCGGCTGCATATATCCACTCCCGCACGCGCATAAGCCGAATCCGGATAATGTATCGGGTCGCCGCCGCCTCGCTCCATTTTTATGGCTATGTTTCGGTCAATCAGCTGAGTGGCGCCCTCCGGAGTCACAGGGAATCGGCGCTCACCATATGCCGTTCCCGAGGGCAAGCCAACTGTGATGCGGCGCTTCAAAACGTCCCCCGCCAATGGAGCTTCAAGGGTGATGTGGTCTGTCTCGCTGGTTGTATTCATGGTAGGGTGGGGAGATTGAAGCGCTCGCAAAACTGCTGCGCTGTTATTGTTATCTGACTCTTATCTTCGAGCAACGTGGCACAAAATTTTGCCTGCGCCTCCGAATAGAAGGCCTCGCGCTCTTGTAAAGCATTAACTATAAATGCCATCAGCTCTTCATCGGTTTTGTTGGCAAGAATCGGACGCTTGCTCCGATTGCGCTGAAGGCGCTCATACAGGCGTTCCGTCGGGGTGTTCAGCCACACGGTCAGTCCCCGCTCGTTCATCAGCTCCATATTATCAAAGAAACACGGTGTGCCACCTCCGCACGCTACTATGACATCGGGAAACTGGCTCACCTCCTCGAGCATTGCGCGTTCTGCCCGGCGGAATCCATCCTCGCCGCGCTCGGCAAACAGCTCACTCACCGTCTTATGAAACCGATTCTCTATATAATGGTCAAGGTCAATGAACTCCAGCCCCGTGGCGCGGCCCAATGCGCGCCCCAAGGTTGACTTTCCGCAACCCATATATCCGATTAAAAATATCGCTCTCATTTAATTAATGCATTAACATACTTCTGATGCAAATCAAATCACACCCGCAAATATAATCATTTTTTTCGAACCCAACCTCCCCCGCCTCCAAATCCTCCCCTCTCAAATCTTGTTGCGCCCTCGGCGTGCACGCCGCGCAAACTCCCGCCCAAATCTCCCCCTTCAGGAGGCCGGTGGGGCTTCTCGCTCCGTTAAAGAATGTTAAAGTTCAAAAAATTTTCTACATCCTAACTCTCTGCCTTGCCGCGAGTTGTCAAAAATATGTTATAAAGCATAAA
>JAMPBN010000001.1:0-8204 GCA_023666665.1 Prevotella sp. | reverse complement strand
TGCAATTTGGCCAAAAGAAAAAAGCACTGAATATCAACTGATTTCAGTGCTTTGCGGTGTTCTTCCGAACCCTTTCGTGATCCGCGTGGGGCTCGAACCCACGACCCCAACATTAAAAGTGTTGTGCTCTACCAGCTGAGCTAGCGAATCTGCCGTTTTGCGAGTGCAAAGTTACGGTGTTTTTTTGAACTGTGCAAGCTTTTTTTGAAAAATTTTTAAAATCTTTAACGGGCGGCGCGTTTGCGTTCGAGTTCGTCGAGTATGATTTTGCGCAGGCGGATGTGGTGGGGGGTGACTTCAACGTATTCGTCCTCCTTGATGTATTCGAGGGCTTCTTCGAGCGAGAATACTACGGGGGGTACGATGCGGGCTTTGTCGTCGGCTCCGCTGGCGCGCATGTTGGTGAGTTTTTTGGATTTAGTGACGTTGACTACGATGTCGTTGTCTTTGGCGTTTTCGCCTACGACTTGTCCGGCGTAGACTTCTTCTTGGGGGAAGATGAAGAAGCGGCCGCGGTCTTGGAGTTTGTCGATGGCGTAGGCGAATGCCGTGCCGCCTTCCATTGCTATGAGAGAGCCGTTGGTGCGGCGTTCAATGTCGCCTTTCCAGGGTTGGTATTCAAGGAAGCGGTGAGCCATAATGGCTTCGCCGGCCGATGCGGTGAGAACGTTGTTGCGCAGGCCGATAATACCGCGTGAGGGGATATGAAATTCCATATGTACGCGGTCGGCACCTTGGGCATTCATCGAAATCATCTCGCCCTTGCGGCGCGTTACCATATCAATGATTTTGCTGGCGTATTCTTCGGTGACGTTAACGGTGAGGAGTTCTACGGGTTCACATTTTTGGCCGTCGATTTCCTTGATGATTACCTGGGGTTGGCCAACCTGGAGTTCGTAGCCTTCGCGGCGCATGGTTTCGATGAGTACGGAGAGGTGGAGCACGCCGCGGCCGTAGACGGTCCATACGTCTTCGTTGTTGGCTTTTTCAACGCGCAGGGCGAGGTTGCGGTCGAGTTCGCGGGTGAGGCGGTCGCCGATGTGGCGGGAGGTTACGTATTTGCCGTCTTTGCCGAAGAAAGGTGAGTCGTTGATAGTAAATGTCATTGACATAGTCGGCTCATCAATGGCAATGCGCGGCAGGGCTTCGGGAGTTGAGGGGTCGGCCACGGTGTCGCCAATCTCGAAGCCTTCGATACCAACGAGGGCGCATATGTCGCCGGAACTTACCTCGCTGACTTTTTTGCGTCCCATTCCCTCAAAGGTGTGGAGTTCCTTGATGCGCTGTTTAACCACGCTGCCGTCTTTCTTTATCAGAGCAATTTCCTGACCCTCGCGCAACGTGCCGCGATGCACTCGGCCTACGGCGATGCGGCCTACGTAGCTTGAAAAGTCGAGCGAGGTGATGAGCATCTGGGCGGCGCCCTCGTGGGTTTCCGGTTCGGGGATGTAGTTGATGATTGCGTCGAGCAGGGGGAGGATGTTGTCGGTGGGTGTGCGCCAGTCGGTGTTCATCCAGCCCTGTTTTGCGGAGCCGTAGATCGTGGGGAAGTCGAGCTGGTCTTCGGTTGCGTCGAGCGAGAACATGAGGTCAAACACCATTTCCTGCACTTCGTCGGGGCGACAGTTGGGCTTGTCGACCTTATTGATAACCACTACCGGCTTCAGACCCATACGTATGGCTTTTTCGAGCACGAAGCGGGTTTGGGGCATCGGGCCCTCAAATGCGTCAACGAGGAGCAGACAGCCGTCGGCCATGTTGAGCACACGCTCCACTTCGCCGCCGAAGTCGGCGTGTCCGGGAGTGTCGATTATGTTTATTTTGTGGTCTTTATAATTGATGGAAACATTCTTTGAGAGGATTGTTATGCCTCGTTCGCGTTCCAGATCGTTGTTGTCAAGTATGAGTTCGCCGGTTTCTTGGTTGTCGCGGAAGAGGTGTCCGGCCATCAGCATTTTGTCTACTACGGTGGTTTTGCCGTGGTCTACGTGTGCAATGATGGCGATGTTTCTGATTTTTTGCATAATTATTTTTTGAATTTCGGGTGCAAAGTTACGAAAAAAGTTTCAAATTTTGCTTAACTTTGATGCCGCATATGGAACGCAAACTCTGCTTGCTGCCGCTGCGGCTCACGCAGCATAGCGACCGCACGTCGATTCTGCAGTCATACTCTCGCGAGATGGGTGCGGTGACTTTTGCCGTGCCGTCGGGCAGCGGAGGGGGGGCAACGCGCCGCCGCGCGTTGCTGCAGCCGCTCACTCCCCTTGAAGTCGTAGCCTCCATCTGCCCCGGCCGCGAGGTCCACACTTTTCGCGAGCCGCGAGTGGTTATGCCGGTTCACCTGATTCAGGCCGACCCGGAGCGCCGCGCCGTGGTGATGTTTCTTGCGGAGGCGCTTCAGATTATAATGCGCCAGGCCGAGGCTGATGCGGCAACTTATGATTTTATTATTGAGGCGATTGAACGGCTCAACGACCCGGTGGTCTTGCCGGCGAATTTCCACCTTACGTTTCTTATCGGCCTGAGCGTGATGCTTGGCATTGCGCCCGATGCCGGCAGCTATCGCCCCGGCATGGTCTTCGATATGATCGACGGCGTGTTTCGCCCCTCTGCTGCGCTCCACGGCCACTGTCTGTCGCCGCAAGACTCAGCTTCGGCGGCTACTCTTTTGCACCTCAACTGGGCGAATATGAGCAGACTGCATATGTCTGGCCGTGTGCGCGGCGAGGCGCTCGACCGCATTTTGGAATACTATACGCTCCACTATGCCAACCTTTCGGCCATGAAGTCGCCGGCGGTGCTTCACGCGCTGTTTAGTTGACTGTTTTGGGGAAAATTTGTAACTTTGCGGCAATTATGGACTTGAAAATTTTTCCTCCCGAGCAGCTCTCGAATTCCATCGTGGCGCTTCCTCTCAGCAAGAGCGAGAGCAACCGCCAGCTTATCATTACCGCACTTACCAAAGGTGCTGACCGGATGCCCACGGTGGCCGACTGCGACGACTCCGATGCCGTGCAGGGGGCCATCGGCATTAAGAAAGGAATCGTTAATATCGGTGCGGCCGGAACGGCAATGCGCTTTCTGACAGCATATTTTGCCTGCACGCCGGGTACCGACATACTGCTCGACGGCTCCGAGCGTATGCGCCAACGCCCTATCGGCCCGCTGGTTGATGCGCTGCGCTCCCTTGGCGCGGACATTGACTACGCCGGCGAGGAGGGCTTCCCGCCGCTGCAGATTCGCGGGCGTATGCTTGAGGGGGGCGACGTGGAGATGGATGCCACGGTCAGCTCTCAGTTCGTGTCGGCCCTGCTGATGGTTGCGCCCAAAATGCAGCACGGCCTGCGTCTACGCCTGAGCGGCGACATCGTTTCCACGCCATATATAAAGATGACGCTGAGCCTGATGGCTTCGGCCGGCGCAAGCAGCGAGTTCGACGAAGACAGCGGCCTGATTACAGTGCCCTACGCCGAATATCACACCGGAATGCCACCGGTAGAGGCCGACTGGAGCGCCGCAAGCTACTGGTTTGAAATTGCTGCAATATCAACCGACCCCATAGCGCTCAAAGGCCTGCGCCGCAAGTCGCTCCAGGGCGATGCCTCCGTAAGAAAGCTTTTTGAAGTCACCGGCCTGCAAAGCGAATTTGACTCCGAGGGGCTTCTGCAGCTGCAGCTTACTCCTGATGCCGGCTCGCAACTCATAGTTGACCTCAGCGACAACCCCGACCTTGCGCAGACCCTTGCCGTGACCTGCTGCTTGTTAGCGCTGCCGTTCCGCCTCGAGGGGCTTCAATCGCTGCGCATCAAGGAGACCGACCGTATTGCCGCCCTGCAAATGGAGTTGAGCAAACTCGGATTCGTTACTGACGCTACTGCCGACGGTGCTCTGGTATGGCTCGGTGCGCAATTTGACCCCGGCGAGGAAATCGAGCCGATTGCCACGTATCAAGACCACCGCATGGCTATGGCCTTTGCTCCGGCTGCTCTCTTCTTTCCGGGTCTTCAAATCAACAACGCCGAGGTGGTCAGCAAGTCATATCCTCAGTTCTGGAACCACCTCCGCGCTGCCGGATTCACCATTGACGAAGTAGATGCTTGAGCTGCTTGATTATACTTTTTTTCGTAACGCGCTGCTCGGGGTGCTTATTCTCAGCATTGGCGGCGGAATGCTCGGCTGCTACATAGTGACGCGCCGCCTTGTGAGCATAAGCGGCGGCATTACCCACGCCTGCTTCGGCGGCCTGGGGCTGGGCTATTTCCTTGGCTGCTCGCCAATTGCTATGGCTATGGTCTTTGCCGTGGTGTCGGCCTTAGGGGTTCAATGGCTTGGCTCAAAGGGTAGGGTGAGGGAAGACTCCGCCATCGCCGTGGTCTGGGCTGCGGGTATGGCCGTGGGCGTAACCTTCGTGTTCCTGACCCCCGGGGCCGTTCCGGAGCTTAACTCCTTTTTGTTTGGCAACATACTGACTATCAACTCGGCAGATATTTGGGCCTTTGCGCTCTTCACCGTGGCGCTGGCAGTGTTTATGGTCAGCTGCTTCTCCAGGATTGTGGCCAGCGCGTTCGATTCCGACTTTATGCGCGTGATCGGCGTGCGCGCGTGGCTCTACAACGGCACCATGACGCTCTTTATTGCCGTGGGCATCGTGCTGATGATTCGCTGCGTGGGCATGATGCTGCTGATGTCTATGCTTTCACTGCCGCAGCTCACTGCCGAACTCTACTTCCGGCAGCTGAAAACCATGATGCCCGCCGCCATAGTAGTCAGCGCCCTGACCTGCCTGATCGGGTTGCTGGCGGCCACGGTTATCAATGTTCCGGCCTCGGCTCTCATCGTTGCCGCCCAGGTCGGAGTGTATGCAATTGCCGCTATTGTTGCAAAGATGCGCAAAAATGCGTAACTTTGCACTTATAAACCAACAACACACAAAATACAAAAGATGAAAAAGACCTTTTTAGCGGCACTGGCAATCGGTGCCGGTTTTGCAGCAAACGCCGCGTTACCTGATGGAAGTGTCCTTTTTGAGAGCTTTGAAGCTTGGGACGGCACAACCAAGGATTGGATTCCCGACGGCTGGACTGTGGAAATGCGCGGCGAAAACCAAGACCGTGCAAGCAGTTGGACTCCATCTGTTGCACAGCAGTATTTTCCCTTACCCACCGACGGTAAATTTTATTATGGCGTAAGCTATAGTAAAACCCCTCAAGATGAATGGCTGATTTCGCCTGCCGTAGAGATTGCCGAAAATATGGTGTTGACATTCGATGCCTTTATTGATCCGTGCAGCTTCTTTAATTTGGGTGAAGGGAAGGTTGACTGGGACAAATATGAATTCATCGGCGAGCGGGAAGTGGTGCAGACTCTTCAGGTTTGGGCCAAGCCCGAAGGCGGTGAATGGTCTCAGATTCATGATTTCAGCAATGATTATATGACTACGTCGCTTGAGGACTTGAGCGCCGGCCTGGTTTACGACAAATTGCTGAAATATTCCGTAGGTCTCAATGACGTAGCCGGTAAGAAATCTCAAATAGCGCTCCGCTATGTTGGTGCCGACGGCAATACTATCTTGATTGATGCCATTAAGGTAGGTTATCCCAATTTGGAGAATATCAGCTTTATTGAACCGTATTCGGCTCTTTACTACGGCTATATGCGCACTATGCCCCCGGCATATTTCCCTACACCAATTGCCGTATATCCCGTCTATGAGCCGTTGACGTGGACAAATACATCGTGGGAAGACGCAGAATATAACTGGAACCATGAGGACCCGAAAAACAAGGGTACTTTCCTTGACGTGAAAGCTGAAGACGGAATAACCCTAACCTATGAGCCGGATTATTCTACGCTGCGTACTCTTCAAAATAATTTCTTCAAGCCTCATACGCTGACTGCTACCGCCACCGGGGCTTCCGCTACGAGCTTCACCGCTCCATATACCGTGCTGCAAGCCGGCGGTAAGGCGGAAATTACATTCGACGACGGCTCTTACGACGAGTACTCGCTGATGGCCTACGATTTGAACACAAAGGGCTTAACCCAAATTGTGCAGGAAGATACAGAATCACATGTTACCGGAATTCCGATTTTCGGCCACGATAATCGCGGAAATGTTGATAATTACTGGCTGAAATATTCTGAACCCGAAGGACAAGAAGAGGGTGACTATTCACACCTTATAGGTATCGGCAACCTGTTTATGCCTACTGAAGCGCCTCTGGTAGTTAACGGAATGACCTTGTTTGCTTATGGTCTGATTGACCCCGATGCAGAGCTGACGGCTAAGATTTATGCCACCAATGCAGCCGGCAGTAAGGAGGTTGAAACATTTACAACTATTGCCACTGCTACCTGTAAGGGGTCAGACATACTTACAGAGTATCCGGATTATAACGGCACCCTAACCATACCTTTTGACTTTGATAAGCCTATAGTGGTAAAATATACCGACGAACATCCTTACTTCTTCTTTATGGTAGAAGGCTTCCGTTCGGATAAGGTGAAGTACTTTGCGCCGCTGCAATCGAGCGAACCTTTGGATTTAAACTTTGCATATGGTATGTATGACATGAATATCGGCAGCGGCAATGCCAGCATCAAGACCATAAAAGTACGCGACATAAATTATCGTTACGACATCAATTCCCTTAACGGATACGCCGACCCCCATGCTGCGTTTGCAATCGGCCTCAACGCCGAATATCCCTGGCTCACCTGCGAGGCCGAAACCGTTGAATTTGCCGGCGAAACCGAAGTGGCCCTCGGCAGCTACTACGACGGTAGTAAACTCACCGTTACCGCCCCCGAAGGCATCACTGCCGAAGTCAGCGGCCGCTATGATAAATGCATCGTCAAGCTCACCAACACCACCTCCCAAACCGTTGAAGGCAAAGTAACCGTTGCCGGTCCCGGCGTGGAAGTAGACTTCGATATCAAGGGCGAAGTTGCCTCAATTTCCGAAATTACCTCCGCAGCCGATGCCGCAACGCAAATCTTCGACCTCCAGGGTCGCAAGGTGGTCAATCCCCGTGGCGGACTTTATATAGTAAACGGCAAAAAAGTAATGCGATAATCATCACAGGAAGATACCCAAGCGGAGATACCTCAAGGCGAGGTGTCTCCGCTTTTTCTTGCTCCACGGCCACGACTGCCTCGTCGGCAACGCGGGTAACTGCTGCCTCTGATTTCCGCTTGACTTCCGCGCGCCGGGCAATTACAATCGGCGCTATGGAGTCGCGGGGCAACACTATCACATCATCCAAGCTCACGCACATCCGCTCGGACATCACCGCCCGAAAGGAATCCGTGCGCACCTCCCGGTGGCAACTCTGCTTCTGCGTTGAGCATCCCCACGCCGCCAGCAGTGCCGGCACAATCATTATCCGCCTCATTGCGCAAAATACAGAGCCGCCTCCTCGGCGCGGCGCTTCACCAGCCCCGACATCATCTTGCCGCCGGCATACTTCCAGCGTGCAAACTCATCGGCAATCGAGGGCTCATCTTGGTTAATCACCACTTTCAGCCACAGCGTGGAACGCCGCAGGGCGCGGAATCCCACATTATACGCGAAGCTCAGCAGCGCGGCAATGCGGTTGCCCGATAGCTCCACCCCGGTGAGCTGACACAAGTCGTCAAGCTGACTGCGCAGAGCGATTACGTCACGCCGCAGCAACTCGCGAGCCTCCTCAACGGTGATTGACTGACCGGGATAAACGTCGTTGCCGGTATGACCATACCCGATGGTCCACACTCCGGCGGGGCAGCGATAGGCCTTCAGCCGCAGCCCCTCATGTTTCATAATAAGATTAAGAGTTGTTTCCATAACTGCCCGCAAAGTTACACCCCCGCCCGCCCCCCACACCGTAGAAAACAAGTCCTTAATGGCCGCCACGCGGCCTCGTCATTACTTCACTACGAACTTATCCGAAGTCGCATCAGCTTTGCGAATAACGTAGACACCGGGCAACAATTTGGAAACAAAGTCCCTCTCAACATTCTTCGCAATCAAAACTCCGCTGACAATAGTGTCCAAAATAAATTTTAGGGCATAAGCTCATCAGCGGATAATCAACCGATTACCCGCTAATCAAAGGACGAGTAGTGTCGTCTATCCCCCCCTAAGAAATTACTTTATCGACAGATCGACAAACGCCTCGGCTGAATCACTCAACTCAAAGTTGAAACTCTTTCGGGCGCAGTTG
>JAMPBN010000019.1 GCA_023666665.1 Prevotella sp. | reverse complement strand
CAAATTTAACACTTACTCCATAATTTCATGCACCGACATTTCGGCTTGTGCCAGTTTTTGCAGGATTTCGGATTTTGGCATACGGTATGGCATGGATTTAAATTCTTTTGGGGATATATTCTTGGATTTATTATTGGAGCGATTCTTACTGTCTACTGGGGCGCCCCTGGTTCTATTCTCGGCGTTGTAATCCTTATTTTATTGGGTTTGTCAGTTCAATGATACATAGTATGTACTATGTCCTTTACGACATATAACGGCTTGATTACTTTTGCAGTAACCAAGCCGCTAATTTTATGAACATCTCCACCCTCGACCTCTGCCGTGCGCATCTTTTTACGGCTGAAAGCGACATCATCGCCCAGTTCGGCGAAGATGCCGCCGAGCGCGTTATGCGCGTGCGGCAGATGTATATGTGGCGCGTGGCGAACCCCGACGCCAAAGACCGACAGTTCATCGACGAGTTCCGCTCTCGCTTCCCTATGGGTAAGAACGCCGCTCAGGACTACCTCAAAATCGTGAATCAACTCCTGCCGCTGCTCTCTGAAAAGAGCCGCGACTTCCACCGCTGGCGCTTCAACGAGATGATTCTCGAAACGTATCAGATGGCTAAGGCGCGAAAGGACACGAAGACGATGGAGCGTGCCGCGTCGAGTTACGGCAAACTCAACAAGGTGGATGCCGAGGATGTCCAGACGGTGCCGTACCACCTTATAGTCGTGCAGCCCTTCACGGCCACCGACGAGCCGCGGGTCCTCGGCATCGAGCCAATCCCCGACCTTAAATCCAAGATTAAGGCGATGATTGACAAATACTCCGCCGAAACGCTCGATATCGAAGACGTTGATTATGAAGAAGCCGATTTGGAATTCGATTCTCTCTTTCCTTTAAATCCGCAGCAGACCGATGAAGAAAGTGTACTTTAACGAACCTCAAAGGCGAACCCAATTAATCGGCGCCAACACCACCGTCATTGTCGCCGGTCGCCGTACCGGCAAGACCGACTCCATCGCCGCGCCTTTCGTGCTGCGCAATATGCAGCGTATGCCCGGCTCCACCGGCGGTATTGTTTTGCCCACCTTCAAACACGGCTTAACGAACACCCTGCCGGGACTTTTCGCCGCTTGGAAACGTTGGGGCTTCATCGAGGGCGTGCATTATGTTGTCGGCAAGAAGCCGCCAAAGGCTTTTGCACGCCCTATTACCGAGCCGAACGACTACGAGCACGTCGTTTCGTTCTACAACGGCTCGGTGGCGGTCATCATCTCGCAAGACCGCCCCGGCAGCTCCAACTCGCTGACGCTCTCGTGGCTGCTCGTCGATGAAGCGAAGTTCATCAACTATGAGAAATTGAAGGACGAAACGCTGCCGGCCAACGGCGGCATCAAGTCATTCTTCGGGCGGCACAGCTTCAATCATTCAATTATGATTCTCAGCGATATGCCGCAGACTAAGCGCGGCTCGTGGTTCCTCCACTACCGCGATAAAATGGACGTCGACCTTATCCGAACCATTGAGGCAACGGTCTACGAAATCTGGCGCATCAAAGAGCGAATCCGCAAGCTAAGGAAATTGGAATCTGAAACCGGAAATTCGGGTTCCCAATCTCTGGTTCCTGAGTACTTGCGCAGCTATTTGCGCAAGCTCGACCGTCAGCTCAATCAGATGCGCTCGGTCGCTGTATATTATAAGGAGTACAGCAGCATCGAGAATCTACAACTTCTCGGCGAGAACTACATCAAGCAGATGAAGCGCGACCTTACGCCGCTGACGTTCCAAACCTCTATCCTCTGCCGCCGAATCGGCATAGCCAAAGACGGCTTCTATTCCTCGATGCGCGAAGGGCATAAGTACGAGGCTTCGGATTTTGCAAGGCTTGATGAAGCCTTTGCAAAAGCCTTCGCCTCAGACACTGCAATAGACCATACAATAGACACTTATAGAAGAAGTAATAGTCCTATTCAAAAGTCTGTTGATGAGTCTATAAGTGTCTATTCAAGTGTCTATGATGCCGACGTGGACGCAGACGCGCCCATTTGCATTGGAATGGACTACAACGCTAACATAAACTGGATTGTGGCCGGTCAGCCGCGCGACCGCCGCCTCAACGTGGTGAAGTCCTTCTACGTCAAGTTCGAGCGAAAGATACCGGCTCTCGTCGATGACTTCTGCCGCTACTACGCCTCGCACCGCTGCAAAACCGTAGTCTACTACTACGATGCTACGGCGCTCGGCTCGAACTATGCCGTCAACGAGCAAGACTTCCGATGGGTCGTCGTCCACGAGTTCGAGCGCCACGGTTGGCGCGTGGAGCCCGTATACCTCGGCAATCCGATGCGCCACGACGAAAAATACCTGCTCATCAACCAGGGCTTCGCAGGCAAGCAGCGCCTGATGCCCTTCTTCAACCGCACCAACAACGAAGACCTAATCCTCGCCATCCAGTCAGCCGGAGTCAGCCGAGGCCGCAACGGCTTCCGCAAAGACAAATCCGGCGAAAAACTCGCAGAGTCCGAAGAATCCCTCCTTGAACACCGCACCGACGGCACCGACGCCTTCGATACCCTCTACATCGGCTGCGAAAAATTTCCCTACCGCGACACTTTCTCCGTCAACGTCAGCGGCGTATTGTAATAAGGGCGACCCGGCTGCGCCGTCGGGCTGTCGTGCATCGAGCCAAGGTCTCGACCGAAAGGCTTCCATCCCTATCGCGCGGCGCATTTCTATTTTGGAAAACGCCTTTGCAGTATTTTGTATATCAAATATTTGCAAGCGTTTCCCGAAAAATTCGCCGCTAATTTTGTTGCTTTGCTCAAAATTTTTATATTATCTTTGCGGAGCTAATTCAGATTTACAATGAAAACAATACAGCTCCGAGCTCTTTGGTATATGCCATGCACACCAAAGATGAAAACACTCCAAGTCGATGACGATTTCTTCGACCAAATAACTTGTGGCATACCTGAATCCCAACTCGCCCAAATGATAGGCGTAGTCAGCGTTGACAAGGTACGCCGCTATCAAATCCAATACGAGGGCAAGATTATCTACTCATCGCCCGGACCTGAATATCCGTGCGACAAAGTACCTTGGAAGCAAAAGTAAAACCGATAACAATATGATGTGCCTCGCCGTCTGAAATAAATATTGCAAACCATAGCCGAAAGTTGCCGAAAATAGCGTAACTTTGCCATTACTAAAAATCTGACACATCATTATCGCAATGAAGAATACCCTGATTGACAATTCCGACAAATTAAAACTTGTCGAAACATTAAAAGAGTTGCTTTCCAATCCAAAGTGCAATAGACTTTTGATTGCAACGGGCTATTGGGATATTCCGGGTACTACATTGCTCTATGATGAATTGAAAGCGTTTTTCGAACGTGGCGGCAAGATGCAGCTGCTTATCGGCAAAGAACCTCAATTGCGTGCTTATCAGACTTTACCGCCCAAAGAAGACGAAAAACGCTTCCCCGATTTTTATATCAAGCGCGACATAGACCGGCTCACCGACACATATAAACCTGCAGTGCAGCTGCTCATTGACTATGCTCCCGTTGATACTGTCGCTGAGTCACAGATTCGCATACACGTCTACGGCCAGGATGGCGAAGAGCAGTTCCTCCACGCAAAGTGCTACATCACTTATTGCGAAGAAGCCGATGGCAGTATCGATGATGCCCACGGCATTATCGGCAGCTCCAACTTTACCGAGAAGGGCTTGTTGGACAATGCCGAATTGAACTACCTTGAAACCGACAATGTCCGCGTTGCATCGATTGACCCCACGGTCAAGGGCAAGACGCACCGCGAGTGGTTCAACGAAATGTGGGAGCGTAGCGAGCCGTGGACTGGCCGCTTCATCCAGGAAATTCTCAAACCCTCGCCGCTCGGCACCGAAGTAGTTGCCGAGCGCGAGAAGGAAACCGAGCCGGAGCCTCTGACTCCATACGAGGTCTACATTAAATACTTGCAGATGCAGTTCGGAGATATGGTCGATGCCAATACCACCGAAATTCTGAAATCCTATCTGCCGCCCACATTCAACGCCCTCGAATATCAACTTGACGCTGTCAAGCAGTGCTTCTCGGTGATGAAGCGTTTTGGCGGTTTTATTCTCGGCGACGTTGTAGGCCTCGGCAAAACCGTGGTCGGCGTTATGCTTATCCGTCATTTCCTCGAAAATGCCGAAGTATATGGCCGCGCGCCCAAGGTGCTTATTGTTACACCTCCGGCCATCAAAAAGGCCTGGGTGAAAACCATTGCCGACTTCGACAAAAACACACGCAACTCCATCGGCCTCTGCGTTGACTTCGTCACCACCGGCAGCATCGGCAAACTCGCTGCCGACTTCGAGGATGCCGATGTCGACCCCGACGAAGACGGCGACGAAATCGAAGAAATCAAGACCGACAACTACGGCCTTGTCCTCATTGACGAAAGCCACAACTTCCGCAATTCGGAAACACAGAAATACAAGGCCATAGATGACCTTATCGGCTTCATATCGCCCACGCCATTTGTCGCGCTTCTCTCGGCTACGCCGCAAAACAACACGCCGCGCGACCTATACAACCAAATCCGACTTTTCCAACGCGACCCCAACAATTCGACACTGCCGAATGTTGAGGGCGGCAAACTCGACAGCTTCTTCTCCGGCGTAGGCAAACGCTTTGCCGTTGCCCGCGCCATACCTCAGGACACAGCCAAAGGCCGTGCCGAGGCCAAAAAGATTATCCACGAAATTTCCGAAGAAGTGCGCCGCTGCGTGCTCAACGACCTTGTGGTGCGCCGCACCCGCACCGACATCAAAAAGATGTACGGCGCCGATGCCGAACTGCTGAAATTCCCCACCGTAGTCGGTCCTCACAAGCTCGAATACAAAATGGATGAAGAATTGCAGCAGATATTCTTCAACACCACGCAGGCAATATGTCCTCCGGCTCCGGGAGAGCCATTCGACCCCAACATCCATATCGGCTTCTACCGTTACGCCGCCATCACGCAGTTTGTCAACCCCGAGCATACCAAGCTGTATGAGAAACGCAACCTGACGGTCGACAGCATCACACGCCGCCTTAAGCGCATCATGCAGATTCTTCTTGTAAAGCGCCTTGAAAGCAGCCTTGCCGCATTCAAGGCCACTCTCGAAAATCTGCGCCGCTACAACGACGTGATGATTGACATGCTCGAAAACGACTGCGTCTTTATCTGCCCCGACCTGGACGTCAACAAACTGCACGCCGAAGCCGAGGGCGATTTCCAAAAGTTCAAAGCCGCAGTCGAGGCCGGCATCGCCAAGAAAGGCGGCAACAACCGCCGCTTCCGAGCCGCCGACTTCAAGGCATCATACCTCAAAGACCTCAAAGGCGACAAGCGCCTTATCGACAAATTGCTCGATGCCTGGCGCGCCAACACCGAAGACCCCAAGTTCGAGCGCTTCCGCGAGGCCATCAATCCCGAGCTTTTCAATCCGGCCATCAACAACCCTTCCGGGCTTAATAAGCCACGCCTCGTTATTTTCACCGAGGCCATAGATACACTCAACTCGCTCACCCGTGCGCTCAAAAACAAAGGCCATCGCGTGCTCAGCATCACTGCCGGCAACCGCGATGATATGCAGGAAGCCATCGAAGCCAACTTCGACGCCAACTGCCCCGTCGAAAAGCGGCGCGACGATTACGACGTTATTGTCACCACCGAAGTCCTCGCCGAAGGTGTCAACCTTCACCGCTCGAACGTTATTCTCAACTACGATGCGCCCTGGAATGCCACGCGCCTAATGCAGCGCATTGGCCGCGTCAACCGCATTGGCTCAACCGAGGAATTTGTGCATGTATTCAACTTCTTCCCCTCCGACGAGGGCAACAGCCAAATACGCCTTATTGAAAAGGCATACGCCAAACTCCAGTCGTTCCACGAAATGTTTGGCGAAGACAATAAGGTATTCAGTGAAAACGAAGAACTCGTCGACCACGACCTCTCGCGCTTTGTCGACGGCGATGAATCTCCCTTCGGCCCATTTATCAACGAGTTGAAAGCCTTCCGCGACCAGTCGCCGGAACGCTACGCCTACATTGCGTCGGTCGACCCCGACGCCCTCGGTGGTACGCTGCTCACCGTGGCCGAAAGCGACCGCGGCATCTTCGTTTTCACCGATGATACAAAGGAGCTCATCTCCGTCGAAGCGCAGATCGGCGACGACGCCCCGGCACCCCGTGTCGTTTCGTCGCTCGCAACAATGCAGCAACTCAAATGCGACCCATCGGCTCGCTTTTCTCCTGCGCAACTCGGCGACAGCAAACTCTACGCCGCCGCCCTCCGCGCCTATCACAAGCACGTAGTACACCATACATCTTCATCTGACACAGATAAAAATGTCAAAGCTGCACGCGCTGTGGTTTACAACCTCCGAAATCTTGCAACTCTTACTGATGAATCTCGCCGCTTGCTAAAGCAAATCGACCGCCTTATCCTCGGAAAAGATAAATTCTTGATAAAACAGGTTATGAAGTTCGAAAATTATCAAGAATCACTTTTCGGCGCCGATGACGACATCAACGCATTACTCAATGCTGCACTTGCAAACTTTGCCGACCGCGCTCAGAAGAAACGCGGTGAATCCAAACTCGCTCTTTACTCCATCTCCTGACTATGGACAAGAAATATTTAGAACAGATATTCAGCAACGACTATCCCGGCGTTGACTTCTTCATAAAAGAAATAATCCGTCCGATTTTCGGTGATGACATTGAAATGCTCAATGTCGATGAACTTGAAAATCCCGACTATAAAAGCCGGGCACAACTGGCCGGAATTAAGAAACTCACCTATGTCTGCGACATAGAGGATAAAAACCTTAATTCCGAGACCATTCGTCTTTTCGATATTACGTTGGACGATGCTGTAAACATCGAGTCTAATAGAGTAAAAATTCAGCAACTCGCACGCTCGATTGCCGTGAATTTTTCTCACGTTCTGATGCTGTTCCACCATGAGAACGTGAGAGACGACCAGTGGCGCTTCTCCTACGCTTTCAAAGCGAGCAACAATACGGACAAAGAAACCACTCCGGCATCTCGCTTCACCTACGTTTTCGGTAAAGGCTATCGTGGTCGCACTGCTGCCGAGCGTTTTATGGTACTTGCTGATAGCAAGCGCACAAACGCAGACTTCTTGAAGGCCTTCTCAGTCGAAGCCCTTAGCGATGACTTTTTCTATGCCTACCGCGAAAAATACGCCAACTTCGTCGAATATATCACCGGTATGCGTGTTGAAAAGGTCAAAGGCTCTTATGAAGAAGTTCCAAAGAGAGAGCCCAGCCCATTATTTCAGACCACATTTAACGGCGATGGTAAAGTTGCCCGCGACTACATAAAGAAAATGTTTGGCCGTATAGTGTTCCTATACTTCCTGCAACGCAAAGGCTGGCTATACGATAACGAGGGCAAATCAAATCCGCATTATATGCGCGATTTGTTTGTCAATTCAGATTGCAAGGACAATTTCCTTGACGGATGCCTCGAAACACTTTTCTTCAACGTCCTCAATACGCCCATTGCTGAGCGCGATGATGCAGCAAGGGCTATTCCAGGTGGTTTGTTCATTCCTTACCTTAACGGCGGCTTATTCAAACAGGACGCTGTCGATGCGCTGTGCTGCACTTTTCCTGCCGAGTATTTTGATGATCTGTTCGATTTCCTCGACGGCTTTAATTTCACCATCGACGAAAACGACGAGCAGGATGCCGAAGTCGGCATTGACCCCGAAATGCTCGGTCGCATTTTCGAGAATCTGCTCGAAGACAATAAGAACAAGGGCGCTTATTATACCCCCAAAGAGATTGTCGAGTATATGTGCAAAGAAGCCGTTACCGCTTATTTGCAGAACGGATTTCAAGTTGAGGGCAAGAAGTTGATTCGTGAATTTATTGACACCCTCAATCCTGAAATCCTTACCGAGGAACAGCGCTACAAGTTGGTGAAGAAACTTGTAGACCTTAAAGTCTGCGACCCCGCAATCGGCTCCGGCGCTTTCCCTATGGGCATCGTCAATTTGCTCTACCGCATCATTATGGTGCTTCGTCCTGAAAGCGACGCGACTATGCTCAAACGCCATATACTTGAACACAATATCTATGGCGTTGACATCGAGCCGGGCGCTGTCGACATTGCCCGTCTGCGTTTTTGGCTCGCAATGGTGGTCGACGAAAATGTTCCTCAACCGCTGCCCAACCTTCAATTCAAGATTATGCAGGGCAATTCCTTGCTCGAATCTTTCGATAAGGTCGACCTTGCAGCTCTGCTCGGCAAGGCTTACAAGGGCGAAGGCGCTCAGCGTTCTACCGACGATGACTATTTCGAAGAAGAACGCCGCATACTTCGCCAATATATCAGCGAGTATTACAATACTTCAAACCATCAGCGCCGCGATTACCTGCTTGAAAGAATCAAGGCTACCGTAATCCGGCAGATGCTTGCCGTGATGCCTGAGGAAAAACTTGTTGGCCTTGACGTTGTGGCCAACAATCAGTTCTTCCTTTGGCATACGTGGTTCTCGGATGTTTTTGAAAAACGCGGCGATAAGCCCGGCGGTTTCGATATCGTAATCGGCAATCCACCGTACATCGAGGCCAAAAAGTTAAAGCACATCGCTTATCTTCTGAAAAAACACTACGATGTTTATTCAGGCACTGCCGATATGAGCATATACTTCCTCGAACTCGGAATGAATATGCTCGCTCCCGGCGGTGTACTTTCTTACATCACCACAAACAAATTCTTCAATACCGGCTACGGCGCTCCGCTCCGTCGGCTTCTGCTCGGAAACTCCTTATCGAAGATAATCAATTTCGAGCAGGTAGAAGTGTTCAAAGGCATACTCGTTTCAAGTGTTATCGTTGAGGTACAAAAGCGTGCAGCAAGCGACGATAATAAATTCGTCTACGAAAAATTCTACAAACTTTCTGCCGACGAATTTAAAGCACAATTCGTTGAGCGCCGAGGTAAATTCGGCTCGTATCCGCAGGAATTTCTCGACGAAAACGAATGGTCTTTCGCCGATGCTTCGCGGCTGTTGCTCAAACGCAAACTTGAAGAAAACTCAACATTACTCAAAGACCTTCCATGGGTCAATGTGTTCCGTGGCGTAACGACCGGCTATAATCCAGCGTTCTTGATTGACTCAGCACAAAAGTCTGCTTTGACCGCACAGGAACCTGAGTGTGCGTCAATTATCAAACCGCTGCTACAAGGCCGCAATATCCGCAAGTGGTACTACAATTTTAATAACGAGCATATGATTTTTACTCGTAAAGGTTACGACATTGATAGCTTTGAAGCTATTAAAAATCATCTTCTCAATTTCTACGACGATTTAAAACCTAAGGATCCTGATATTCCATCAGATGAGCAATCAGGTCGTAAACCAGGTAAATATCAGTGGTTTGAAATCCTCGATAACACTGCGTACTACCCACATTTCGAGTACCCCGAAAAAATCATTTGGGGCTTGACCGCCGACAAGTGGGCTTTCACACTCGATACCGAAAAGCACTATCTGCCAAGCAACGGCTATATCCTTACATCGGACACAATCCCAACAAAGTATATCCTCGGCCTGCTCAACTCTAAGTTGATGCATCATTACTTCTCTTATATCGGCGTAATGACTGCCGGCGGAGCATATACTTTGAAAGCTGCAACCATTGAAGCCTTACCGTTCAAGGTCGCAGAGGATACAAGCACGATTGAAGACCTCGTGGATAGAATCCTTTCTGCGAAAGGCGCGAACCCGGAGGCCGACGTTGAATCTCTTGAAGATGAAATAGACCGCTTCGTTTACAAACTTTACGGCCTGGATTACAATGAAGTCCGTCTGATTGACCCAGACTTCATCCTGACCGAGGAAGAATACGACGCCTTGTAAAATGTTGTAGCCATATGAGTAATTCAATAACCCTTTACTCCGATAAAGTGCCTGGTGCAGCGAGGTGCATTTGGGCATCGGTGTGCAGCACTACGCTTCGCGTTGAGCTGCAAGACCTTGGCAAGAATGTTCCCGGCGGCGAATATGAGTACGGCATCGTGGGCATAAGCCTCTTTATGCTCCGCAAGCATCTCAATGTCGAAACTAACGAAGAAGTTTTCGATTGGCTTAAAGTCAATTTCAACAAGAGTTCGGCTGTCGACGACTTAATGCGTTACCTTACCAAGAACAAAATCCACTTTGAAGCATTCTCTTTCTAAGCGTATGGCTGCGGCTATTCCGGCAACTACGCGGAAAATGAACATCTAACCCAAAACCATAGTTAATAATTATATGGAAGATAGAAAAGTACTTGAATTTGTAACCTTTTGTATCAGCAAACTTGCTGATTTTCTGAACTTATCGCAGGGCGAAGTGTATCGTCGCCTAAAATCGTCAGGTATCCTTGATGGGTATATTGTGCCGTCGTATGATGTGTTGCACACCTTCGGCTCGCGCTATCTCATGGAGGATATTGCTGATTTTATGCGTGAGAAAGGAGTGTTGCCGCAATGAAACTTTACCATTCATCCAATGTCATTGTCGAAAGTCCTGATGTTGCCTTCTCTCGCGACTTTCTCGACTTCGGCAAAGGTTTTTATCTGACAACACTTGAAGAACAAGCGCAAAATTACGGGGCCAGGTTTATTCGCCGTCTAGAAGAGGCATGGCTGAATGTCTACGATTTTGACTTCAATCCCGATGATTGGAAAGTTCTCATATTTGACGAATATAATATGGACTGGTTGAAGTTTGTCACGGATTGTCGATTGGGCAACGATACGTCGGACTATGATTTAATTATCGGAGGCATAGCCAACGATAAGGTGATTCGTACAATCGACCTATACTTCAGCGGAGAGATTTCTGCCGAAACAGCAATTGGCCGTCTGCAGTTTGAGAAGCCAAACAACCAATACTGTATCCGTTCGCAACGAATGATTGAACAATGCCTTAAACACTCTGAGAGCAAAAAATTATGAGCGACGTAGTAAATTTGGTATTACGCGGTGATAAATGCGCAGCTATTATAAGAAGTATGAGCGAACTTTTCGGTTTGACAATTACAGAAGCAGCCGATATTTATTATCAGTCAGAGACCGCCCAATTGATTGAAGAAAAGGTCGCAGACCTCCATTGCCGAAGCGAGAAATACCTCGCAACCCTGGTGTGGGAGGAGTATAACGAGAAGAAGAAGTAACTCGGCAACGGCGAATCTGCTGATTGAGAGCCAACTTTTGGCCATAGGTGCTTGTTATATCCTTAAATAACAAGCACAACTATGTACCCACCGAACACCATAAAATTGTATAGAGAGGGCGCTACGATTTATATCGAAACGCAAGACGATACTTACGAACATTACTCGCAGATTCGCGGCTTCGAGGAATTGCCGATTCTTCTTGGCAAAAAGAATGCCGATGTTCTCGGCGAGAACTTGCCCGGCGGTTTTCAGCCGTTGCCTACCGACACAATCATACTTTCGACAGAGGGCAAACCAGGCATCAAATTCAACGTGCAGGATATTGAAATCAGCTCGTTTGAATATGCCGATGTCGATGATATTGAGGTCTCCGTCAATTATGTCATCACGCCCGAAAGCTCAGAGGTAATCACCAAGGGCAATCCGGCCACTCAGGCTGTGCAGGACGCACTCTTTGAGATGGGCTATGATTTTGTTTCTTTCCGCGACATCGCCACTAACAGCTCCGTGCCTAATGAGTATGTGATGCTGCCTCCGAATAAAGCGCTGTACATCGATGATGTACGCGTATCGTATAAATTCGCTATCGACGTCAACTACAATTTGGTACACCTCTCAATGACAGCGATGAAGCCCATTCAGTTTGACCGCTCTATGGATTTTGCCACGACCCTCGCAAATAGAATCAACACTGATTCAGTGAGCGTTTGGGTTAATATTGACGACCAGTTCCGTGTACGCGTAAATACGGTTCAGCGCAGTTTGGCCTCAATGCTTTCTGCCGGTACGGTTAAAGCTATGTTCAATGATGTCAAAGAATTGCTGATTGAGGTATATAAGGAAATGTGCCGTCTGAAAATGATAAGTAAGTGATTTGGGCGTTGCGGCGAAGCCGCCGGGCTAAGCGGTGATGCCGTTGAGCCTGGGTCTCAATCCATTCGGACATATATCCCTAACGCAGCCCTCTCGGCCACCACCGAGGGGGCTTGGTGTGTTGTGCCCCTGCGACACCGCGCAGGGAGAGAGGTATTGCGGGCTTCGGGCTTCATCAATAGGTTGTTGCGTTTGGGTGATACCTCTTTCGGCGGCGATAGTTCAACACAGCTTTGCAGTGCAGATGGGGTCGCGCACATCCTCTGCTGTGGACTTCCGTGGCGGTGCAGGCACATAGGAGTTTACGCTTGCGTTGTCGAGGATTACCTCACAAAATAGGCCGTTGATTCAACGGTCTGAGCCGAAGGAGCTTACGCATATCATAATTTTGCAGGACAGTATCAGAAGGAACTTTCCTTTGTAAGCCGCCGCACCTGTGATTTTCCACTCGCGAAGTTAAAGGCTTCATCTACGCTCGTCAAGGGCAAGCACGTTTGCTGCATCAATCTTCCTTTTTAGACAAGCGAAAAAGAGTATTGACTGGCAAATCCTTGTCGGCTAACGTACTGGCGTACTGATTAGAAGCCATAACTTTTGCGGTGTAAAATTCAAAGTGCTCCGGCACAAAGTAAAAACCCTTTAATACTTCAAAATCATGACATACGTAAGCTGCATCTCCTTCGACTCCAACCGCCGACTCAAAGAATATCAGGTAGAGGTAATCACCTTCGACAACGAAAGCGAAATCGTTTATGTAGTCAGCCATTAAAAACGGGTTTATAAATTGATATTCAGTAAAATAATT
>JAMPBN010000018.1 GCA_023666665.1 Prevotella sp. | reverse complement strand
TTAGAGTGTTGCGACAACACTTTGATTGTTAGTCATATATTGAAGTGGCCCAGGCCGCAATAGAGGACTAAGACATAGTCTGACTACATAAGACTCTTAGGCTGTAACTTGTTGGGAAACAACGGTTACAGCCTAAGTCTTTCTTAGTATCTTTGGCAGTAAACAATGACTGTCCGACACACCGTCATCAAAATATTATGGAGCAGACTCTTAATATCCGGGGGAGTTGGTGAGGTCTTCGGGAGTGAGAGGGCGCGAGGACATTCGGTTCCAGACGTAGGCGATGTATGCTGCCGCGACCGGGATAACCAGCGAGGCATAGCTCATTGCTTTGAGAGTGAATGGCGAGGAGGAGCTATTGGTCAGCGTTAGCGATGACTGCATATCGGTCAGCGAGGGGTAATAGGAAGTGCCGTTATAGCCAATGACCCAGAAAATGCTCATAACTACGAGCACGGTGCCGGCGCCGATATACCAGGTGGCGTGGGTGAAGTTGGCGCGAATCAACACGCCGATAATTGCGGTGAGTATGAGCACTACGCCGATAATCAGCGCACCGACGGCCCACCAGAGTTCAACGTAGTTGCGCAGGTAGCCGTTGGGAATCTGTTCGATGACTTCCTCGGCGTTGCTTACATATGCCGGAGCCATAAGCATCTGGGCAACGAAAACCAGGAACAGCGGCACAAAGAGCAACGCATTGACAAGCACCTGGCGGGTGAGGTGGCGCTTGAGGGTGGAGTCGGCGGCGGTGTGGTCGAGCAGATAAATGGCTCCCTGGATGCGTGCAAGCAGCAGAATCACCACTCCCAAACACAGGCACTTGAGGTTGGCAATGGCTTCAAGGCCGTGGAGCGGGTTAGCCCACACTGAAATCACCGGGTTTTGGGGGTCAAGGATATTATCGCGGTTAACGGTGAACTCCGCGCCAAAAATCATCGTGCCCACGGCAACGCCGAGCAGCAATGAGCCGAACAGACCGTTGAGGAAGAGCAAGACGTCGTAGGTGCGGGTGCCGTAGAGGTTGCCGCTTTTGCGGCGAAATTCATAGCTGAACGCTTGAACCACAAACGAGAACAAAATCAGCATCCACAGCCAGTAAGCGCCGCCGAAACTCGTGGAGTAAAACAGCGGAAACGAGGCAAAAAATGCGCCGCCAAACACCACCAGGGTGGTAAACGTAAGTTCCCATTTGCGGCCGAGGACGTTGACAACGAGATTGCGGTCAAGCGGCCGGCGCAAACCCAAGAGCATGGACTGTCCGCCCTGAACAAATAGCAGAAACACCAGCAGAGCGCCGAGTAGTGATATTAAAAACCACCAGTAGTTTTGAAGAATAGTAGCTGACATAGGGATTAGACTTTGTGGATTTTACGGAGCATTATGCTTGCCTCGGCTATGAGCAGGAGGGTGAACACTGCGGCAAAGAGCCAGAACGTTAGCTGCACGCTCGATGCCTCAAGAGCGGAAATTGCCGCGCGCGTGGGCATAAGGTCTTGAATGACCCAGGGCTGACGGCCCACTTCGGCGCAAACCCAGCCGGCCTGGGAGCAAACCCATGCGGCGCAAATCGTCAGCATACCAATCCAGGAGGCCGCGAGAGTTGAGAGCCAGCTTTCTTTTTTATATGCAAGCACCAGAGCCACAATAAAAAACAGCATCAGGTATCCGCCCAGCGTCACCATAATATGAAAAGCGTAGAAAGTCATAGCCACGGGCGGCACAAAGTCGCTCGGAGAGTCATAGTAGCCATAGCCAAAGTCAGCATAGTTCTCGTTCAGAGTATTGAGCGCTTCAGCCGAGCGGGTCGCGCCATATTCGGCCAAGGCCTCGCGAGCAATCGCTCCCTGAGCCATTCGGGCGGGATATTCGGCCGTAAGGTCATATATGCCGGGAATATACGCGTCGGTGGAGCCTTTGGCAAGCCACGACAGTCCACCGGGAATACCGATTTTAAAGAGATACGGCTTGGCATCATTACCATAAGTTTTTTCGGGGTTGAGCAGGCCGACGGCCACCAGCTCGGTGTGTTTGCCGCCGCACCAAAGTCCCTCCATAGCAGCGAGCTTCATTGGCTGCGTCTCGCTGACGTAGACCGCCGTGGAGTGGCCACTGAGGAATGTCAGGCAGATGCCAATGAGTCCAACCCATCCGGCTACTTTAATCGAGGGGATTGCAAACGCAACCTTGCCTCTGCGCCGACGGAGCATATAGCAGCTCACGCCAATCACGAACGCTCCGCCAAGACACCAGCTCGAGGTCACGGCGTGGAGCAACTTATTTAGCGCCACGGGCGAGAGGGCCACGGCCCAGAAGTCGGTCATTTCGTTGCGCATCGTGTCGGGATTGAAGGTCATTCCGGTGGGGAACTGCATCCAAGCGTTGGCCACGAGAATCCATAGCGCGGAAATCATTGCGCCAATGGTGGTCAGCCACGTTGACGTAAGGTGAAACCGTTTGCTCACTCTACCCCATCCGAGCACCATCACCACTACGAAAGTGGACTCGAGGAAGAATGCAAACAGCCCCTCTATAGCCAACGGCGCGCCGAAAATGTCGCCCACAAACCAGGAGTAGTTGCTCCAGTTGGTGCCGAACTCAAATTCGAGGATTATTCCGGTGGCGACGCCACACACAAAGTTGATGGCAAAAATTTTGGTCCAGAAGCGGGCTGCCGAAAGCATCTTTTCAGACTTCCGGGCCACGCCGAGGCTCTCCATTATGGCAACGATGAGCGAGAGGCCAAGAGTTAACGGCACGAAAAGCCAATGATACATAGCCGTCAGGGCAAATTGCCACCGCGACCATTCTACTACTGAAATCAAGTCGGGCATTGGGGGAGTTGGGAGTTAGGTGAGGGCTGTGCGGACTGCGGCGGCGCGGTCGGCATCGTTGTCGTAGTCGGTGTTGAGCCGGTTAGGAAAAAACAGAATCTTGAACAATATTAGCAGAATGCCGATTTTCAAGGCGAGGAGTATCCATAGGCGCCGCCCCGTGGGAGAGGTCACGGAGCTGCGCCACGCTTCACGATAGAAGTTGATAACTCGTCGCATCATTTGTTATTTCGATATTCCGAGAGCAAAGGTACGGGAAATTTTGAAAATAACGTACTTACAGCCTCAGAAATTGCTGTCAGGTTGCGGTATTGCCCTTGGCTGCCGTTGATAATAGTGGCCACCGATGCTGAAAACAGCGGCAACTTCTCGTTGATATTCACCATATCAACCGTTAGCACACCCTCTTTATATATTCCGGTGATAACCTGGGCGTTAGGATTCCAATAGTAATAACGCGGATAAACAAAGCTGGGATAGAATCCGCCCATCGGGCCGGGACCGGGGCCAAAACCGGGGCCCATTGGACCCATCGGTTCGACCGGGCCGGGGCCGTAGGGATATGCCGGGGCGGTGTCGATTTCGCGATGCACGGTGACGGCAAAGTTAATCAGCAGCGGCGAGGTTGGCGACTCGGTGTAGCCGCGCTCCACCATCTGTTCGCGTATGGCTGCGGCAATATTGTAATACGTAACCATCTGCATTCCCTGGGGCAGTTCGCCGTCATCGGGCGTCACGATGCGGAATGTTTTATACTCTGCCAGATCGGCATTATTATACGTCTCGGAGTTAACCAGGGTAAACGGTGAGCAAGCGCCTAAACCCAGCGCCGCAGCAATAAGGAGTAAAATATATGACTTCTTCATAACTAAATAGTTTTTACATTAATAACAGAATAAATAATGTATAAGTTGAAAAAAATGTGTAAATTTGAGCCGATTTTTCAATTGAATTTATGTTACGTAATTTTCTTTTATCCATATTTTTGGCCACTTGCGCAGCCTCGTTTGCGCAGATTGAGGAGCTGCCAATCAAGGTTATCAACGGCACGTCTTATTACTACTACGAAGTGCCTCCAAAGGCCACAATCTACTCCATAACACGCACTTACGGAATTTCTCGCGACGACCTCTTCAAATACAATCCCCAGGTTATAGACGGTCTCCGCGCCGGCGACACTCTGATTTTCCCCGTCACCCAAGCGAAACAAGAGGAACAACAGGAAGAACCCGCAGAGCAGGAAGAGCCCGCAGAGCAGGAAGAGCCCGCCGAGCAGGAAGAACCCACTCCACCACTGCGCCAGTCTGCCACTGAAGAACCTGCCACTGAAGAAGTCGGCGAGAACTCTATCTCGGTCGGCGTGATGCTTCCGTTTATGCTTGACTCCGAAGCCATAACGCGCCAGACGCAGAATCAAACCGCTTTCTATCGGGGAATGCTGCTGGCCGTCAACGAACTTGCATCCAAAGAGAGTCCGCTAACCATCAGGGCTTACGACACCGAAAGCTCACCCGAAACGCTGAAAAACATTCTCGCCCAACCCGAAATCCAAACCCTCGACTACATCGTTGCGCCCGGTGACTCCCTGTCAATCGAAATGATTGCCGCCCTGGCCGACACCACCGGAGCCACAGTGCTCAACCTCTTTGCCGTTAAGAGTCAGGCACATCTCGCCCACGAATCCGTCTTTCAGGGCAATATTCCCCACGATGCCATGTACGTCCACGCAATCGAGGCCTACTGCAACCTTGCCAACGGCAAGAAAGTTCTGATTCTCAACGCTACAGACATTCCTGCCGACAAGCGTGCCTTCACCGACGATTTTGCCGATATGCTCATTAAAAACGGCATTCCCTACGAGCAAATCAACTACTCAGGCAAGCTCACCGACGAAGACCTCCATTCCCTCGAACCCCGCGAATATCTCTGCATACCAACCTCGTCAAGCCGCGAGGCGCTGATGAAAATACTTCCCGCGCTGACCGACATGGTCGACTCGAGCGCCGACATGGAAGTGGCTCTTTTGGGCTACCCCGAATGGGTGGTGATTCGCGGAGAGGTTAAAGACAAGCTCCACCGGCTCACGGCCACCGTGTACTCGCGCTTTTCAACCGACCTCGACGGTGCCGACGTTGCCAAGATCAACGCCGCATATCAGCGCTGGTATGGCGAACCCGCCCAGCAGTCGCTCCCCGATGTTATGCTCTTGGGCTACGACACCACCGCATGGCTCATAAACGGCATCAACAACCAATATACCGGACTCCAAAACTCATATAAGGTCAAGGAGTTGCAAGATGCCGGATTAGTCAACGAGGGTCTGTATCTCATAAACTTTACCCGCAACGGACGGGTTGACGCGCAGGCTCTGTGAGACGCCTCGCCCTTAGCGCCGCCATTGCGCTGCTCGCCCTGAGCGCCGGAGCACAGCGTATGTATTCGCCCGATTTTGCCCTGGGCATTCGCGGCGGCGCAACGCTCTCAAACATGGCGTGGCAACCGAGCGTCAGGCAGTCAATGACTCCCGGCGTAACTTTCGGCATCACTGCCCGCTACACTGAAGAAAAATACTTCGGACTTGTGGCCGACCTGAATATCACGCAGCGCGGTTGGGCAGAAAAATATCCCGACAACCCCGAGTTCAGCTATCGCCGGCAGTTCACCTACATCCAACTGCCGGTGATGACCCATATCTACTTCGGTTCGGCGAAATTCCGCGGGTTCGTAAACATCGGCCCGTCGATTGGATATATGCTCCAGGACAAGATTACCGCAAACTTTGACTATCAAAACGTTGCCTCCGTTCAGGGCTACCCCTCGGGGCGACGCACCGAGCAGCTCACCGAGCCGGTTTATCGCAAACTCGACTATGGCATTACCGGCGGCATCGGTATGGAGTTCCGCGCCAAGCGCAAACACAGTTTTATGCTTGAGGGGCGCTACTACTTCGGCATTGGCAACGTATTTTCGAGTAATCGCGGCGACACTTTCGGAGCCTCGCGCCCCAACAGCATAGAAATCACCGCCGCATATATGTTCCGCCTGAAATAATACTATTTCTTTACCGGCTTGAGATAAAGATATATCAGCGGCTCCTTCTCGGGACCTAACTCCTTGATGTCTTTAAGGCCTATCAGGCGCTGGGGCACGTATTTTGCCACCAATTTTGCGGTATTATTCAAACCCTCTTCAAGCGAATAGTCGAGGGTAAAAAACACTTCGGGGAAGTTGCGCATTACACCCGGAGAGGTTACGACCTGACCGCATTTAAGCATATCCTCCTTTGCCGAAGCATATACGTACCTCTTTGCCTTCCAATATCCATCGCCGCTCATACCGAAGTTAGTGCCGGTCTTGGAGGGATCGCCATATTCAGGGAATTGCACTCCCTCAAGTATTTTGGTAGAATGCGGAGGTATTGCTTGTATTCGTTCGGCAAAAACGGTAGTCGTTGTGGCTTGTCCCAGGCCTCCGCCAACACTTATTCCTGACGCTATTCTGCCGGCAGCGCCACCGATACCCATTGCACCGGCTACAGCACCAAGATTCACACTGGCACCCGACGTTGAGCTCACCATCGAAGTGGTCGACGTATTTTCAAAGAAGCGGTGGGCATTTCCGTTGATTACAATGAAGGTGTTAGCAAGGTCAACATAGACGGTCTTGTCAGAGCGGTTGGTAATCTCCACTTGAAGGGTAGGCGATGCGAAAGGATTGAGAACGCTGCGCAACATTGCATTACCACTGGTAGATTCCGGTAAACGACGGACTATCAGCTGCAGATGCTCGTCAGCAATCACCGAGTCGTCAGTCGGCCCGAAGAGTAGAGCAAGAGTGTTTGCCTCTTTTGTTGACTCCTTGCCGAGATAGGTAACATTTTCAGTCGATACCATTTTCTTCTGACTGGTATTGGCGAGAGCGTTGCTGTAGTTTACTACCGGATGTACTACCTGCTCCGGATCCAGTTCGGCAGCGGGCGTGGCAAGGGTGGCTTGACCCGGAACCCACTTCTCGCCGTTTGCATATTTTACTATGAGTACTTTTGAAATGTCAATTTTATTGAGAGGCTGAGATTCTGATTCTTGATAGAAAATGGTCTTCGGTCCTACTTCAACATATTCGGCATTGATAACCGAACCGTCTTCCAGTACAATTACAGAAAACGCATCTTCTGCCGAAGCTATCAGAGAGCTTACAGTCAATATCAACGTTGCTATAAATAATTTCTTCATAATGATTAAATTAAGTAAATAGATTTTCAGTTGTGCGGTTATTTATAAGTTACCCAGCGGGCAAGGTCGCGGAAGGAGGGTTTCTTGCCATACATGAATATACCGACGCGATAGATTTTGCCGGCAAGCCATATCATTGCAAACACCGTCAGCACAAGAAGCACCAGGCTCAGAGCTATCTGCCAGCCGGGGATGCCAAAGGGGACGCGCGCCATCATCACCATGGGGGAGGTAAAGGGAATCAGCGACATCACAACGGCAAAGATTCCGTCAGGGTCGGTAACCGCTACCATTGAGGCAAACAAGCCGACCATAATCGGCATAGTGCCAACCAACTGAAGCTGAGAAGAATCCTGTAAGTCATCTGTAGCGGCTCCTATGGCGGCAAAAATTGCAGCATAGAGCATATAGCCGCAAATCAGGAACAATATCAGTAGTCCAAGAATGCCCAACAGATACGGCACGTTGCTGAACGTGCTGAGTACGTGGGCAAGGTCAACGTCGATATTCGCCGAAGCAACGTCAACCGTTCCGGCATTCACGGCAGCAGCCTCGGCCATAACGTCGGCGGGCACAATTGCGGGAAGCAGCAGCGAGCAGGCCCCGACAATGATGACGGCCCATATGGCAATCTGCGTAAATGCCACAAGGCCAACGCCGATAATCTTGCCCATCATCAGCTGCATCGGCTTCACGGAGCTGACCACCAACTCGAGCACTCGGTTGCCTTTCTCTTCAACAATAGAGTTCATTACCAGCGCACCATACATCAGCAGGAACATATAAAGCACAAAGTTAAGCGCAATGCCGGCCACTGAGTTGAGTTCGGCGCTTTGGGCTTCACCCTGGTCGTCGGCATCGTTCACGCGGATACTCTGCAGAGTGATACTGGTCTTCACATCTTTGAGAATTTCATCAAGATTCTCAATATTATAATTCTTGAGTTTTTCGGTTTCAATGATTTTCTCCATCTGCTCGGTGATGCTCATAGAGACCGGAGTGCTGGCGGCATTCGGGGTTAAGAGGCGAACGCCGTTGTTGTTGGCAAGGATATTGCGGTCAATAATCAGAACGCCGTAAATACTGTCGGTCGAGAGCATCTGTTCCTGAGGGGCGTTGGCCGCAAAAAAGGTAACGTTGTCGTTACTCTTGAGCTGCGGAAGAATAATGCCCGAGTCATCAATGACGGCAACATTCTTGGTCGACGACGGCATCAAAAACATCAGCACCGTGGGCAATACCATCAATGCCAACATAACCACCGGAACCAGCAGGGTGGTTACTATAAAACTCTTTTTATTTACGCGCTCAAGATATTCGCGCTTTATTATAAGGCCGGTATTATTCATTTTCGGAGTCGGTGGTTTGGTTAGCGGCGTGTACCGCAGAGATGAATATGTCGTTCATATTGGGGAGCTTCTCGCTTACGCCTACCAGCGTTGCCGAATCATTTACCGCAGTGATTGCATCGCGGAGAGCTACGTCGGGAAGCAGCTTGACGCTCAGCAGCGTGCGGTCATTTTCAAGCAATGTGGTGTCGGAGCTTTCAACCATCGGCATCAACCGGGGAATCACCGCAGTGGCATCGCCCTGCACCATGAAGTCATATCTTCCCTCGGCAAAGCGGCGCTTAACATCGGAAACCGAGCCTGAAAGAATGTTTTTCGATTTATTGATAAGCGTGAACGAGTCGCAAATCTCCTCGACCGAACTCATATTGTGGGTCGAGAAAATCACCGTTGCCCCGGCATCGCGCAGCCTCAGAATCTCATCTTTGAGCAGCTGGGCGTTAAGCGGGTCGAAGCCGCTGAACGGTTCGTCGAAAATCAGCAGCTTGGGTTCGTGAAGCACCGTGACGATGAATTGCACTTTCTGAGCCATACCCTTGGAGAGCTCGGTGACCTTTTTGCCCCACCAGTCGAGAATGCCGAAGCGGTCAAACCAGCCTTTGAGGCGAGCTTCGGCATCGCGGCGACTAAGGCCCTTGAGCTGAGCAAAAAACATTGCTTGCTCGCCGACTTTCATTTTTTTATACAGGCCGCGTTCTTCAGGCAAGTAGCCGATGTTCACGAGGTCATTTTCAGTGAGCTGATGGCCGTCGAACATCACGCATCCCGAGTCCGGGGCCGTGATGTGGTTGATAATTCTAATCAAGGTAGTTTTGCCGGCACCGTTGGGACCCAGCAGGCCGTAAACGCTGCCGCGAGGCACCGACAGGCTGACATTGTCAAGCGCCAAATGAGAGGTGAACTGCTTGCTCACCTTGTCAACTTCAAGAATCATACGTATCTGAGAAGTGTGAATTACTTAACGATTACTTTCTTGCTCCACTTGGCGCAACGCACAATGTAGCAGCCTTTGGGCAAGTCAACTTTAACCGATGAATTTTCTACCGTAGAACTGTTTACGCGCTGACCAGTAATCGAATATATTTCAAAGCCGGTGCGCTCCGTTGCATAGAGTTGAATACCGCCTTCAACGCCGACGGCGCGGCTCTCGTCGGCCACGGTTTCAATCGCGTCATCAGCCACGGCAACGAATGCCGGCACTGTTGAGGCACAGGCAATAATCAGAGCCATAACTATGCGGTATAAACGTTTCATAACGCAAAGTTAGGCAAAAAATTTTATCCCGCAAAATATTTTTACGAAAAAATCAGCGCCGAGGCCTGAGCCGCTATTCCTTCGCCGCGTCCGGTGAAGCCAAGTTTTTCGGTCGTCGTGGCCTTAACGCTCACGCAATCAAGCTCTACGCCGAGGTCTTCGGCCACGTTGCGCCGCATTTCTTCGATATATGGCGACAGTTTCGGAGCCTGGGCAATAATCGTGACGTCGACGTTGCCGACTGAGTAATTTTTCTCTTTTAGCAGTTCAACAACCCTGCGCAGCAGCGCCCGCGAATCCGCGCCCTTATAGCGAGGGTCAGTGTCGGGGAAATGGTAACCGATGTCGCGCAAGGCCGCAGCTCCCAGCAGCGCATCGGCCAGCGCATGCAGCGCAACGTCAGCATCGGAATGTCCCAACAAACCCTGCTCCGCAGGGATATCTACCCCGCAAAGAATCAGCTTGCGCCCTTCGGCAAACCTGTGAACGTCAAAGCCGTTGCCGATGCGAGGGAAAGTGGCGGAGTGGCGGAGTGGCGGAGTGACAGAGTTATTGTTCATTTTGTAATTTTTGGCGCATTGCGCTTATCATTCTTGAAGTTTCAACTATTATATTTGAAATCTTAATATTATGTTCGGCAGATAAATACCCTAAATCTTCTGCTAAAAACAGTTGACATCGAATTTCCATCAGTGAACCATATGCAAAATTCAAAAAGCGAAGTCTGTCTTTTGAGCCAATACGCCCGGATGATTCTGCGATATTTGATGGGACACTAATAGCGGCTCGTCTGATTTGATCTGTAAGACCAAATTTCTCTTTGCTCGGAAAGAGTTCAGTAACCGAATAAATCGCCCTTACCAACTCACGACCTTTTTTGCCAAACATTCAGTTTCTCAAAATAAAAAATTTCCTCGGTCATTCTCTAAACGTTAAAATCATACACTTTGCCACTTTGCCACTTTGCCACTTTGCCACTTTGCCACTATCTCCTTTTGAACAGATCCTTTATGCCGTCCATGTCGAAAGTTAGCGAAAATCTTAACGTTTGGTCGAGGGGTGAGGAGGCTGCAGTTGCTACCATATATGCGGCGTCGAGACGAACAACCTTGAGCGCAAAACCTGCGCCAAAACCGAGGTACTGGCGGTTGCCCTTGTTGGGATGTTCGTAGAAATAACCGGCGCGAACGAAAAACTGGTCGTTGTAGCTATATTCCGCGCCCAGGCTCCAGCGAATCTCCTGAAGTTCCTCCTTGGCCGAACCATCGTGGAAACTCTTGAAAATACCGGAGATTGACGACATCTGCTGCCACTTGGTATAAGAATCCCAATACTCTTTCTGGCCTTCGGCCGATGCCATATCAAAATCGTTTTCGCGAGGCATTGTCGGCACCATTATCTTGCTCAAATCCAGGTTAAAGGCAAGCAAATGATAGTCGGCAAGCGGGAAAGTAAACGACGTGCCCAAGCGCAGCTGCGCAGGCAAGAACGCCGGGTTAGCGCCGTGGTCATAGTTCACTTTTGAACCGATGTTGCTCAGGTTGAAACCAAATGTCCACTGGCACTCATTGCGTCCCACCATCGGATACGTGCAATAATAACCGCCAATGTCGGCGGCAAAAGCGCTCGCGCCTACCGTCTGTTGCTCGGATTCACTCTCAGGGAATCCCAGGTCGGAATATATATAGCGGAAAGCCACGCCCATTGAAAACTTCTCCGACAGCTTGCGCGAATAACCCAGGTCAACGGCCATTTCGTAGGGATTCAGCGTCATAACGGCGCTTCCCCCGGTGCCGCCCGATGTAACCTCGCCGAGCGAAAAATAGCGCAGCGAAGCCGACACGGCCTGATTGTCGCCCGACCCGATTTTCCAATAACCGGCCACGTTGGCCAGGAATATATCGTTGACCAACTTGCGCAGCCACGGAGTATAGCTAAGCGAAACGCCTGCCGAAGAATATGCAAAGGCATACTTCGACACGTTCCAGAACTGGGAATTGGCATCCGGGTCTGAAGCCACACCCAGGTCGCCCATTGATGCCCCTCGGGCATCGGGTACTATATCCAAAGAGTTCACGCCGGTTTGCAGCGGATTATAATCGGCAGCGGCAGATGCATCCTTGGCAGCCGAGGGGAGAGCCACAGCCGCCAAAAGCAATGTTGCGAAAGATATTTTGCGTATCATACACTCATTAAACGCACACCCACGCTCCTTTATTGCCCCCCACCCCACAAAAAACCAAACAAGAACGCCATTGTAGAGGGGGAGGAGGGAGACGATGAGGACTTTCGAGCCGGTGTAGATGATTTCGTTGACTTCGGCGGGGAGAGTGTTGTTACTTGCTCATTACGGGGCAGATGCCGTGCCGTTGGCGGATTCGCCTGTTGTCCAGTTGGTAATAGTGGCATTGGAGACTTCAAGGCCGGTTTTCTTTATCGTGATGGTGTAGGTATAGGAGGTTCCGGCGGCGAGCGCGGGTGAGATTTCGCAGGCATACTCTTGGTCGGCTACCGTGGCGGTCAGCGTCAGCTTGGCTCCCGACTGCGGAAAGAAAATCATCGAGTAGGTGCGCACGTTTGATGTAGAGGTTGCCGTTGCTGAGATTTCCCGGTCGTTGGTGATAGTGTTAGTCGTTGTGGTCTCTCCGGTAGCGGGGTTGAAAGAGCCGCTGTGTCTTATGCCGCTTATGGCAAATGTGCCGGTGGTCACGTCAGAGGCCGTGAAGCCGCTCTCCGCGTCGGTTTGGAAGTTGAGAACAAGTCGCGACATCTTGTGCTTAAACGCGAACTCGAGTTCCGGGGCGGTGCGACTTGCCGTGCCCTTGTCGGCAAAGAGAAAGTCGAACTCGGTCTGCTTGGTTTGGTCGGCGGTTCTCGCGTCTATCACTCCGGCAGCGGTACCTTCAGTGCCGCTGAAAGGATAGTAAGCCTAGAACGTCACCGGGTCCATTGACTGGAAGAAGATGCCTGCGGCTTTGCCTCCGATATGTGAGAAGTCGCCGTTACCGGTAGTGGAGTACTGCATATTGGCATATTGCGTCTTGCCGGTGGAGGTGGAAGCCTACACCCACCTTATACATTGCTCCGACATACCAGTTTCGTTTCTCTCAGAGATAGTAACGCACCTCCGGAGCGACCTCCCAAAGGGCGTAGCGTCGATTCTTGTCAGACCAACTCCTGGAGGTATATGAGGCGTCGACCTTAACGGCCCATCGGTCGGTGATACGCCATTCAACACCGACATCGGGAGTCAAAGTGACCCGGCGCAGCAAATTTGCGCGCACGCTGAGCGGAGCGTTGCAATTAGTCTTTGGCTCTTCGATCCATCCTCCCCGCTACAGCAAAACTGCCTCAGCGCGATTTTCGGGCCGCACATACTCGGAAACTCCACCGGCGAATTCGTCACCGACAACCTCATTTCCTACCTCTGCGCTCTTTTCCCGGTTAATTATCGGCCTAAGACCTAAACAAGATACCCTACTCCCACCTCCTGCGCGGCAAAATCCTCCTTGCACGCGAAATCATTGACGCAAACATTCAAAGGCCACTGTCATTGCGAAAGCTCGCCCTTGAGGTAGGCACCAACGAAAACTATCTCAAAACCGGTTTCCGATACGAATTCGGTCTCACGGTCTATGGCTATCTCTTTGAGCGACGAATGCTTGCAGCGCGCCAGCTGCTGCTCGACACCTCGCTGCCCATTGGACAGATAGCCCGCATTGCAGGCTACACCGACCCAGTAGGCTTCTACCAGCCTTTCCGCCGCCGCTTCGGCCTCACCTCCACCCAATTCCGCGCCACAAAATTCCACCTGTAAAAGAACAGGTTGGCGATAGGTCAATGTTGTGAGTCTGAGCGAAATTTACCACTTCATTTGCCAGCAGGTCAAAGAATGCATCTGAAAGGCGGTTAAAATGCGGGCAATGAAGAAGCAGCAAATAACGCTGTGAACAACAGAAAAAGAGCCGGGCTTGGGAGCTCGGCTCTTGGTGGAGGGGGCGGTTACCTACTC
>JAMPBN010000017.1 GCA_023666665.1 Prevotella sp. | reverse complement strand
CCACAACCTTTCGCGGCCACACCTACCCCCTCCAATGGAAAACCCTTGGGGAGGTCGCCGAAATACGCAGAGGCGTTAGAGTGGTAAGAAACGACCTGCAGGAAAGTGGAGAAATCCCTGTCTATCAAAACAGCTTAACGCCGTTAGGTTATCATAATAAGCACAACTTCGACGGCAACACAACTTTTATAATTGGAGCCGGAGCCGCCGGCGAAATCGGCTTCTCTCAAAAAGCATTCTGGGCCGCAGATGATTGCTTCCCAATTGTTTGCGGAAAATCTGTAACGAGCAAATTCGTTTACCACTGGCTCAAAAACAATCAAGTTCTTATCAAATCGTGGGTAAGAAAAGCAAGTATTCCCAGGCTATCAAGAGAGCCGATAGAAACAATGCTTATCCCCATACCGCCGGTGGAGTTGCAAGAGCAGATTGTGGAGATTCTTGACCGGTTTTCTGCGCTGACCACCGAGCTGCAAAATGAGCTGCAAGACGAGCTCGCCGCCCGCCGCGAACAATACGCTTACTACCGCAACCGCCTGCTCGACTTCGGACGCACCAACCGTGCCCAATGGCTGCCGCTCGAGGAGGTATTTGAAATGAAAGCAGGCAAGGCAATTTCATCTTCCAATATCAATTCTGACCAAGGCGAAAATCAATATCCTTGCTACGGAGCTAACGGTCTGAGGGGCTATGTTGCTACTAAAAATAATTGCGGCCCAAAGATTCTTATTGGCAGACAGGGCGCTCTATGCGGTAATGTCTGTTATGTGGGTGGTGATTTTTATGCTACAGATCACGCCGTGGTGGTTTCGGTTGGTGAAAACAATCCGAGATATATGTATCACGTATTGACTCACGCTGATTTGAATCAATATAAAACAGCGGGTGCACAACCGGGGCTCTCTGTTGAGATACTTAAAAAAGTAATTATACCTGTTCCTAATCTTGAGGAACAAGAAAGAATTGCTTCTATTCTTGACCGGCTGGAGGCGGCGTATAACGACCTGATGGTCAGCATCCCGGCAGAAATCGCCGCTCGCCGCGAGCAGTACGCTTACTACCGCAACCGCCTGCTCAGCTTCGCGGAGTGAAGTGGCAATAACAGGAGGCGGTGGCCTTCAGACCGCCGCGCTCTCCATAATAAAAAAGGTGCCTCCGAGGGGGGCACCTTTTTTTGTTCGCGTGAAGCGGGAGGATTATTCTTCCATCTTGCCGGCTTCGGGATCTACACCCCACTGCTGGCGGGCCAGACGGCGGTAGTTGTTGTAGCGCCACTGGGCGTTGGCCTTTGCGGCGGCGAAGAGTTCGGCAGCCTGGTCGGGCATTGATTTCAGCACCGATGCGAAGCGAACCTCGCCCTTGAGGAAGTCGTCAAACTTATCCCACTGCGGCTCCTTGCTGTCGAGCGTGAAGGGATTCTTGCCTTCGGCTTCGAGCGCGGGATTGTAGCGCCACAGGTGCCAGTAGCCGCATTCTACTGCGAGCTGCTCTTCCTTTTGGCTCTTGCCCATGCCGGCTTTCAGGCCGTGGTTGATACAGGGAGCGTATGCAATGATGATTGAGGGGCCGTCGTAAGCTTCAGCCTCGCGGATAGCTTTGAGGGTCTGAGCATTGTCGGCGCCCATGGCAATCTGTGCGCAATATACGTAGCCGTAGGTCGAGGCGATGAGGCCGAGGTCTTTCTTGCGGATGCGCTTGCCGGCAGCGGCAAACTTGGCAATTGCGCCTACCGGGGTAGCTTTTGAGGCCTGACCGCCGGTGTTGGAGTAAACCTCGGTGTCTACAACGATGACGTTGACGTTTTCGCCGCTGGCCAGCACGTGGTCAAGACCGCCGAAGCCGATGTCGTAGGCGGCACCGTCGCCGGCAATAATCCAGTGGGCGCGTTTTACGAGGTAGCCTTTCAGCTCGGTGAGCTCGCGGCAGATGTCGCAAGAGCACTTCTCAATCAGCGGGATAATCTTGTCGGCAACTTCGCGGCTCTTGTCGCCGTCTTCCTTAACTTCGAGCCATTCGGCGAAGAGGGCTTTCAGCTCGTCGGAGCAGCAGTCGCAGCTCAGACCCTTGTTGACAAGGGCAGTGACGCGTTCGCGCATCTTCTTGTTGGCAATGTTCATGCCTAGGCCGAACTCTGCGAAGTCTTCGAAGAGCGAGTTGCCCCAAGCGGGACCCTGACCCTTTTCGTTGAAGGTGTAGGGGGTTGAGGGCACGGAGCCGGAGTAGATTGACGAGCAACCGGTAGCGTTGGCTACCATCTCGCGGGTGCCGTAGAGCTGGCTGATGAGCTTAACGTAAGGGGTTTCGCCGCAGCCTGAACATGCGCCTGAGAATTCGAAGTAGGGTGTTGCAAACTGCGAGTTCTTAACATTGAGCTGAATGTCAACAAGGTTTTGCTTGCTGGCGACCTTGTTTACGCAGTAGTCCCATTCGGTCTGCTCAAACATCTCCTCTTCCAGGGGTTTGAACTCGAGAGCCTTCACGCCCTTCTTGCCGGGACAAACGTCAACGCAGTTGCCGCAGCCCAGACAGTCGAGCACGTCGACGCTCTGAATGAAGCTCATGCCCTTGAAGGCGGTGCCGATTGCGGGGATGGTGCGGTCTGCGCCAAACGGTGCGGCAGCGGCTTCGGCTTCGGTGAGTACGAACGGACGGATTGCAGCGTGGGGGCATACGAAAGCACACTTGTTGCACTGGATACAGTTTGCAGGATCCCAGTGAGGCACGTAGGCGGCAACACCGCGTTTTTCATATTTGGCAGTGCCCTGTTCCCAAACGCCGTCGGCGCGGTCAATGAAGTCTTTAACGGTCAGAGAGTCGCCGTCTTGAGCATTGATGGGGCGAACCACGCGGTTAATGAATTCCGGGTCGTTGTTTTCTGCCTTAACGTCGTCGGGGAGCGATGCCCATGCGGGGTCTACGGTCAACTGCTTGTATTCGCCGCCGCGGTCTACTGCCGCATAGTTCTTGTCAACAACGTCCTGACCCTTCTTGCCGTAAGACTTCACGATGAACTTCTTCATCTGCTCGATGGCGAGGTCTACGGGAATTACGCCGGTAATGCGGAAGAAGGCGCTTTGCAGAATGGTGTTCGTGCGGTTGCCCAGTCCGATTTCGCGGGCTATCTGGGTAGCGTTGATGTAATATACGGTGATGTTGTGCTTGGCAAAATAGCGCTTAACCTTGTTGGGGAGGTTGGCAGCGAGTTCGTCGCCCTCCCAGATGGTGTTGAGCAGGAATGTGCCGCCGTCGCGAAGACCCTTGGTTACGTCGTAGAGGTGGAGGTAGGCCTGAACGTGGCAAGCCACGAAGTTAGGCGTCGTAACCAGGTAGGTTGAGCGGATGGGAGCGTCGCCGAAGCGCAGGTGTGAGCAGGTGAAGCCGCCCGACTTCTTGGAGTCGTAGGCGAAGTATGCCTGACAATACTTATTGGTGTTCTCACCGATAATCTTCACGGAGTTCTTGTTTGCGCCAACCGTGCCGTCAGCGCCCAGGCCGTAGAACTTAGCCTCGTAGGTGCTCTTGTGGCCCAGAGCGATTTCCTCTTTGGGAGGCAGCGAGGTAAAGGTTACGTCGTCAACGATACCAACGGTGAATTTATCCTTGGGCTCGGGGAGCGCGAGGTTTTCAAACACTGCGATAATCATTGCGGGAGTGGTGTCCTTCGAAGCGAGGGCGTAGCGACCGCCAACAACTTCGGGGGCATCTTTCTTGCCGTAGAGTACCTCCTTAACGTCGAGGAGCAGGGGTTCGCCGTTTGCTCCGGGCTCTTTGGTGCGGTCGAGCACTGCCACGCGCTTTGCGCTCTTGGGCAGCACGGAGAGGAAATGCTTGGCCGAGAAGGGGCGATAGAGGTGAACCTCAATGATGCCGACTTTCTGACCCTGAGCAATCAGGTGGTCAACGGCCTCTTCAGCAGCTTGGCAAACCGAACCCATGGCCACGATTACGCGGTCGGCATCGGGAGCGCCGTAGTAGTTGAACAGGCCATACTTGCGGCCGGTGAGCTCTGAGATTTTATTCATGTACTCCTCAACGATTTCGGGCACTGCGGCATATGTTGAGTTGCAAGCCTCGCGGTGCTGGAAGAATACGTCGGAGTTTTCGGCAAGGCCGCGAGCCTGAGGATGCTCGGGGCTGAGGCCGCGGCTGCGGAACTTGGCAAGAGCCTCGCGGTCGAGCAGCGGAGCAATCTCCTCCTGGTCGATAACCTCGATTTTCTGAATTTCGTGGCTTGTGCGGAAGCCGTCAAAGAAGTTAACGAAAGGAATGGAGCTCTTGATGGCAGCGAGGTGAGCAACGCCGCTCAGATCCATAACTTCCTGCACCGAACCCTCGGCAAGCATTGCGAAGCCGGTCTGGCGCACCGACATAACGTCCTGGTGGTCGCCAAAGATGCTCAGCGCGTGGCTGGCAATGGTGCGGGCCGACACGTGGAAGACGCTGGGAAGCTGCTCGCCGGCAATCTTATACATGTTGGGAATCATCAGCAGCAAGCCCTGCGATGCCGTAAATGTGTTGGTGAGTACGCCGTTCATCAGCGAGCCGTGTACGGCACCTGCGGCACCGCCTTCGCTCTGCATCTCCTGAACGAGCACTGTTTCACCGAAGATGTTCTTGCGGCCGTTGGCAGCCCATTCGTCAACGAGCTCCGCCATGGTCGAAGAGGGTGTGATGGGGTAAATTGCAGCCACTTCCGAGAACATATACGCGATATGAGCTGCGGCGGTGTTGCCATCACACGTCATGAATTTCTTTTCTTTACTCATGAGTTATAGTGAAAATTGTTTTGGTTAAAAAAGATTTTGCTTTTTATCGCGCAAAGTTACGAAATTTTTAGAAATTCAAAAAGTTTTCGTAACTTTGCGCGATATTTTGAAGTGTTATAACCTTACAAAAAGCAAATGAAACCAATCAAAAAAACCATTGCCCTTCCCGACGGCCGCGAGATTACTCTCGAAACCGGCAAGCTCGCAAAGCAGGCAGATGGAGCTGTAGAGCTGCGCATGGGTAACACCATGATTCTCGCTACGGTGGTCTCTGCGAAAGAGGCCGGCGAGGGCGTTGACTTTATGCCCCTGACCGTAGAGTACAAAGAAAAATTTTCTGCAAATGGCCGCTTCCCCGGCGGTTTCCTCAAGCGCGAAGGCCGTGCTTCGGATTATGAAATCCTTACGGCGCGCCTGATTGACCGCGTGTTGCGCCCGCTGTTTCCCGACAATTATCACGCCGACACTATCGTACAGGTAACGATGTATAGCGCCGACGGCGTTGACGCTCCCGATGCTCTCGCCGGCCTGGCAGCATCTGCCGCCCTTACGGTCAGCGATATTCCCTTCCAAGGCCCGATTTCCGAGGTGCGCGTTGCGCGCATCAACGGTGAGTTCGTAATCAACCCCACCTTTGAGCAGCTCAAGGGTGCAGACCTCGAGCTGATGGTCGGCGCCACCTACGACAATATTATGATGGTAGAAGGCGAAATGAGCGAAGTCAGTGAGCAAGTGCTCCTCAATGCCCTCAAGGCCGCCCACGAAGCCATCAAGGTACAGTGTGTAGCTCAGATGGAGCTGGCTAAGGAGGTAGGCGTAGAAAAACGCGAATACTGCCACGAAGTCAACGACGAAGAGCTGCGCAAAGACGTACGCGAAAAATGCTACGACAAAGCATATGCCATAGCCAAGCAGGGTTGTGCCGACAAGCACTGGCGCGCCGACAGCTTCGCCGCAATCTGCGACGAATATATTGCCTCGCTGCCCGAAGAGGAGCAAGAGGAGAAAGCTCCGCTGGTGAAGCGCTACTACCACGACGTGGAAAAAGAAGCCATGCGCCGCTGCGTACTCGATGAGGGTATCCGCCTCGACGGCCGCAAAACTACCGAAATACGCCCCATATGGTGTGAAGTTGACTACCTGCCCGGCCCTCACGGCTCCGCAGTGTTTACCCGCGGCGAAACTCAGAGCCTTGCAACCGTGACCCTCGGCACCAAGCTTGACGAAAAAATCGTTGACGAAGTGCTTGACCAAAGCCACGAACGCTTCCTGCTCCACTACAACTTCCCGCCCTTCTCAACCGGCGAAGCCCGCGCACCCCGCGGCGTGAGCCGTCGCGAAGTGGGCCACGGCAACCTCGCCCATCGCGCCTTGAAGTCGATGCTCCCCAAGGACTTCCCCTACGTAACCCGCGTGGTCAGCGACATCCTCGAGAGCAACGGCTCCAGCTCAATGGCAACGGTATGTGCCGGCACTCTGGCACTGCTCGACGCCGGCGTGAAGATGACCCGCCCGGTAGCAGGCATCGCCATGGGCCTGATTTCCGACGGCCAAAAGTGGGCAGTACTCTCCGACATTCTCGGCGACGAAGACCACCTCGGCGATATGGACTTTAAGGTTACCGGCACCACCAACGGTATCACCGCAACGCAGATGGACATCAAGTGTGACGGCCTAAGCTACGAAATCCTCGAAAAGGCTCTTATGCAAGCCCGCGACGGTCGACTCCACATTCTCAATATCATCAACGAAACCATTCCCGCACCCCGCGAGGACTACAAGCCCAACGTTCCCCGCATCGAAACGATGACCATACCCAAGGAACTCATCGGCGCAGTAATCGGCCCGGGCGGAAAAGTAATCCAAGGCATCCAGGAAGAGAGCGGCGCAACAGTGTCGATCGACGAAATCGACAACGAAGGCTACATCGAAGTTGCCGCCCCCAACCGCGAAGCCATTGACAAGGCTTGGGCTATGATTAAAGCCATCGTGGCTCAACCCGAAGAGGGCGAAGTTTACACCGGCAAGGTGATGACCATTCAGGACTTCGGCGCATTCGTGCAATTTATGCCCGGCAAAGACGGCCTGCTCCACATCAGCGAAATCTCTTGGGATCGTCTTCCCGACATGGAAGCCAGCGGCCTCAAAGAGGGCGACGAAGTTACCGTAAAACTCATTGAAGTAGACAAGAAGACCGGCAAGTATCGCCTGAGCATGCGCGCTCTGCTTCCCAAGCCCGAAGGCTGGGTTGAGCGCCCCCGCGAACCCCGCCGTCCCCGCCCCGAAGGCGACAATCGCGGCCCGCGCCGCGACCGTGGCGACCGCAATGACCGCGGCGACCGCGGTCCCCGCTCGCCTCGTCGACCCGAATAAGAAGATTGAACATAGCAACAAAAAAATCCCGCCGTGGCGGGATTTTTTTTGTTGGTTAGGTTATGGGGTTAGTTGTTGTCGTCGAGGATACAGATGGCTACGCGGTTCCAGCTTTCTTCCTTAAACATTTCGCCAATGCCCTGGCCTTCGGCCTTGATGCGGTCGGCCTTGATGCCATACTTGTTGGTCAGCATTGACTTGACGCTTTGGGCGCGTGCGGCTGCGAGGCGTTCGTTGAAGCTGAGGTTACCGTCTTTTGAAGCATAACCTTTGATTACTACGGTAGACTTGGGGTTCTTCTTCATGTAGTTGGCAATCATCTCCACGTTGGGCTGCTGGTCGGCGGTAATCTTCGATGAGCCAATCTTGTAGAATATGTAGCGTACGCTCTGAAGATTATTGTTGGTCTCTACCACGGTGTTGGTAACCACGGTGGCGGGTCGGTTCAGACATTCGTCGAGCTGAGCCTTGAGGTTGGCGTTGGCGGTGGTGAGGTCGGCAATACCGGCTTCCTGGGCAACTACCATGGCGCGGAGGGCATTGATTTGGTCGTTGTATTCGGAGTAATCACAGGGAGCTGCGAAAGCGAAGCTGTGGGTACCGTTAGAGTTACCGAAGTGGTAGGTAACGCCGGCCATAAGTTCAAGCGCTGCGGTGCGGCCTGAGAATGCTTTGAAATCCTTGCGTGAGGCATCCCAAAGAATTGCGGGCTTCAGTGAAACCGTCCAGGCCTTGGCTTCGCCAAGGTTAAAGTTGAGGTTAAGGCCGGTTTTCACGCCGAGGTCGTCGTAGTCATAACCCTGAGCCTTGGGCACGAAGCCGTGAATCCATCCGGCACCGCCGACTACCTCGACTTCAAACACGCGGGGCTGTCCGGCATATCCGGCAAAGAGGTTGTTAAGGTTAACGGCTCCGAAAACTCCGATATACATATCGTCGAGAACGTTGTGCATCGACGGACGCATATTCCAGGTCGAGGTGTTGAAGCCAAAGTCGCCCTCAACGCCGATTCCGAATGCCGGGGCAATCTGTTTGCGTACTTCCAGACCGGCAACGCCGCGGATGTTGTCTTTAAATGAGCCCTCCATGCGGTTCAGAGGGGTAGCTATTCCGCCCTTTAAGGTGATAGACCAGTTATCGCAGGGTGCGAGGGGTGCGAGTTCGCGATTTTCGGCATTAGCCACGCCGGTTAATGCGAATGTTGCAATAGCAGCGAGGATAAATTTTTTCATAATAGTTGAAATATTAATTGAATTTTGGGTTTCGTAATATATAAATGCCTAAGGGGTCATTAAAGTTCATTAATGGCCGTGGGGGGGGAGTCAATTGCTGAGAATGGAGTCGACGATATGGCGGTCGGGACACAGGCGCGGCACCTTGCGCTGGCCGCCGAGTTTGCCGGTGCTTTCGAGCCAGCGGTTGAAAGTGCCTCGCGGCAGTTCAATCACTTCCGGGGGGTCAAGAAATATTGACCCGGAGCGCTTTGCGGCATAGTCGGAGTTTTCGCGGCAGAGACGGCGGTCGAGCTCGGCGGCAAAGTCCTTGACCGAGGCGGGAGGGGTGTCGAACTCAATGAGCCACTGGTGGCGGCCATGATGTCCCTTAGTGGTATAGAGCGGGGCGGCGGTGTAGTCGCTGACCTCGCATCCCAGAGCGGCACACGTAGCAGCCACTGCGGCATCGGAGTTATGAACCATCAGTTCCTCGCCAAAGGCATTTATATATAGTTTGGTGCGTCCGGCAATGGAGATGCGCAGCGGATTGGTGGTTTCGATGCGCACGGTGTCGCCCAGAGGGTAGCGCCAAAGGCCGTTGCTCGACGTGATGATTATTGAGTAGACCTTGCCGGCATCAACCTCCCAGGCCTTGCGCGGCTCCGAGCCGTCCATGGGGTCAAATTCGTAGAACACTCCGGCATCTGGAATCAGCAGCATTGCGCCGGGGGCGCGGCGGTCTTGTACGGCAAAGAAACCCTCGGAGGCATTGTACGTTTCGAGGTAGTGCATCTTTGACGTGTCGGTTATCGCATCGTATTGCTCGCGATAGGGGTCGAAGCTGATGCCGCCGTGAAAAAACACCTCGAGGTTGGGCCAAACGTCGTGGATACTTTCCGCGCCGGTAGCTTTCAGCACCTCGCGGAGCACCGTGAGAAACCACGACGGCACCCCCGAGATGGAGCGTATGTCGGCTCGTCGCGAGGCCTCGACCAGAGCGGGAAGTTTTTCGTGCCAGTCGGTGAGCAGGGCCACGCGCTTGTCGGCGGGAATGCGCAGATATGACGACCCGGAGGGCATCTTCTCAATAAGGTGGGCCGAGAGGTCGCCGATTTTAACGTCGGCGGGATGGTCGGCCTCGGTGGCGAAGCTGCCGCCGAGAATGAACGAGCGGCCTCCCATCAGTTGGCTTTCGGGGTAGAGGCTCAGATAGAGCGCCACGCAGTCGGCCGACCCGGCATAGTGGTTGCGCGCCAGGCAGCTGTCGGTAACCGGCACGTATTTGCTGCGCCCGTCCGACGTGCCCGACGACTGCGCGTAGCGGCGGCACTTGCCGGGCCACAACACGTTGGCTTCGCCCCTGACCATTCGCATCACCTCCTGCCGAATCTCCTCGTAGGGGCGCAGTGGCACCCGCGAGCAGTAGTGGGCGGCATCGCTGATTTCGCTAAAGCCGTAGCGGCGCCCGATTTCGGTAGAGCGGGCGTCGCGGAGCAGCTGCCGCAACACGGCAGTCTGCGTAGCCTCCAGGTCGGCGGCGTGGTGTTTCAGAGTCTTGGCTTTAACGGCGAAAATTGGCCGGCATAATGGCGTGAAGTTCAACACGAGGGCAAAGTTAATTAAAATTTATATAACAACATAATGCCTCGGTGTTAAATAATGTTCACGCCCCCCGGCAATCATTCTTGCGCATATTTGTGAACGCGTCTATATACTTTCTTGCACCAACGGTTCTGTAGAATGAGCAGTTTAGCCAGAACTAAACATGAACCGCTTCATATTTGTTCTACAAAACATGAAGCGGTTAGTGTGATTTTAAGCTACATTATGCAAATACCAATAATGTTCATCGGAATCTGAGTTGTAACCCAGTATGTTGTCATTGCTCATTTGGCATAGGGCGTTTTCAATATCCGATGTGGTTGGGCGACCAACTTGTGTTTTGTCCCGTAAGTAGTTATGTATAATTGCAATATCAAATCGATAAATGCGCTTGTGATAAGTGCACAACTGCATTAAGTATGTCATTAAAGGCGTATTCATATTACGGACTTTAAGGGTTCAAAAATAGAGATTGAACTTGCTTTTGCTGCGAACATCAGCAAGTTTACGTGCGAACTTTTGGGTTCTGTTTCAAACACAAAGTTACGCATTATTCCTCTGACTTCCAAATCTTAATGCAGAACACGAATGCCGTCAACGAATATCGCGTTGACGGCATTTTTATCATTACATACTTTCAAGGACAATCTGTCATTTCTTCTTGCCGAATAGCGCACCGAGAACCATTCGGCCGACTTTTCTTTCAAGCCCTTGTCTTGTGGTGGGTATTCCAGTCTTTCGGGCTACTTTCTGTTTGACGGCAGTTATACCGACTGCTCTTTTGAGGGAGAAACTAAGTCCGGGGATTTTCATAAGTCTTTGATTAGTTCATTTAGTCCGTAGAACATGAGGAACACAAGACCCCAAAACAACATCTTGAAGAAGTTGCGCCACATGTAGAGCAGAATGAGTAAAATCAGTCTCATTTTTCAGACTTTACAGGCCTTTATCATTGAATGATTTTACCATCTTCTTGATTAGGGCGTCTATCTCATTGGTTATGCCACCCATGAATGCGGCTCTCGCAGAGGGATTTTTCAGTTTGCCAAATCCTTCCGACTTCATGGTTTTGAAGTTGAGTTCATTGCGAGGTGAAGCTGTCGCACATGCGCCCCAATTAGGGTCATCACTTTGGCATACATCTATTGATGGATCAACCCCCATCAGTGCGGCTGCCAGAGCGGGTCCCGTTGCGGGGTCGTTGTTGTATCGGATACCGAAGAAGTATCTCTCCTTCATAATGATAGAGAACGTTACGTACTTCTTTCGGTTCTTTGTGCGGTAGATGTTGAAGGTCACGCCGTAACGCTTGTAGCGAGTGCTCTTGCTATAGTCAGCAACTTCGGCAGAGAAGTCTTTTTTCTCGATTTCGTATCCTTTGGCGATGAGTTGGTCTTGCAACGCATCCCAAAAGTAGCACTGCAACTGCTCATCGGTCATGTTGTCGGTTTCCACGACCTCACGACCTGCGGCCGCAATGGTCATGTCACCTCTTACGAGCTTTGTGTTGTCGGGGTTAGCCACTTTTACAGTGATGCCAAAGATGTCTTTCATTTTGGCCTCGAAGTTGGCAACTTGCAGATTACCTCTGCATGTCAGTTCGCCGCCCTTTACATTCTCTCCGCTTCGGATAGATGCAAGGGTTGCGTTTTCGGGTGCAAACTTCGGACCCTTGTAAACTCGGAGTGTTGCCCCGAATGCGTCCTTGAACTGCTTTCTCAGACTGCTGACCGTCATGCGGCCATTGATGTTAAATTCAGCCATAGTGAAGTTGTCTTTTAAGGTGTTTATAAGATTGTTTATTATTCCCATATATACAGAAGTGTTTAGTTTATTTCATTCTTTTAAGAGATGCCTTGACATTTTCAATATCTCGTTTTAGACTTTCTATGCGCCTGTCGTGCGATGCGGCTCTGTCAATCTTGGCTTTGCGGTAACCAACCTTGTGAGTGGGTATTGCAGTTCTCTTTATCAATGCAGCATAATATGCATTGTCTTTTTTCTTTGCTTCCCTCTCTTTGGCAATAGCGGCTCGGAGGTCAATAATCCGTTTCTTATAGTATTCCTTGCTCATGGTCAGATGTCAAGTTTATAGGTGTCAGATGTACGTTCCCAAATACACTTGTTTTCTTGTAGGGATTTCTCTTTGTTGAGTTGAAAGACACCGACAAAGCGGTAGGTATTCATGCCGAGCCAATCAGTATATTTCAAGAATGTTATTCGTTTCACACATTTATTAAGGTGATATTTCATGTGTCCTCCCCGCTCCGCCTCGGCTTTGGGGTATTCGGTAATGGTGAGTTTGTCGGGAGATAACTTATTACACCACTTGGAATGATGTTCGTTAGGCCACCAAACGAGTTCTTGGTTTTCTTTGTTCGGCACCCATACAGCCGACACGCGCAGAAATCCACGATGTTTTGGTTTCGTGCCGAATATCGTGGCTATATCATCTATCGTTTGGAGTGATACGTTGTCCTCAACTCTTAGAACACCTCTTCGACGGATTTCTTCGGGTGTGTCTGACCCTTTCCATGGCTTGATTTCGGTATTCTTAATCCGATGCCGTAATTTGCCTATCACTGCGTCAGTGCGTTGGTTAAGCTCTGCAAGGGAGCAAGCAACGGCTTTTCCGTCTACCACATTATAACAATCTATTACTTCAACATCTACGTGTTTTGAGATTTCTGCATTGCGGATATTGTCTGCTTCTTTGTTCTTGTAGTGGGCAGGTTCATTTATCTCAACGACAACACCAAGTTGCGGCAGATAGAGGTCAGCAAGAGCATACTTCCCTGCTTTTCGCACCACATATTGCTGAAACACGAAGTGAATGTCGGGATTGTCAAGGACATTCCAGATGCGGTGTATCACATAGCTTTCCAATCTCTTGTGGGAGATTTTGGTTAGCATACGTGTGAGGTAGTCTAATTTGTAGTCCATATTTCGGTTCTCGTACACCTACACATGAAAAAAGAGCGACAGCCAAAACTTTTTCTCATTTGCTTTCGTAGGTTCTGGTAAACCGTTTGCCCAAATAAGTAAAAAGCAGTCTGCGCCCTTGGAGGGTACAAACCAACATTTTGACTTATTATTTGGGGCTTTGAAATTTACCAGATTTACGAAAGCCAAATAACTTGTCTAAAAGTCATGTTTGAAATATGTCTTGCTAAGTCTTTCTGTTTCTTGCTTCAGCGAATTTTTAGTTTTACAATCCGCAAATTAAGCAATAATTTCCGACTTTTGCAAGTGCATATCGCAGAACTGCTTGAAAATATGTTTTATAGCATAAAAACCACGCGGCATTCCGCGTGGCACTAATACTGATTTGCTTAATAAGTGTTACACATATCTCAACCCCATGCGCTCACACTCTCGCCTATATTGCATATCTTCCTGCCGAGCCAAAAGTTGCTCGATGTATTCAGACTTCATGCAGATTTCTCCATAACATAATCTTCGGCTCGGTGTACGCAGGCAGTCAATGAACCTCTCGCCATCTGTAAGTTTCCTTGTGTTGTAGCGATACACAAATTCCTTACAATACTTAGGCAGATGCTTTGAGGTCACAAGGTGGTATATGCCTATTATGCCACGTTTGAGTATGCTCCAAAATCCCTCTATCGTATTGGTGTGGAAACCTCGCTCGTTGACGTACTGACCAAGACTATGAGCAACTTTTTCATGGATAAACTTCTTGTGTACATCATTATATCCACGCCAACAATCGGATATGATGCGTATGCCTACATTGGCAAGTTCATCAATAATTGACTGAAGGGTATCTTTCGTTGCATCGGGTATAACACGTGCATAAACCTTTCCGTCAGATACCATGCCGAATACAGGAGTCTTTTGAATGTGAGACCGACCTTGTCGCCCTCTGCTTCTTTTGCATTTACCACCCACATAGGTTTCGTCCACCTGTGTGTCGTCATCAAACTTTGCGTCATCGTCTCGGAGATTTTCACGGATACGGCCAAGCATGAACCATGCGGTCTTTTGAGTAACACGAATATCACGAGCAAGTTGGGCAGAACTTATGCCTTTCTTGTGTGAGATAAAGAGGTAGATGGCATAAAACCACTTTTTCAGCGGAATGTGTGTTCCCTCAAACATAGTGCCTATGCGGACATTGAACTTACATCTACAATGACGGCACTTGTACTGACCTTTGTGGTGACCGAACGAGGTCAACCGATAGTGGTTCTTGTCCACCGTTCCACAATGAGGACACGCGGGTGCATCTCCCCAAAGCAGAGCTTCAAGATACTCTCTGCACTCCTCTTCGGT
>JAMPBN010000016.1 GCA_023666665.1 Prevotella sp. | reverse complement strand
GACCTCTTTACAAACCAAAGTTCAATGTCTTCAAATTTTTGTCATGTACTTAAGAATTTTTGGAGGTTTAAAAAATTTTTCGCAACTTCGCAGATATGAAACCTGAAATCAATATCATCGCCGCAGTGTGCAGCAACGGTGCCATTGGCCGCAACGGCGACCTGCTTTTCCACATTTCAGAAGACCTGCGGCGATTCAAATCCCTCACCCTTGGCTACCCAATCATCATGGGGCGCAAAACCTTTGAGTCCTTTCCCAAGGGGCCGCTGCCGGGGCGGCGCAACGTAGTTATTTCGCGCAACGCCGACTACCACCCCGAGGGCACCGAAGTGTTTTCCTCGCCCGAGGCAGCACTTGAAGCTTGCAGCGAGGCCCCGAAAGTATTCATTATTGGCGGCGGCGAGATTTACCGCCGTTTTCTCCCTATGGCCGACCGCCTTGAGCTGACCGAAATAGATGCCGCGCCGACTGATGCCGACACGTTTTTCCCCACCCATAATTTCACGCTTGAATCGGCCTCGGAGTGGGTTGAGGCAATTCCGCGCTATCGCTTCGTGAGCTATAAGCGGTAAGTATCCGAAATTTTTCGTACCTTTGCAGTCTGTATGGAATTAAAAATCGACGTTGACGAGCTGCTGCGCTCTCGTGCACCCGGGTATTACAAGTGGATTCCCTCGGCAGCAATACGCGCCCTGGAGCGATACGTTTGTCAAGACGAGCTCAACCACATATTGCGCGAAACGGCCGGACTGCAAGGTGCCGCGTTTGCCCGCGCCCTGCTCGGCTATCTCAATATTGACTACTCGGTTGAGAGCGGAGAGGAAAACCTGCCCGAGGTATCCACGCCGGTTACCTACGTGAGCAACCACCCCCTTGGGGCGCTCGATGGCGTTTGCCTTATTGATTGGGTAACCAAGCGCCACGGCTGCGAACCCGCTTTCGTGGTCAACGACCTGCTCACCGTCATCAAGCCGCTCAACAACGTTTTCATCCCAATCAACAAACACGGCCGCCAAAGTCGCGGAGCCGTCAGCGAAGTCGATGCCGCATTTGCCGACCTTGGACGCCCCGTAATTATGTTTCCGGCAGGAATGTGTTCGCGCCAGCTCAAGCCCGGCACTGAAATAGCCGACCTGAAGTGGAACAAAATGTTTGTGCAGAAGAGTTCCGAAGCCGGCCGCACCATCGTACCGCTGCGGTTTATGGGGCGCAACAGCGACGACTTTTACCGCCTGGCCCGCCGCCGCGAAAAGCTCGGCATGAAATTCAACCTCGAAATGATTCGCCTGCCCCGCGAAATGGTCGAGGCAAAAAACAGCAGCTTCGGCATCCGCATCGGCACCCCCATACCCGCCGGGCAGCTTATGCGCGGCCACGAAGCCACCGAGCAAGCCAAAGGAATCAGAGAATACATTTACACCTTATAATAATATAATACCTGAATGAACGCTCCGGTAATTGACCCGGTCCCGGTAGAGCTACTTAAAGCAGAACTCACCCCCGAACGCTTTTTGCGCCACAGCAACCGTGGAGGCAACGACCTCTACGTAGTCGATGCCCACAGTGCGCCCAACGTGATGCGCGAAATAGGCCGTCTGCGCGAAATTGCCTTCCGCCTCGGCGGCGGCGGCACCGGCAAGGAAGTAGACATTGACGAATTTGACACCATGACTCCGCCGCTCAAGCAGCTCGTGGTCTGGAATCCGCAAACCGAGCAGATTGTGGGCGGCTACCGTTACATATTGGGTCGCGACGTGCAGCTCGAAATCGACGGCTCGCCGCGCATTGCTACCGGGCATATGTTTCGCTTCTCCAAAAAGTTCATGGAGGAATATATGCCTTACACCATAGAACTCGGACGCTCATTCGTGCGCATCGAGGCCCAGGCCACCCGCTCGAGCAGCGCCATTTATGCGCTCGACAACCTCTGGGACGGCATCGGCGCACTGTTCGTAAAACACCCCGAAATCAAATATCTCTTCGGCAAGGTAACGATGTATCCCGACTACCAGCGGGAATGCCGCGACTTGATTCTCCACTTCTTCAAGCGCCATTTCAGAGATGACGACAAGCTCGTCACCCCAATCATTCCGCTGAACACTGACACCGATACCGAGCGCCTTAACAAGCTGCTGCCCGAAAGCGGCAGCTTCCGCGAAGACTACGTAAGACTCAATCACCTGATTCGCGAACACGGCATCAACATCCCCCCGCTGGTCAACGCCTACATGAACCTCTCGCCCACAATGCGCTATTTCGGCACGGCCATCAACCCCGAGTTTGGCGATGTTGAAGAGAGCGCCATACTCGTGACCTTCGAAGAAATCACCGAAGACAAGCGCAAACGCCATATTGACTCCTACGACGAAAAATCCCGCCAATTTTAAAGATGAAAGTAGTTGCTGACTTCAGAGTCGAGAGCAACGCAGCTCTCGGAAACAATTACGGACTGCTGACCCTCAAGGCCGACGGACCGATTCCGGAGGTTACGGCCGGGCAGTTCGCCCAGGTTAGAATCGACGGCTCAAAAACCACTTTTTTGCGTCGCCCCATCTCAATCTGCTCTGCTAATGCCGCCGAAGGCACTGTGGAGCTATTGGTGCGCCGCGCCGGAGCCGGTACCGATGCGCTTCTTCGCACTCCCGTCGGAACTGCCGTAAACCTTATGCTCCCCTTGGGCAGCGGCTTCACGATGCCTCAAGGCAAAGACTTCCGCCTGCTCCTGGCCGGAGGAGGAGTCGGAGTTGCCCCGATGTATGCTCTGGGTTTGCAGCTCAAAGCCGCCGGCCATGCGCCGGAATTTCTGTTGGGAGCCCGCAGCGCGGCAGACCTGCTGCTGCTCGACCGCTTCAAGGCGCTCGGCACCGTGCACATCACTACCGACGACGGCTCAGCAGGCACCCGGGGAGTAGCCACCGCACATCCGCGCTGGCAGCAACCGGTTGACCGCGTGTATTGCTGCGGTCCCAAGCCGATGATGATGGCAGTAGCCCGCGCTGCGCAAAAACTTGGTGCCGACTGCGAGGTGAGCCTCGAAAATATGATGGCGTGCGGCCTCGGAGCGTGTCTGTGTTGCGTGGAGAAAACCGTCAAAGGCAACGTATGTGTCTGCACCGAAGGCCCCGTGTTCAACATTAACCAACTAACCTGGCTCGACTGATGAAGACAAACGTAAACATAGGAAAACTGCAGCTGAAAAACCCGGTACTGACAGCCAGCGGCACGTTTGGCTACGGCAAGGAATTCAGCGACTTTCTTGACCTGAGCCGTCTCGGCGGGTTCATTGTCAAGGGGACCACCCTCCACGCCCGCGAGGGCAACGACTACCCGCGTATGGCCGAGACTCCCTCGGGAATGCTCAATGCCGTGGGGCTGCAAAACAAAGGTGTGAACCACTTTGCCGAAAAAATATATCCGCAGATTGAAAACTGCGGCTCGGAAATAATCGTGAACATCAGCGGCTCAACCGTTCAAGACTACGTTGGAGTAGCCGAGCGCCTGCTCAACCTGCCTAAAATCCACGCCATTGAGGTCAACATCAGCTGCCCCAACGTCAAGCAGGGCGGCATGGCCTTCGGAACCACCCCCTCCGGAGCGGCTTCGGTCACTGCAGCGCTGCGGCGCGTCTGGGATCGCACCATGATAGTAAAACTGAGCCCCAATGTCACCGACATCACCGAAATTGCCCGCGCCGTTGAAGACGAAGGGGCTGATTCGGTGAGCCTCATCAACACCCTGATGGGCATAGCCGTTGACGTTGAACACCGCCGCCCCTGCCTGAGCACCATCACCGGCGGACTGAGCGGTCCGGCAGTGCGCCCCGTTGCTGTTCGTATGGTCTGGCAAGTTGCCAAGACGGTAAAAATCCCGGTAATAGGTCTGGGCGGCATAATGTGCGGCCGCGATGCCCTGGAATTTCTTATGGCGGGAGCCACCGCCGTAGAGGTTGGAACCGCCAACTTTCTCGACCCCGCCGCCTCGGTCAAGGTGGTCGAAGAGATTGAGCAATTCTGCCAAAAAGAGGGCATTCGCGACATCCACGAAATCATCGGCATTATATGATTTTAAGTGCTGCACAGCGCTTATTAACAAAGTTTAACAATTCCCCGGAGGGCTTCTACGGGGAATTTTCGTACATTTGTGGGACATTTTTCGCCAATTCACGACGAGACTTGGCGAGTTTCTTGCATTTTTAACTTAAATTTATATAATACCAATCATATATACCACCTTAAATCTCCCACTCTCCTCACTTCTATAATTACCTGAAAATCATTATCAATCATTATCATCAATCACAGAATGAGAAAAAGTTCCTTACCTTGGCGCCACGCCCTTATCGGGCTTGTTGCCATGAGCATGATGGCTCCGCTGACGGCCTACGCCGCAGCCGATCCTTCAGGCGCTCCGCAAGCCGAATCGTCGACGGCGAAGCGTACTGTGACAGGTACGGTTGTTGATGCAGCAGACGGCGAGCCCCTGCCGGGCGCTACCGTTTCATGCGTTGGCGACAAGTCCGCAATTACGGCCACCGACATCGACGGTAACTTCAGCCTTAACATTCCGATGAAAAAGAATGTCACCCTGCTCGTTACCTACGTTGGCTACAAAGAAATGCGCGTTCCCGTGGGTGACCTCGGTTACGTCAAAATCGAACTCAAAGGCGACGACAACACTCTCGACGAAGTAGTAGTTGTTGGCTCCGGTACCCAAAAACGTGTTTCAGTGACCGGCGCAATCACCTCAGTGAAGGGCGACGAGCTCAAGCTCCCCTCCACCAACCTCACCAACGCGCTGGCCGGTAAAATCGCCGGTGTCGTAGCGCAGACAACCTCCGGCGAACCCGGCTCCGCAGCCGAATTCTACATTCGCGGTATCGGCACTTTCGGCGGCCGCACCACTCCTCTTATCCTTTTGGACGACGTTGAAATCTCTGCCAACGACCTTAACTACGTCCCTGCCGAGAACATCGAATCGTTCTCTATCCTCAAGGACGCATCCGCAACCGCAATCTACGGTTCCCGCGGTGCAAACGGCGTTATGATCGTTAAGACCAAGGGCGGCGACTACAACTCGCAGACCAAAATCGGCGTAAGCTTCGACGCATCGTTCAACTTCCTCGACAAGTTCCCCGACTTCGTTGACGGCGCACGCTACATGGAACTCTACAACAAAGCCCGCACAAGCCGCGGCATGGACGCTCGCTACACCGCCAACGATATCCGCTGGACCCGCCAGGGCGTAAACCCATACCTCTTCCCCGACGTTGACTGGGGTGACGTACTCTTCCGCAACATGGCAACCCGCCAGCGCGGCAACGTTAACGTCAGCGGTGGTGGTTCCAAGGTGAAGTACTACATGTCTATCGACGTTCAGCACGAAGATGGTCTTCTGAACTCCGAGAAGCTCTACTCATGGAACAACAACATTCAGTTGTATAACTATACGTTCCAGAACAACATCTCCTACAAGCTGACCTCCTCCACCACCATCAGCATGAACATGAACGCACAGATACGCCAGAAGAGCGGCCCCAACGCCTCTGCCGGCACCATCTTCAACTACACGCTGACTACTACACCTATTTCATTCCCCATCACCTGGCCCGCTCAGGAAGGCGACGACCACATCCGCTACGGTTCTCGCAAATATTCCGAGCACGTGCTTCAAAACCCCTATGCGGTGCTCAACACTTCATACGCCCAGACCAACGAAACCACCCTCAACACCGTGGTTAAAATCAACCAGGGTCTTGACTTCATCACCAAGGGTCTGCGCTTCGAAGCTTGGGTGAACCTGAAATCATGGAGTTCAATGAGCTTTGACCGCTCAATCACTCCTTACTACTATCAATTGGCAGGCAACACCAACGCATACGTAACCAACGGCGAGCTTGCCCCCTACGTTGAGGGTTCAACTTACCGCACCAACGTAATCCAAACCGGTAACAGCTACCTCAACGAGTCAAACCTCACCCGCTCTACCGACCAAACCTTTGAGCTGCAAGCCCGCTTTGACTGGAACCGCAAATTCGGTCTCCACGACATCAGCGCGATGGCCAGCTACCGTCAGTGGGAGTTCCGCAACGCCGTGTTGCCCAACCGTAACCAAGGCTTCAGCTTCCGCGCAACCTACGACTACGCCCACCGCTACCTCCTGGAGTTCAACGCCGGTTATAACGGTACCGAACGTCTCGCCAAGGGTCACCGCTTCGGCTTCTTCCCCGCAGGTTCAATCGGCTGGGTAATCAGCAACGAACCCTGGTTTGCTCCCGCATCTAACGTCCTCACCAACCTCAAAATCCGCGCATCTCACGGTATCGTAGGTTCTGACGACCTCCTCTCACCCGGCGGTTCTTACTTCCTCTACATCGACAAGATTACCGGCAACAACGTTTCAGCCATGACATGGCGCTCGGGCGACTACGGCATCGCAACCCTGCAAAAGGGTGGCCCGCAGGTTACCTACTACGCTGTTAATAACATCGGTTGGGAAAAGTCACGCAAAACCGACGTCGGCATCGAGTTCAGCCTCTTCGGCGACCTGACCGTTAACGCCGACCTTTTCTGGGAACACCGCTACGACATCTTCCTGCAGCGCGAAGCTTGGCCCGCATCTCTGGGCTATGACCAGGCTACTCCTTACTCATCAAAGGGTACTATGGAAAACAAAGGTGGTGAACTTTCGGTTGCCTACAACAAGCGCATAAACAACGATTGGACCATCGGCGTTACCGGCACTTTCACCTACTCTGAAAACCGCGTCAGCGACTGGGACGAGCCCGTTTATCCCTACACCTGGATGATGGGCACCAACATTCCCGCATCATCTTCCCGCACTCTCGGTTATATCGCCGAAGGCCTCTTCCAGAGCGAAACCGAAATCGAGAATTCTCCCACACAAAACATTGGCTCCAAGCCTCAGGTCGGCGACATCAAATACCGCGACCTTAACGGCGACGGCGTTATCGACAATAACGACCAGACCATGATTAGCGAATATGGCCGCGTGCCTCGTATCCAGTACGGTTTCGGCGCCACGGTTAACTGGAAGAGCTTTGACTTCGGCGTTCAGTTCACCGGCTCGGCAAAACGCACCATCATGATGAGCGGAATGCACCCCTTCCAGGAAGGCGGCACAAACGCCGACGCACGCAACGTGCTGCAGTGGATTTCCGACAGCTACTTCGATCCCGATGTATATGATACCGCAGTTGCAAACGGCGAACAGGCTACCATCGACAAGATGCTCAACGCCGAATATCCTCGCCTCGGTACCGTACAAACCGACGTCAGCAACAACAACGTGAACTCCACCTACTGGATGCGCAACGGCTCATTCCTCCGCATGCGCAACATCGAGCTGGGCTGGCGCTTCCCCTACGGCCGCGTTTACGTTTCCGGTCAGAACCTCGTAACGTTCGCCCCCTTCAAACACTGGGATCCCGAACTCGCATCCTGGAACACCTACCCGATGCAGAAAACGGTATCAGTGGGCGTACAGATTCAAATCTAATTCCTAAAAAAACTTGAAACTCATGAAACTTAAAAATATCTTCAAATTCGCAGTCCTCGCAGCCTCCGTGGCCACGATGACCGGCGTAACATCCTGCAACTACCTGGATGTTGTGCCGCCGGAACAACCCGGTCTGCCCGATGGTATGAAGAATCACGATAACGCCAAAGGTTTCCTGTACTCTTGCTATAACAAGATGTTCCAGCGCGACTATATGCCCCGCGACTATCGCTCAACCATCAACGCCTCGACCGACGAATACCTGATTACCGAAACCTGGTATGCCAACGAAGGTAACCCCGCATACAACATTCTGCGCAACACGCAGACTACTACCGCGCCGTCGGGCTACAACCCTAACTTCTGGGACACGTTCTATGCCGGCATCGGCCAGACCCTGCTCTTTGACCAGCAGCTCGACACTACCGGTAAAGAAAACGACGTAAACCAAGGCAACAACGAAGAATATCGCGAATGGAAAGCTGAATCACGTTTCTGCCGCGCATTCTACCACTTCCAGCTTCTGCGCCTCTACGGTCCCATACCTATCACCACTGAGCTGATTGACCGCGAAGCCGGACTCAGCGACTATCCCGGCCGCACGCACTTTGACGGTTGCGTTGACTGGATAGCCCACGAACTCGACGAAGCATACAAAGACCTGCCCCAGCGCCGCGAGTCGCAAGACCTCGGTCGCGCCACCAAAGTAATCTGCAAAGCCATCAAAGCCCGCCTGCTCCTCTATGCAGCTTCCGACCTTTGGAACGGCAAATTTCCCCCGGCATACAATGGCTGGAACAACGGCAGCTACACCTCAACCAACCCCATCACCGGCAAAGACTACGGCAACGAGCTCGTATATCGCGACCCGAAAGCCAACTCTCCCGAGTTTACAGGCCGTCAAGAAAAATGGCTCAACGCACTTATAGCTTGCAAAGAGGCTCTCAACGAAGCCCTCGCAGCCGGCTATAAGCTCTATGACCCTAAATGGAAAGGAAGAGAAGACTTCCTTTATCCGGAAGAACAGTTCCAACTTTACTGGGTACCCAACCAGAGCGAACTCGAAAGCAAGATGCAGGATAGCGGCATTCTCTTTGCCGACACCAACCAGGATGGTTACGACCCTGAAAGCCAGGAAATCGGCTCTGACGGCATACCCACCGGCACCTCCGACATCTTCAAAATGAGCGAATTTTTACGCGCTATCTGGAAGCTCCGTCAGCTCAGCTCCACCACCGAGAGCGAAGGCAACACCGAGCTAATCTGGACGCAAAACGACCAGGTTTACGGCTGGCGCGATGCACGCCTGCCCCGCAACTGCTATCTTTTCCAGAAAAACAACTCTGAAGAAAAGCGCGAAGGCTGGAATGGTGTAGCCCCCACCCTCTACACCGTAGAACACTTCCTCAACGCCGACGGCAGCCTCCCCTCGGGAGCCAACGGACCTGCCAACTTATATATCGGCAACGAGAGCTTCCACAAAGTTCCCTCGCCCACCGTTGACAACGGAGACCAGGATCGCGCCGAGGTTACCAATATCTGCCTCAACCGCGAACCCCGCTTCTATGCTTGGATCGGCTTTAACGGCGGTGACTACCTCACCCTGATCAACAACGGCGCTCCCAAACGCCTCAATATGCGCAGCAGCCTTGAACAAGGCCGTATGCTTTCCGAACGTAACTACTCCGCTACCGGCTTCCTTTCAATGAAACACATTGACCCCTACTTCCACTGGGACAAGGACGGCAACGTGATTTCCGGTAAGGATTCTCCCGAAGTATTCGTTCGCCTGACAGAACTCTACCTGAACCTTGCAGAATGCTGTGCCGAATACGCCAAGCGCTTTGGTAAAAGTGACGGTACCCGCAGCACCGCAGCCCCCGCAGGCTACACCACCAAATATGCCAGCCTTGAAGAAGAAGCATTCTCACTCATCAACAAGATTCGCGCCCGTGCATACGTTGGCCCGCTGACCAAGAATATGATTGGCATGGAAGAGATCCGCACCTCCGACGGCGTTCACAAAACCTGGGACCTCGTTGAATGGGTACGCAACGAACGCTTCATCGAACTTTGGGACGAAGGCCACCGCTACTTCGACGTTCGCCGCTGGGCTGCCGGTGATGAATACTTTGGCTACGGCAAGCGCCGCGCACTCAACGCTCTGGCTCAAGACCCCAAGAACGTACAGGAATTCAACCGCACGATGATGGCCAACTCGCAATACACTTTCCACTATCGCGAGTACCTCTACCCCATCTACGTTGATGAAGTTTACAAAAACCCCCAGATGGTTCAAAACCCCGGTTTCTAATAATCAAATCTTTTGAAAAATATGAAGAATATATATATCGCCACGGGCTTAGTCGCTCTGCTTGCCGCCGCAACGTCGTGCGATAAGTATGACATCTATCCCGAGCAATACGGCAAAGTCATGATGCTCAAGGATGCCGGCGACCGCTCCGTGACCATCTACTCCACCGAGGATGCCCAGCCTTGCTACATCTCGGTGATGAAAAGCGGACACTCCCCCGAGGAACCCGCTCAGGCTACCCTGAAAATTCTTAACGACCAAGAATTCGGCGACTACCTCGAGAAGTATTATGGCGACCGTAACTTCGAGGGCCTGCTCCCCGTAAAACCTGAGTTCTATTACCTCGCCGGCGAAGATATTAACACCGAACTTGAAAACAAGGAAAACAGCCATAACTTCGTTGAGGCCGACGACCGCTACTTCGGCTCTAACGTAGTGTTCAGAGGACGTAAATACGCCGAATGGTATCAGCACCTCCATGACGTTGCTTATTCAGGCAAAAAGATTTACACCGATGCTGAAGTCAAGTTAGCTCAAGACTCTCTTGAAAGCTACACCTTCGTAGTCCCCGTTGGCCTCTTCTCCCAAACCGACACCATCAACTCCGACAATCAGTATGTTATGATCATCCCTGACTGCCAGAACCCGGTGGTTTCAATCAGCGTAGACGAGGGCGGCTACCTCATAGAAGACGTTTCCCGCGCAAAACTGATTGAAGACAAGGACTTTGCAAATGACGTGCTTGAACCCAAAGTAACGTTCAGCATACCCCGCCCGATGAAATACGATTTCAATGCTGTAGTAGCCATTGACAGAAACAGCACAGAGCTTAAAACCTTCAACTCCTTCCACAAGGACATCGTACTCTATGAGCTGTCGGAAAAGAACAATGCAAAAGACACCACATATTTTGAAGTGGAGACCAAGATACCGTTCCCTGCCGGAACTACCGAGGCCACTCTGCCGCTCAAGATTTTCCGCAAATACATGGACACCGAAGACCTCGATAAGAACTACGTTGTTCCATTCACTCTCAAATCGTCGATCAACGGTGACGCGGACGGCGTTTTTCCCGACCTTGACTGGGGTGCAAATGCCACACAAGTGCCTAAGGATATTCGCGAAAACCTCAAGTATCCGTCTCGCCAGGTTAAAGACGACGCCGGCAAATTACGCTATGGCAAATATTGCTTCTTCGTGGGCTATCGCGTGGTTGAAACCCCGATTGAGGTTACCGGCGACGACGTGCTCTACTGCAACGATACCGAACCCAAGGAAGGCTCATTCGAGGGTCTTTTCGACGACGATCTGTCAACGTTCTTCCACTCATCGTGGAGCGTAAGCAAGTCGCGTTCAAAACCATTCGCATCATACTTTGACGTAGCTCTGCCCATCAACAACCCGATTAACGCTCTCGCTCTTCAGGTATTCGCTCGCGTTCACTCCAACCCGGTTACTCCCCAGGAAATAGCGCTCTACTACACCACCTCAGACCTCTACAACGAGGAGCAACCCGACGCATCAAGCTGGAAAGCATTCCACACTGAAGACGACGGCACAGTGAAGACCTGGAAGCTCAACGACGGTACCGGCAAAAATCTCGACAGTCTCGGCTCCGGTAAAGTGGGTTGGTTCGGTGGAATCAACAAGACCACGCAATGGATGCGTGCCGACGAGCCTTTCAACGTTGTTCGTATCTGCGTTATCAAGAACTCCAAAGGCAAGGAACTTTACTCCGCAAGCTCCAACTCAGACGACTACTGGAACCTTGCCGGCATGAAGATTTACGGCACCACGCTCAAGTAAACATTCCAACTCACATATTATCACCAAGAGGCTGCGCCAACCGACGCAGCCTCTTTTGCATATGTGTGCAAAAATTTAAAAAATCATAATATCTGCCGTTAATTCCCAATAAATAGTTATCTTTGCAAAAATTGCAGCAGCAACAAACCCACAAAACTCACAATTCAACCCCAAAAACAAATGAACTACCTCGTTGAGATTCCCCATAAATTCAAGAATACGGACAAGCCTGCGCTCCACCGCCTGATGGACCCCGAAACCGGCACATGGACCCCCATAAGCTGCGGCGAGTTCCGCGCCACCGTTCTTGACCTCGGAGCTGCACTCATTGACATTGGCCTCGGCAGTCAGGAAACAGTTGGCCTACTTTCGGCAAACAACCCCGAATACATTGCCATGAGCTTTGCCGCCTGGCAGGTCAGAGGCGTAACCGTGGGAATCTACGCGACCTCGACTCCCGAGCAAGTGAAATACCTGGTCGACGATGCAAAAATCCGCGTTATGCTCGTGGGGTCGCAGCAACACTACGACATTGCCCGCTCACTCGGAGTTGAACACATCATTGCCGTGGATTCCGACATTGTCCCGGCCGATGGAGACACCACTACCATCCGCTACCACAAATTCCTTGAAGCCGGACGCAACGCCTCGGAAGAGACACGCAAGGAAGTGGAACGCCGCGCCAAGCAAGTCAACGGCAACGACCTGGCCACGCTGCTCTACACATCCGGTACCACAGGGCAGTCAAAAGGCGCGATGCTCACCCACCATTGCTTCAACACCGCGATGAACATCCATGAGCGCCGCCTCACCATGCTCTCCGATGCAGATTCATCGCTGACGTTCCTGCCGCTGACCCACGTGTTTGAACTGGCATGGACCTGCTTCTGCCTCCATATGAATATGGAAATCTTCGTAAACTCCGATCCCAAGCGCGCCCAGCGCTCGCTGCGCGAAACCACCCCGACGTGTATGTGTGCCGTGCCGCGCTTCTGGGAGAAAGTCTACGCCGTGATTCAGGAAAAGCTCGCCGCTATGGGCTTCGTAAGCAAGGCAATGATGAACCGCGCCCTCAACGTAGGCATCAAACGCAACCTTCAATACGCTCGTCGAGGCATCCCCGCGCCCGCAATGCTTGAACGCGAATATCAGATGTATAACAACCGCGTGTTCCGCAAGGTGCGCAAGGTCATCGGAGTGGACCGCGGCAACATCTTCCCCACTGCCGGAGCCCCCCTGTCGCCCCAAATCATTGAATTTCTCCACGCCATCGGCATCAACATAGTGATTGGCTACGGCCTGAGCGAAACCACCGCAACAGTTACCTGCTACCCGGCGCTGAACTTTGAAATCGGCTCGGTCGGCACCATTCTGCCCGAGCTGCGTATGCGCATCGGCGACGGCAACGAAATCCAGGTAAAGGGAGCCACCGTGATGACCGGCTACTTCAACAACCCCGAAGCCACTGCCGAGGCATTTACCGCCGACGGCTGGTTCCGCACCGGCGATGCCGGACGCATCGACGCGGGCGGCAACCTCTTCCTCACCGAGCGCATCAAAGACCTCTTCAAGACCTCCAACGGCAAATACATTGCACCGCAGGCGCTGGAAAGCCGTCTGGGCAAAGACGGCCTCTTTGAGCAAGTGGCCATTATCGGCGACCGGCGCAAATTCGTCTCCGCGCTCATCGTACCCGACTATGACGCGCTGCGTACCTGGGCAGAAAACCATCGTCTTGGCCACCTCTCAAACAAGGAACTCGCCGAAAACCCCCGCGTGATTGAACACGTTCAGGAGCGCATCGAGGAGTTGACCAAAGACCTCGCCCCCTACGAACACATTCGACGCTTTGCGCTGCTCACCGAACCCTTCACTATGGAAAACGGCGAGCTGACCAACACGCTGAAGATTCGCCGCCGCGTCGTGGCCGACCGCTACGCCTCACTCATTGACTCACTCTACGCCGAGAGCTGATGAAAAACCTGCGCTGCTTTTCAGGCCTGGGCAATTCCGCCTCAGTAGCCATGATGCTATCCGAAGCGATGCCCGAGGATTTTGCTGACCACGTATGGGTATTTCCCGTCTACGCCTGGGGAGTGCCGCCCATAGTCATCAAAGCCCTTAAACACACTGACTTCCGGGGCGAATACGTGCATATGGTCTGCACCTGCGGCAGCGAAACCGGCCACATTGACCGCCAATGGCGCCGCCTCGTAACCGAACGCAACGGCATTGCCGGCGGCATCTACTCCGTAGTGATGCCGCTGAGCTACGTGTGCATGCCGTTTATGAACGTTGACCCCAAAGACAAAGAAGCCCGGAAACTCGCCGCCGCCCCCGGCCGCGTGCAAACCATAGCCGCCTGCATTCAGGCGCGACAACAAACCGTAGACCTAACGCTCGGCCCCTGTCCGGGATTTCTGAGCCGTGTGGTCTACCCATGGTTCTTCAACACTCTGATGCGGGCAACTAAATGGCACGTCAGCAACTCCTGCACCGGCTGCGGCCTCTGCGCCAGCCAATGTCCCAACCAAAACATCACGTTGGTCAACGGCCGGCCGCAATGGGGCGCTGACTGCACCTACTGCCTGCGCTGCTACCACGGTTGCCGCCGGCACGCCGTGGCCTACTGGCGCTTCACCCGCCACAAAGGCCAATACCTACACCCTGATTTCAAGCAGGTTATAAAATTTTCTGAAAAATAATTGCCAAAATATTTGGTCAGTAAATAAAAAGTCCGTACCTTTGCAATCGCAAAAGCAACAACGACCATGCGAAAATAGCTCAGTTGGTAGAGCACGACCTTGCCAAGGTCGGGGTCGCGGGTTCGAGTCCCGTTTTTCGCTCAAAGA
>JAMPBN010000015.1 GCA_023666665.1 Prevotella sp. | reverse complement strand
GTATCTTCTAATTCCGCTTCATTTTGCGATAATTGACTCTCTAATGTAGAAATATTTTCTAAATATTGTTCTGTAGCAGAACTATCTATTTTAGATGACTTGTGCTTGGTCACCTCTTTAGTGACTGTTTTCAATTTTTCAGAGGTCTCTTTGACCATTATTTCTAAATCAGAAACTCTTTTATTTGCGCTATCAAGTTTTTCTATAAGTTCAGGTATTTTAAAACCTGAATACTTCCGTATCAGATTATCCTCCGAAATAGAACTTGATTTTTTTTCATTCTTAATTTTTTCAGTTAAAGAGTAAATTCTTTCTATCTCATCATTTTGAATATAACGTTTTGTTCCATCTGATAAATTCAAATATATTGAACCGTCTTCGTCTTTCTTATATATTTGGCCGGTAAATGTATTCCCATCTTTCAGAAAAACCATATCTAATGCAGATGCTGTAGGGATAAGAAGACAGGCAAGAACCCCTGCCAAAAGGCTCTTGCGAATGGTTACCGCGGTAAGTATCATTCCGTGAATTCGATGATGGTACCGGTTGCTACCGCCTTGCAGCGGCTATATATAAGAATGAATGAATTTTTGTAAGCAACATTAACGTTGATTACAGCACGCGATTTGCCCATCAGATCAGCGTTGTTATACATATCTGACATCGCGTCATCGGCAAGTGATTTTTTCGACAATCCGCCAATACCAAACCAATAGGTCTGTTGACTTTCTCCGCGTACAGTGCCGATTACTTTGTAGTTCTTTTTAGCAAGAACTACTTCTGTTTGAGCAATGTTGGAGTTAGAGGTTGCGCTGCGATTGTAGCCGCAACTTGTACACATCAAAGACAGACATGCAACAATTAAAAGAAGATACTTTTTCATAATGAAAAAAGTGGGTTAGAGACCTCCCGACTCCCAACTCGGTCAGTGTGAATGAATTTAAAAAAAAGCGTGAGAGCCGTACGTATCGCTCGTTCCGCTATCAGAGGCCTTCGCATTGCCCGAATGAGTTGAACGAGCAAAGTTGCAGAGACCTCACGCAGATTATGCCATACGTCTGTAGTTGCGTAACAATAAAAGTACGCTGTTACCACATAACGTTATTATGCATATCCACATATGCCATCTACTATTTGCTTCATTCTTGACTCATTCTGAAGTTTGCGAAGTTTCTGATAGCCAAGAAAGAGCGTCGAGTAAACGCTTTCTATTATGTCTGCTGACCCGCCCGCTTTGACCCGTTGACCGGGCCTCTGCTGTGCGGTCGGCAGTTGCAAAGTTACGACAAACTTTTCTAATTAGCAAATTGGGGATTTGAAATGTGAAATTTGAAATGTGAAAATGTGAAATGTGGTTTTGGTTTGGTATATTGGGAAAAACGAGTTATCTTTGCGCAAAGAAAAAACGAAAGTCATATGAAGCAAGAATTGCGTGACCGTATCCGCAAAACCATACTCAACGTTGACCCTAAGGCCAAAATTATTCTATATGGCTCTCAGGCTCGTGGTGATGCGCGTCCCGATTCCGATATTGATTTGCTGATTCTGTTGCTTGATAGCTATGAACCCACGGTTTTTGTTAAGAGAAAGTCAGATATTTCCGGTGCTTTATATGACTTGTCGCTCGAAATCGATAAGGAAATTTCTCCATTAATCCTTGTCCCCAAAGTTTTCTACGCACGTAAAACCCCATTTACCGTTAACGTTATCAACCAAGGTATTGAGCTATGACTACGACCCTTGACGATATAACACGCAAAGAATTAGCCTTATATCGTGTAAATCGAGCAGATGAAACTCTCAAAGAGGCTGCATATAATGCTGATGGCAAGTATTTTAATGCTGCAGTTAACAGATTGTATTACGCTTGCTATTATGCAGCGTCAGCTTTGATGTTGATGAATGGTTTAGAGGCATCAACCCATGCCGGCATTAAAACAATGTTGGGTCTTAAATTCATACGTACCGGAAAGCTCGATGCCAAATATGGCAGAATATATCAGCAACTGTTTGAGAACCGACAGTCCGGTGACTATGAGGATTTTGTATATTGCGACCAATGCCTCTATGATGAGCTTTATCCTAAGGCCATTGACTTTGTATCCACTTTAAAGACACTCATTAGTCTTTAGAAAATAATGTATTACACGTCGCCGACTTTATTTAAGTTTGGAGCGGAGTTGGGCGGGGGTGAGGTCGGCGGGGTATTGGTCGAAGCTCAGGCGCAGGTCGCAGCCTTCGTTGTAGCGGGAGCAGCCGTAGGCGGTGCGGCCTTTGAGCAGGTGGCCTTGTCCACATTTGGGGCAGGCAATTTCTTCGATTGATTTCAGACGCGGGGCGCGGGGTTTCTTGGCCTTTGGTTCAGCCTTTTTCTCCTCTTCGATGACGATTTGGCGGTTGGAGTTGTCAGCCAGTACGGCTATGACAATCTCCGAAATCATCTGCTTGAGTTCAGCCATGAAGTCAAGCGGCGAGTAGGCACCGCGTTCAATGCGGCGTAGTTTGTTCTCCCAAATGCCTGTGAGCTTGGCGCTCTTGAGCAGTTCCTCTTTAATCAAGCCGATGAGGTCAATGCCGGCTTGCGTGGCTACGATGTTTTTGCGTTCGCGCTGAATGTATTTGCGGCGAAACAGTGTCTCGATGATTGCCGCGCGGGTTGATGGGCGACCGATGCCGTTTTCTTTCATAGCTTCGCGCAGTTCTTCGTCGTCAACGGTCTTGCCGGCGCTTTCCATTGCGCGAAGCAGGGTGCCTTCGGTGTACGGCTTTGGCGGCTGCGTCTGTTTTTTTAGCAGGGAGGGTTCGTGGGGACCGCTTTCGCCTTCGGTGAAGTCGGGGAGGATTTTGTCTTCGTCCTTGTCGGACTTTTCATCGTCGGTCTTGTCGTTTTTGTAGAGTTCGCGCCAGCCGGGTTTGGTTATGACTTTTCCGGTGGTTTTGAATTCCACGTCGTCAACCTTTGCAAGCACCGTGGTGGTGGAAAACTCGCAGTCGGGATAGAATGCAGCGATAAAGCGCAGGGCAATAAGATGATACATCAGCTTCTCATCGCCGGCAAGCATACGTGGCGATTCGCCGGTGGGGATGATGGCGTGGTGGTCAGTGACTTTAGAGTTGTCGAATACCTTTTTGCTCTTGGGGATTTTAGCTGCGAGAACAGGCGCGGTTTGCGCGGCGTAGGGTGTCATATTGCGCAGGATGTCAGGAACTTTGGGGTACATGTCCTCGGGCAGATATGTGGTGTCGACGCGCGGATATGTGGTAACTTTTTTCTCGTAGAGCGATTGAATGAGCGCCAGCGTACGGTCGGCAGTCCAACCCCAGCGGCGGTTACATTCCACCTGCAGCGACGTCAGGTCAAAAAGCCTCGGCGGAGCTTCGCGCCCGGCTTTGCGCGTTACTGAAGTTACCGTAAGAGGCAGCGCCTTGATGCGCTCAAGTATCGGCGCGGCCTCAGCCTCGGCGCTGAAGCGGCCTTTTACTGCGTTAAACGTAGCTCCGCGATACAGTGTTTTCAACTCCCAATAATCTTCGGGCACGAAGCTCTGAATTTCCAGCTGGCGCTTGACAATCAGCGCGAGGGTGGGGGTCTGCACGCGGCCTATGGAGAGGACATTGCCGGGGCGGGAATATTTAAGAGTGTACAGGCGCGTGGCATTCATGCCCAGGAGCCAATCACCGGCGGCACGGCTCAGCCCGGCGAGGTAAAGGTTTTGAAAATCGGCAGCAGGCTTCAACTCACTGAAGCCCTTGCGTATGGCATCGTCGGTCAGCGATGAAATCCATAGTCGGCGCACCGGCACTTTGCACTCTGCAAGTTGCAACACCCAGCGCTGAATCAGCTCACCCTCCTGCCCGGCGTCGCCGCAGTTTATCACCTCCGAAGCCTCACCCACGAGCGCTTTTATCGTGTTGAACTGCTTTTCGATACCTTTGTCGTTTTTCAGCTTTATCGAGAAGCGTTCCGGAATCATCGGGAGCTGCCCGAGACTCCAGCGTTTCCACATTTCGGAGTAGTCGTGAGGTTCTTTCAGCTCACACAGATGGCCAAAGGTCCAGGTAATCTTGTAGTTGCCCCCCTCGAAGTAGCCTTCGCGGCGGGTAGTGGCACCCAAGATTTTGGCGATGTCTTGAGCTACGCTCGGTTTCTCGGTAATGCAGAGAATGGTGGGCATTGGGCGTTGGGCGTTGGGCTTTAGGCAGTGGGCAATGGCACTTTGGCACTCTGCCACTTTGCCACTTATTCTTCAGTTTTTGTTTCGTTCCAGATTTCGTCGAGTTCGGCGAGGGTGAGGTCTTTGATGTTTCGGCCGCTCTCTTTTACTTTCTGTTCGAGGTAGTTAAAGCGTTTTGTGAACTTGCGGTTGGTGCGCTCCAGGGCATTTTCGGGGGTGATGTCGTAGAGGCGTGCGGCGTTGACCAGGGCGAAGAAAATGTCGCCCATCTCGGCCTCCATTTTGTCGGCGTCCATCTTGTCGGCTTCGGCCTCAAACTCGGCGATTTCCTCTTTGACCTTGTCCCACACTTGACTGCGCTCCTCCCAGTCAAAGCCTACGTGGGAGGCTTTCTCCTGAATGCGGAACGCCTTGATGAGCGCGGGTAGCGATGCCGGCACTCCGGCGAGCACGGTCTTGTTGCCGTCTTTCTCTTTGAGCTTCAGCTGCTCCCAGTTTTGCACCACGGTTTCGGCATCATCTGCCTTAACTTCGCCGAATACGTGGGGGTGGCGGTATATTAGTTTGGCATTCAGGGCATCGCAAACGTCTACAATGTCGAACGCCTCTTTTTCCTCACCGATTTTGGAGTAGAAGAGCACGTGGAGCAACACGTCGCCCAGCTCTTTGCGTATGTTGGCGTCGTCTTCGGCCATGAGGGCATCGGCAAGTTCGTAGACCTCCTCAATGGTGTTGGGGCGCAGCGAAAGATTTGTCTGCTTGAGGTCCCAGGGGCATTCCACTCTCAGGCGCTCAAGCACGTCGATTACTCGCCCGAGAGCTTCTATTTTTTCTTCTCTTGTATGCATTTTGGGGAATTAGAAATTAGAAATTAGTAATTTTTCCACTCAGTCACTTCGCCACTACCAACTCCAAACAGCACCAGTCGTTTAGGGTGGTGTGGCTGACTTCGCGGAGGCCGAGGGGCGCGGCCACCTCCATAATCACGGGGATGTCGGCCTCGTAGAAGCCGCTGAGGAGCATTGTGGCTCCCCGTTTACAAGCACCGATGTAGCTGTCAAGGTCGCCGGTTATGATGTTGCGGTTGATGTTGACAATGAACACGTCGGCCATGTCGAGATCGGCAATTGCCGATGCGTCGCCGTTGATGAGGGTGACATCCACGCCGTTGAGCGCAGCGTTTTCCAGCGCATTCTCCCAGGCGGGGGTATCGATTTCAATGCCGGTAACTTTCGCGGCGCCGCGCATGGCGCAGAGTATTGCCAGAATGCCGGTGCCGGTACCCATGTCGATGACGGTTTTGCCCTCGAGCGGCAGGTCGAGCAGCGCAGCAATGACCTGCGAGGTCGTGGCGTGGTGACCGGTGCCAAAAGCCATCTTCGGGTCGATGACGATGTCGTACTCTGCTTGTGGCACGTCCTTATGAAACGACGAATGTATCACGCATCGTTCGCCGACAACTATTGGCCGGAAGTAATGCTTTTCCCACTCACTGTTCCAGTCTTGCCCCTCAACCACTACTGAGTGACGTTGGGTCTCAACGTCGAATGGGAGCGCCGCCAAGGCTGCGTCTACGGCCTCGTCGCTGAACTGCTCGGCGCGGATGTAGGCGGTCAAGCCGGATTCGTCGGCCACGAAGCTTTCGTAGCCTTCATCGGCCAACAGCGCAGCCATCACGTCGGTAATGTCTGCGCTGCAGGGGTTGAAGTCTATTCTAAGTTCTCTGTAATCGTTCATTGTGTTCGGCGCTCTGCGCCGAGGGTTAATGGGGGCGTTGCCCCCGGGTTAACGCGGCTACGCCGCTGGTTAAGGGTTAAGGGTTAAGTTGCAACCGCCTAAAGCCCAGCGCCCAAAGCCTAATGCCTAACGCCTATTTGACAATTGTGAAGCCGGCGTCTTTGAGGGCGTCTTTGATTTCCTTGATGTGGGCGTGGTTGCGGGTTTCGAGCTCAAGGTGAAGTAGGGTGCCGTTGACTTCGGTGTTGTCGGTGTTGCGTTCGTGAACCACTGACTCAACGTTGCCGCCATGTTCGCTGACAACTTTCAGCACTCCGGCGAGCTGGCCGGGCTTGTCTTGCAGGTCGAGGGTGATGGCGCAGTCGCGACCGGCCTTGACCAGACCGCGGCGCACTGCGCGATTGTGGGCCGCAACGTCGATGTTGCCGCCGCTGACCACGCAGACAACGTTCTTGCCCTTGATGGGTACCTTATTAAACATAGCAGCGGCTACGGCTACGGCACCGGCACCTTCGCTGACGAGCTTTTTCTGTTCCATGAGGGCCAGGATGGCTGCGGCAATTTCGTCTTCGCTGACGGTTACCACTTCGTCAACGTATTCCGACACGAGGCGGAAAGTGTTGTCGCCCGGTTCCTTAACCTGAATGCCGTCGGCTATGGTTTTGACCGTGTCGAGATGTACTTTTTTGCCCTCCTTAATGGAGTTATACATTGAGGGAGCGCCCTCGGCCTGTACGCCGTAGACCTTGACGTCGGGGCGCAGCTGCTTAACGGCAAATGCCACGCCGGAAATTAGACCGCCGCCGCCGATGGGCACGATTACGGCCTCAACTTCTGGCATGTCTTCGATTATTTCAAGACCGATGGTACCCTGTCCGGCAATTACTTTTTCGTCGTCGAAGGGGTGAACGAAAGTGTAGCCGTTTTCGTCGCGAAGCTCCACGGCCTTGGCGTAGGCATCGTCATACACGCCGGGCACCAGGCAAACTTCTGCGCCATAGCCCTTGGTGGCCTCAACTTTGCTCAGCGGAGCGCCGGCAGGGAGGCAGATTATTGACTTGATGCCGTTGCGCGTGGCACCGAGGGCAACGCCCTGGGCGTGGTTGCCGGCAGAGCAGGCAATTACGCCGCGGCTCTTTTCTTCGTCGGTGAGCTGCGAAATCTTGTAGTAAGCGCCGCGCAGCTTAAAGGAGCCGGTGTTTTGCAGGTTTTCGCACTTGAGGTAAACTTTGGCTTCCTCGTTCAGGCGGGAAGCGAACATGATGGGGGTGCGACGGGCTACGCCCTTGAGCACTCGCGATGCGTTGTAAACTTCACTTAGTTCAAGCATAGCAGTATAATGTGATATTGATAGTTTCTTTTAACCCCGCAAATTTACGCAAAAAACTCGACAGACAAATACCCCAACGCCAATTTTTTCTGGCGGCAGAAAGTGTAGAATTTTTTGGGGGATTGGGGAATTTTGCTTATCTTTGCTTACTTCAAATCATCTAATAGTAACATCTCCGCAATCATATCGCATTGATTAACAGTCTTTTACCCCCCCCCCGATTCGCTAAGTAGCCGGGTGCGCAGGAGCGCATCGGCCAATCCTATATATAGATAAAGTTTTTATTAAAGCTGCCACGCAAGCTGCGTGGTGGCTTTAACTTCATTGTGACTATACTAAAACAATATCAATCAAATAATCTTTAACACCAATTTTTCAGAAATGAAAAAGCATTTACTCATCCTCGCGGCCTTGACGGCAATGTCGTTGCCGGCCGCAGCTCAGGAATCGGAGGGAGGCTCGCCCACCGTGCGTTATATTCAACTGACGTCCGTCAATCAAATGATTGAGGGAGGGCAGTATGTCATCGCGGCATATAACCATCACTGGGGAACCGGTGACAATCTTGATAAGCGGATATTGATGCTTTATGGAAGCGACAGTAAATTTGTGAAAACAGATAACGCCGCTCTGAGTACAGATGCAGCAATATGGACAGCCGGTCATACCGAAGTAACTTGCACGGGAATGCCTCACAATCAAGGCCGATTGTTCACACTGAGCCAAAACGGCAAATTCATTAACCAACATACAAGCGGTAACAAAACTGAAAACGCTACTACCACGACATCAAATGACGTGACGAATGCTTTTGAGTTTATGGTAGTGAATGCTCCCTCTGGTGCATCAGCCGAAAACACATATTTCGCCATACACTATAATAAAATCAGCCAAGCAACTTGGATGAATAAAGGAATATGGGTTGACAAAGACGGACAGATGGGATTCGGTTCTATGGACCAAAACGCCACGGCAATTAATGTTACATACGGAAATTCCGGTAATAAATGGTCAACATATTTTTTGGTTTATCTTCCCGTTGTGTCAGATAATCTCACGGCTGCGGCTACGGCACTGTGGACCGGTTTGGTTGAAGACGAATGCTATAAGGGTGCCGGAGACACTTATGTTGCCAAGCTGCGTGCATTACCGGTTCCTGATGCGGCAAATTTGACTTTTGAGAATTTGGAAGCTGAGATTAAAGCTGCATTTGACCAGGCTTTATTTGAAATGGATGCCGACCTGACATTTACATTCAGCGCACAGTATGCAAATTTCTACAACGAAGTGGGTCACGCTGAATCTTCTTTCAGTTGTTATGCAATGGGTGATAACGGTTCGTTTGTGACGATGAGCGCCGTCTTGAACAGCGACCACAATCACCTCTTGGCCAATATGCAGAAATCGTCAGACAATAAATTCAACTTATATAACGGTCACGATGTTGAAACCGAAGAAATGTATAGCGCGCTATACACAGTTGAGAGTTTCTTTCCGGCATATAGAGTCACAGGTTTATCGTTTACGGCATCATCGGCCACTGAGGGTCAAACTATAACAAAACCTGGCGGCACTGTGGTTGCTCTAACTTCAGAAGAACAAAACATCACCATACCGGGCAACTCGTTTATTCTCAACGGTTCGAATCAGGCCGTTGTGATTGGCGACATTTTGGTAAAACTTATGGCCACCGATACTCCCAACAGTATCCCTTCGGAAACCGGCTGGTACGAGGTGACATTGATTACGGGCACACGAGACAGCAATGCTGCCAACAATTCTGTTGTTGCTGCAGGACATAAAATACATAATACAGAAACGCCCTATCGTCAGTCAGACACTAATTTCTACTCGTTTAAGATAGCGCAGGAGGGCAACAAACCTGCTGCGAAGTATATCCGCTTCAACGTAAACGGCAGCAGTGTCAAGGCTCAGTCAGCCAATGGTCTTTATGTTGGGCACAATGGTTTGTCACAACGCACTGAAGCCAATAACATACAATTTGTTGAAAAAGAGAACGGAACGATTCTTATCGGCCCTGCCGGAACCGGTAGTGCCCACTGGGTATATTGGAAGCCGAGCGGGAATAACACCGAAGAGGCTCCTTTTGTGGGCGGTGGTTCAAGCAACACAGCGCACCGCTGGGCAATCTATAAAGTAGACCCGACAGAAACTTACGACATTTGGTCGGTAACCATTACCGGCGCTCCCAATGCAACAGAAGTTAGAGACGACGTTAGAGTGACCTGCACCAATGCTGCCAACAAAGGCATAGCATCCGTGTATAACAACGGTTATTTCTTCATTACCAAAAACACTCAGCTTAGCGATTCTGACTTCACAATGGCAGAATATGAGTCTGAAGACTTGACACCTTACATTACTGTTGATAATGCCAACCACACAGTGACTGTAACATATTTGAGCAAAGAAGAGTACATTGCGCATTTCAAAGAAGTGGTTGAATCAGGCTTTGCTCCATATGTAAAAGAGGCATTATTTGATTCAGCAACCGTTAACGGCATTGTTGAAGAATCAATGTCGGCAATTGATTCGGTTACCGAGGACACTCCCGGCAGCCGACTGGCCTCCGAGCAGGCTGCCCAAATCAAACAAATTGCGGTTAGCGAGCCGACCACCGCACATGTGAACAGCATTTTCGCAAGCGTGGCAAAGGCAGATGGTAAGCTCGTTTATTTCCTCAACAGCAGTTATGCTAACACATATATGACTGACCAAGAGGTTACCGGACAGAATTATACCAAACGAGTATGGGGTAAAAATGAGAAATATGCTCTAAACTCATTGTGGAAACTGGAGATAGCTGACCCTGCAGTTCCAAGTTTCTATATTCAGAACTATGGAGATGGTATGTATATTCAAAACTTCCTCAGAAACGGAAGCGCAGAGAACGATCTTCCCATGGTTGAGAGCAAGGATGATGCGAGCGTATTTACTTTTGAGTTCTATCAAGGAACCACGCACTCCGGTTTCGGCATAAAGGACACAGAGAACAACAGTTATCACTACTTGCACGCCAAAGGCACAAATGCCAGATTGGTTAAATGGAGTGTTCCAAGTCAGAGCAACCCTGCCTCGGGCTGGACAACCTCACTTGTAGAGCAAGAAGAGTTGGAGTTTAGCACCACGATGGTTAACAGCAAGCATCAGATGACGTTTGTGGGTGCAGTGCCGCACTCGGGTGTGACTTATGCCGAGCATCATAACATTGAAATCTGGGCCACTTCGGCAGTTGATGTTGAGGAGGAGGAAACACCCGCCGCTCCCGAGACATTGCGCCGCCGCGCCAAGACGGCATATGTGGCTTCGGGCGAGGAACCCGTTAGCTACGGACGTATATCAGAAGCCACTACGGCCGACGGCAATACGACGATAGTGCTGAGCGAGCGTCTGAACGAAGGCGTTTATGAGGTGCGCATTCCGGCCGCTATCTTTATGATAGGCGACAAGCATAACAAACAGTCGGTATCGACCATTTCCGTGGATGAGGACGGCGTGCCCAGCGGTATTGACGAGGTTGCCGCAGCCGGTGAGCCGAAGAGTGCCGACGTGATTTATGACTTGCAGGGTCGTCGCCTGGCCAAGCCGGTGCGCGGCATCAATATTATCAACGGCAAGAAGATATATGTAAAATAAAAAAGTCATTCCGTAGGTGAAAGAACGGAACTGACGATTTGAATGACCGGATGAACTCGCCGTGAGGCGGGTTCATCTTTTTTTTATTAAAAAAAATGTGTATCTTTGCGCAGATATTAATCTTAAAAATACTATTTGAGATGAAAAAAGTAACCAAAATTCTCAGTGTGACCGGACTTTGCGGCGCACTTCTGTTTACTTCGAGCTGCGGCTCAATGACTAACCTCGGCAAGGGTGCCGCAATAGGCGGAGCCGGCGGCGGCGCTTTGGGCGCAGGCGTTGGCGCACTTATTGGCGGCGGCAAGGGTGCCGGCATCGGTGCAGCAATCGGCGCTGCTGTAGGTGCCGGAGCAGGTATGCTCATCGGCAAGAAGATGGACAACCAGGCCAAGCAGCTCCGCGAAATTGAAAACGCCAAGGTTGAGGAAGCCACCGACGCAAACGGCCTTAAGGCCATCCGCGTGACATTTGACGGCGGCATTCTCTTCCCCACCAACGGCACCACCCTCTCAGCCGCCGCACAGACCGACCTGAGCCAGTTTGCCGCCAGCCTGCTGCAGAACCCCGAAACCAACGTTCAGGTTTATGGCTACACCGATAATACCGGCAGCCTGGAAGTTAACCAGCGCGTCAGCACCGGTCGCGCCGATGCCGTTCGCAACTATTTGCTAAAGTGCGGCGTAGCAGCAAACCGCATCACCGCGCAGGGTCTGCCGATGCAGGACTACGTTGCCAGTAACGACACCGGAGCCGGCCGCGCTCAAAACCGCCGCGTTGAGATCTTCATCTCCGCAAATGAGCAGATGATTAAGCAGGCAGAACAAGAAGCTGCCCAACAGGGCTTATGATTCAAACCGACCGACTGATTGAAACTTTCGAGCAGGCCAAGGGTTCCCTTGGTCTGCCCGATTCGCTTCCGGGGCTTTATGACCCGATACGTTACACCCTCGAGGCCGGGGGCAAGCGGTTGCGCCCATTGCTCTGCCTGGCAAGCTGCCAGGCCTGCGGGGTGGATGCCGAGGAGGCCGTGAACCAGGCCTGGGGCATTGAGATGTTTCATAACTTCACGTTGCTCCACGATGACGTTATGGACCGCGCCGAGATGAGGCGCGGGCGACCCACGGTACACAAAAAATGGAACGAGGCCACGGCTATCCTGTCGGGCGACACGATGCTCACGCTGGCCACTCAGCTGATTGCACGCTGCCCGCAGGAGAAGCTTGCTGATATGTTGGGGCTCTTCAACTCCACAGCAATCAAAATATACGAAGGTCAGCAGATGGATATGGACTTCGAGACGCGCACCGACGTGAGCGAGGAAGAGTATCTTGAAATGATACGGCTGAAAACCGCCGTGTTGCTGAGTTGCGCGGTGGAAGCCGGAGCTATGATGGCTCACGCCGGAGCCGCTACGCGCAGTGCGCTGAGCCGCTGGGCCGAGAATACCGGCATGGCGTTTCAGCTTCAAGATGACTATCTCGACACTTTTGGCGACGCGGAAACGTTTGGCAAAATTCCCGGCGGCGACATTCTCAACGACAAAAAAACCTGGCTGCTGATTACGGCGATTCATGAGGCTCCAGAGGCCATCGGGGCGCTGATTGGCACGGAGCGCTCGCAGTCGAAGATTGATGCGGTCAAGGCCGTGTATATGGCGCTGAATTTGCCTGCGCGGCTGCGTGAGCAGATGGAGCGCTATGCCATTTTAGCCTCCGAGGCACTGGCCGAGGCCAACATTGCGCAAGCCGATAAAGACTGGTTTGCAAACTTATCGGCCGGGCTGCTTGTTCGCAAGCTGTAGGCGAATAGTTGCTCCAAGTTCGGGAAACGTAAGTTTCAACACTCCAAGCGAATTATCGAGCTCGGCGAAGTTTTCGCCGGGCATTTTTCGTCCGGTAGCGTCAAACCATTGCAGCTTGTAGTAGCCGTCGAAGCCAGTAGGGGTCAGAGTGGCTTTGAGCATTCCCGGCTGCCAGGCTTCGGGGTTGGTTTTTGCTCCGGCGAGGTAAATAAGGTCGTTGTTGATTTGCGCCAGTAAATATTCCCCGCCAATGATTGCCGTCTTGGGGTCGTTGGTGCGGTCAAGATACTCCCAGCGCGGCGCTTCGCTGAGTTGGTCGGGGGTGTATGAGGTAAGGAGCCGGTTGAAGGCGTTGGGGTTGGTTTCAACTATGAAGTCTTGAACCACCGCGCTGCCGCCGATGCCGCTGATGCAGATAGCACCGATGGGGTGGGGCAGGGAGTCGAGGCGCAGATACTCGGTGAGCTTGCGTTGACCGGCAAGAATGGCGGCGTGGCCGTCGGGGTGCCACTCGGCGGCAATGGTATTGAACTCGCCGTTGGTGTTGAGGCCTTTTTTGATTGTTTTGGCGGTGCCGTTGCAGCTTAGGGTGGCAGTGGTTTCGCTGATGCCGTCAACGTAGTTGCGGAAGTCGAAAGTCAGCGCAATGTCAACCCCGGGCCAGGAGAGGTGCCAGCCGGCCAGCCGCGCCTGGCCGATGCGGGCGGCAGGGTTGGCGGCGCGGACTTCGACGGCGGTGATTTCGCCCTCGGGAGCCGGGATGCTGTCGGTAGCATAATAGAACACCTCGGCGCTGGCGCAGAGCGAAAGCAGGGTGATGAATATGGCCAAATAGCGCTGCATAGCGCTACAAAGGTACGCAAAAAATTCGTAACTTTGCGCCCGAAATGAAAGTATATAGAGATTTGTTTCTGACGTTTGCAAAAATCGGCGCGTTCACCTTTGGCGGCGGATGGGCCATGGTTGCAATTATGGAGCGCGAAATTGTGGACAACCACGGCTGGCTCACCAAGGAGGAATTTATGGATCAGCTCGCCGTGGCGCAGTCAATGCCGGGAATCTTAGCTGTAAACATCTCGGTGGCCGTCGGCGACAAAATTGCCGGAACCAAGGGCACGGTAGTCTCCGCGCTCGGCACGATATTGCCGTCGTTTCTGATTATCCTGGCAATCGCCATATTCCTGACTCCCGACATGATGAAAAACAACGCCACGGTGGCAGCAATTTTCCGGGGGATACGTCCGGCGGTGGTCGCTCTGATTCTTGCGCCGCTCGTCACCAACTGGAAGCGGGCGGGCATCACGTGGAAAACCGCCATTATTCCCATCGGCGCGGCGCTGCTTATCTGGAGCAAGATTCCATACATTTCAAACCCGATAATCTACATTGTTCTCGGCATCGCCGGAGGGTGGTGGCTTTTCGGCAGAAAGGAGGGTGCAAAATGATTTACCTGAAACTTATATGGTCGTATATTAAAATCGGCATTTTCGGCTTTGGCGGCGGCTATGCGATGCTCACGCTGATTGAGCGAGAGATTGTGGGTAACGGCTGGCTCACATCAACAGCGTTTACCGACATCGTGGCAATCTCGCAGATGACTCCCGGGCCGATTGGCATCAATTCGGCAACATATATCGGCTATATGGCTCCCGGGGCCGTCAGTGAGCAGTTTGAGAGTCCGCTGTGGGGGCTGCTTGGCTCGGTGTTGTGCACCCTGGCGGTGGTTTTGCCGAGCTATCTGATGGTGCTGTATGCCTCGCACTTCATTCAGAAGCATAAGGACAGCGCTGTAATCAAGGGAATTTTCAAGGGTCTGCGCCCGGTAACCATCGGCCTGATTGGCTCGGCGGCTTTGCTGCTGATGAACGGAGCCAACTTCGGCACTGAGACGGCCGACGTAGCCATCAGCGTGGGAATTTGCGCGGCGGCATTTGTTGCCACGTATTTTGCCAAAATACATCCGATTCTGGTAATCTGTGCCGCCGGACTTTTAGGCTTCATAATCTACTGATGAACTACCGCGAAACTTTAGACTGGCTGTTCAGCCAAACTGCAGTGTTTGAGCGGCAAGGGGCTGAGGCATACAAGCCCGGGCTCGACACGATTCGTCGGCTTTGCGCCTGGCTGGGCAATCCGCAGGACAAGCTGAGGTGTGTACACGTTGCCGGCACCAACGGCAAGGGGTCAACGTCGAGCCTCATTGCCGCAGTGATGCAGTCGGCGGGAATGAAAACGGCGCTCTACACGTCGCCTCACCTGGTGGACTTTCGCGAGCGTATCAAGGTGAACGGCCAAATGATAACGGAAGATGAGGTTGTTGACTTTGTGGGTCGCTATCAACAGGCGGACTTGGGGTTGCATCCAAGCTTCTTTGAGCTGACCACGGCAATGGCCTTTGATTGGTTTGCTCAGCAGGGGATTGACATCGCCGTGATAGAAGTTGGCCTCGGGGGGCGACTTGACTCCACAAACATTATCACCCCGATGGTCAGCATTATTACTAACATATCGCTCGACCACACCGCACTGCTCGGCCTGACCGAAGCCAAAATTGCCTGCGAAAAGGCCGGGATTATCAAGCCGGGGGTACCTGCAGTGGTTGGCTACGCTCCGCAGCACGAAGTCAGGGCTGTGTTTGACTCATACCCGGAAGTGCGCTATGCTGAGAAGATTGAAGCCCAGAAGCAAGCCGACGGCACGTGGTTTTATCCCGAGTATGATATACGCGGAGCTTTGAGAGGCGAGTTTCAGCCTCAGAATGCTGCTACGGTGTTTGCCGCGCTGAAGTATCTGCCGGAAGTCTCGCATAAGGCAATTGCCGCGGGGTTTGAAAACGTGGAGACGCTCACGGGGCTGCGCGGCCGGCTTACAGTGTTGGCCAAAGAGCCGCTGACGGTTTATGACACCGGCCATAATCCAGGAGCCTGGGCATATCTGGGTAAGGAACTTGCCGGAATGCCGAGGCCGCTGACGGTGATTTGCGGCTTCGCGGCAGATAAAGACGTTGACGAGATTTTGAAACGAATGCCTGTGGATGCCCGCTATATTTTCAGCAAGCCGTCGAGTCCGCGAGGCATGGCGGCGGAAGAGTTGCAACGCAGGGCGGCGCACCTCAGCGGCGAAGTGATTCCCGATGTGAAAGAAGCCTACCGAAGAGCCCGCGCCGTTACGCCTCCCGGCGGCAGCATCTTCATCGGCGGCAGCAACTTCCTCATCGCCGACCTCCTGAATCAGTAATCTCGCATTGACAGATCCCATGGCTTTCGACAATGCTTGCATCGACATTATTTTCAACTATTACTATCCGCTAAACTTTGAATACAATATCCGTACAAATAAATGCGTAGAAACGCCTTATACTGACCTTTATCAGCATAAGGCGTTTCGCAGTGTATTCAAGTTTTGACGTTCAATGACAGTCAATTACTATCATTGTATGTCATTTATAA
>JAMPBN010000014.1 GCA_023666665.1 Prevotella sp. | reverse complement strand
TAATCGACGAAGCCGGGGGCGATTTACGGCGCGTAAAACGCTCCGTGTGGTCAGTCGTGAAAGGAGGTGCGAAATGACCCGGGCGGAGAAGCAGAGAGCAGCGTTGCACGTCCTTGACGTGCAACGCTGCTATGACGCAGTGAGAGAGTGCGCCAATATGGGGGAAGCACTTGCGACCCTGATAGACACCACGGGCGCCATTATAAAATTTCACATGGAGACCAAGACCGACCGAGTGATGCTGGTGGGTGCGTGTATCAAGCGACTGCGCGAATATAAAAAAGAGATTGAAAAGTGAAATACAAAAGCGAAATACAACTAATAACCCGGTGGGTGCCGCAGATACTGCAAGAGTGGTTGAGCGGCAGCCTACCGGTGGACCTGACCCTCAGAGCCGGCAAGTGGCGCGGAATGCGCGTGCTTGTGGTAACGATAGAGGCAGACAGTGCCGAAAGCCTGGAAGCAAAGCGCAGAGCGTTTAACGCGATGATAGAGGCCAAGGGTTACGGACCAAAAGAAAAGTAAAGACATGGGCAGAGCGATAAGCAATCAAAATGTATTAGCCGCACGTTTTGAGACGGCCGACTTCGACGGGCCATATCTGGCGAGCTTCGGCCGCCCCGAACTACGGGGCGCGTGGATAGTCTGGGGCGGGTCAGGCTCCGGCAAGACCACGTTTACGCTCATGCTCTGCAAGTATCTGGCGAAGTTCCGCCGCGTAGCCTACAACAGCCTCGAGCAGGGGTTGAGTTTATCGCTGCAAAAAGCGTGGGAGCGCGTAGGGATGGCCGAAGCCGGCAGCAATATAATCCTGCTGAACAAAGAGGGACTTGAAGAGTTGAAAACGCGACTTAAAAAGCGCCGGAGTCCCGAAATAATAGTGATAGACAGCGTGCAATACGTGCGCGGCTTCAACTTTGACGCATTCACCAAATTAAAAGATGAATTTCCGGACAAACTATTCATATACATAAGCCAAGCCAAAGGGGCAAACCCCAAAGGGAACCTCGCCGAGCAAATAAGATATGACGCAGAGATAAAAATCCGGGTCGAGGGTTTCAAAGCGTTTGTCGTAACTCGCTACGAGGACGCAGCCAAAGGCGAGGGCGGGGCTGACTTCGTGATATGGGAAAAGGGTGCAGAAGATTTTTGGACTGAACGCATAAAAGGATAGGAACCATGGCAAAAAGAGAAAACAGAACAATGGATCAAATCCACAAAGGACTGCTCAAGAAGTACCACACCCTTTGCAGCGTGCTGGGGCTGACCGACGAACAGAAGCGGGCAATCTTGCAGAGCTGGGGCGTAGAGAGCAGCCGTGATTTGAGCCAACACCAGTTAATAGACATTTGCGCGAAGTTGAGCGCTCAGGTAGATGAGAAGCAGGGCACCGCGCCGCTGGACAAACTGCGGAAGCAGGTAATTGCGGCGATCGGCGCATGGTTGAGAGAGACCGGGCAGACTGAGAGCCTGGCAAAGATAAAGGGCATAGCAGAGAGGGCCAGCGGTTACGGTGACTTCAACAAGATACCGAGGGAGCGGCTGCGCAACCTGATAGCGACATTTAACAACAAAGTCAAAGACTCCCGGGCGGTTGACGCTTTGACCGATGCGCTGCTGATGCAGCACTACGCCGCCGGCGGAGAGATAGACCCCAATTTGAATTAAGGACAATGAAACAGAAAACAAAAAAGAGACTGCGGACGCTTGCCGTGCCGGTGATGTGCGTGTGGGTACTGGCTTCGGCGTTGCTGGTAAGCGTGGGCAGTCTGGTGAAAACGTTGGGGCTGCTAATGGTAGCCCCGGAACAAGCGAAAGACGAGTTAACGGACACATTCGACAACAAACAATAAAACCGATGAAAAAGGACGAAAAGAAAGAGCGCTGCTGCCTATGCGGCGGCGAGTTGAGAAAAGGGGGGCACGACTCCCACCCGATAGCCGAAGAGGGGCGCTGCTGCGACGCCTGTAATTGGGCGGTAGTGCTGCCCAAACGTATAGAACTAAGCAAGCGAAACAATGAAAGAACTGGAGAAGATTAAAGCCTACATAAAGGAAGCGACGGAGCACATGAGCGAGAACGCCCGGGCGGTGCTGCTGGACGACTTAGCCTGGTGGGCTTCGCAAGAGGCGGGGTCGCTGAACTTCGAGAGCCCCGACATAGAGCAATATGACGAATAGCGCTGACCGGTAAAAGGACACAACACCGCAAGCAACAAATAACAGTATTTAATAACCACTTAAACACCCTTAAAAAGATGAGTGAACAAGTAACAATGACCGCCGAGGAACGCGCCCAGTGGGAAGCGTTCAAGGCCGAACAAAAGAAAAAAGAGGCGGCAGAACAGCGCCGCCAAGCGCGTGCGAACTACGCCGCCCTCGTGGATGACGAGTTGGACACCACGTTGCCCATGCTGCTGGAGCTACACGAGCACATTAAAGCCGTAAAGCGCGGCGTGTTCGGCAACTTCAAGACCGTGCTCGACATGAAAGCCGAGGTCGTGGGCTTCAAGGAGGATGGACAGTTCAGCCACACCTTCACCAACAGCGACAGCACCAAGCGCCTGACACTGGGCGTTAACACCGTGGACGGGTGGAGCGACATGGCCGAGACCGGCATAGCGATGGTTCGGAAGTACCTGGAGAGCCTGGCGACCGACGAAAAGACCAAAGCACTTGTCGCCACGATACTGCGCCTCATGGCGAAAGACCGGCAGGGAAATTTGAACGCCAGCAAAGTGCTCCAGTTGCAGAAGCTGGCCGACGAAGTTCAGGACGAGCAGTTCAGCGAGGGGGTAAAGATAATCCGCGAGAGCTACCAGCCTACCGAAACGCGGTATTATATCCGCGCCCAGTATCGCGAGCCCGGGACCAATGCGTGGCGTAACATACCGCTGAGCATAACGGATGTGGACATGAAAGACGAGGGGGAGGAAAAAACAGCCCCGGCCGAGTCCACAGAGGGAACAGGAGCCGGGGCTGAATAAAAAGGCGCGCCGACGTGCTACCGAGATAGCTGACCGCCAGCGCTGACCTGATGTAAAAGGACAGTGCAAAGTTAGTAAAAATCGGTGAGAATGGCAAATAAAAAGCGACATAAAAGCACGTTGGCGCGGGCAGAGAAGATAAAGGCGGTCACGGCCTTACACTACGAAGCCGGAAACCAAGCAAAATGCTACGCGGCAGTGTGGCGTCGGTGGATAGAGCCGGAGTTTGGCATTTGTTACCGCACTTATCTGAATTTGCTGGGGGTTGACCCCGAAAGCGAGAACCAACCGACAAGAGACAGCGGACCCTCCCTCTTTGACTAAGTCCAATTTTGGCGGCGCCTCAGCATAAAAGCGAGCTTTTCTGCATTCGGCTTGCTCAAAATTTGATGAATGGTGAAATAAACACCCCTGACGGACACAAGAGCCGCCGGGGGTGTTGTTCTATTGCTTGGTTGGTTTAAGAGCGGCAGAGAGGCCCACAGCACGCGACACGGGCTTCATTGCGGTAATGTCCTGCACACCGCAGACGTAACGCTCCACATTTTCCCATATTTCAGCGTGTGCGTGGTTTGTTGCGGAGGTTGTGAGCATGAAGCCGGAGAAGTTGGGACCGCGGAGACCCTGCATGGCCGCGTTGATACGGTCGAGCAGGTCAAAGACCGCGAGAGCTTCAGGGATGCGGGGGTCGGTGTGGCCGTGAGTGGGCACGGCGCGAGTGAGGACATGGAGGCGGAGCGCGAGAGAGCCACGGCGAGCGCCCATGCCCTGCTGCTTCCATTCGATAGCTTCAAACTCAATAAAGACGGCGGGCAGAGGATAGACCGAGCCGCCGGCGAAGTGCGAGCCGTCGTCGTTCCAGAGGTCGACGAACTCCACGCCCGGAACAGCGGCGATGGCTTCGGCCACAGCGTTAAAAATTTGTAGTCTCATTGTCGTAGTGATTACTGGCCTTTTCTTATAACTTCAGCAAGTTGGAGGCCAAACTGCTTGCAGAAGTCTTTAATTACGTTTTCGATAAGTTGTGCAGTTTCGGGTCCGTCGCCGATAAATTGGCGTTGTGGTAAGTCAATAATACTACCCACCTTTTTGAGGGCCATAAATTTCCATGCTTCGTCCTTAGTGGTCATATATTGATGCCAAAAATATTTTTTCATGCGAGGAGTTACAGTGATACGTGCACCCTCATTGTGGGCAGTTGCATAAGGAACGGCAGAGGAAAAACGCACGCCGTCGCTGACCACTTCCGATTTAATACCGCCACGCAATTTGTTGGAAACAGCAAGCAGAGAACCCCGACGGGTAGGAAAAGAACGAAGCTTCCACTTATCTGAGAAAAAGCCCTTACGTTCGAAATTCAGGTCAAATTCCTCAGTGAGTTCGACCTTTATATCGTTGAGGAGCGTATCTTTTAATTTGTTTGGGTCGATTGACATTCGGCTAAAAATGGTTATATTTGCGGGGTTGTTACCAAAGTAATAAAATGGATAAGAGAGAAGAGGCGCTTCTGAAAGCGACAACCATAGCACTGGACAACACGGTGGCGGAGATTAGCCGTAAATACACAGACGGGTTACGTTTCCTTCTAACCGTGTCAGTAACTTTATTGACGCTTTTACTCCCTTTGGTGATTTTCGCAGAACAGAGAGAATACAGCCGCGGCCTGCTTTGCGGGGCAGTTGCCGCGTTACTGTTGTCGTGTTTGGCGAGTCTAGCAGGGATAATATGGGAGCTACATAAATTGCGTAGTAAACGGAATTATTTGCGAGCAACAAAAGCGTATCTACAGGGTCAGGGACCTGCCCCGGGCGAATATACAGAGTCGACGACCGGTTTGTTAGTCTGCGCCACCATAAGCGGCATTTGCTTTGGGTCGGCTGTTGCACTACTGTGCGGAGTTTTATTTCAGCTATTTTTTTCATAAAACTTTGTGGTTGCGAAAATTGTTATTAACTTTGCAGAAACAAAAGCTCTGACGGCTTAACGCGGATTGTAGTTCCGCGCCGCGCTGTTAGGGCTTTTTCTTTTGGATAAGGCCTGTGGCGATTTTGGGGTTATCCGAACAGCTGTAAAGTTTGAAAGAGCCGTCGTCATATTCGCGGACGACAAGCCAGGAGGGCTCGCCGCACAGTTGAATTTCGAGGATATGAGAGGCAACCAAGCCGGGCAGTTCATAAGCGGGGTTAATACCGAGATAGCGGGCAGCCTTAAAGACCCTTTGAATATCCAATAAAAGCTCGTTTTTCTCGCGTTTATGCTTGTGGGGTTGGTTGGTAAATTCCTTAACCGAGCGCGAGGACATATTAGCCGGTTTTTCCAACCCCTCATTAACGAGTGGGTCGGCGAGGTGTTCGGCCATATACTCGCGAATTTCCTTAACCCGTCGGCGCAGATATTCGGCCTCCTGCTGCGCCGCCATATCTTCAATCACCTGCTTGGCCGCTTCGGGGGCTTTATAGTATGGGTGTTTAGGCGGGAACAGTTGGAGCGACTTGCCGGGGTTAAAGCGGAAAATCTGCTGTTTGGCTGCTTCGGTGCAGTTATTGCCGCGAAGCATTGCCAATTCCGGGTCAGTACGTTGGTATTTTCCTTTGCGCACCTGGACATAATTGCACCTGCAATTCCACCCATTTGGCGGCGTGTACATAGACCAAAATGGATCAGAGGGCGGCAGGGTTATTTTATCGAGAGCACGGTGGTCCTCACGAACCAAGTCGTCCCCGGCCGTGCGATACTGGAGGTCGTAGCGGTCGCCGTCAGCCTCAATACGTTGCCATTTAGCAGCAGAGAGGGACGAACTAACCGCGTGGTTATACTCCGCATAGAGGTAATTATGGTTATATTGGTTATTGACCTTTTGGACGTCGGCGTGGAACTGCTCAAACGGCTTAATTTCGCCCTTATCGGTAGTGAGGGAAAGCCCCACCTCGCGGAGCGAGTGGTAAGCCTTGAAGCCCGAGAAAATAAAAGCATTATTTTCGAGCGCATGGCGCACCACTTCCGGCACCTCATGAGGGACGCCGGAGTCGATAGCACGGCGGAGATGACTGAGCGTTTCAGCGATGAGACGGCGGGCTTCAGGGGATGAGAGCTGCGAGGGGTCGAAGCCCCCGGCGCGGTAAACCATGCCGGCAGCGTCAAAAAAGGCCGTGTCGTCAAAATCGGGCTTATCTGACGCGCTTGCAAGTGTGAGCAAGTCGTCGGCATACAAATCGCCCAAAGCGGCGTTAAAAGCAGAATAAGAGCGCCGCAGCGCGACCACTTGGGACTGTGGCCGGTTGCGGCTCAGTCGAAAAAACGGTCGGGCTGTGTTTTGGCTTCGCGGGGCGAGTCAATAGTCACGCCATATTTTTCCGTGAAATAGTCGGCCGGAATATTGTAATATTCGAGCAGTAGGCGCTCCACTTCGCGCTGCTCCGCCGGAGTGTAGGAGGTGGCATTATTCCACTGGAAGCGCAGACCCTTGACCGGGAAACCGTGCAAGAGCATGAGCGGGAGGAGTCGGCCATTGACGATGTGGGCGCACATAGTTGCGTCGCTTTCGGTGGTGCGCTCAAAAATTTCGAGGTGGACTTCGGACTGGCTGAGGGAGCTGCCCGAGTCGATGGTCATAGTCTGGTTAAGCACCACTTTGGACAGCTCAGAGTTACAACGGTCGACGCGGCGGTCATAGACATTATAAGCGTCGCCGCGGCTGCTTTCCTTAATTTCAATTTCCGTACCGTCGCTGGCCACGATATAAGAAGCCGTGCCCATTTTGTCAAGCGCCGCCTCCACCTTGACACGCTCCGCGTCGTCGAGCGAGTTAATGCGAGCGATGCGCATAGGCATACCGAAGATCTCGCCGAACACGTCCCAATAAGCCAGCATATTTTTTTTGGAGATGCAGGAGGGGGCGCACTTCAGGAGAATACCGAGGTCGCGCGGCTTGCCGGCTTCCACGCACCAGTTAGCAATATCCCCCTCACGGTAGGGAGTGCCCGAGCGCCAGTCGTCGCCCGGGTTGCGCACCACGACCCCATATTCCGGAACCACATGCTTGCGCGGTACCAGGTCAACACCCGAGAAGCGCACCGGGCCGCCGTCGCGGATAACGTCGCCCAACTGAATGAGAGTGGGCCCCCAATAGATAGAATCGAGACAGAGGGAGAGGAAATCGGCGAACCACTCACATTGCAGCAATTCGGTGGCGGCGGTGTTCTCCTTGCCGGCCTGGTCGACGAGCCGGAAATCCTTTTGCAAGACCTTACCCTTGCGCTGAGCGATACAGCCCGATAGGTGAGCGTCGAGGACACAATCGGCATAAATGTCATAGAGGCGGCAGCGGTTAGGGTTGTCGATGTCGAGCGCGACCTGGTGGGCGCTGCGCCAGTCGGCAATATCCTTTTTAGTGAGGGAGTCGGTTTGCTGGTTGAGCATAGCCGAGATTTGCACCCCCTTTTTAGAAGCGAGAGCGCGGGATAGCGCCAACATAGCCGGCGAGGGCGAAGGAGAGAGAGCCGGAGCGCCTAAAAAACTGCGAATCGAATTGAATAAATTTGGCATTTGTGGGGTGTAGTTATCAAGTTAAACGAATATTGCCGGCGCGGTCGATGCGGAGGGCACCGGGAGCCGAGAGGCGGAGGGAGGGGGCGACCACGCGGACAGTAACAGACTGATAAAAGCGGGTGCCGAGCGTTGGGATAACGTGGACAACCTGAGAGCCCGGGCGGAGGGGTATAATCTGCCCCGAGGGGAGAATATCGGCGACCGAGCCGGAGGACTGGAAAATGATATTTTGGAGAGCCGAGAGGGGGAGCACCTGTGCGCTGATGAAGCGCGGCACAGCGTTGCCGAGCGTGAGAGGCGCAGGGGCAGCGACACACAAGCCCGAGGGAATGGGAGCAGCCACCTGCTCCAGACGTGCGCCGGTGGCTTCGAGGGCGGCACGCTGCTGCTCCACCAGAGTGCGCTCAGAGTTGGCCGCAGCGGCAGCACTCAGAGCATTGGCCGTGGCAGAGTCTGCGGCACCTGTGGCAGACTTAGCGGCAGCGGTAGAGGCATTGCAAGCCCTGACCGCTTCGGAGGCCGTGTCGTTGAGATTTTGCGCCTGTTCGCGGACTTCGGCGGCTGCGGTGTTTGCAGACTTGGCGGCAGAGTTGGCGAGGGAGGCCGCTTCGGTGGCCGGTTGCCGGAGCAGGTCGATTTGCGCCGGTGTGAAGTCGGACCAGAGGAACGGGTCGCCCTTATCGCCTTTGAGGGTGGCAAGCTGCTCAGGTGTAAAATCGGCATAAGTGAACGGCAGGCCGCGCGTGTAAGCCGCGAGCGCGTCGCACTCCACGACCCCCTCGGAGTCGGTGGCGAACTGCCAGAGCTCCACCGCCGGGTCGGCCGGGTAATAGACATTTTGGAAGCCGTCGGGCATTAGGTCGTTAAGCAGCTGCAAATGCAGTTCGCGGCGGAGCGTGCCCTCACAAAGATTGTGATCCTTGAAAATGACCAGCAGCGCGTCGCCGTCGGGGGTGCAATTCAGATAGACCCCGGCGCGTCGCGAAGCCGTAAAGGTATGGCCGTGCTTGACCGTGTAGACCAATTCAAAGTCCACACCGTCGGGGAGCGGCACGAAATTGCCGGAGCGGTCAAGGAACCGCTCCCGGAGGATAAAATCGCTTTTATAGTTAATATGTCGGGGCGTAGTTGTCATGTGAGGCGCAAATTACCCTTTGCGGAGATGCGGAGGGCACCCGAAGCCGAGAGGCGGAGGCGGGGCGGCACCACGTCGATGCAAAGGCGTTGATAAATAGAAGTGTCAGAAGTGGCCACCGCGTTGACGTAAGAGCGGCCAAGCCGCAGGGGCGTAACAAAGCCGTCGGGGGAGACTTCGAGGGCTGCATGGTCGCCGATGCAGAGGACCGAGCCGAGGCCGAAGCGAGGGAACAGCCGGGCGCGGATTTGTTGGCGTACCGGATTAGAGAGCGTGACCTCACGTGGGGTGCTGATGATGTCGACACGGAGAGGGGCAGCGAGCGACTGCCCCGAGAGCTGGGAAATGAGCGCCTCGAGACGAGCGCGGGCCGCTTCCGATTTTTGGAGCTCCGCGCGGGTATCTGCTGCGGCGGTATCGGCGCCGGCGAGTCGGGCCGATATGTCGTCTTGCAGTTCCGGGATATTGACATTGAGAAAGAGGCGGACGGCGGCATTGATGTCGCCGCAGGCTTCAACGAGTGCGCAGAACAATTCGCCCACCTGGCGGGCGGAGATGGTTTTGGCAGCCACCGCGTCGCGGATAGTTTCAGCCTGAGCGATGAGGCCCGAGGTGTCAAGCTGCTGTAAGGGGTTTGGGGTAAGATTTGCCATTTGGGTAAAAAGTTAAGAGAACACCTCGGAGAAAGGGTCCTGAAATATACGTGTAAATTCCTGTTTTGATTGAGACTTGACCGGGCGGCCGGCGTTCAGGTCGGCAATAACCTGGTCTATCTTGTCGACGATAATGTCGGGGTGGTCGATATAGTCGAAAGGTTTTCCCACCACCGGGGGGCGGCGTGTGCCGGTGGCGTACAGGAGCTCCAGATACTGGGCGCGTGGCATATCGGTGGCGGGGCTGATGCGCTGAATGGCATAAGCCGAGCGGACACGCGGGGCGACCACGTCGTCCATTTCATAGGCTATCTGCTGGCCGTCTTTAAGCGTAGCCGTAACGGAGAGGCCGTTGCGGCGTGCGAGGTCAAAGACCCCGGCGACAGAGCCGAGGCAGATGAGAGCCACGTCGATGAGGGATTGGCGGTCGGAAACGGTGAACAGCATAGGGCTTAAGAGATATTAACGACCCCCTCGGGGGAAAGGGTCAGGTTAGAGACAGGGAGTCCGCAGGCGCGGAGCATTTTGAGGGTATTGCCCGGCCAAAACGGGTCCGGGTTGCCGGCAAGCATGAGGGGGGCTTCCGCGCCGAGCAGGGGGAACTCCTTGAAATCGCCACGGAGAGCGCGGAGGACCAGCTCCGCGACAAAGCCGTCGGAGGCAGAGACGAGAGCGCCGGAGGGAGAGACGAGTAGGTCGCCGGTATTAATGTCGATTTGGAGGCCGTTCATTGCTTAATTTTTTTATTTTCGTAGTCGCTGCGTTTAGTTTCGGTAAGGGGAGCACCGGCCCAGTCAGTTACTTCAGTTTTAAGTGCAGCACCGCCGTCCTGAGGTACGGGCACCCATTTGGAGAGAGCAGTTTTAAGGTCGTTAATGTCCTTTTCGATGATGTTGAGGCGGTCGGTGAGGTCGTCAATTTTGACCAAGCCGTTAAGGTCGCCGCCATTGAGGATGATGTTGTCGGCATTGAAATCGGCGGACATATTGGCAGTTTTGAGGCGAATGCCGTCGGCGTCAATAATAGCGGAATTGTCGCCGATAACGACTTCGGCGGCCTCAATTTTTTCAGTGGTCAGAACGACCCCGGCGGCACCGTCGGCCACGAAGCCGACAATTACATAACTACCCTTTTCGGGGAATACGCAAAGACCATAGTCAGCCTCCTGGTTAGCCTGGAGATTGACCCCGAGCAGCGGCGCCCCCTCATTGATGGGCGTGCAGTCAATGGTTCGCGTGTCTTTATAAACTTCGTCAACAGTGCAGACCAGCGCGACAGTCTCACCGTCTGGCTGCGCTAATTGTCGTATAAGGTTTTTAATATCTGCCATAAGTCCTATAAGTCTAATAAGTCGTATAAGTCTAATAAATCAATCACCGACACGAAGTCCGAGGGTTATTTCCTGGCGGTAGCCGGATGATCCGTATTTAATCACATTTTTTTTGACCTGATACACTCCGGCCTTTTTGCCGTCAATGATTAAGCCGATAGCGTCGAGACAGTCAACCAGTGAAGCCCCGAAAGTGGTAAACGAGCCGGTCAGGCCGTCGCGTTTAAGTCGTTTAATTTCCTGTTCCGCCCAAGCCTTTAACTCGCTTTCGGTTTTGTTGTAGGTGTGCAGCGTTCTGTGTTCGCCGTCGGAGTCGCCGACTTCCACTTTAATTTTTTTATTGTTCGGCATGAGGCTGACAGCCTTAACGCGCAGGCGCATATTTTCGGCCTTTTGCTGCTGGAGCGATTGGTCGGAAATAATATTTAAGCCCGATTTGAACACTTGCGACGGGGTGGAATCACGTTCAAAGAGCACACCGCAGTAAAGCACCGGCTCGCCGTTCTCATACCTGAAAAAAGAGCGCACCCCCTGCTCTGACAGTTTGCCGAGCAGAGAGGCCACGGTGTCGGCAGTGACGCGGTAAGCGCCAAGCGACTGCTCCCCCATAATGTTGAGCCGATAAGTTATGCCCTGATCCTTTAACAGCGTTTCAAGCGTAACAGAGCGGTAAGCCTTTTTGACAGCCGGCATTTGTTTTAGCTTGAACATATCGTCCTCGCAGGTTATGACTATGGGCGTTTTGAAACCCACGTCCCTGACATAGCCGACAAAAGCCAGCTGCAAATTATCGTCATAGCCCAAAGAGATGCGCACAGAATCGCCGCGACGCACAGGAATGTCAGCCGAGCCGTCCCACTTCATTTTTTTAGGCAGTGTTATTTTGGCTTCGGCGGTTAGCTTTTCGGTGTCGCGTGTAATTTCAACGGCGGTCACGAAGTCAAGAGCCCAGGAGCGGTCGCCGGAAATTTCAACTTTTGCGCATAACTTAAACATGATTTAATAGGGGTTTAATGGGTTGTTAAATGGTGCTACCAGTCGTAACGGTTGGGCTTCATAGAGCCGAAGCGTATAGGGTTGCGGGTGTCGGTGTTGCCGTCGTCGGACTGGTAGGTAGGGAGGTCGGGGGAAGCCTTACCGGCCTGAATATCGCGGAGCCACTTGATGGAGTCGTTGTAGAGGCATTCGCGACGTTCGTGGCCCATATTCTGGGGGAGACGGTGGACCATAAGCCAAAGGGCGATATTAACGGCGCACTGCACGAGCATAGAATTGCGGCAGCAGCCGGAGGCAGCGAAAGCGCGGTCACAGTCGAAGCGGTGGCGGATATAAGAAGCAATCTGCTCCAGGGCGGCCGCTTCGGCGCCGGAGCGGACCTCACCATTCTGGGAGATGACGCGGAACTCGTAGTCGTCGCAGACGGCGCGGTAGTCGTCGAGAGTCAGGAACATAGGTGCAGGGGTTTGGGGTTAGCTTCGTAGACGGCAATTTGTCGGGCCTTTTCGGCAGTGAGATTTAGGCGCTTTTGGCGGATGAGCGATTTAACGCCCTGCATAGACACGACCTCATAGCGGCCGCAGAACAGGAGGACCAGGAACTTGCGGCGGTAGGTGTCGGCAGCTCGTTGGGCTTCGCGGATAGCCGCGCGGCGGCGGTAGTTGTCGAGGCGACGGCTGAGGTAGTTGAAAAATCTTTTTACCATGATACATTTTTAGCGTTGGGTCTCGTGCCGATAGAGACGGAATTAACAATATTGTGCTGGCGGGTGTCGCGCTGCAACATCCAGATAGCGCCCTCGTCGGCGTCGGGGGCGTCGTCGTGGCCGCGCATACCCTTTTCAAAGGCAAGAGTCTGGTCGATACCGGCGAGCATGTCGGGGTCGTCGCGCTGCGTCTGGTCATAGACCACGAAGCCGCGCTCCCAAAGGGGAGAGACCGCTTCAATGCGCTGGAACTTGTCGGGCTTTTTGCGCTTGTCGCCGGTGATGGGTAGCTGATAGCCGCGCAGTTCGCCCTCGCGTCGGAACTCGTCGAGGATAGTGTCCTGCATGAAATTTGCCTCCATATACCAGCGCGGTGCAATGCCCTGAGCGCGGCACCACTCATAGAGGTCATAACACCAGCGGACCATTTCGGCCACCGAGCATTGACGGACAAAAGCGCGGAGGTGGTAGAGGGTTGTGCCGGCCTTACCCCAGAGTTTGGCGGCCTTAAAGTCGTTTTTGTTGGAGCCCTTGAACGAGGGGTCGATATAGAGGACAAAAGCCGAGAACTTAGACCAAGCGGGGCGCTTGCCCCAACGGATCCACTCATTGCGGAACACGGCACCCTCGACGATGGGGTTGTTCATATATTCCTTTTGAAAAGCGCGGTAGCCGACCACCTGCTCAATCTGGCGGACTTCGGCCGGGGACCACTTGGCCGCCCAAGAGATAGCGCCCCGGCGGTCGTAGATATTGACGCGAGTAACGGCGACGCTTTTAATGTCGCACCACTTGGCGAGGACCGAATTTTTGGCGATGAGGTTGCCCACCATGATGAAGCGGCCACGGCCACCGTCGAGCGTGCCAAAGAGAGCCGAGCGCACCCAGTCAAAGAGCTTTGAGACACGGGCGGGGCTTTCGACCAGTTCGTCGTCGTCGAGGTCGTCGATGATTATATAGTCCGGGCGGTGTGAGCGGTAGCGGAGGCCACGGGGTGACTGACCGCGACCGCGGGCAAAGAACGCCACCTCCGAAGCGGTTACAAACTCGCCGTCCTGCCAGTTGCCGGCATTGTACTGCTCCCCGAAATCGGCAATATAACGCTGATTAAACTGCAATTCGGCCTGAATGTCGCCCAGGAGAGTTTTGGCATTATCCTCAGACTTGCCGACAATGACCATAACGTTAATTTCGCGGCGCTCTTGACACATAAGCCACATAGGGACAAATACGTCCATATTGGTGGACTTTGCCGCGCCACGATGCCACATAAACGCCCCTTTGAAATTGCGGTTACTTTTGATTTTGTTGGCCGCGTCGATATGGAACGGAGCGCACGGGGTGTTTTTGCCGGTTTCGGGGTTAACGGTCCAGTGCGGGAAATAGTAATCGACAAAGGCGGCATAATCGGAGCGGAGCCGGTTGATGCGCTGGAGGCGCTGCGCCGGCGTTTCGCTGATATTTACAGCAGTGGCCGACTGCACCGTTTCGCAGTGCTGCTTCCAACGCTCTTGCGCCTTGATAATATCCGCTTTAGTAGCCATGAGTTAAAAACTTTCCTTTAGCTTTTCGGAGATGAAAAGGTCGTGATAATGGTTGATGGTTTTGAGCAGTTCCGGGGTGACGTTGGGGTCGAAGCTCATGCGATATTGCAGCCACTTGCTGAAAGCCATAAAGACCTCTATAACGTCGACAACGGAAGTTTTTTTGTCGAGGCGTTCGACAGTGGCGGCGAACTTGACGAGTTTGTCGGCCGAGGCGGCCGTTTTCTCCGGTGAGGGGTCAGCGGCCAAATCTTCGAGCAGCACGTTGATACTGTTAAGAATTTTGTTAACCAGTTCCGGGCGGGTGATATTAGCGGCGGCACGCGCCTGCTCCCAGCCGCCGTCGGCGACCCACTTAGTTACAGACTGCGCGGAGACGCCGACCTTTTCCGCGATGCTTTTCTGCGGCTCCCCCTGCATGTATAGGAGTCGGGCGTGTTCGCGCAGCTGCTCACGTTCTTTTTTAGTTGCCATTCATAATTAAAATATTTTGATGTGGTTTTAGGCGCGGCAGGTTGTGACGCACCTTTTTACGGTGCAAAATTGGCTCAAAAGGGTGGCAGAGTAAAAAAGTTTGTAAAAGATTTACACACTTTTTTGGCGGGCGGTGAACAATAGGCAATTTTGCGGTGCTGAACGACTTATCAAGAGAATATAATGCGGCGTAGAGCAGAGGTAGCTCGCCGGGCTCATTCCCCGGAGGTCGTGGGTCCGACTCCCACCGCCGCCACAAGGTAAAGAAGATTGAAACGACTACCCGCCCGGGCCCCGGGGGGACACACCCACCCCTCCACCCCCATCGCGCCCCCTGCCGCCCGGGCATTTTTGACAAACGCAATGAAAGAAGTAATAATATCGACGGAAGCCGTGAACTGCTACGGGACGCGCGTGTTGACTTCGGGCATAGACCTGGAGCAGTACAAGCGGAACCCGGTATTGCTGTGGATGCACCGCCGGAGCTTTGAGCCGGGAGCCATGCCGATAGGGCGAATTGAGAACCTGAGGGTGGAGGACGGCAAGCTGATAGGTACGCCCGTATTCGACCGGAACGACGACTTCGCCAAGCAGGTGGAGAGCAAATGGGAAAACGGCTTTTTGCGCATGGCTTCGGCCGCACTGGAGCCACTGGCAACCAGTTCAGACCCTGCGCTTGTGATGGAGGGACAGATCCGGGAGACCGTGACGCGGTGCAAACTGATAGAGGTAAGCATTGTGGACATAGGGGGGAACGATGAAGCCCTGCAACTCTACGGCGGTGAGAAACTGCTGAAACTTGCAGCCGGCGAGGAAAGCCCGGCGCTGCCACTGCTGACCCTGACGGCAGAGGGAGAGAAGCACGAAACAGAGGATAAACCCGAAACACCAATAACAAATAACGAAAAGAAAATGACAAAAGAACAGTTAACGCTCCTGGGGCTACCCGAGGGAGCGAGCGACGAGCAGGTGACCGCCGCGCTGAACCTAATGAAGCAAAAGGCCGACAGCGTGGAGACACTGCAACTGGCGGCGCTGACCAAGGCTGTGGACCAGGCGATAGCCGACCGCAAGATCGTGGCCGAGCAGCGCGACCACTTTATCAAGTTGGGCAAGAGCGCCGGCATTGAGATGCTGGCCGACACCTTCAAGGCCATGACACCGCAGGCGAAGCCCACCGACGTAATCAATCTAAGCAACGGAACCAATCCCACTCCCGCCGGCGGGGCCGCTCCCAAGAGCTACATGAAGCTCAGCGACGTGCCCCACGATGAACTGCTTGCACTCCGCAAGGATAACCCCGGGGAATACATGCGCCTGTATAAAGAGGAATACGGCGTGGACTGCCCCAAACTGGAGGACTAAGCAACATATAACGGCAATAACGAACAATAACAACCAATAAAAAGAGAATGAACTCCTTTAAGATTTTCAAGAGAGGCCTCGCGCTTGTGTGCTGCATGCTCATGGCGGTGGCCTTTAACGCCGCAATGGGAGCGACCATGGCGGCAGCCGTAGGCATTGACAGCGTGGCCGGCGCGATAGGCGGCAACGTTGTGGCCCTGACATTGCAGGGCATGGCCCCCAAGGGCGCGCTTCGTGCCGGAGTGCTTACCGAAGTATGGACCGGCGAGCAGATCAAGCAGTTCCGCACGGCGTTGGAGTCGGTGGGCTGGCTTGCGAGGATCCGCAGCTATAACCAGTATGTAAACAACGACGTTATCCACTTCGTAGCGATAGGCGGCGACCCCAAAGTGCTTGTAAACAACACCACCTATCCTCTTGCAATAACGGCCCTACAGGACGCAGACAAGCCCATTAGTCTGGACAAATTCAGCACCGAGGCCACGCCGGTGACCGACGATGAGCTTCACGCCCTGAGCTACGACAAAATGGCGAGTGTGCAGGAGCGCCACCGCGACGCAATGGCCGAGGCGTTCTACCAGAGGGCAATCCACGCAATCGCGCCCGACCAGGCAGCCACCGACATACCCGTAATCAAGACTACCGGGGCGGTGGACGGCAACCGCAAGCAAATGACCTTTGCCGACCTGCTGACGCTGAAGCGCGAGTTTGACAAGATGGGAATCCCGACCAAAGACCGCATACTGGTGCTTTGCTCCGACCATGTGAATGACCTGCTGGCAACCGAGCAGAAATTCAAAGAGCATTACAACATAAACCAGACCGAGGGAAAAATCGGGCGCATGTATGGCTTCGACCTCTACGAATATGACGGGACCCCCTACTTCACCCGAAGCACCGGCAAAAAACTGGCGTGGGGCGCACTGCCCACCGACGCGGCCTCGCGTGCCAGCGTGGCCTTCTATGCCGGCAGGATGATGAAAGCGCAGGGCTCCACGCAGTTCTACCACAGCGAAGCGAAGAACGACACCCTCTACCACCGCAGCCTCGTGAACTTCGAGCAGTACGGCATTTGTCTGCCCCTTAGCGACACGAAGTGCCGCGCGGCGATAGTGAGCGCCCCCAACGCATAAAACCGGCTGAAAAGTGAGAGCGATAACCGAAATAATACTGCACTGCGCCGCGACGCCCGAGGGCAAGGACTTCACCGTTGAGGACATAGACCGGTGGCACCGCGCCCGCAAATTTGCGGGTATAGGCTACCACTATGTGATCTACCGAGACGGGACAGTCCACGCCGGGCGTGCGGTGGAGCAGCAGGGAGCGCACTGCACGGGGCACAACGCCCACAGTATCGGGGTGTGCTACATAGGAGGCTGCGCCGCCGACGGCAAGACCCCGAAAGACACGCGCACCCCGGCGCAGAAGGGCGCCATGGAGGCACTTGTGCGCAAACTGCTGAAGCAATACCCCGGGGCGACAGTGCACGGACACAACGAATATGCGGCCAAGGCATGCCCGAGCTTAGACGTAAAGGCATGGCTCAAGGCCACAGGCATAACGAAATAACAGGCATGAATGAGCGGCGAAATAATAACTATCATAGTGTCGGCGCTTGTAGCGGCGATTGCTACCCCTGTGGGGGCATGGGTAGGGAGCAGGCTGATGCGTGCGAAATACCAGGCGGAGGTCGACCAACTGCGGGCAGAGATGAAAGACAAGCTCGCGGAGGTAAAGAGCCACGAACTGGAGAACGTGCGGAAAGCCAGCGACATACTTATGGAGAGTATAGTGCCGCCGCTACAGGCCGAAATAAACAACCTGAGGAATGATGTGCAGAGGCTTAACACGGTGCTGGAACTTATATGGGGCTGTCCTCATATTGACCGCTGCCCTGTCAAACGCGGGCTGCTGCTCCCACCGAAAGGCGGTAAGCGCGACAAAGAGCGAGGCGACCGCACAAGTGGCAACCGAGCTGCGGACAGAGAGCCGGAGCGAAACCGAGCGAGAGGCGACCCTGACGAGGGAGCGCGAGCGGCAGGGGGTGACGCTGACGGAGATTGAAATCTACGCCGACCCCCTACCGGGCGACAGCGCCGGAACCGCGCCAAGGCTGAAAGCACGGATCAGGCAGAAGCACGGCGAAGCCGAGCAGAGCCGGGCGGCAGCCACGGCAGAGAGCCGGGGCGAAGCCGAGAGCACGACTGAGGCGGCAGCCACCTATGAGGGTGTGACGCTTGACGAGGTGACGGTGACGGCGACGAAAGCGCCGAGCCTATGGGAGCGACTGAAGCAGGGCGCGGCGTGGGCGCTGGCAATAATGATCCTGGCAGCAGCCGGGTGGGTAATAATAAAAATCAAGAAACGCAAAACGACATGAGCAACGAAACCAAAAATACAACCGCCGCCGAGGCAGCCGAAGTCAAGGCAGAAACCAAGACCGAGAGCAAACCGCAAAAGGAGGCCAAGGCCAAGACCGAGTCCAAGGCAGAGGCGAAGCCCAAGGCAGAAGCCGGGGGCGCGCTGAAATCGGTAGGGCTTGACGCCTGCAAGAGGCACGGGCTTGCCGAGGTGTGGGTAACTTCGGACGGTCAGAGCTTCGGGGTGGAGGGCGACGCCAAAGCCCACGCGGCAAACCTGAGTGACAAAACAACCCTAAACGTGAAATCGAAATGAGCACAAGTCTAAGCATACAGCGCCAGAACGGCAACGTCCCCAAGACGTTGCAGGGCGAGGACCATATAAGCGGCTTTATGGCCTATATTCCGAGCACCGAGGTGCCGGAGAGTTTCAAGGCCAACCGCATACAGGCACTCAGCACGATAGACAAAGCCGAGGAAGCGGGAATCACCGCCGACGCGGCAAGCTGGAGCGTGAGAGTGCTGCACTACCACCTGAGCGAGATATACAGGACGAACCCGGCCGTAATTCTGTACGTGGGTGTGTTTGACAAGCCGGCAAACAACTACACCTTTGCCGAAGTCAAGACCATGCAGAACTATGCAAGCGGCAAGCTGCGGCAGATAGGTGTGTGGTGTGGCGACAAGGTGCTGGGGAGCGGCGACGACCTTACGACATTGCAGGGTGTGGCCGACTACCTGGAGAACCATGCCAAGGAGACAGTGATACTCTACGCGCCCAAGGTGGCGAGCGTGGCCGGGCTGAGCGACAAAGTGGCGGGCGGCAACAAATGCCGCGTGTCAGTGGTAATCGGGCAGGCCGGCAGCGGCGAGGCCGAGGAACTCTACACAAGCAAAGAGAACGCCGGCAAATCGAGCGTGAGCGGACTGGGCACAGTTCTGGGCTTGCTGAGCCGCGCCAAGGTGCACCAGTGCATAGCGTGGGTCAAAGAATTTCCGACCGGGATCACCGTTCCGGCCTTTGGCGACGGCACGAAGCTGAACACGCTGGACGAGGCCGTGGTGCAGACGCTGGACACAAGCCGTTACCTGTTCTTTATAACCCAAGAGGGGCAGAGCGGCAGCTATCTGAACGACAGCCACAACATGGACTCAGCCATAAGCGACTACGCGACGATTGAGAGCGTGCGCACGATGGACAAAGCCGTGCGCGGCATACGCACGTATGTAATCCCGGAACTGGGCGCCAACGTGTATATCGACCCTGACACCGGCAAGCTGAAAAGCACGACCGTTTCACACCTGGAGACCGTGGCGAACCACGCCCTCGAGGATATGGAGCGTGCCGGGGAACTGAGCGGCTACAAGGCCGAGGTGGACCCCGAGCAGGATGTTTTGAGCAGCAGCACGGTGGAATTTGTGATCAAGAACGTGGCGGTCGGCGTGATGCGCCATGTGAATATAAAAATCGGCTTTGCCAAATCGGTGTAAGCCACTAACCCAAAAGGAAAGCAATGGCAAGTGTAATAAACAACGGCATACCATTGGTAAACGGTATGCTCTGCGGCTGGGCCGACATTGTGGTCCTGATCGGCGGTGTGCCCCTGACGGGCATTGTCGGGGTGGAATACAACGACAGCCAGGTCGTGGAGAACAAATACGGCGCCGGGCGCTACCCGGTGGGGCGTGCCAAGGGCCGCATAACGTGCGACGGCAAGCTGATCCTCTATATGGAGGAAGTGCACGCGCTGGAGGCACAGAGCGCGACCGGGCGGCTTCAGGATTTGCCGCCATTCGATGTGATTGTGCAGTATCTGCCCGACAGCGGCATAATCAAGACCGACAAGCTGAGGAACTGCCAGTTCTCCGAGAATCCGCGCAAGTGGAAAGAGGGGGACACGGGGCAGGAGGTAGAATGCCCGCTTGTGATGTCGCACATAGAGCGCGGCTAAAGGTCCGAGCCGGACACCCAATTAAGGCCGTTAAAGGCTACGCGCTTTTAACGGCCACTTACAGTCAAACAAACAGGATTAAACAACCGATTAAACACCATTAAAGAGACATGGACAAAGAACAGACCAAAGCGACCGCGCAGACCTATGACGGCGGCGTGACCGAGCAGCAGATTGAAGCGTGGAAAGGGAAACATAAAAAAGTGGCCCGGGTGGATATTGTGGACGGCGACGACACACATATCGGCTATTTCAAGCGCCCGGACTTTGCGACCGTCAAGGCGATAACCAAACTGGCCAAGACCGACGAAGTGGAGGCCGGCAAGGTGCTGTTTGACAACTGCTGGCTCGGCGGCAGCGCGGAGCTGCGCACGGATGCCGTGCTGTTCATGGCGGTGCAGGCACAACTCGGCGGGCTGATTAACGGCTGCATGGGGTCGCTAAAAAACTTGTAGCGGCGCACGCTTTGGCGGATGAGGACGACGAGGACACATTCGCCAAGGGGTGCGCCCTGATACGGGCGAACCTGCATGTAGATGTCGACGAGATAGCGGAAGCCGAGGACTGGGCGGCGCTGTATGGCGAGGCTTTATGGCTGGAGCGGTGGCGCAATAAAAATTTAGCCGAGCTTATCGCGCGGCTATTCGGGGAGGAAAAGAGGCGTTAAGGGCGCCAGAACACCCACCAGGGGAGCGCGCCGCGATCCTTTTTGCCGCACATTTTAACGGACTCCCAAAGAGACACAACAACACCCACGACAAACAGGAATAAGCCGAGGTAAAGAACAGATTTTAATATGAAGCTAATAACTGTCATAGCGTTGCTTTGGTAACGTGCCACAAATATAACAAATAAATCCGGCATGGCGAGCGTTTTTGACTATATTTTTAACATTGGCGGCAATTTTACTGCCAATATTAACGGCATGAGCCAAGCGGCCGGCGACTTTTCCGCAAAGGTGGAATCGTCGCAAGGGGCTGTTCAGGGGCTTATGACCGCGCTTGCCCGGTTTGAGCTTATAAAAAATGCCGTTCAAGGTGTCGCAGATGGTTTTGAGCAGATAAGTGCTTCGGGCATTAAGTTGGACAGTCAGATGCACGACCTTAGCGCGGTGGCGGGTGTTACCGGCGACGGGTTGAAGCAGATCGAACACTTCGCCCGAGAGAGTGCAAAGACATTTGGCACGGATGCCAGCGTGGCGGTGGAGGGTTACAAGTTGCTGCTCTCGCAGCTGAGCCCGGAACTTGGTAAATATCCGGATGCGCTGAGCGCGATGGGCGACTGCATACAGACCACGAGCAAGCTGATGGGTGGTGACGGCGTGGCGGCGGCTCAGGTGCTTACCACTGCGATGAACCAATACGGCGTGAGCCTGGAAGACCCGACGGCAGCGAGTGAGGAAATGGCGCGAATGATGAACGTAATGGCGGCCGCCGGACAGGCAGGGTCGGCAGAGTTACCGGCAATCAGCGCGGCATTGACACAGTGCGGTATGGCAGCCAAAGCGGCGAATGTGAGCTTCGAGGAAACAAACGCCGCCATTCAGGTGCTTGACAAGGCCGGCAAAAAAGCGAGCGAGGGCGGCGTAGCACTGCGCAACGTTTTAGGCCAGTTGTCAAAGGGTCGTTTTATTGAGAAGCAGGCACGCGAGGAACTGGAGGCCGCCGGCATTGACGTGATAGCATTAGGCGACAACAGCAAGAGCCTAAAAGAGCGCCTCGAGATGTTGAAGCCACTGCTTAACGACTCCGCCCTGCTGTCAAAATTCTTTGGCGTGGAAAATGCCAACGCCGCCCGCGCCCTTATCCAAGGTACTGACGCGCTGGGAGGTTTTACCGAAGCTGTGACCGGCACCAACAGCGCGACCGAGCAGGCGGCCATTATAATGGATAGCTATGCAGAGCGGCAGGCGCGATTTAACCAAAAGATTGAGGACATAAAAATTTCAATATTCCAACTCACAGGAGATTTTACGTTGTGGGCGGGTGCAATAATGGGGGTGTTGATACCCTTATCCCAATTAGTTCCGCTGTTAGGTTTGGCATATAAAGGAATGGTCGCCATAAAGGCATTAAACTGGGCAGGTATGTGGGCAACCGTAGTCGGCTGGGTACGTTCTGCCGGTGTGAGCTTCGCGCTGATGAACGGCACGCTCACAACAACCAACATGATATCGCTGGGCTTTATTGGCAATATGGGCCGCGCTACCATTGCCCTGGTTAAGTTTGCGACCGCCGGAATATTCAACGCCCTCAAAGGACTGGGCGCGTTAGTGCTTTCGTTGATAACCGGGGGCACTGCTTCGGCTACATTCTCCGGCATTGCTTCCGCTTCATTCGGTGCATTTGCCACAAGCGCACGCGTAGCGTGTGCCGCAGTAAGCACCGCGATAATGAGTATCCCGATAGTTGGCTGGATAGCCGCAGCCATTGCCGCCCTGATAGCCATAGGCGTTTATTTTTGGAACACGTCGGCCAAGTTCCGCGCCGTGCTCAAAGGCACATGGGCGGCGTTCAAGGCGATGTTTACCGGTATCGGCGAACTTGCTAAGCAAGTGTTCGGAGCCATTGGCGACCTGATAAAAGCCGCGTTCAGTCTGGACGCTGCGGGCATAGGCACGGCACTGAACAAACTAAAAGCCGGATTTTCTGACTACGGCAAGCAGATAGGCCAAGCCTTTAACGAGGCATACGATGCCGAGATGAGCGAGGCGGCCAAAAAAGAAGCAGCCGAAAAGAACAAAGGCAAGAGCAACAAGACCACAAGCACCGCGACACCGGCGGTCGCCACTCCCACAGTAGCGACCCCGACAGTTGACCCCACCGGCGGCTCGTTATCCACAGCCGGAGGCGGTGGAGGGGGCAGCAGTCCCGGCGACGGTGGCAAAATCAAAAATATAACGATAAGCATTGATAAACTTATCGAAAATTTCACTATTCACACCGCCAATATGGGCGAGAGCATGGACCAAATGAAGGCCGCCGTGCTTGATACCCTCATGGGCGCACTCAACGACACCCAATTAGCGACAAACTAAAATGGCACTACCACAACAAGCACCCGGCAACGCCGGCTCATTCATACCCATAGCCATAGACTTGGCAGCGGCAAGCTGGGGTCAGTATCTGGCTAAAAATCTTGTGCGCTTCAAGCAGGGGCGGCAAGGCGAAGCCCCCAACTGGGAGGGTCGCGGCGAAGTGATAAGCGAAAGCGGCGCAGGTGTGCCGCTTACCGACCGGAGTTGGTGGGAGGGGCGGTTTGTGCTGTGTCCGGTGTACCTGAGGGCGCAGACCGAGGAGGGGGCTGTGGAGGTTGAGTTGGTGGACGCGGTGGCGGCGGTGAGCCGAGAGCGGCGGATAGTGAGCACGGCGCTGGCGGGGCGGGACGGCACGGTGAAGGAGTATATAAACGAGGGTGACTGGTCGGTTAGCCTGGTGGTGGGGGTACAGGCGACGGAGGGGGGACGGATAACGGACGAGTACCCGACGGAAGCGCTGCGCGAGCTTCGGAAGATACTGGAGGTAAAGGACAGAATCGAGGTGGCGAGTGAGTTTTTGAAGATATTCGACATAACGCATATAGTGGTAAAGAGCTACTCGGCGACGCAGACGACGGAGCAGAACTACCAGGCTGTGAGCATAAGCGCGGTGAGCGACGAGGCGGTGGAGATATACAGCAACGAATACAAGTAAACAACATAAATTATAAACCCAATTAAAGAGTCAATAAAATGGCATTTAACGAACAGGAAGAGGCACGGGTGAGAGAACTGCTCACGGCCTTTGAGAATGCGAAGCGTATAAGCGACCTGGAGCCGGCGGAAGGGGAGCTGAGCGCGATGCGCATAGAAGTGATGGACAGCAGCGGGGAGACGCGGAGCATGGAGCTTGAGCGGGCCGTTGCCGAGGCCGGCAACCCGATAGCGGGCAGATGGTGGGACGACGCGCTGGGCACGCCTAAAGCCGGGGGGTGGTTTGGCTCACTGGATGCGCTGCGCAATCTACCGGCGACGCTGGGGCTTGGGCGCTATCTGGTGACCGACGATCGGCAGATGCGCAAACTGGATCCGACGGACTCAACGCGCTTTGAGGACGGAAGCCCGGCGGCGCTTGACGGGTCGATGGGCCAGTGCATGTGGTGCTGGTCGCGCCCGTGGTATTTCACGACCTGGAAAGAGGGGACACGCACCTACATGGCGATCACCCTGAAGCCCCTGGAGGGGAAAAAGAGTTACCGCATACCGGTGGGTGGCACTTCATGGCTTGGTGCGGGAGTAATGGACCGCACCGAGCAGAAGCTGTGCTCAGTGATTAGCGAGGATGAGCGCTACAGGGGTGGCGGAGGATCGGCTCTGACACTGGCAAGCAACGCCAAGCGCCCGGCGCTTGACACACCGCAGGCCACCATGCTGGGCATGGCGGCAACGAATATAAACACGACCAACTTCGGCACCTACGCGCGGAAGCGCGGCGAGGGGTGGGAGGCTAACTGGTTTGTGGCGCAGGCGGCCGCTGAAATCCTGCGGCTTGTAATCATGGGCAACAGGAACGTGCAGGCGGCATTTGAGGCCGAGCGCGATGCGGACGGGCTGATGCAGGGAGGCTTCGGCACAGGCGTGACCGACATGCCCGACTGGAACGGCTACAACGGCTATTACCCGGTAATCCCGACAAACGTTGGCCTGGAGATGGGCGACGGCACGGGGCTGGTGGAATATTCACTACCGGCAAGCGAAGCGGCCGAGGACCAGGCGACGCCGTACAAGACATTCAAAGTGCCTGTATTTTTCGGGCTTGTGCATGCGGGCTACGGGCATTTGTGGCGGTGGGTGCGCGGCCTGACGATAAGCCAGACGGCGGGCGAGAAGTCGGAGGGGTATGTGGCCCAGAGCATGGCGGCGACGTTTGACCCGAACAGCACGGCAGGAATGCTCAAAGTGTGCAGCCTGCCTCTGACGCCTGGTTATATCAAACGTAAGAGCTGGGAGGGCTTGTGCGGGCTGCCCACAGAGCTGGGGGCAAGCACGGCAACCTGGTATAGCGACTATTATTGGTCGAATGCAGACAGCCAAACTGGCCTCCGCGTGCGTGCTGCTGGCGGTCACGCGCACTATGGCACGGATGCGGGTGCGTTCTGCGTGGATGCGCACAACGCGGCTTCG
>JAMPBN010000013.1 GCA_023666665.1 Prevotella sp. | reverse complement strand
ATGTTACCCTCGTTTATTTCCGGGGCGTGCCTCGGTGGGCGACTGAGTAGTTACCAATCCAAATTCCTTATAGTTAAAAATTGTTAATATTCTTAACAAGATTCAAAACTTAATCGGGATTTTATGTAAATTCGCGTTTTCACATAGCTATTATTCACTCTATTACATAACACTTAAAGCACATTTTTTCGCATGAAAAAGATTACTCTTGCATTATCTGCATTGATGCTTTCTGCCTCCGGCGCTATGGCTTTGGACTATGGCTGCAGCTACGTTCTCGTACCCGCTGACGCATCCGTACAGGCCGTTGGCAAGTATCTTGCAGCCAACGCCGATGGCTCGGTGTCTTACACCAATGAGCTCTCGTCTGCAACCCTTTGGGAATACTCCGGCGAGCAAGGCGCGGACTTCAACTTCCACGAATACATCACCAACGGAGGCAAGTACCTCAAATTTTCCAACGACGAAAAAGCCACCCTCTCAACCGAAGTTGCCGAAACATTCCCCACAATGTCGAGCTTCGTTGACGAGGCAAACTGCCTGACCAACTACTATCCGTTTGCATATCCCGCGCCTGCCGACCGCGCATATCTCAACGCTGCATCGCTCAGCGGCGAGCCTGAAAACTCCGCAGCCTGTGCATACTACTTCATCGAGGCCACCTCAAGCACCACCGCAGAGGAAATCGAGCAGGCACTCTTTCCCAAGCTCTATCCCTATGCCAAGGTTATTGCCGTAGGCGGCACTGCGGCCCGCACAAAAGGCAAATATATGAGTATTGACGATAGCGGAAAGCTCACCACCTCCAACACCCTCGACCTCAAGGCTGCCTGGAATATGACCTACGACGAAGATGGCAACGCCAACTTCCAGAACCTCTCGACCGGTAACTGGCTCTACACCTCCGACCTCGGCCTTTCTGCAACTCCCGTGCCTTTGAAAGTCACCGAGAGCGAGGCTGTTAAAGGCGCTTTCGGTATCACCTCAAACCTTGAAGCTGCTGCCAACCAAAACGTTTGGCTCAATGCTCTGAACACTCGCGCCGGAATCGGTACTTGGGACCTTGATGCAGGTTCGTCGTTCTTCTTCCTCACCTACACCTCCGACCTTACCGCTGAAGAAGTTGATAATCAGGTTGATGTTTTGCTCGCCACTCCCGCAATCCTTGCCCGCGCTGAAGTGTTGCTCGGTAGCACCACCATCGGCCTGGAAAACAAGTCGGACTATACATATGCCATCAACAGCGCTCAGACGCTTGCCGACCTCACCGAAGCCGGTAATGCCGCAGTTACCGCCGCTCTGCAATTTGCCCAAGAGCAAATCAGCTCTGACTTCGGCCTCTACGTCAACTCTCTGGAGCAGTACATCAACTACGTTGCCGCCAGCGAAAACACACCCTTCCAGCGCCAGCCCCAAATGACCGCAACAGGCCTCTGGAAAGCTGAATGGGTTGAAGAACCCTCCGCTCAAGACAACGCTGAGTCTTCGAGAACTTTCAACCTCTACAATACCGCCGCCAAGAAGTATGTCGGTTCCTTCAACTTTGCTTCAAACGCTACCGCTGTTGATGCTGCAGAGGCTGCAAAATTCAGCCTCATTGCCGGCAACACCGGTTTTGCCATCAAGATTGTCGGTACCGACAACTATCTGAGCACAAACACAAGTGATGCAATCACCAGTCTCACCTCCTGGAGCGACGTTAACGACGTTAACTCGCAGTTCTCATTCTTCGCTGTTGGCGAAATGACCCAGGACGAAACTTACGCAACTTTCGCCGGCACTACCGGCAAGGACGCTATGGGCGGCACCATCTTCACTTCAATCAACGCAGTTGAAATCATGGTGCCCGTAGGCGCAACCCTTACCGACAACGGCGCAGTTAAATACGGCACCGCCACCGGCGAATATGACGATGATTGGCAGCCCGTTATCGACGTTAAGAAAACCTGGACTGCCGCCGACCTCAAGGCCGTGACCCCTGCACAGCGCGAAGTTACCCGCCAAGTCTATGACAATGATATTTGGGACTACGTAACCGTGACCGCCACCTACGATGTTTATACTCTGCCTCTTGGCGAAACTTACACCGAAAAAGAAGTTGAATATGTAGTGAAAGGCGATGCCGGCCTCTTTACCGCCGTTACCGCCGATGGCTTCAAGGTTTCTTGTCCTCTCGCTGCCAGCGAATACATTGAAACTCCCGCCGTGGCCGAGGCGCTCCCCGTGACCCCTGCATCCGGTACTGTTGAAGAAATCACCGAAATAGTGCTCGGCGCAGAGGGCTGGTACGTAAATCCCGAAGCCGACGGCAAGCTCACCGTTACTTATAACGGCACCGTAGCCAAAGATGCCAACGGCGACGACATCGATGTTAATGCCGACGAAATCGACGTGAAATATTTCTACTATGACAACGAAACCTTCACCGAGAGCTACAGCATCCCCGTGAACTTCACCGAAGCCGGCGTTTACAAGCTCACTATTGCCGAGGGTATCTTCATCAACGAAGAAAACAACTCCTACAGTGAAGCCGTAGACGTTGAATGGACCATCGAAGAAGAAGACGGTATTAACGAAGTCAGCTCCGTAAAGGTTAACGGATGTGAAATCTACGACCTGCAGGGTCGCAAGGTCGCCAAAGCCGTCCACGGCCTCTACATCATCAACGGCAAGAAAGTTATTCGCTAAATAATGAAAAAACATATGCTTTTATTGGCAGTGAGCGCAATCGCGCTCACTGCTTCTGCTAAACTCACCACCAATACCGGCTACCTGATGATTCCTCTCACCGCCGGAAATGGTGACGTTAAGCACTTCGTCACCGGAGCTGCCGACGGCTCCCTGACGCTTTCCGACAACTTCACGGAAGCCGCCGTGTGGAACTGGCGCTACGTTTCCGGCACAGTGACAACCCCCGGCCACTACCTGTTGGGCAACGCCGCCACCGGGCAATATCTCTTCACCACGGAGGCCAAAACCTCAGCCGACGAAATCTCAATCAAAGAGGCCGTAAGCGCTGCCAACGATGCCGCCCATACCTTTATGGCCAACGATACCTACCTGGCCGTAAGCTCCACCGGCGCAATCACCACCACAGCCGTGGCCTCCGGCACCGATGCCGCATTTCTGATGCTCGGCTACGTTGCCACCATGACCGCTGAAGAGATTGAGCAGGCAGCGAAAGATGCCGTGGCCGTGGCCTACGGCATTCCCGAAGCCGTCAATCAACTCCTCCCCATGCTTCAGGCCAGCTACACCGGCACTCGTCAGGCGCAAAACGCCCTCAACGTGCTCTATAAGAGCCAAACGGTTGCCGACATTCAAACCCAGCTTACTGAAGTACGCCGCACCGCGGTGCGTATGCTCGAGAGCGACCTTGAAAACGGTGCAACCTGGCAGCAAAAATCCTCCGGCAAGCTGATTCCCGGCACTTGGTATGGCAAATTCACCGACAACGGCAACTCCAAGGTTGAAAACCGCCAGTTCGCGCTCTACAACAGCGACACCAAGACCTACCTGGTGAACACCGACGGCGAAATTTCCACCTCTGCCGAAAGCGGAACGCTCTGGACCATAGCATATTTCTATGGCGAGGGTCTCGCCATAGCCCCTGCGGATGAAAACCCCGCATCTGCCACCAAACTGCTCTATCCCAACTCCGAAGGCAAGCTGATAATCGGCAGCAACAAGGCCGACGCGCTCATCTACATCGGCGAAATCAATATGTTTGGCGATGGTATCAACTCCGTGAAACCCATTGGTGCGACTGAAGACAATGACGGCGAAACCGTCTATACCTCAATCAACGCCATTGAACTCACGGTAGTCCACGGTGCCACACCTGCCGCCAACGGCATACTGACCCTCACGCTGACTTCCGATGAAACCATCACCACCCTCGAGATTGTTGATGCCACGGCAGCCAAAGACCCTGTCACAAAGAAGGTTGCCTACGATTACTACGACAACACCGGCACACATCAAACCGGCGAGGCTGAGGTAGATGTCTACACCATTCCTCTGAGCGAGACTTACACCGACGGCGGTGTCTACATTGTCCGCGTGAATATGGGCGCATTCACCCTCGACGGCGCTCTCAGTAAGGAGATGGCCGGATTTACCGAGGTCAATATGTCAAACCTATGGAGCCCCACAGTAACTCCCGCAGAGGGCGACGTTACCGCGTTGTCCCTCATCACCATCACCGGAGCCAACGGCATCTATCCCAACGCCAAAGCCCCGGCCGACGCCTCGGTTGACATCAACTGCGACGGTGAAACCAAAAAGATGTTCTACACCTCCGATTTTGAGCAAGGCGGAGACTTCGACACTTACAACATCAACGACCCCTCTGCTCCCTGGTTTACCATTCCGGTGGACTTCACCGAACCGGGCCGCTATTCGCTCTACATTCCCCGCTCATTCTTCATCGACAACGCTTCAAACCCCTGCGACTCATTCAGCGTGGTATGGGAAATCACCGAAGAGGGCGGAATCAAGGAAGTGGAAAGTGGAGAGTGGACAGTGGGCAGTGGTGAAGCCTTTGATCTGCTTGGTCGCCCTGCAACCCGCGGCCTCCTCATCCTCAAAAACGGCACCAAAATCCTCCGCCGCTAAACCTCCGGCACGACAATGGTGGCGGCTGGGAAGTCGCCACCTCCATTTCTTTACCTCTCCCCTTTAGGGGGCTGGGGGGCTTATCTCGCTTTGTATTTACCGGGCGTTTGGAAAATTGGGGCGGATTGATTAACTTTGTGGCATGAAGGAGAATGTTAAAATCCGATTTGACGCGGATGTCAGCGAGTTAACTACTTTTGGCGTAGCGGCGCAAAGTGCCGCCGTGGCCGAGTGGCAAACTCCCGCCGATCTCCGCGCAATTCTTGCCGACGAATCGTTGCCCCGCCCACTTAAAGTGATTGGTGGCGGGTCCAATCTGCTGTTTACCAAGTCTTTTGGCGGCACTCTGCTGCTGCGCAGCGGCGAGCCCGAGGTGAGGCTCAACGGCCTGCAGCTGTATGCCGACGGCCACGCCGTGCTCGACGACCTCTGCGAACTTGCCGCCGCCATCGGCTTGCGCGGCATGGAAAACCTGTCGGGCATTCCCGGCTCGTTGGGCGGAGCGCTGGTGCAGAATGCCGGGGCGTATGGTGCCGAAACCGGCGACTTGCTGCTCACGGCCGAGTTTTTTGACCTGCAAACCGGCGAAATTTTCACCGCCGGGCGCGATTGGATGAGCTACTCCTATCGCAGTTCGCGCCTCAAGGAGGAAATAGGCCGCTACGTTATTCTGTCGGCATACTTGCAGCTGCAGCCCGGCGATACTCCCGCAAACCTTGGCTACGGCAATCTGCGCGCCACCTTGGGCGATGCCGAGCCTACCCCGATGGCCGTGCGTGAGGCCGTGCTCATTACCCGCGACTCCAAGTTGCCAAACCCGGCATTTGTGGGCTCGGCGGGTTCATTCTTTCGCAACCCCGAGGTAGGTGCCGAAAAACTTTTGCCCGAGATGCCGCGTTTTGAGCTTGGCAACGGACTCTTCAAAGTGCCGGCCGCGTGGCTGATTGACCACGTCGGCATGAAGGGTGCCTCGGAGGGGGGAGCATCAACCTGGCCCTCACAGCCGCTGGTGATTGTCAACACCCTCGGACGCGCCACCGCTGCCGACGTTTTAAACCTTGAAAGCCGTATAATCAACGCCGTCAGAGAGCGTTACGGCATAACCTTAATTCCCGAAGTGGAACATATATGAGCAAATTCATCATTGAGGGTGGCCACACTCTCCAAGGAACCATCACCCCCAAGGGCGCCAAAAACGAGGCCCTGCAGGTCATTGCGGCAACGTTGCTGACCGAGGGTGAGGTGACGATTGACAACATACCCGAAATTCTCGACGTTCATAATCTCATTGACCTGATGAAGCGCATCGGAGTGAGAGTTACCCACAACGCGCCGGGCAAGTACACTTTTTGTGCCGAAGACCTCGACGAGGCGTTCGTGACGAGCCGCGACTACGTGAAGCGCTGCGCCGGGCTGCGTGGCTCCGTGCTGCTCGTGGGTCCGCTGCTGGCCCGCCTTGGCCGCGCATACTTTCCGAAGCCGGGGGGCGATAAAATCGGTCGCCGCAAGGTCGATACCCACATTCAGGGTATGATTAACCTCGGCGCGAAAATGGAATACTGCTCCAAGTTGGAAGCCTTTCTGCTCACCGCGCCGCCCAAGGGGCTGCAAGGCACATATATGGTGCTCGACGAGGCTTCCGTTACCGGCACGGCAAACATCGTTATGGCAGCATCGCTGGCCCACGGCAACACTCAAATCTATAACGCCGCCTGCGAGCCGTATCTTCAGCAGCTCTGCAAGCTGCTCAAGCGGCTGGGAGTCAAGGTTGAGGGTATAGCCAGCAACTTCCTCACAGTCTACGGCATCGGCAAGGAGTGCAGCGACCGAACCACCACCCACCGCGTACTCCCCGATATGATTGAAGTCGGCTCATTCATCGGTATGGCGGCAATGACCCGCTCGTCAATCACGATTAAAAACGTGAGCTACCCCGACCTCGGCATTATTCCCGATGCGTTCCGTCGCCTCGGCGTGGTTATTGAGCAGCAGGGCGACGACATTTACGTGCCCGCGCAGCAGAGCTATGTTATAGACACGGCGCTCGACGGCTCCATCATGACCATTGCCGATGCTCCGTGGCCCGGGCTGACTCCCGACCTGCTATCGGTGATGCTCGTGGTGGCCACGCAGTGCAAGGGCTCGGTGCTGATTCATCAGAAGATGTTTGAAAGCCGACTCTTCTTTGTTGATAATCTGATAGATATGGGCGCGCAGATAATTCTCTGCGACCCCCACCGCGCCGTGGTCATTGGCCACGACCACCAGTTCTGCCTCAGACCCAACGATATGACTTCGCCCGACATTCGCGCCGGTATTGCCCTGCTCATAGCCGCACTCTCGGCCAAGGGGACAAGCGTCATTGACAATATCCAGCAGATTGACCGCGGCTACGAGGATATTGAGGGCCGACTCTCCGGTCTCGGTGCCAACATTAAACGAGTGGGATGAGTTCGCTGATTTCAAAATACACCTGGCTGGTAGACACTATTCGTCGCTCGCGCCGCATATCACGCGAGGAGTTTAACCGCCGCTGGCGCGCATCGACCGTTGGCAACGGCGCTGATATGCCGCGCCGCACGTTCTATAACTACCGCCAGGCGGTGTTCGATATTTTCGGCGTTGAGATTCTCTACGACTCCGCTTCGGGCGAATACTACATCGAGGAGTCAGAAAGCCATGCTCCCCAAGGCTCAGGCTCCGTAACCGACTTCCTGCTCAACAACGCCGCCCTCAGCGGTATGATTGGCGATGCGCGTTCAATCAGCGACCGCCTCTTTCTGGAGCAGATACCCTCGGCACGCCATAACCTCGAACCGATGATTGAGGCCGTGAAGTCAAACAGGCTGATTAAGTTCAACTATCACCCCTTCAACCGCTCGCGGGCTACCCGGGGGGTGGTTATCGAGCCATACCTGCTCAAGCTTTTCCGCCAACGTTGGTACGTTGCCGGGCGCAACGTTGCCGAGGGCAAGGTCAAGACTTACGCCCTTGACCGCATCTCCGAACCTGAGCTGCAGGCCGAAACGTTTGTGATGTCGACCGACTTCAATCCCGGAGAATATTTCCGCTACAGCTTCGGAATCGTGGTTGACAGTTCCGAGCCGCGCATCGTGAAGCTGCGGGCCGACGCGCATCAAGCCAAATATCTGCGCGCTCTGCCGCTGCACCCCTCGCAGCAGGAGGAGATCCACGACGACTATTCAATCTTCACCTACCGGTTGCTGCTGACTCCCGACTTCCTGCGCGAGCTGATGAGCCTTGGCCCCGATGTCAAGGTTGAAGAGCCGCAAGAACTCCGCCTGATGCTCAAAAACCGCCTCCGCGAAACCCTCGCCCTCTACCCCTAATCCCCCTTAGTTCCAGGTGAGGGTGCGGGATGAGTCGGGGTTGGCGGTGATGGTGAGGTCGATGGTGTCGGAGGGGAGGATAGGGTCGATTATGTCGGGCCACTCGATGAGGCAGAGGGCACCGCAGTCAAGGTAGTCTTCAATGCCCATGTCAATGGCTTCGTCGAGGCTCTCGAGGCGGTAGAGGTCGAAGTGGTAAATGAGTTCGGCCGTGGTGTCGGAACGATATTCGTTGACAAGCGCAAAGGTGGGTGATGTAGTTGCGTCGGTTTCCACGCCGAGTTCGCGGCAGAGGGCGTTGATAAACGTGGTTTTTCCGGCTCCCATTTCGCCGTGGAGAGCCACCACGGTACGGTCACCCATGGTGTTGATAAAGGTTTTAGCGGCTTGGGGGAGTTCGGCGAGCGAGTTGACTGTTATGGAGTTCATGGGTTGTAAATATCGGGGTTAAAGAAATTGAAAATGTTGGTGAGATGTTGTGCGGCGGCGGCTCCGGGGCCTGCGGGATCGAGGGCTGCGGCGCGGTTGAAGTCGCTGAGTGCGCCGGGCCGGTTGCCGGCTTTCATACGCCGCTTGCCGCGCTGATATATGGCTTCGGCGGTTAGAGGAGTGGCGGTGGCCACGGTGTATTGTGCTGTTTCGGTGAAGTCGAGAAGAAAGCTGCGGCCGTCGGGCACTTTGGCAACGTCGGCCTCGCTCAGGCAAATCCGGCCGATGGTTAGCCCTGCCACGGCGGCAGCCTTGAAAGTGGCTTCCTTGGCCGTCCAGGCACGCAGTAGCTGCGACTCCCAGGTGGGCAACTCTTCGGGCAACAGAAACTTGGAAATCACGCGACGAAGCTGCTCCAGGCGCGGCTCCTCAATGTCAATGCCGATGCGCACGTCCTCATCGAGGGCAATGGCGGCAAAATTGCGGCTGTGGGATATGGAAATATGCAGCGGGGAGCCAACCAACAGTGGCGCTCCGTCGGCAACGTGGATAATGCGGATTTCGGGGCCGACTTGTTCGGCTACGAGTTTTTCAACGGCGCGTCGGCCTCCTTCGGCAATGTGAACTTCCATCATAGATTGTTAACGAGAATTGTCATATCTGCGGCCAGGGCATCAACTATCGGAGCCACGGAATCGGGGTCGGTTTGGGGCGGAAAGTTGCTGACTGCAACGCCGCTGATTACCCAGCGGGCAGAGTCGGTGGCAAGAAACTGCACCGGGGTGCGCAAAACCCCGGGGGCTACGACTACAATGCCCCGACTGAGCCGGGCAACCTGAGCAGCCGCGCCTCCAAGGTTGCGGTCAATGCGTTCAAGGCGGTTGATGACCACCTCCGGGGAATATGGCGAGAGGGTGGCGTTGACGGTGACATCATATGCGGGGTAGGAGATGTTGAACCAGCCGTTTTCGCCGGCGCTATAAGCTGCGCTGTTGTTAATTCTGAGGTCAATGCCCGACAGGCTGACGCTGTGATACTCCGCCGGATAGGTTTCAATGCGCGGATAAGCCTGACGGCGCGGCACCGCTGCTGGGCGGCGGTCAGTGCATCCGCCAAGAATTGCCGCAAGGAGCAGAATTATCGGCGCGGAGTGTTTCATTGCTGCACTTCGGGGAAGACTTTGACGCGTACACTGGCAATGCGGTGGGCCGAGATGTCGAGCACCAGGAAGCGGCAGCGGCCATAGACCAGGCTCTCCTTTTCGCGCGGAAAGTCGCCTTTGATGGCCAGGAGCATTCCGGCAAGGGTTTCGCAGTCTTCCATCACCGGGCCGTAGAGTTCCTCGGCAACGTCTTCCTGCTCGGTGATGCGGAAGAAGTCGTTGAGCAGCGTCTTCCCCTCGAAAATAAACGTGTCGTCGGGCAGTCGGCGGTAGTTTTTTTCTTCTTCGTCGTATTCGTCGTCAATGTCGCCGACTATCTCTTCGAGCACGTCTTCGAGGGTTACGATTCCCTGGGTGCCGCCAAACTCGTCGACCACAATGGCCATGTGCACCTTGCGGCGGCGGAAGTCTTCGAGCAGGTCGTCGATCATTCGCGACTCGGGCACGAAATAGGCATCGCGCAGCAGGCTCTGCCAGCGGAATGATGCGGCACGTTGCTCAACGTAGGGGAGCAGGTCGCGGGCGTAGAGTATGCCGCGAATATTGTCTTGGGTGGTTTCGTAGACGGGGATGCGTGCGTAGCCCGATTCGAGGACCACTTGCATCACTTCGTCGAAAGTGGAGTCAATGCTGATGTCGGTGATGTCAACTCGCGGGGTCATGACCTCGGAGGCCGTGGTGTCGCCAAAGCGCAAAATCTCCTGCAGCAGGCGCGAGTCGTCGCGCTTCTCAACGTCGGTCAATTCAAGAGCCTGCGAAAGTTCATCGGCAGAGATGTTTTGCGGCTTTTTCACCACTACGCGGTGTACTATCGACGATGAACGCACCAGCAGGGCGCTGAACGGGCGCAGCAGCGTCATCAGGAAGCGCCAGGAGCGCGTAGTGACCCGCGCCCACGCCAGTGGATGGGTCTGCGCGGCGAGTTTCGGCATTATCTCGCCGAAAAGAAGAATCAGGAAAGTAAGGATAACCGATTGCAGCACGAAACTCAACACTGCGCCCAAACCGGAGAATATCGGGCCGAGGGCATAGTTAGTCAACACTACTATGGTGATGTTGACCATGTTGTTGGCAATCAGTATGGTGGCAAGCAAACGCTCCGGTTGGCGCAGTAGTTTACGCACCGGGGCGTTGCGCTCGGGGCCGTCGGTCTCGTCTGCTTCGTCGAGCATATGGCGCGTCAGTGAAAAGTAGGCGATTTCACTGCCCGACACGAAGCCCGAAAATACCAGCCCGAGCAGGGCAATAACCAGGGATGTTATCTCACCGGCGGTCATTCCTCAGAGGAAGCGTAGGGTTTTACGGTCACCGTGCAGAGTACGGCTTCGCAGGGTCCCACGCCAATGTTTTCGTTGCCCAAAATGCCGTAGGCCAGCTCGTAGGGCACGAAGAACTCTGCTGTTTCACCCACCGACATAAAGGGGATGACCCCGGCAAGTATGGGCTGGCTTGGGCGGCCGGCATACATGGGGGTGTCGCCCAAGGAGCGGATAAGGTGTTTGGAGTCGGCGTGGTTTTCGGTCGCGGAGGCCACGATGATGGTGTTGGGGTTGATAATCTTGCCGTCGCCGGGGGTGATTGTCTTTTTCATCAAGCCCTGTTCGCCCACGGCGGTAAATTCGGGATTTGCCTGATATTTTTCGGCCACGGCTTCGCCCATCATGCGGTTTTGCACGGCGGCAGGAGTCTTGAATACTTCAGCTTCTTTGCGCTTTTGGGCTTGCTCCTTGACCAGGTTGAAGGTTTCCTGGAACCGGGGCTGCAGCTCCTGCAGTTCCTCGCGTGAGATTGAGTCCAGACGGAATGCCTGAGCCACGGCGGCAAAGAATTTTTCCTTGCTCAGGGGTTCTTCTTCGCTGAGGTCTTTGTAGATATTGATTACCTGCATTCCCATAGCGATGCCGGCAAGGTAGCTGGCATTTTCGGAATCGGAGCCGAGCACGGTGCGCAATCCGCGCAGCATCTCGTTGCGGTCGGGGTTCTCGATGCCCTGCATAGGAATCTGCGAGGCAAATGCGCCGCCAATGAATGCGCCGTCAATGGCTATGATGGAGTCTTCAAACGTGGTGGCGCGTTCAAGGTTTTGGTTGAGCAGGTCGGTGAGCGACTCGTGTTGGGGAGCTTTCTGGCAGCCGGTAAGAGCAAGTGCGGCTGCTGCAAGAATAGTGAGTTTCTTCATAATCAGTTGAGTACTTCGAGGAGTTCCACGTCAAAAATAAGGGTTGAATTCGGGCCGATAACGCCGCCGGCACCTTGGGGACCGTAAGCAAGGTTTGAGGGGATGTGCAGGCGCCATTTTGAGCCGGCTTTCATCAGCTGGAGGGCTTCAACCCATCCGGGAATTACCTGGGTTACGCCGAAGGTGGCGGGTTCGCCACGCTCAATGGAGCTGTCGAACACGGTGCCGTCAATGAGGCGACCTTCGTAGTGCACCTTGACCTGGCTCTGTGCGGTGGGTTTGGGGCCGTTGCCTTCAACAAGCACTTCGTATTGCAGACCGGAGGGGGTGGTTACCACTTCGGGGCGCTTGCCATTGGCTTCGAGGTGGCTCTTGCCGGCTGCTTCGTTAACCTGAGCGGCTGCTTGAGCGGCGGCTTGCATCTCCTGCTCCATTTTGGTGAAGTATTCGCGGATGACGGTTTTAGCGTCGTCGTAGCTCATTTGAAGTTCGCCGCCGTTGAATGCGGCTTGAAGTCCGTCGGCAAATTGCTTGACATCGAGTTCTTTAATGCCCGACGAGCGGAAATTGTTTGCCATACTCATGCCGAGAGCATAGCTGATTTTTTCTAATTGGGTCATATTTGGTTATAAGGTCTTTGTTAAATAGAGAGTCTTCTGAGAGTTTCGAGCAGAGAGCGGTCAATGGGCTTGTCGTTTTTGATAGCCTTGGAGAAGGGAACGTAGACAATCTGATCGTTTTGAATTCCAATCATCACGTTGCGCTGGTCTTCCATCAGAGCGTCAATGGCTGCTGCGCCCATGCGGGAGGCAAGGATGCGGTCGGTGGCCGTGGGAGAGCCGCCGCGCTGCAGGTGGCCGAGAATCGACACGCGCACGTCGTAGGCCGGGAACTCGTTTTTCACGCGCTCGGCCAGGCCCATGGCTCCGCCGGTCACGGGGCTTTCGGCCACGAGTACTATGCTGGAGTTTTTGCTTTTGCGGAAGCCGTTTTGAATGAGTTCGCCGAGTTGGTCAACCTCTGTGGATATTTCGGGGATAATGGCGGCCTCGGCTCCGGTGGCAATTGCACCGTTGAGAGCAAGGAAGCCGGCGTCGCGGCCCATCACTTCGATGAAGAACAGGCGCTCGTGGCTCGTTGCGGTGTCGCGGATTTTATCGACGCATTCCATTATAGTGTTTAACGCCGTGTCGTAGCCAATGGTTTTGTCGGTGCCGTAGAGGTCGTTGTCGATTGTGCCGGGCAGGCCGATGCAGGGGAAGTTAAACTCGTTGGCAAAGATGCGCGCGCCGGTCAGCGAACCGTCGCCGCCGATTACCACGAGGGCGTCGATTTCGTGGCGCTTGAGGGTATCGTAAGCCAACTGGCGGCCTTCGGGAGTTTGAAACTCCTTGCAGCGGGCGGTTTTCAGAATGGTGCCGCCGGCTTGAATGATGTTGCTGACGTTTTGGGTCTTGAAGTCTTCAATTTCGTCGGTGAGCAGGCCTTTGTAGCCGCGATATATGCCCTTGACCTTAAAGCCGTTGTAGATGGCCGAACGGGTCACGGCGCGAATTGCTGCGTTCATTCCGGGGGCATCACCTCCGGAGGTGAGTATGCCGATGCATTTTATTTCCATTTTAGTGGCGCGGTGGCGGAGTGGTTAGTGGCGGAGTGACAGAGTGGCGGACACTTTGCCACTGTGCCACTCCGCCACTTTTGAAAAAATGAGCGCGAAGCGCGAATTATTTGCCTTGAAGAGCTTCAGCTTGAATGCGCAGGCCCTCAATGGCAGCGCGCTGAGCGTAGTAAGGATATTTATTTTCGATTTCCTTGTAGGACTTCACGGCCTCGGCATAGTTGCCCTCTGCGCTGTAAATGGTTGCGAGCTTCTGGAGGAAGTAAGGAACGAGCTGAGGGTTGTTATCGCTTTGGCTGATAGCTTTCTTGAAAGCCTTGACGGCATCGGCGTTGCGGTCGAGGTTAACGAGGCAGTCGCCCTTGAGGCCGAGGGCCAGGGGGGCAATCACGTCGTCGGTGTTGTCATATTTGCTGACGTAGTCAAGAGCCTTTTGGTAGTCGCCCTGCTGATAGAGCATAATGGCGGCTTCGAGTTTTGCGCGGTTGCCGGCATCAAAACCGTAGTCGTTGGCAACGGCTTCATATGCGGCAAGGGCCGTGGAATCGTTGTTCTCAAACATTGCAATGCGGTCAGCCTCGCCAATGGCTTCGTTGGCTTTCTGCACGGCCGGTTGCTTATAGAGGTAGATGTAGCAGAGAACGCCGATTACCACAATGGCTACTACTATGCTGCACCACATCATAATGGTGCGGGCTTTGTTTTCAGTCTTTACGTTGGTTTCCTCCTCGGGGAGGATTTGGTTTTTGTCTGACATAGTAAGGGGTTATTTTCTGTTCTTTTTGAGCCGCAAAGTTAGTGCTTTTCCTCCAACTTAGCAAATTATTTAATCAAAACTTTGCGGTTGTTGATAATGTAAACTCCGCGCCCGGGGTTTGTAATGCGGCGACCTTGGAGGTCGTAGACTGCGGGGAGTGAGACGAGGGAAGTGAGCAGCTCGTCAATTGAGTCTTGCTCGTCATCTCCGCCGGGAGTGGGGTCAGGTTCGGGGTCAGGCTCGGATTGCGCGTCGGAAGAGTAAACGAGCGTTACCTCCACGTCGCCGGTGATGTCGGTAAGGCTCTCGGCTCCCCGGACTTCGGAGAACGTATAGCCGGCGCGGTAGGGGATGCCTACGACGAAAGTCTCGCCGTGGGCGGCATAGCGGCTCTCGGTAGAGAGGGTGCTGCCGTTAGTGTCAACGCTCTTAATTGTAACTACGTGGAACGGCGCGGCATAGAATGTGTAGACTTCAATCGGATGGCCGGTGCCGCCGTTCCACCCCACCAGGTCAAGATTGTCAAGACCGTCCCAATACATTCCATTGGCGCCTTTCACGTTCCAGTGGTCGGTGTCGTATGTCCAGGTAAACGAGGCTCCGGAAGCGTTCAGCTTGGCGGTAGTGGAACGTTCGAGCTGAGCCACGTAAGTTTCGGTGGCGAGATTCTTGACTTTATAGTTGCCGTCAGCTCCCTCGAATGTCCAGGTAAATATCGGCGAGAGGTTTGAGGCAACTTTCGTGCCGTTGACGGTGCCGACGGTGGTGGCGCAGCGCCAGGCGTTGCGGTCGCTGTGGGCATCGCGAATCAGATATGCGCCGCCGGGCTGGATTGAGGTTACGGCCTCGGCGGGTTCTTTAGCGCCAAGTTGGGCGGTAGTTGAATATGTTGCGGTAACGGTAACGTCGCCGGCATCGTCGGTAACGGCCTGACTGAGCGACACGAATGTAAAGCCGTCAATTTCGGGCGCGGAGATGGTCGGTTCAACGTTGAGAGCGTATGTTTCACACTCTTCTGCAATGATTGCGCCCGACTCGGTTACGGCCTTAACGGTTACTGATTTTGCGGTCTTTTCGTAGGTACAAACAAACTTACCCTCTTGTTCCTTAATATCTTTAATTGTGTAATTTTTGATTTCGGGGGCAAACAGTTCTGGACTGCCAATCTGAGCGGCGGGGATGCTGCGGGTGCCGCGGAAAAGCTCCGTACCCTCGGCGGTTACGGCCACATATTCACGTGCCGCAGCCTTGACGTAGTTCCATACCGACCCCTGCTGAGGCGATACGCCGCTTTCGCTGATTGACTCGCCGGCACGTATCGTGCCGTTGGGCGATGTCCACATAACGTCATCGCCGATTGACAGTGTGCAGCAGAGGCCGCCGTTTACAGTGGTGCGCACCACTTTAACAGTGGCGGCATCCGCGCCGAGATTTACCGGCTTGGCTTCGCGGCCGGAAGCTGCGCCCACGGATGAGAGGGCCTTGCCGGTAGCGGCGTTGACGAGCTGAATGTCGTACGAGCCGTTGGCATTGGCCGTAGATTTCGCCACGCGCCAGAGGGTGTTGCCCCAAGCGGGAGATGCCACGTGCACCGTTGCGCCGTTTCCGTTGTCGGCAAGCTGATTGCCCAGGAAGTCGGCAGCGAAATTCACAAACATATATGTCTCCCCCTCTTCAAAGGCTTCGAGCGGCTCCGGAGTCGCCGGAGTTTCGGCCTCGAGGTCAAGCATATGGTAGGTGGAGTATTTATAGTCGTTATAGTCCAGCAGTTCGCGGTCGGCGCTCATACGCTTTTGAAAGCTCTCCCAGTCTTTGTTGGCCTCTGCGGTCCAGCCGATTTCGGCGATTGCCAACAGTCGGGGCAGAGCGAGATATTCGAGGTATTCGCGATATGCCACACGTTCGCACCAGAACGTGCCCTGCACGCCGTAGCAAAGCTCGGGGTGATCTCTGAGCGACTTGGTGGTAAATGCATCGGTGTTGTAAACCGACTTTACGTCGTCACACTTGTATCCGTTGGCCGGCGGGTCGTTGGGGTCTTGCGAACGGTTGATATAGAATGAGCCTTTGCGGTCGCCGGTTTTGCTGATAGGTGTATAGATTGCGGGCAGACCGAGGTCTACGGCCTTATTTACGGCGGCATCTGCGCCGGTCCAGCACCATATTGTTGCGCCGGTCTGCTTCATAAGATTCTCATCAGTACCGCCGGCAGAGATGCTTTCGTTCCATACGCCGATGGTGCGACCCTTGGTGGCGGCATAGTCGGCAAGGTGCTTGGTGAGTATGCTTTGAAGCTGTCGGGGGCTGGTGCAACCCTCGCGCTTATACATTGCTATACACTCTTCGTTGCCGCCGGTAACGTTTCCGTTGTTGTCAATCTTTACCCAGCCGCCGTCGGGACATTCGTCGCCGCCGAGATGAATAAGGTCGGAGGGGAAGATGTCGCAGAGCAGGTCAATAACATCTTCGGCAAATTTTATTGCTCCGGGGTTGGCAAGGTTCATAACGTCGCCATACACGCCGCCGCTGACTGCCACCGAGTGGTTGCCCGAGGGATTGAGCGAAAACTCGGGATATGCGGCCATTACTGCGGAGAAATGACCCGGGAATTCCACTTCGGGAATGATGTCGATATGGCGTTCGGCAGCGTATTCAACTACGTCGCGCAGCTCCTCTTGAGTGTAGTAATACGGCCCATAGCTCTTGTTGAGCCAATATTCCGTCTTGGTATACATATCCACGATGCGGGTATCGCCGGCCGTTGCGCCCACCGTGGTCAGGCGGGGATATTGCGGCATCTCTATGCGCCAGCCCTGGTCGTCGGCAAGATGCCAGTGGAACTTGTTCATCTTATAGTAGCTCATCACGTCGAGCATACGCTTGATGTCTGCCACCGGGAAGAAGTGGCGGCTCACGTCGAGCATAAACCCGCGATATTCAAAGCGCGGCTCGTCTGAGATGGTCAGCACCGGCAGGGCATATTCTTTCTCTTCGCGAACTCCGGCCATAACGTTGGCAGGCAGGAGCTTCTTGATGGTCTGAAATGCGTAGTAGAGGCCTTCGTCGGACGCGCATTCAATGGTTACGCCATCGGCGTTTACGGTCAGGCCAAAGTGAGCCGGCGCGCAGTCAACGTCGAGGATTCTGATGACGCCGTTATTGTTGGTTTTGGTGGCTTCAAGGCCGGTGGCACGGTTGATGTCGGCAAGAAACTTGTCTACCTCAGCATCATGGCCGGCGGCATCAACGCCGAAACCCTTGGCCAGGACAAACTGCCCCTCGCCCACCGTCATCGACTTCGGTGTCGGTGTCAGATTAATAAACGCATCCTCCGCCGATGCGGTAAGCGCTATGAGTGCCGCTGCAATTAAAGCTTTGATTTTCATGCGTGTGAGTAAAATATATGTGAAGAAATCGGTTTACCAAATCATAGCCATGGCGGGGGTGTTGATGATGTCGGGACCACCTTCGGCAACGAGGGTCCAGTAGCAGGAGTTGGAGCCGTCGTTGGGCTGGTTCCAGATGTTGACGGCGAAGCCTTGGGCTGCGGTCGAGGCGTTCATCCATTGGTTGTTGCCGGAGTTGTTGGAGTGGATTCCATACCAGTGTGTGCCGTCGGTGTTATTGCCGTAGTGGAGATTGGAGAAGGTAAACACGGAGCTTTTGGCGTTGTCGAGGTAAGTCCAGCGGCCTTCGCGGCTCTCAGATGTGGGTGTGCCGTTTACAGAACCCTCAGGACGCGCTTTGCATACTATGGCATAACGGCCGGGATAGCCGGGTGCCTCCACGAATTGGAACCATTGGGCGTCGTAGTCGGCATCGCCTTTTTGCGCCACTTTGTCGGTAGTGGTCAGCACTCCGTCTTCGCCGAGTTCCCAAATGCGGCCGCCGCGGGGCGACTCGGCATTGCTCACCACGCGATACCAAACGCCTTTTTTCGGAAGCTCCATCTGAGCGGCGGCACCGGTCGGCGCAACGTAGCCCTCCATATGGTAGGGGGAATATTTATAGTCGTTGTAGTCAAGCAGTTCGCGGTCGGCGCTCATACGCTTTTGGAAGCTGTCCCAGTTTTTGCCCTCCTGCGGAGTCCAGCCGATTTCGGCGATGGCCAGGAGGCGGGGCAGCGCGAGGTATTCAAGGTATTCGCGGTCGGCAACGCGCTCGGTCCAGAACGTACCCTGTACGCCTTCGAGCAGCTCGGGGTGTTCGGCAATGGCTTTTTCAGTAAATGGGATAGTTGCGTAGACGGATTTTACGTCGTCGCACTTATATCCGTTGGCCGGCGGGTCGTTGGGGTCTTGAGAGCGGTTGATGTAGAAGGAGCCCTTTGTGGGTCCGGTTTTGCCTATGGGGGTGTAGACTACCGGCAACCCCATCTCCGTGGCGTGGTCAACGGCGCGGTCGGCGCCTACCCAGCAGTAGATGAGAGCGTCAGTGGCGCGCACCTTGTCAACGTCTGTGCCCTTGGCGGTGAGAGCCTCGTTCCAGAATGCCACGCGGCGACCCTTTGACTTCACGTAGTCGCTTACTTCCTTGACAAAATGGCTTTGGAGCTGGCGCGGATGGGTCATTCCCATTTCTTTATACAGGGCTATGCACTCTTCGTTGCCGCCGATAATGTTGCCGTCGCCATCAATGCGCACCCAGTTGGTATCGGGACATTCGTCGCCGCCAATGTGGATAATCTTGGCCGGGAATATGTTGATGAGGGCGTCGCAAACGTCGCGCACAAACTGCATTGCGCCGGGGTTGGCAACGTTGAGTACGTCGGCATATATTCCGCCGGTTACAGAAACGGAGTGTTTCGCATCGGGGTTGCACGAAAATTCGGGATATGCAGCCATAACGGCTACGGTATGTCCCGGCATATCGACTTCGGGGATAACCTCAATATGGTGTTCTGCGGCATATTTGACTATGTCGCGCATTTGGTCTTGAGTGTAGTAGAAGGGGCCATAAGGCTTGTTGAGCCAGTATTCGGTTTTTGTATGACGGTCAACGATTTGCACATTGTCGGCCGTGGCGCCGACGGTTTGCAGACGCGGATATGCGGGCATTTCCATACGCCAGCCCTGATCGTCGGTCAAGTGCCAGTGGAACTTGTTCATCTTGTAGTAGCTCATAACGTCGAGCATACGCTTTATTTCATCGACCGTGAAGAAGTGGCGGCTGCAATCAAGCATAAAACCACGGTATTCCAGTCGCGGCTCGTCAGTGATGGAGAGCTGCGGCAAAGCGTAGGTTTTCTTCTCGTAGACTCCTGCCATCACGTTGGCTGGCAGCAGTTTCTTTACAGTTTGAAACGCAAAGTATAGTCCGGCGGGGGTTGCGGCCTCAATGGCCACTCCCTTTTTGGTGATGTTGAGGGTATAGCCCTCAGGAGCGATTGCAGGGTTGACGCTTACGGTAAAGTCGGCTTTGGTCTTATTTACCGTTCGGGCAGTGAGGCCGGTGGCTTTGGTGAGTGCGGCAATAAACTTCTCACACTCTGCCACCATGCTGTCGGGCAGGTTCTTAACGGCAACCGTCGGCTTTGACGGAAGCTTATATTCTCCCTCTGCGAGGGTCATCTCCTTGGGAGCGGGAGTGAGATTAATAAAAGTTTCCGCTTGGGCTGCGAGGCCACAGAGCAGCATTATGACAAGAAAAAGTTTTTTAAGCATAACTGAAAAATTTATTTCTGCAAAAATAAACAAATTCGTCGAAACCGCCAAAAAGTTGTATTTTTTTGGAGGCGTATGGTTGTAGGAGGGCGAGTGTGGTTACTGCTGAGAATTATCTTGAGTTTCTTATCTGAATTGCGGCGACAAAGTTTGCGGGCAGTGTTGAGGTTAACACTGCCCGCGATATTATATGTCAAAGGGGTGAAAGGTTATTTTGTGGGGTGGAGCTTGATGATGTAAGCCTTGATAGTTGTGGTGTAGGTTTTGCCGTCAACAATGGTGGAGATTATCGGAGTGGTGATTGCGTCGCCGCCTACTTCCATTACTTTCTTGAAAACTTTGGCATAGGCCAGTTGACGTGCAAGAGCTTTGGGGTCGGGGTGAGTTACGTTGTTGGAGTCGGTCGAGCCTGCGGGGAAGCCGAGTTCGAGTTGAGTGGCATTGAAGTTTTTCAGCCATTGGCCTTGCTCGTTGGGCTGATTTGCTTCATAGTCGTAGATGAGTTGTCCGTCAATGTGGATTTGGCGATTTGAATAATAGCCGCCGGGAGTGTATTCTACGCTTGCGGTTGCAATGACGGGTTCAAGAACGTCGTAGTTGGCATCTTTATCGCCTGCGGATGTGGGGGTTACGGTAGCTGCGCAATATTCCGAGAATACTACCGGCGCATTTTGGCGGTAGACTGCGCAGGAGGTGAGGTTAAGGGCGATAACTACGCCAATGGCTGCTGCGATAACGTTTTTCAGTTTCATAACGTGTGTGAATTTAAGTTGGTAAATAATTGATCGGTTAAATGTCAGCGTATTAGGGTTTTGATGCCGTCAACTATATATATACCGGTGGAGGGATTGATTACGCGGCGGCCTTGGAGGTCGAAGATTGCGCTTTGGGTGTTCAGGGCGGAGCCGTTGACTATGGTTATGCCATCTTGGGGCATAGCATAGGTCACTACAATATTTTTGTTGGCGTAAATTGCATCCATTGCGTCATTTCCGGTGACTCCGACGAGCTCCATACCGGGATGGGAGGCCGGAGCAAACATATAGCTTGAGCCGGCTTTTACCCACGTTTCTTTTTCGGAAAGTACCGTGCCGTCGGAGAGTTCCTCAGAAATGGTAAGGCGATAGAAGGGTTGGGCAGACTTGAGTTCGTAGATTTTGTGCTGATGTCCGGGGTCGTACCAGCCCACCATTGAGGGAACGTCGTCGCCGTCCCAGCAGTAGCCGTTACCGGAGCTTTTGATTTTCCAAACGTCGTCGGCATAGCTGAAAGAGAAAGCGTGGGGATTTTTGCCGGTGAGGGTTGAGGTGCTCAACACGAGTTCTTGAACGTATTTGCCTGAGGCAACGTTCTTGACGTAATAGTTTGACCCTGAAGCTTCGAGAGTCCAAAGATAGGCGGGCGAGCGACCTTCGGCGGTGCGTGAACCCATTACCTTGCCGCCAACCTCGCCGCGGAATGCATGGCGCGTGGCGTGGATGTCTTCAATCGCATATACATCCCCGGCTTCAAGCGTAGCAACTTCCTGGCCGAGCTTGCCGATGCCGGGAGTCGCCTCTGTGGTGTAGACCATCACAGCAGTGTCGCCCAAAACAGCACCTGCTTCCTTGAAAGTCAGATACGAGCGGGTCGGAGCCACGGGGGTGAAAGCTATATTAACGTCAATGGTGTCGGCAGCGGTTTCCCACAGCACACCGTTTGTGTCGGTGAGTTTATAAAATACTTCGCGCTTGATTTTGCGAAGACTAACGGCAACGTTTGTGTGGCCATCGGTAACTTCGCCATATTCTTGACCTGAAATTTCATAGAGGGGATAAGGGCAGGCGAGTGCGGGCTGAACAGCGGCCTCGCTGAAGTCGTAGTAATAGTATGTACCCACGAGGTTTTCGCCCTCTTTGGCGGTTGCGCGGATTGCCTTGGTAACGGGGTGGATTTCCCACCCTGCGCCCTGCATTTCGGGAGCATTTGCCCGGGCATTTACCGCTCCGGGGAATTGAGAGGACTCTGCCCCGAAAGCAAAGAGCTGCTTGCCGTCGATGCTTAGCGACCAGTTGCCGCTTTCGAGTTTGGTGAGAGAAATTGCTGCGGCATTGTTCACTTCGGCGGTCATATTGACAACATATCCGGCGTTTCCGGCAAACACGCCCCAACCGTCGGTAAATTCGATTGTTGACACGGCCTCGTTAGACAGTTCTCCGATGTAAAGTCCGGTGGCGGCATTGCGGAGCGTGAGAATCTGGGTGTTGGTTTGCGAATCGTAAGTTCCGGCGGTTACTTCCCAACCGAAAGCACCGAAACGCGGGTCTGCCTCAGTAGTAAGAGCATTATCGGTGACGGACAGCGGTCCGTAGCCGATGCTGTTTATAAATCCGTAGACTCCCGAAATCAGCGGCTCGAAGGGTACGCCTTCGGGTTCAACTTGGGGTTCGTAGTCCTCAAGGTGGAAGAGCCACATACCGCCGTTGCCGTCGAGGGGGTTGTTCCAGTTATTGACGGTTTGGTTTTGAGCAGCCTGGGCGCAGTTGAGATACCAGGTGGCACCCTTGTCGGAGCGTATGGTAACGATGCCGCCGAGGTCTGCCTTGGAATACTGCTCGCCGATTAGGAAGTTATAGTGTTTGGTTTCATTGTCGTAGTCCCATCGGGCATTTACGCTCGAGCCGGTCATATTGGGATTCACGGAACCGGCAGGGACTTTACGGTTCACCATAGCGTATTTGCCCGAGCCTGCGGGGTCGGTCTCAAACGTCCAGTATTGCCAGTCATAGTGGTCGGAGCCTTTATCGGCCTGGGTGTTGGTCCAGAGCTTACTTACTGTGGCGCTCTTTGATGTGAGCAGGTCGCAGCCATCGTGAACCAGCTCAATGCAGCGGTCTTTGCGGTTTGCGTCGGCCGATGCCTGGGTGATGAGGCGGTAGTATTTTCCGGCTTCGGGTTGGAAGCGGTCGGCTTGATTATCAACATAGTGTCGGCCGTATGTGTAGTTGCCCAGATCGAGCAGCTCGGTGTCGGCGTTGAAACGCTTCTTGAAGTCATTAAAGTCTTTTTTCGATTCGGGACTCCATCCGGTTTCGGCCACTGCAATCATACGGGGCAGAGCGTTGTATTCCAGGTGCTTGTTCTCCGAGATGAATTCCGTCCAGAGGTTGCAGTTCACGCCGTAGTACAGGTCGGGTTTAGCGGGATCGGAATAGGGCTTTGTGTTGTAGACGAGTTCAAGATTCAGCGCGTAACCCATGGAGTGAGGCTCGTCAGGGCCGTTCCACTGTGGATAGTCAATGTAGTAGTGATTGGTTGAACACCACACCGAGCGCAGACCCAGACTGGCGGCTTGCTTAACGGTAGCGTCTGCACTAAGCCATGCGTAGATGAGAATGTCGGCATCTTGCGCGAGTTTGGTGTTGGCACCGGCGGTAGTGATTACTTCGTTCCAGCAAATGAGTTTGCGGTTGTCTTTCTTAACGTAGTCGGCCAGTTCTTTGGTCATCCAGTTTTGGATTGCGCGGTCGCTGGTAAGGCCGTGTTCTTTCTTGAAATTCTGACAGGCAGTTGAGTTTCCCCATGCCGTGGTCGGACATTCGTCGCCGCCGATGTGGATGTATTCGTAGGGGAAAATCTCTACCAGCTGGTCCATTACATCGCGCAGGAATTGCATCACAGCGGGGTTGGAAATGTCGAGAATGTCGGAGCTTACACCCGGCCAGTAGCGCACGGGGTGGTCGCCGTCGGGGGTGGTGGAAAATTCGGGATAAGCTGCGATGGCACATTGCATATGGCCCGGCATATCTACTTCGGGACATACCTCAATGTGGCGTTCCTTGGCATATGCAACAACCTCTTTCATCTCCTCTACGGAGTAGAAATAGGGGCCGTATTGCTTGTTGGTCAAGAATGACTTATGGTTGTCAAAGTCCCACCAGTATTGGTTTTTCGGGGCGGCAACGTCTTGAGTGAGCTTGGGATAGTTGGGCATCTCGAAGCGCCAACCCTGATCGTCGGTAAGGTGCCAGTGCAGACGGTTCATCTTGTAGACGGCCATAATGTCGATCATCTTCTTGATTTCGTCAACGTCGAAGAAGTGGCGGGCTACGTCGATTTCCAGACCGCGCCATTGATAGCGGGGTTCGTCTTCGATGCTGACGAGTGGCAGCGAGTATTCCCCCGGGGCGTAGACTCCGATGGCCACGTTGGCTCCGGCGAGCTTCTTCAGGGTCTGGAATGCGTAGAAGAATCCGGCATCGGTGCTTGCGGCAATGGTTATGCCGTTGGCGGTGATGTCGAGATTATAACCCTCGGCGGCAATGGCGGAGTCCTTGGTCAGGTTGATGAGGCCGTTGTTCCCTTTGGCAACCGAGATGCCGGTTGCTGAGGTGAAAGCGGCTGCGAATTTGTCGGCCTCGGGGGTCTCATAGCCGCTGATGGCGATGGTCTGGGGTAGAGTGAGTTCGCCGGAAGCGACGGTCATCTGCTTGGGTACCGGGGTGAGGTTAACAAAGGCCTCGGCGTGGATTGACATCGAAGCCATGGCGGCAACGAGCGCGGAGAGTAGCAGTTTTTTCATGGTAAGGGGGTATGGGGTGGTGGGGTTAGTGTAAGATTACTTTGCCGGAAGACTTGCCGATGCGATAAATGTAGAGTCCGGCGGGGAGGTTGCCGAGGTTGAGAGAGCCGCTGCCGCTGAGGGTGCGGTCGGCTACCGTGCGTCCGCTTATATTATATAAGGAGAACTTTTCGGTTGTTGCAAGGCTGAAATACATTGTGCGGCCGGCGAACGTCACGGAGTTGGCAGCATTGCTGACATCGGAGATTCCGGCGTTTTTAGAGGGAAGGAAGTTCACGATCAGAGTCATTGATTCGGTGTCGTCGGCAATTGTGACGGTGGCAGTGACCGCGGAGGTGAGGTTTGCGGTACGGGCAAGTATTTCAATGTCAAGGCCAAAAGAGGCTCCGGCGTTGTAAGTTGCTGTGTGGGTTATGGGTTCCGACCCAACGAAAGAGCATAAGCCGGTGAGGCCGCAGAATTGCACTATGTCTGCCTCCGAGGCCGTTACCGTTACCTTGAAGTTGGAGCCGCCCAGCAGCGAGGACGCTTGATTTACGGTGACCTCAAGCCCGGGAGCCCAGTTATAGCCGATTCCGTCGAAAGAGTAGCCGATGTTAACGGCATCGCCGTCGGCATAAGTCTTGCCGTAGGCATCTCGTACCGTAAAATTCTGTGCTGCAGCGCTCAATGCTGCAGCCGCAAACAAAACCAATGTAAAAACTTTATTCATAACTTTATTGTAAAATTACCGGGGCTTGGGTGGCGTTGAGGACTCCGGAGGTGGGAGATTCAACGAAGACCACGGCACGCATATTTGCGGGATTCCATTTTTCGTTTATCGGGTATGTGAAGGAGAATTTTTCAGGACTGTTGCGGGTCAGCGGGAAGTCTTCTCCGGCATATGATTCGGTCATATGAGCGCGGTAAACGTTGTTGTGGACGTAGTCGCGAATGTTTACGCCGCCGTCGTTTTGAAGAAAAACGATGTTGTCTTCAACCAGCCAGACGTGGAGTTTGGCTGCGGAGATGTTTTGAGGAGCCTGAACCACGCCGCTAACCGTTATGCTTGAGCCTGAAGCGGTTGCTGTGGGGCGGTCGGGGAAAGTGACCTCGGGAGCGCGTGATAGTTCGTCGGCAATGGCCTTGGTCCAGTCAGTGCGGTTTACCACCTTGCCGTTGCGGTTTATCTGCGCCTGCGGCGGGGTCATTTCCTCGGCGGTCATTCCTTTGGGTAGGAGGCTTGAGGCTTCGGGGGTGATAAAGCCGCCAAGGCTTACGGAGTAGCCCCACTTGGGTATGTGGATGCTCACGGTAATCATTCCCAGCCCTTGCTCAAAGTTTTCTTCGGTGTTGAAAATCTTTTCGAGCGACTCGATGATTCTGTGTCCGGCCGGGCAGTTTGAGCAGCTCGTGCCGGTGTATTCCTCAACCAGGACGGTGCGGTTGGGTTTCGGCGCGGTGGTGACGGAATAGCGTTCGTCGATTTTGTCCTCGCAGGCGGTGAGAGCGCCGAGGAGAATAAGGGGGAGAAGTTGCTTTATTTTCATTGCTTGGAGAGAGTTAGAAGTTGTAGTTATAACTGAGTTGGAAACCACGGCTTGCCGGAACGTAGCGACATACGCCGCCCGAGCAGTTGAAGCCCTCGCGGGTACGTCCGTAGCCAAACATCAGACGGTTGTTGCGATAGTTGCCGGTGACGCTAACCATATAGTAGTGGTCATTCTTGCCGTTGCCGCAGTTTATCTGGTCTGACACGCTGAACATCAGGTAGGGGAGTACCGAAACCTCAGCCAGAGCAAAGGCCCAGTCGCCCTTGTCTTGCTTGGTGGCAAGGTATTGCACTTCGGCGCGTACGGTCACCTTGTTGGAACATTTGTATTTGCCTTCCAACACGGCAATATGGGCATTGACGGTTCCGCCGTGGCCCTCGATTACCGTTTGGTTGTAGCGCTGGAACATATACATGGCGTTCAGCGAGAACGAGCGGCTGAATTTCTGGTCCAGCTGCAGGTTGAAGTCCTGGTAGTAGAGCGGCCCGGTTCCGAAGAACTTGGTCTTGACGGCATCTTTGCCAAACATGGTGTCGTCGGTCTTCTTCCAGTCGCCCTCGCGCTTTATGCCGCGAATGTAGCTGAGATTCAGGCGCAGCTTGGTTTTGCGCTTGATGTTGAGGGCGAAGTTGCCCTGGAATGCCCATTCTCCGGGGGCATATTGCGTGGCGTAGGGATACATTGCCGCCAGCGTGTAAGTGTGCTGATAGGCAAACGGGGGCAGGTGGTTGATGTAGGAGGTGATGTCGGTCATTGTGCGGCGTGTGCGGAACGACATATCTTCCGAACGCTTTGCCTGAACCTGTGCGGAGAATCCTCGTTTTGAGTATGTTGCGGTGAGCATCAGCGCCGTACCCCGGCTGAAGGTGTAGTTGTTGTCGGCCGTTGGGTCGGGCTGCTTCCACGCAAATTCGGCCAAAACGTCAACGTTGCCCTTGAAGAAGTGGGTGCGTACATCGAAAGCGTTGACGTAGACCGGCAGGTTGAGGTTGAGGAACTTGGGGTTAGCCTCGTCGGTAACGTCGGGGTAGGGAACTTGGATGGAATCCTCGCGGGTGGAGTAGCGTTCGCGTTTCTGCACCCACGAAGCACCGAGGGTCCACACTATGCCGTGGCGCTCAAGTGCCTTGATATTGTCTTGAATCTGCCATTCGAGGTCTGCGCCGTAGACGCGGCTCTTGGTGGTCCAGTCCCAGTAGCGTCGCTGCACGCCGCCGAGCAGCGTCAGGTGGAAACCCTTCACGGCATCAACGGTGAGTCGGCCGCCGCGAATGGCGTTGTCAATGCCCAGGGCGCGGTCTTCATACGTGCGGAGAATCAGTCCGGAGCCGAACTGCTCGTAGAGGTCGCCGGCTGTGAGCTTGAAGCCCTTGTATTTGCCGGTGGCGTAGAAGTTGCCTATGCCCCAGCCCTTGAAGCCTGTCTCGTTATAGAACGCGGGCATCGGGTGGTCGAGGTATTCAACGCGCAGGCCGGCATCCACGTATTTGCTGAAGAGGCCGGCGTTGGCATAGACGTTGCCCAGGAGTGTTTCTTTGTACTTCACGCCGTTTTCCTCTTCGGGGAATATTGCGTCAACCTGCACCGAGCCGTTGACCGAAACCTGGCGGTCGGGGTCATTTTTCGGTCCAATGTCAAACGCGGCGGCGCCCAGGGGGAGCGCTGCCGCAAGCAGGGTAAAAATGCGGAGTGAGCGGTTCACTTTTTCTTTTTCTTGGGAGCGGTTATTTCGCGTAGTTTTTCAATGATGTGGCTTTCGGCACCGTCGGTGTAGCCGCTGCGGCTTTCTACAATTTTGCCGTTGCCGTCAATAATCAGCAGGTGGGGAATCTGCTGAATGCCCATTGCGCGCATAAAGTCGCTGTTGGGGTCGAGAAGAATCTCGTAGTCCCAGCCTTCGGCATCAACCATCGGCTTTACTTTGGCAACGTCTTGCGCCTTGTCAATGGAGATGGCAATGAGTTTCACGCCGGTTTCGTCAACCCAATCGTCGTAAACCTCGTTGATGGCGTTGAGCTCGCGCTTGCAGGGTTTGCACCATCCGGCAAAGAAACTGATAATCATCGGTTTGCCGCCGTTGCTGAGGGTGGCGGTATTGACTGTGCGACCTTTGAGGTCCTTGAGCTGAACGGCGGGGAGCTTGGCGGAGGCCATTCCGACACCCAGCGCAAGCATAATAGCAAAAATGATTGGCTTAAACTGTTTCATAACGCAAAGTTACGACTTTTTTGTGAAAACTCCAACTATTTTGTAACTTTTCAGAGTGCGTGGAAATTGGCTGAATTTTGTAACTTTGCACCACGATAATGAACCGATGTTGATATTAATCACGCTAATAATATATTTTTCAGCGCTTTACGCCGTGAGCCGACTGTCGGGGCGAGGTGCCACCAATGAGGCTTTCTATGGCGGAGGGCGGCGTTCGCCCTGGTATATGGTGGCGTTCGGCATGGTTGGCGCTTCGGTCAGTGGGGTGTCGTTCGTGTCGGTACCGGGTACGGTGGTGCACTCCGCAATGACGTATCTGCAAACCTGTCTGGGCTTTATACTCGGTTATTTCGCAGTGGCATTCATTTTGTTGCCGCTCTATTACCGGCATAATCTCACGTCGATTTATTCATATCTGGGTACCCGTTTCGGTCGGCGTGCGCACTCTGCCGGTGCGTGGATTTTCCTCGTAACCAAAATGATTATGGCAGCGGTGAGATTCTACGTTGTGTGTATAATTATACAGCGGTTTGTGCTTGAGCCGTTAGGGGTGCCGTTTGCCGCCACGGTCTGCACAATGGTTGCGCTGATATGGCTCTATACGCGTAGCGGCGGCATCAAGACTTTGGTCTGGACCGATTCGTTTCAGACGCTGTGTCTGCTCGTTGCGATTGTGCTGATTTTTGTCAACGTTGCGGGCGAGTTGAACTTGACGTTTGGAGATGCCGTCAGCGCGGTTGCCGGGCATCCGATGAGCCGCGTGTTTGTGTTCGATGACTGGATGTCGCCCGCAAATTTTTGGAAACAGTTTGTCAGCGGAATGTTTATAGTCGTGGTTATGACCGGGCTCGACCAGGATATGATGCAGAAGAATCTGACTTGCAAATCATTAAAGGAGGCGCGTAAGGATATGTGTTCATACGGTTTCGCTTTCGTTCCGGTCAATTTGATGCTGATGGCTCTCGGGGTGCTTTTGGTTATGCTCGCCGAGCATCGCGGAGTTGCGCTTCCGGCTGCGTCTGACGATATTCTGCCGATGTTTGCCGCCACCGGAAGCCTTGGAATAACTGTAGTGGTATTGTTTACAATCGGCCTGGTGGCATCGTCGTTCAGTAGCGCGGATTCGGCTCTTACTTCCATAACCACGAGCTGGTGCATCGACATTTGTCGCCGCAAGGACGATGAGCGCCTGCGCAAGCGCACTCACCTGGCTGTGTGCGTGCTGTTTGTTGTATTCATTCTAATGTTCCGCAGCCTCAACTCCACCAGCGTTATTGATGCCATATATATCATCTGCTCATATAGTTACGGCCCGCTGTTGGGTATGTATGCCTTCGGGCTGCTAACTCGCCGCAGTGTCAACGACAGGCTAACGCCATATATCGCCGTGGCTTCGCCGCTGATATGTTTTGCAGCCGATACTTTGGCGCAGCGTTGTTGGGGATATAAATTCGGCTACGAACTGCTGCTGCTCAATGGGTTGATTACCTTTGCCGGGTTATGGCTTTCCGGGGTAGGAGCATACAAATTCAAGACCCGGATGGCGGGATATTTGGGTGGGATTCGTGCCTTGCTCCCCTTCGGGGATTGGTTTTCCAAGCCGTGAAAAAAGGTCGGTCCAGAATTGTGGCATATTCCCCTCTTTATCTCTGAAATTCATTGGAATGGTGGAGAATACCGGCGTGCCGTCGGGGCGAATATAGCTTTTTTCAACCAGCTCGGAGCAATAGATTTCTTCGTTGTCGGGCAGATACCACCAGTCGTAGGCTCTGCCAAGGTACCTCTTTGCGCGATAGATGCTTTCCGCCACCTGAATGTCGGCACCGAGTCGCTTCACCACGGCGCCGGCTTCAGCTTTGTTGAGAAAGTCGCAGAGCGGGGTGATTACCACGCCATATTTTCCGGTGGCCTCAATAACGCCGACGTTGCCCAAGGAGTCAACCTCTATGATGCCGACGTGTGAGAACTTTACGGAGTCGGTCTGCGCTGTGGCGCTTGCGATTGCTCGGCTCATTTCGCCGCCTGAGGCGATTTCAAAAATCAGGTCGCCGGTTTGCAGCGACTGAGTGGGAGTTGCTGCTGCAATCAGTAGAGAAGTTGCGAGGGTAAGCATCGAGGAATCAGATTGTTACGATTAATCCGCCGGAAATCCAGCTGCCGGGCATTTCAAGACCGCCGAAGTCAAAATAGCGCGTGTTGGTCAGGTTGGTGCCGTCAACGTAGACTTGCCACCAGGCGTGGCGATAAGCAATGCGGGCATCCAGGAGGAAGAAGGGTTTGTAGGGGCAAACCGTACCCGACTTGTCGGTATAGTTGCCGATGCGGTCAAACAGCGTTCCGGTCACCGACACAGTGAAGTCCTTAAAAGGCATAACGTCGAACATCAGAGCCAGTTTGTTGCGCATATAGTCAAACGCAATGGCCGAAATCATACCGCTGTTGGTGTGGGAATTCTGATAAATATGGCCGTAGGACAGGGCGATGCGTCTGAGCCATGTTGAGGAGATGTATGCGCCGGTGAGTTCGGCTCCGAGGGTGTTGATGCGGGTAATCTGCATTGAGCGCCAGTTTTCGGAGTCTTCGGGTTTGACCCAGTCAATGACGTTGCGGCCGTTGCGGTAATACAGATATGCCGATGCGCTCCAGCCGCTGCTGTTGAAGTTGGCCGAGAGGTTATAAGTGGTAGCGTGTTCGGGTACGAGGTTGCGGTCGCTCTCATAGCCGGTGGCGGTGTAATAGAGGTCGGTGAACGTTGGCAGGCGCATGGACTCCACCGCTCCGATGCCCACGCGCCATTTGGCGCTGAACGCGTAGTTAATCCCCGCGCTCCAAAGACCGTCGGTGCCATAGTCGGAGTGGCTCATTCCGCCGGCGGCTGAAATCTTTAATGCGTTGAATGTCACGGAGTGGCGCAAGATGGCATTGACCACGTTGCGCTCTTTTTGGTGGTTGTAGCTGATGCCGCCGATGGTTTTGGGGGCGGTTTCTTCGCCGAGTACTGTGCTGTAAATCTTATTGAGCGTATAGTCAGCGTTGAGCGACGTTTCGCCGGCTTTGCCCCAGTCGTAGGCAGCTCCGAGGGCGGCTCCGACGTTGTGGGTGATGTGGTGGTTGAACGGCACTTTTGACTCGTCGCCCTTGATGAGTTCGTAGAAGTCGGTATTGTAGCGGTAGCTCGCGTTGGCCGTGAGGGTGAGGCGGTTGCGGGTCATTTGCCATCGCAGTGAACCCAGAGCGGTAGAGGTGGTTTCGAATTGGTCGGGAAACTTGCGCGAGTAGAAGCCGTTGGCTCCGAATGTGCGGTGCTGGTATCCGGCCTGAAACTCAAACATTCCGGCGCTCTTGGTGTGATAGCGAGCGTTAACGTAGGCGTTGTAGTTGGTGAAGTCGGTGTTGTGGATGTATCCGCCACTGTGGCGCACGGAGCCCAATGCCATTATTGAGAAGTCGTTGATGGTATAGTTGCCGCTGAGGTTGCCGTAGAGATAGGTGTGCATTCCGCCGCTCACTTCGGCAGAGAGATAGCGCGAGCGCAGGGGGGAGGTTTGAATGTTTACCGCTCCGGCGTATGCACCGACTCCGGAAACGCCGTCAACGATGCTGATGCTCGACACGGCATTGATGTCAATCGGCAGCGAGTGAGACTGGTGGCCGGTGCGGGCATCGGTGAAGTTAATGCCGTTGAGCGACACCATAGTCTGGTCGAACGAGCCGCCGCGGACTAAAAAGTCGGTTTGCACGCCTTTGGCTCCACGTTCGCGCACATCGACTCCGGGCGATAGCTTCAGTGCGCCCTCAATGGTCTGGATGGGTGCAGCGGCCGTAGTGTCGCGGCGATATACGAGGGTGTTTGAGAGCTCGTTGCGAATGGTCAGCGCCTTATGGCCGGTGACGCTCATCTCTTTAAGTGCAATGGTGGAGAGAAGAGAGTCGCTTTCTTCGGTCGCCTCATCGGAGCTTGCGCCATAGCCCTGACAGAAAAACAGCACTGATGTGATGATGGAGATGTATTTCTTTGTCATGGAGATTCTTAGTGTATTTGCGAGTGTGTTTGCGGTTGCGCTTTAAGCAACGAACACGCCGCAAAGTTACTGAAAAATTTCCGTAACTCAAAGTCCGCCGGTCAGTTTGTAGCTCTTTTGTGCCTTTTCCAGGCACCTCGCATCCGCAACTGAATATTGCATAAAAAAGCCAAACCTTTGAGTAATAAAG
>JAMPBN010000012.1 GCA_023666665.1 Prevotella sp. | reverse complement strand
CACATAAGAAAGGTGTCGGCAGTTCTAAGAACGGCCGCGAATCAGAAAGCAAACGTCTGGGCGTTAAGATTTTTGGCGGACAATTCGCCAAAGCCGGCAACATCATCAAGCGTCAGCGTGGCACTGTGCACCACCCCGGCCTCAACGTAGGCATGGGCAAGGACCACACCCTCTACGCTCTCATTGACGGCACGGTGCTCTTCACCGAAGGCCGCAACGGTCGCCGATTCATCAACGTAACACCCATTGCCGAGGCATAAACCCCTCGACTTTAACTCACATTACTAAAGTCCTTAAAGTCGTTAAAGACCTTAAGGACTTTATTGTATTATTTAAAGCATTATGTCAGACACTCTCTTTACCCCGGCAAAAATCGGCCCGATAGAACTGCGCAACCGCACCATCCGCTCCGCAGCCTTCGAGGGAATGGCCACAGATAACAACCCCTCGCAGATGCTCCGCGATTACCACGTCAGCGTGGCACGCGGCGGCGTCGGCATGACTACCCTGGCCTACGCCTCAGTGAGCCGCAGCGGACTGTCGTTCACCTCCCAGCTATGGATGCGCCCCGAAATAGTCCCCGCACTCCGCGAAATCACCGACGACATCCACGCCGCCGGAGCCAAAGCCTCCGTACAGCTTGGCCATTGCGGCAACATGACCCACATCTCCACGGCCGGACAAGTCCCCGTAGGCGCATCCACCGGCTTCAACCTCTATTCGCCCACCATTGTGCGCGGACTACGCAAAGACGAACTCGCTCCTATGGCCCGGGCATTTGGCGACGCCGTGCGCACCGCCAAAGATGCCGGCTTTGACTGCGTTGAAATCCACGCCGGCCACGGCTACCTCATCTCCCAATTTCTCTCGCCATACACCAACCGTCGGCGCGACGAATTTGGCGGTTCGCTCGACAACCGTATGCGCTTTATGCGTATGTGTATGGATGAAGTAATAAAAGCTGCCAACGGCGAAGTGGGCGTACTCGTCAAAACCAATATGCGCGACGGCTTCCGCGGAGGCATAGAAATCGAAGAAGGCATAAAAATCGCGCAGGAACTTGAACAACTCGGCGCAGATGCCCTCGTGCTCAGCGGCGGCTTTGTCAGCAAAGCGCCCATGTACGTTATGCGCGGCCCGATGCCCATCATGTCAATGACATACTATATGCATCCCTGGTGGCTCAAATACGGCGTAAAAGCCGTTGGCAAATGGATGATACCCACCGTGCCCTACTCCGAGACTTACTTCCTCGACCATGCCCGCGAGTTCCGCAAAGCCCTCAAACTCCCGCTGGTCTACGTCGGCGGCTGCTCAACCCGCGAAGGTATTGACCGCGTACTCGACGAAGGTTTTGAGTTCGTGCAGATGGGTCGCGCACTCCTCCGTCAGCCCGACTTCGTCAACCAACTCGCTGCCGGCTCTAAATCCGCAGGCTGCGACCACGTAAACTACTGCATCGCACGAATGTACTCCCGCGAAATGGCTTGCCATCACTGTGCCGGCGACCTCCCCGACTGCCTCATCAAAGAGCTCGACAAGCTGAAAGCCCAAAATTACTAATTACTAATTACTAATTGTGCATTATGCATTATGCATTAGTAACCGGCGGAGCCTCAGGCATAGGTGCAGAGTTCTGCCGCCAGCTCCGTCAGCTCGGTTGGGCGGTAATATCCGTTGACCGCACCCCTCAGCCCGATGACCCCGACGCCATACAGCTTGACCTCACCGACCCCGAGGCAACGCAGAATCTTATGGCCGAACTCGACCGCCGCGAAATCCTCCCCGACCTTTGGATTAACAACGCCGGCATCTTCGACTTCCGCGCCGTTACCGACTTCACCCCCGAACGCATTGACCTCTATATGGACTTGCACATGCGCTCCCTGACTCAGTTGTGTCGCGAAGTTGGTCGGCGTATGGCTCAACGCGGCTCCGGCCACATACTCAATATGAGTTCTATGAGCTGCTGGATGCCGATGCCCGGCATTGCCCTCTACTCCGCTACAAAGGCATACATCCGCGTGTTCTCCCGCGCCCTGCGCCTCGAACTCAAAGACAGCGGAGTCAGCGTCACGGTAGCTTGCCCCGGCGGCATTGACACCTCCCTCTTCGGGCTACCGATGAATCTCCGCAAACTCGCCGTCAGACTCGGCGCCACAACCCCGCCCGAAAAATTCGTAAAACACGCCATTCGCCGCACACTCAAAGGTCGAAAACAATACATCAACGGACTCATCAACCGCCTGGCTATCGTTGCCATAGGAATACTCCCCGACCCGCTGCGCTATCAAGTCAAGCCCCTGCTTCTTGACAAAATCACCAAAAAGTAGCTAAATTCAGTTTTTTTTCGTAACTTTGAGCCAAATTATTCATCCCACAAAACTTAGTTAACAATTAATGAAAATCTTTACCAAAGCATTGGCTCTCGCCGCGATCCTCTCTGCCGGCGCAGCCCACGCCACCCCGGTAGTTTTTGAAGTAAACTGCACAACCGGCACGTTTACTGAAACCAACGGCAACGGCAATTATGCCCGCACCTGGGTATCTACCGCCACCAACCCCTCGCTCACCGCAAGCACAGGCGGTGCCAACAACGTCGACGTGCGCTCAACCGGTGCCCTTGAAGTTCATTCCGGTAACCCCGGTCCCTGCACCCTGACTTTCACCACCGACGAAGGCTGGATGATAATCGGCTACTCATTTACCGCCACAACAACCACGAGTACATCGACTCTTAATTACAACGGAACTACCGCACAAGTTACACCCACGACCCCGATAACAGTCAACGTTACCCTCGCAGCAGGTGAAGCACCCTCTATCGGTCTTACCGGCGACAATAAAGGTGTATTATATGAAGATCTCCGCGTTACGGTTGAAGAAGTTGGCAACATAGACCTCAACGCTCCCGCGCTTGAGGTAGACCCCCAACCCGCCGCAGATAAAATCGGCGACCTTATGCAAACCGACATCGTGGGCAACCACTTCAATCAATTCACCGCATGGTATCACCTCACCGACGGTGACTACTTCCTCAGCGGAGCAAACGCAACGGCAAACACCTCGAAGGCTCAGGTATTGCTGGACAACAACATAGCATACACCGACGAGATGCTCTATTGCGTAGTCAACGGCACTCTCTACAACAAGGCCGGCGGCGTTGCCACTCCCGTGAGCGGAGCCGTGGTCAATGCCTCGGGCGTCACCATTGGCGGCAAACCCGTAACCGCTAACCTCGCGCAGAAATACTGCCCCATAAAAGTGGAACTCGGCTCGGTAACAAACAACAATTCAGGCCAACAAAGCACCTGGAACAGTTGCTGGACTTCAAATTACGAACCGGTTGTTACTTTCTCTTGCGCGTACAACAATATGGCCATCAACAACGGAGAATTCCAGATTGAACGCGGTCAAAGTGGCGGCACGTGGAGCTTCGCATCTCAGATGCCCCTCTACATCAGCGACTACACTTTCCTCGCCAAGAAAAACGGCTCTTACACCGAAGAAACCAAATTCACCCCCGTTGGAGGCACGGAAACAGCCCTCACCGAATACTATAAACGCATCAACGGCTCAGGCTACAACGGCGAAACAACATTGGCCAACTTCGCCCAGGCGGGCACCAACGGCAAGGGGGCGATCGTAACCGACATCTACGTAACCGTACGCCGCAGCTATGCCCGCGTTAACGAGCGCGAGGGCTATGTTATCTACAAAAAAGAGGGCGTTGAGCGCCGCATCCCGGCAATTGCCCGCGTATGGAAGGGCGACCATGCCGGCCGACTCATTACCATCTACGATTACCGCCACAATGGCGGCGACATAGGCGGCGGCAACATCTCACTGCAAATCTCCGTGAGCGACGACAATGGCGCCACCTGGAGCACCCCCGACTATCTGAAAGACAAAGACGGCAACTACGTAACCACTTATCCGGAAGGTTGCCGCAAAGGCGAAACTGCCGACAATTGGGCAACATTCCAAGCTGACCCCAACACTTATTGGAACGTAGCTTTCGGCGATGCAGCCATCGTTGCCGACCGCGAGAGCGGCAAACTGCTGATGATGGCAGTAGGCGGTCCTACCGGTTTCTTCAACGGCCGTTATGACAACCCCAACCAGTGTGTACGCTGGACTTCTGACGACGGCGGCGACACTTGGACTCCCGCAACCCGCGTAACCTACGACATTCTCGACCTCCTCAACGGCGAACCCACCTACGGCAAGATTGACTCGCAATTCATCGGGTCAGGTCGCATTATGCAAAGCCGTTACGTCAAGGTTGGTGACTACTACCGCGTTTACTGCGTAATCGCTTCACAGAATAGTGGCGGCAACACCCGCAACTTCATGCTCTACTCCGACGACTTCGGTCAGCACTGGAACGTACTCGGCGGAAAAGAACAATGTCCCACCTCAACCGGTGCCGGCGACGAATGTAAGGCCGAAGAATTGCCTGACGGCTCCGTAATCCTTGCCGGTCGTAACCGCCATGGCAACCGCAACTTCAACATCTTCCGCTACACTGACGTAACCAAGGCCGAAGGCAAATGGACCGGACATATTGTTACCGATATGGGCTTTGGAACAATCAATGCTTGCGACGGCGAAATAATGGTTCTCCCGGCAGTTTGCAACGACGACAACACCGACTGCTACCTCGTGCTTCAGTCATTCCCCTACGGCGGCGCCCGCAACTACGTCAGCATCGCATGGCAGGGAATCAAGCAGGGCGCAGTGATGAAAGATGCCGATATGTTTAAAACCTGGGAAGGTCGCTACCGTATTGCCAACGGCAGCTCGGTTTATTCTACTATGGCATGGCAGGCAAATGACAAACTCGCATTCTTCTGGGAAGACAAGAACTGCGACGGCACCTACCTCGACCTTTCGATTGAAGAAATCACCGACGGCCAATACAGCTACAAACCCGACGTAGAAAACAAAACCGCTATCCGCCTGACCAAAGAGCTTATCGAAGAGCGTATGAAAGAAGACTTCTCCGCACTCGAAGGCGACTACGTAGGCATGATGCTCAAGGGCAACGCCGCCGCTATCGACAAAAAGGCCGGCGAATATCAGACTACACCCTCTTACAAAACCTACGTGCAACTCAACAAGCTCATCTACGGCGCACAAAAAGTCGACGTTGCTGACAACGGCGTCTACCGCTTCACAAGCGCCCACGACGGCGTGTACACCAGCTTCACCAACCCCCGCTACCTCGCTGCCAACGGCACCAACCTCATCTCAACCGAGACCGACGACAACAATAACCTCTTCAAGGTAGAATCAACCGCCGACGGCTACTACACCCTCTACAACGACGCCAACAAGGTTTATGCCGATACGCTTTTGGCCGGGAATAATCAGGCTCTAACCGTCAGCACAGGTCGCGACAACGCCGGAGCATTCTACTTTACGAGCGACAACACCGGCCACACCGCCATCGTTAACAACGGAGCCAAGAGCGGCAGCTATCCGGCAATTCATATGGCCGGCAACGGCAACATCGTAATCTGGTCAACCACCGCCGGAGCATCGCAATGGTACATGGAACTCATCGACGAACCCGACGGCTACGTAGCCCCCACGTTCACCGAACCCACCTACGACGACTACGAGTTCAACTACGAACACAACCTCCCGCAAAGCGAAGTGGAAGCTGACGCAATCCGCGAAGTCACCCTCCCCGCCGACAAAGAACTCTACTTCGACCTCCAGGGTCACCAAATCACCACCCCCCGCGCCGGCCAACTCTACATCACCAACACCGGCCGCAAAGTAATTCGGCGTTAGGCATTAGGCCATAGGCTATGGAGGCGGCGGGCTTTTGTCCGCCGCCTTTCTTATACCACCAACGCCCAACGCCCATACCCCCCTCAAAAAAATTTTGCGAGGAAGCGGAAAAAAGTGTATATTTGTGGGAAGTATAACCCGCAAAATACCCAATCACAACCCGCCTAACCAATTGATATGCTGATAATTACCCCCCCCTGTCGGCGTAATTTTCTTTCAGTTGCAACCTCTTTGGCTGCGATGGTGCAGCCGTTTGTCTGCCGCCCAAACATCCGTTTGGGTGCGCTTCGTCATACCCCCACGTCACCTAATTAACTAACATTTCAATAAAAATCTAACTATCAATGAACAAACCAATTACAAAACTCCCCGGTCGAATAGCTTTGCTAATTTTGCTATTCGTTGGCGTGGTTCATTCTGCCTTAGCCACTCAAACCTACATAAGGCTGAACACGTATTATCAGTATTTAGTTGATACGGATGCTGAAGAATGTACACTTTACAGATATTCGCTGGTGCGTTACGATAAAGACAAAGATAATATGGCAGCAGCTTTTCCTGAAAGTTGCCCATCGGAAGTAAACATTCTTGGTGAATTTGCATTAACTACCGTATCTAATGCGGCTTATAATCACAATTACAGAACAACAGCCATAAGCAACGGCGCATTTAAATATTCCGTTCTTAACGAATATGACCGCGCAAAACTTATTTCTTCCATTGAATCCGTAAATATCCCAAACACTATTTTGAGTATTGGCGATGAGGCATTTAACGGTTGCTCTCATCTTAATTCAATTATTGTTCCCGGGTCAGTCACTTCATTAGGCACAAGCGTTTTTGCCGGATGTACCGATTTAGAAACGGCAACAATTGATGCCAACATATATTCTGTTCCCAACAATACTTTTGAGAATTGCACGGCCTTGACCTCCGTGGTTTTCACCAACCCCAATGTCAATTCTATCGGCGACTGCGCATTCAAGAACTGCACTTCGCTGACCGATATCACTTTTGCCTGCAACTCGCTGAGCATTGTTTTTGACTCAGCCTTTGAGGGCGTGAATATGTCGAACGTAACGGTTCACGTTCCCCTCGGCTGCGAAAACAATTTCGCAAAACTTAGCCAACTCGGTGCAACCGTTACCGGCCCTGAAATTCCTCAGGCATTTACGGTTGATGGTATAAAATATAACGTAACCTCAACCAATCCGCTTGAAGTTTATGTATCCACCAAACAAGACCAAACGCGGACAACTCCGGTTGTTATTCCCGCCAATGTTACCTACGATGGATTTACATTTGCCGTAGTTGGTATCACCTACGCAGCATTCGACCATTGCAAACATATCCCTTCCATTACTCTCCCTGAGGGTCTGCGCGTTATTGAAAATAGCGCATTTACTTGGTGTGAATCGCTGACCTCGCTCACAATTCCATCTACAGTAACTACTCTCGGCTCTGAAGACCCCTACGGCAACGGAACTTTCCTGGGTACCCTATTTGATAACTCCGGAATTACCGCCATCACTATTCCCGCTTCGGTTACCACGATTGGCGCCGGCGCGTTATATAATATGCCTCACCTCACCGAGGCTACTATTAACGCCAATATCAGCGAGATTCCGCAAATGATGTTCTCCGGCAGCAACCAATTGCGCACTCTGCATCTCAACAGCCCCATTACCTCAATCGGCGAGAATGCTTTCAATGGCGTTAGCCTTGAGCAGCTGACTGTTACAGTGCCAGACGGTATGACCCTCAGCAACTTCCAAGCCCTCGCCGACCTCGGTGTCGCCTCCATCACCACCACCTCCGGCACCCAAATCTACCCCGAGCCGGAACTCGTCACCTACACTTACTACCAGGTGCCGAGCCTTAACTGGTTGGCGGATGGGCAACAATACACCGTTGGCGCAGCAATGAACCATGATTCATTCAAAACCAATGGACTTATCATTCCTCGTTTCTACAACCTTAACGCATCAAATCAGGCGGTTCTCACTTCTCAGGCTGATTACACCGCCTTCCCCGAGTCAATGCATTGGACATTTAAATATGATGATGCCTATCACTGCGAAAACACTAACGCAGCACACGTAGCTGGAAAAACTTTCCACGTAGGCAAAGAAATCAACGGCGAGATGCGATATATTGTTCAGGCTCAGACTGAGAATGGAAAAGGTAATGGTATCTCCGGTTCAAGTCTATCTACGCTTAACCTTAAAAACAGCTATGACCAATTCACGGCTACTGAGTTCGTAAAAATTCCAAGCCAAACCGGATTCAACGACCAGCAGTTGTTTGTGCAACACGTAGGTTGGGTTGCCAACCTGAATATGTTTGCTTGCCGTCGTGCCGTTAACGCAAGCGGTAACTTCAACCGTCTTTCAAGTCAAACCGACAAATCTGCATTTGCTTACACCAATGATGCATACACCGCAATGTTTGTTGTGTATCTTGTTATTCCCTCTGACCAGCTCGCCACTGCCGCGGCAGCAATTTGGCAAGGCCTTACCGAAGACGACATCGCGGCTAACGGCAGCGGCTACACCGAGGAACACGTTACCAACTTGCGCGAGCGTGCATTGCCCGACATCAGCGGATGCACTCCCTCAACCCTGGTTGCCTATTTGCAGACAGAATACGCCAAACCCATTGCCTCCGAAGCTGCTTATCGCGCTGCCGACCTCGATGGCAAATTCATTCAGATTCACCACTCTTACACCATAGATGGCGCACAGCGCACAAGCGCAGTTCACCACGTTGGTAACGCCGTTCAAACTGTTGCCTCCTTGAAGGCCACCGCAAGCTATTGGAAAGCAGAGTATGAAGAGAGCAGCGACGCTGTGTTGCTGTCGTTCGGCGACAAATACCTTGGAGCCCTGCCCGCAGCCGACCAGACCACTGGAGTTGCAATGACTACCAACCGCTCCGAAGCCGGACGTTATCGCTTCTACATCTTCACTGAAGACGCCTCCCAACTCTTGCTCACCTGCACTTACTATACCGATGGCTCCGAAGTAACATCGTTCAAAGAAGGAACTGCCGCCAACCCCGGAACTGCTAACTTCAACGTTACCAACAACTGGCTGACCGACAAGTGCGGTTCTTACGCCGCCAATATCAACGACAATGGTAGTCTTACCCGCTGGGGTTCAGGCGCAGCTTCTTCTCACTGGAAGCTCAACATCGTGAACTCTGAAGAAGAAGTTCTCGACCTCGCGCTGAATGAAAGCCTCGGCGTCACCCAGGCCAACGAAGACATTATGGCATACGCCATGAGCCGCATTAACGCACACCTTACCGAAGACTCCAACTGGGCCGAAAAATGCGATGCATATGAGCAGTATGGTACACACATCTTCGCCGAAACCCCGCAAGCCAACAAGTTCTACCACATTGTTTCGGGTCTGAAATTCAACGACGGCAACCTCAAGGCCATCACTTTCGATGGCGACAACCTCAAGTGGAACACACTGACCGATGCCGACTCTTTCATCTGGTCACTGACTCCCGGCACTAACGGAACATACATTATGCGCAGCGCCGTCAATGGCCGCTATATAGCTCCGATGACCTCCGACACCAACTGCACTCTGCAAAACGATGAAAGCAGCGTAATTACCTTTGTTCGCATACGCGAAAACGACCGTCAATACACCGTCCGCGTGAGCGGCGGAGCATTCCACGCCATCGGCCACGGCAACGGTGCTAATGCCACCGGCAACCTTTCCCGCTATCAGACCAATGGTCAGATTGGCAACGCCTCCTCATGGTATCTCATCGAACTGACCGCCGAAGAAGAAGAGGCTCTGCTCGCCACCTACCGCGAACCCTATGACGAAACCGGCCTCTCCGGCTGGGTTCTGACACATATGCAGAACGACATCGCTACCATCAACGACCCCGAGGCATCTACCAACGCCAAGATCAGCGCATTCCTTGAAATGCCCACCCTCTCCGCAGAACCCAACCTCGAGGGCAAGGTATTCAAGATTAAGGCATCCACGCGTGAAAAATACGTTAAGCGTGGGAATGCGGCGCTTAATACCAACGGTAACGGTAACATAGGCAAGCTGTCAATGGCTAATCTCACCCAAGATAGCAGTGATTTCCTGTTCTTCTACACTGAAGACCATAAACTTATGCACCTTCTTTCAGGTGACTACTTGCATGGAAAGCTTGTTATAACCAATGAAGCTAACGCTGGTACTATAGATATTACATATAGTAGCAAATATGGTACCTACAAAATCCATAGTTTCACAGGTGGCAGTTATTATTACTCTCACGACAATGGCGGTACCTTTGACCGCTGCGGTAGTGCTAACCTCAGCGACGCTGACCCCGATGGACATCTCGACACCCACTCTTTCTATATCGTGCCTGCAACCGATGCCGACATCAACAACCTCGTCAACGCAATGGCAGAACCTCAGATTGAAGCCACTCTCCAAGCAATCGGACTCGCATATGGCACTGAACCCGGCAACGTTACAGCCAACGAAGAAGCAACCATAACGCCATGGGCCACATGGAAGACCACGACTTCCAATATGGCTCACACGCTCAATTCAACCAACTTCACGCTTGAAGACTATACAAAGACAAAACTGAACATAGCCCTCAACTACTTCACCCCGACCCACGTGGTTGTTCCTGCTCAGGCCGGACGTTACTACCGCCTCCGTGCTTCAAAGAAAAATCTTCAAACTCAGGGGGGAAGCTACAATCAACTCTATCTGAGCACAACCAGCAGCAACAACAAACTGCAGGTAACGGAAGAAGCCGGAAACAACACCATATTCTTATACACTGCAGCCAATCATCTTATTGGCTTTGATAGAGGCCGTTTCGTTATCAACACCGGCAACTATATGAATATGCCAACCGAAGCTGCTCCGGAATCAACCGAACCGTCGGCTCACAGCGCCTGCGCATTCACTTTTGTGCCTCTGAACCCCGGCACCACATTGGGTGCAGCAGAACTCGGTGCATTTGAGATTAACTATAACGGACATCGTGCATGGCATCTCAGTGGAACAAATTCCAACACCTGCGGCGGTGAAACCACAGACCATTACACACACAACCTCTACATTGAAAATGTTACCGAGCTGCCGGTGGCTGTGGCTGAGAGCGGCTATGGTTCGGTTGTGGCTCCCGTGGCTTTGGAGATTCCGGTTGTTGACGGCTACAACTTCTACACGTTTACCAGCGCTGCCAAGTCGTTTAGCTTCGTGCAGGTTGCTGCCGAGGCTCCCGAAACGGTTGCCGCCAACACCCCGATTCTCGTTGCCGGCCCCGCCGGAACGTCGGTCAACCTGGCTATTGTCTACCCGACCGCCGCACCCGCTGAGGTTCGCGCCCGCGAAGGCGAACAGGCCGCCGAAGAAAGCCCGATGATTCTTGCCCACGGCTCTCACATTGCCAGTGCCCACGCAACTACCGACGAAGATCTGAACGACACCTACGCACTGACCTCCGCACAGGTTGACGGCCTCAAAGCCGGCGACGTGGCATTCACCAAGCTGGCCCACGGCGAAGAACTCACCGCCGGCACGATGCACCTGACCATGCCCAAGAAGATCAACGAATACATGGGCGAGGAAATCGTGAACACCAACGATCAGGCAGTAATCAACCTAAACCAGGAATACACCACCGCCATCCGCGAAATTGTTGGCACCACGGCCAACGGCACCGAGACCATCTACGACCTGCAGGGTCGCCGCCTCAACGCCCCCATCCGTGGCATCAACATCATCAACGGCCGCAAAGTGGTAGTCAGACGTTAACGAAACAACAAGATGATTTGAATGAGTTGGAGAGACCGCCGCGAGGCAGACTCTCCAACGTTTTTTGTATATATCGCAAAAAATCCCTAACTTTGCGGAAAACAAACACATATACCGTACACACTAAATGAAAAAGCAAACCTTGAGCCTCATGGTTCTTTGCGTGACTACCTCAGCCGTTGCCACCGACAATCCCCGCATAGTTCCCGATGCCGGCATAATCGGCTTCTCACCCGATAACCGCGTATGCGTCAGCGAAGTTAACCGCACAGTGCTGATGTTTAACGTTGACGACCTCACCTCCCCGGTAATCTTCTCCGAGAGCGAAGATGGCCTCGAGGGCTACGAGCTGGGCAACGGCAACTGCATCAGCAACAGCAGCGTAATGGTGTTCCGCGCCGGCCAGGGAGCCTCCGCATGGTGCTTCAGCCAGCAAAGCGGAGTGGCCAACGGCCGCTGGTACTCGCTCAACGGCGGCATCACCACCACAATGGGCACCCCCAACGCCGTGACCGCCGACGGCTCACGCGTGTGTGGCGGCATGCCGGGCAACGGCCAGTTCGGCCAGGAAGACGTGACCTACGTAGTGCCCTGCCTGTGGGACTTTGACGGCAAAACCTTTACCCGCACCCCCCTTGACCACCCCACCACCGACTATGCCGGACTGGTGCCGCAATACGTCACGGCGCTCAGCATCTCTGACGACGGCAAAACCATTGCCGGACAAATCGTGTCAAACAACGGCTTCCTCTGCGAATACGTAATCTATCAGCAAGCCGCCGACGGTACCTGGAGCTGGTTCAAACCTTTTGAAGACCAGGTTAACCCCAATCACCTCGTCCTCCCCGAATATCCCGGCGAGGGAGAAGCAATTCCCATGGCCGAAACCTACCTCGACGCTGAAGAAAAAGCCGCGTTCGACAAAGCCATGGATGCCTACGAAAAAGGCCAGGGCGAAGAACCCGATGCCCGCGAATACCTCAAGAACGCCAAAGGCATTGCCGCATTCAATGCCGCAGTAGAGAGATACAACAACTGGGCAAAAAAATACAACGAATACGACGAAATCAACCACCGCATCCTCATGGAGAGCGTATCGTTCGTGTTCAACACCGGCCGCGTGTCGCCCAACGGCAAATATCTCTGCGCCTCAAACACCAAGAGCTACGCCGAGGCCGACGGCTCCACGTTCGACGTGCTCCACCCGGTACTCTACGACATTGAAAACCGCAAAATCATTGACATCCCCCTCAACGCCCCCGGCTACACCGCCGACTATGCGTTTGACGTCACGGTTACCGGCGTGAGCAACGACGGCGACCTGATTGGCTACGAGCGCATGGGCGACGTTGACTTCGGCTACGTGCTGAAACACGGCGCATCGCAGTGGATGCCCCTTGAGGAATACATCATTGAGCGTCAACCCTCAATGGCTCAATGGATTCAAGACAACTGGTTCCACACCATCGAAACCGTTATCGACGAAGACGAGGGCTACGTTGAATATGCCGACCTGACCATTTCCGGCATCCCATGCATGAGCGCCGACTTCTCCAAGCTCGCCACGATGGTCTACGTGTTCTGGAACGACGGCGACGAAACCCTGCTCAACCGCTACGTTTCATACGTCATTGACCTTGACCAGCCCGCCTCAATCAGCGAAATCACTGCCGGCGCCGACGCTGCCGACTCAGATTCCTGGTATAACCTCCAGGGTATCAAGCTCACCCGCCCCGCAGCCGCCGGAATCTACATTAACAACGGACGCAAAACCTTTGTAAAATAATGACTCTTACACTTCCGCCCCGCGTCGCCATTCAGGGTGTCGCGGGGTGTTTTCACGACGCGGCCGCCCGCGCATACCTCGCCGAAAAGGGAATCAATGAGGTTGAAACCCTGCCGTGCAACTCCTTTCCGGAACTCTTCGACGCAATGACTACCGACGCCTCGCTGCTCGGAGCCGTGGCGATTGAAAACACCATTGCGGGCGCCCTGCTCGCTAACCACGAGCTGCTGCGCCAAAGCCCCGTGAGCATTATCGGCGAATACAAAATGAGAATCAGCCACGTGCTCTGCGCTCTGCCCGGCGAAACCATCGGCAGCATCACCGAGGTCAACTCCCACGCCATGGCGCTGATGCAGTGCGAGCAATACCTGCGCCGCCATCCGCAGATGAAGATGGTCGAGAAGTTCGACACCGCAGGCTCTGCCGCCGAAATTGCCGAGCAGAAGCTAAGCGGCCACGCCGCAGTGTGCGGCGAATATGCCGCCAACCTCTATGGCCTCAACATCCTCGAAAAAGGAATCGAAACCAACAAGCGCAACTTCACTCGCTTCCTGATTCTTGCCGACCCGCTCCTTGCCGCCGAACTGCGCCCCAAGGAAGACATGCTCAACAAGGCATCCATTGTCTTCACCCTGCCCCACACCCAGGGTGCCCTCTCCAAGGTACTGACCATACTGACGTTCTACGACATGAATCTCTCCAAAATTCAGTCAATGCCCATTCTCGGGCGCGAATGGGAATACCGCTTCTACCTCGACCTCACCTACGGCAGCTATGCCCGCTATATGCAGGCCATTGATGCCGTGCGCCCCCTGATCAACGACCTCAAAATTCTCGGGGAATACACCTCGGCCGATATAAAATGAAACAGATACAGCCGGCTCAACGCATTGCCGAAGTTAAAGAATATTACTTTGCGCGCAAGTTGCGCGAAATTGCCCGGCTCAACGCCCGGGGCATGGACATTATCTCCCTGGGCATCGGCGGCCCCGACCGTATGCCGGCCCCGGAGGTCGTGGCAACGCTTTGCGAGGCCGCGCAACTGCCCGAAAGCCATTCCTATCAACCGTTTGGCGGCCTGCCGCAACTGCGCCAAGCCATGGCCGATTGGTATGCCCGCACCTATGGCGTGACTCTCGATCCGCAAACCGAACTGCAGCCGCTCATCGGCTCAAAAGAGGGCATTCTCCACGTTGACATGGCTTTTTTGAACCCCGGCGACGGTGTTTTGGTGCCGAATCCCGGCTACCCCACATACACCTCGGCGGCAAAACTCACCGGGGCAGAGATTTTTACCTACGACCTGAAGCCCGAAAACGGCTGGCAGCCCGACTTTGAAGCGCTTGAAAAGCTCCCCCTGGAGCGCATCAAGCTGATGTGGGTAAACTACCCCCATATGCCTACCGGTACACCCGCAACGCCTGAACTCCTCCAAAAAATCGTAGACTTCGGGCGCCGCCACGGCATCGTCATTGCCCACGACAATCCCTACTCCCACATTCTCAACGACCGCCCGCGGAGCATACTCTCCGCCAAGGGAGCCAAAGAAATCTGCATCGAAATGAACTCGCTGAGCAAGAGCCACAACATGGCCGGCTGGCGCGTGGCCATGCTCGCCTCAAACCCCGAGTTCGTGCAGTGGGTTGTCAGGGTCAAGAGCAACGTTGACTCCGGGCAGTTCAAACCCATAATGCTCGCGGCGGCCAAGGCGTTGGAACTCGGCGAGGAATGGTTTGCGGAACTCAACGGCGAATACGCCGAGCGCCGCAAAGTTGCCGAAGAGATTATGACCGCCCTCGGCTGCACGTTCGACCCCGCCCAGCGCGGACTCTTCCTATGGGGAAAACTCCCCGACGGAGTAGCGTCCGCCGAGGAGTTTTGCGATAAGATTCTGTATGAAAAGCGGGTGTTTATAACTCCCGGTTTCATCTTCGGCAGCAACGGCGAGGGCTACGTGCGCATCAGTCTGTGCGCCCCTGTGCCAACCCTGCGCGCCGCGCTCAAAAGAGTCAGCGAGTAAGCAGCTGCGCCGTGGCCATATCTATTGGCCAGCGGAAAGCGGCGAGGGTAGTGTCGTCTTCAGGGTTGGTGAGCACTGTAACGTGGTCAGCCTTGATGTCGGTATAGGAGGTAACGGAAGTGCCGTCGACGGCGGTGAATTGTGCGCCGCCGCAGATGAAGTTACCGCCGGCAACGTTGGCCTTGAGGGCTTTGACACCGTAATTCGCACCGAAGGCGTAAACCACCCCGTTTGTCATCGAGAAGTTGGCATCGCAGCTGATTGCCGTGGAGCCGGAACCGATGGCCGAGAGGTTGACACCTCCGGCGGTGATAGAGATGTTGCCGTGAGCGTTGAGAGCTTTGGCCACGGAGTTGTCTGAATCGTTGGCAGTGGATTTGCCCGAGTTGGCAATGGTCAGGTTGACGCCCGAGAGGTTTATGTCGAAGTCGGCGCTGATTCCTTTGGCACCGATGCCGGTGGCAGTCAGGATGATTTCGCCGCCGGAAATGCTGACAGTAGAGTCGCTCTTGATGCAGCCGGGAGAGCTGAGCAGGCCGTCTTCGGGGTCTACGGCAGCGTCGCCGGTGGAGTAGAGCGCAAGTTTGCCGCCGCGCAGCGCTACGCGGCCATCGCACTTCATGGCTTTGCCGGCTCCCGCCGATGAGTGGGCATAGACGTAACCGCCCGCCATTTCAATGCCTCGGTAGTTATTGTTGACACCTGAACCGTCTACGTGGATGGCATTCTTTTTGGCATCGGTCACTGCAAGAGTGGCACCGGGATTTACGAAGAGGAAGCCGTCGGTGGCAAAGCCGTGGCGGTTGTTGCCCTTGACTTCCAGGGAGCCGTCACCGCAGATAATCACGTGGTCGGCAGCATAGAAGCAACCCTTGCGCTTGGAAGTCTTATACTCGTAATTGGTGCCGTCTTCAATCTTTGAGGTGCCCGTGAGCATCAAGAATACGCGCTTGGTAATCTGATCATTGATTGCCGGACGGTCGGTCGACGTGAGCGTTAAGTCCTTGAGCTCAAGCATGTGCTTATAATAGCCGGTGAGTGTGAGCGAGCCGTTAGCCGAGCTGCCGGTGGCCACTACCTTGACGTTTTTTGTGGAACCGAGTTTCAGCTCAACGTTGCAGCCGAGAATGGTGGCGGTAACGCCGGTGGGGGCGTCGACCGAGGCCGATGAGCCGTTGTAGGTAACGGTTACTATGTTTGTCCAGTCATTGTCATCGGGATTGAGGTCGGCATTGTTGGGCTGATAGCTCACGGCATCCGTGGCTTTTTCGCCGGCGTAATTTTTGAAAGTATAGTCAAACGTGGGGATTGACTCGGGGTCATAGTCGGGGGTTTCACCTTCGCCGTCAACTTTTACGGGAGGTTCCGGTTCGGGCTCGATGTTGGGCTCATCGTTTTTGCACCCAACGAGCGCAAGCAGCGGAAGAGCAATAAGAAAATAGTGAAATTTCATGGTTTTAGTATATGATTTTAAATGAATCGGAATCAAGCCCGGCGGGCATATAGTCGCGGAGTTTTTCAAGCCCCTCGCGGTCGGCGGTGGCGTAGATAATCTCGCCGGCCGAGGCCGTGACTATGCGTGTGCCTATGTAGTCCTCAACAAAGCTGAGGCCGTCGTACTCGCCATACTCGTCTGAGCCGCTGCGGTTTGCAACCACGAAGTACGCTTGGTTTTCAATGGCGCGGGCCTTGGCCAACGCTTCCAGAGCCACGGCGCGGGCCTGCGGCCAGTTGGCGGGAAGCAGAAAAACATCGTAGGCATAGCGGTTGCGTGTCATCGTGTTGCGACACCACACCGGGAAGCGCAGGTCGTAACATATTCCCAAGGCAATGTTCCAGCCCCGGAAGCGCACTACGAGATATGACGTCGTGCCCCCGGTGAGAATCTGAGCCTCGGGGCTGACGTGAAAAAGGTGGCGCTTGTTGACGAAGACGCTCTCGCCGTTTGGCTCTATGAAAAATCCCCGGTTGTAAAACTCCGTGGAGTCGTCGTTGCGGCTCAGGTAACTCCCGGCAATGGCTATGCGGTGTTTTTGGGCGAGAACCTTGAGCGCCGAAATGGTGGGGCCGTTGTCAGGTTCGGCCTCGCGGTGACACAGCTCCGGCTCGGCAATGAAGCCGGTAGAGAACAGCTCGGGCAGACACACAACGTCGGTGTCCTTTCGCAGCTCCTTGAGCGCTTCTTCCACGGCGCGGATATTGGCGGAGCGGTTTGCCCAGGCAATGTTCAGCGGTAGCGCCGCAATGAGCAGGGGGGCGTTGATCATTCGGTTGAAAATTTATCGGGATATAGCCCGGTATAGGGTTTGTAATAGTCTTTGATTGCACGCATATCGGCCTCCACATTGCCGGTGGGGTGGAACGTGGTGAGCATCTCGATGCGCCTCGAAGAAAAATCCACCGACGCAAGCGTAACGGGGACACTCGTGGCATACGCCACGTGCAGAAAGCCGGTACGCCACTTGTCGGTGCGCGAGCGTGTACCCTCGGGGGTCACGGCTATCACCAGCTTGTCGGCGGCATTGAATTTGTCAATAAGCTGCTGAGTCAGCGACTCTCCCGGCTTGTGGGCCACGGCAATTCCGCCGATTGAACGGAAAAACGCACCCAGAGGCCAAAAAAACCACGAGGCCTTCATCAGGAAGCCGGAGCGCCTGCCAATTGACAGTATTGCCAGCTCGCAGAGGATAAAGTCCCAGTTCGACGTATGCGGAGCTACGCAAATCAGACACTTGGGATAGTCGGGCGTGGCCACACGCACCTCCCAGCCGCCCAACTTGAGCAGCGATTTACACAGTTGCTTCAGCATTTCCGCGCTTTAAGCCTTGGCAAGTCCGGCCAATTGGTTCAGGCGATGTATTGCATCAGAAATGGCCGTGTTAAACTGCTTGTGGAGCGTGGTGAATGCTTCGTGATAATATTTGCTTTTTGCCTTTTTATATTCGGCGGTCGATGCGAACTCCTTGCTGCTCTTGTCGTAGCTGAAGTTGGAGTGGGAAATGGTGGTTTCCTGCAACACGGCAATGTCTACAATGAGTTGGTTCACTTCTCCGAGCTTCTCTTCAGGGCAGATTTCAGCCAAAAGAAGACATTCACCAACAAGGTCGCCGCATATATAGCGTATCTGTTTCTTTAAGTCGCGTTTGCTTTGCATATCAATCAGGCTTCCGGCCTGTGGTTAAGGGTTATGGGTTAATGGTTAACTTGCGTCAAAATTAGCAATAATTTCTGACTTAATAACAATTTTCCGCACAAAAATAGCGCAGAAGCTACGTCAAAATTCACCCGAATGATATGGAAGCAGCGGACTTTTATCCGTTGCAATTCATAGGGAATTGGTAATCAGATAAGTAGAAAAAGCAGACCGACAAAAGTCGGTCTGCTCCATATCTAAAATTTTCCGTTCTGCGGAATTATTCGCCCTTTTCGAGTTTTTCCTTGAGGGCAGCCAGGGCTTCGAGGTCGCCGAGAGTAGTCTTCTCGGGTGCGGGAAGTGCTGCAGTTTCCTGCTCGGCGCGGGGTGCGCGGGTAGCGCGGGCCTTGCGCTCTGCCTTGCGTTCAGCCTTGGAGTCATCTTCGTGGATGCGGCTGTGGCTGAGGATGATGCGGCGGCTATCCTTGTTGAACTCAATTACTTTGAAGTCGAGAGTTTCGCCGGCTTGAGCCTGGGTGCCGTCTTCCTTAACGAGGTGGCGGGGAGTAGCGAAACCTTCAACGCCGTCGGCCAGAGCTACAACTGCACCCTTCTCCATAAGTTCGGTGATGGTGCCCTGATGTACGGTGCCTACTGCGTAATCCTGTTCAAGAGCGTTCCAGGGATTGTCCTCGAGCTGCTTGTGGCCGAGGCTCAGACGACGGTTTTCCTTGTCGATGTCCAAAACCTGAACTTCGATGGGAGCGCCAATCTGGGTAAACTCGCTGGGGTGTTTGATTTTCTTGGTCCAGCTGAGGTCAGAAATGTGAATCAGACCGTCAACGCCCTCGTCGAGCTCAACAAATACGCCGAAGTTGGTGAAGTTGCGCACCTTGGCGGTGTGCTTGCTGCCAACGGGGAAGCGAACGTCGATGTCGGCCCAGGGATCGGGCTTGAGCTGCTTGAGGCCGAGGCTCATCTTGCGCTCGTCGCGGTCGAGGGTGAGGATTACGGCTTCGATTTCGTCGCCAACTTTCAGGAAGTCCTGAGCGGAACGAACGTGCTGGCTCCAAGTCATTTCGCTGACGTGGATAAGACCTTCAACGCCGGGAGCAACCTCTACGAATGCGCCGTAATCAGCCATAACGACTACCTTACCGGTAACCTTGTCGCCAACTTTGAGGTCGGCATCAAGAGCATCCCAGGGATGGGGCTGCAGCTGCTTGAGGCCGAGGGCAATGCGCTTCTTCTCGTCGTCAAAGTCAAGAATTACAACGTTAAGAGTCTGGAACGGCTCAACCACTTCGCTTGGGTGGCTTACGCGGCCCCAGCTCAGGTCGGTGATGTGAATCAGACCGTCTACGCCGCCGAGGTCAATGAATACGCCATAAGCGGTGATATTCTTGACGGTACCTTCGAGTACCTGACCCTTTTCGAGCTTCGACATGATTTCTTTCTTCTGCTGTTCGAGCTCAGCTTCAATGAGAACTTTATGGCTAACGACAACGTTGCGGTATTCGGGGTTGATTTTAACAACCTTGAACTCCATGGTTTTACCAACGAACATATCGTAGTCACGGATGGGCTTAACGTCGATTTGCGAGCCGGGGAGGAATGCCTCGAGGCCGAATACGTCGACAATCATACCGCCCTTGGTGCGACATTTCACGTAGCCCTTGATGATTTCTTCGTTGTTGAGGGCCTCGTTTACGCGATCCCATGCGCGGGCTGCGCGAGCCTTGCGGTGAGAGAGTACGAGCTGACCCTTCTTGTCTTCAGCATTCTCGATAAACACCTCTACGGTGTCGCCGACCTTGATGTCGGGGTTATAGCGAAATTCGCTCATCGGAATGATGCCGTCGCTCTTGTAGCCGATGTTAACCACAGCCTCGCGCTTGTTCATCGAGATGATGGTACCTTCGATTACCTGTTGATCCTTGACCTGACCGAGCGACTCGTCATAGGCCTTGGTGAGTTCCTCCTGCGACTTTTGAGCGGTGGTCGTGCCATGTTCAAAGGCTTCCCAGTCAAAATCGGCGATGGGGGTGTTAAGTTGGTTTGACATAAAATTAATTAGGTTAATAAATTGGGTGAATTAAAGCGGCCTACTCTAAGGCCGCCGCAAAGTTACAAAAAATATCCGTAACTGCCAAAAGGGTAGCTCCGTGGGGAATCGAACCCCAATCTAAAGTTTAGGAAACTTCTATTCTATCCGTTGAACTACGGAGCCGTCTCGTTCTCACCACCGCAAAGTTACAACATTTATTTGACATAACAAAGCGAGGTTTGTCGTATGTGGTATGGGGTGTAAGGTGCAATGAGTGGAGGGCGGCAATCTCCGAGCACCGCAGGGGGGCGGCCGACATGGAGGGCGGGGTTTTAAGCCCGCCGCTTTTTAGATGTTGTTGGGAATTATTACGCTCCCTCGCCACTTTAGCGGTTGAAGATTTTGTGGAGGAGAAATGCGGCGGCGAGGGTAATGGCGATGATGATGAGGATGTTAAGGCTTAGCCATGGGGACAGAGCCATCAACGACAGCGGACCAAGGATAAAGAGGTGATGAACAAGGTAGACTTCGTACCCCCCCCCAATTGTTAACAAGTGTGAAAATTTGGGATGCATTTCAATGCGCCTAACCGAAAGAAACACTCCGAGCGATATTATTACGCCCAGACAGCTGTGGAACACGTTGCCCCAAACGTCGGTGCGACGAAACAATGCCATATCCAATCCAAATGTGGCAGCAATAACTACAGCACCGATAATTCCTACCGTCAGAGCAATGGGGATAATGCGCGGATAGCGGCCGCAAAAATAACCAAGGTAATAAAGTGCAACCCAAATGGCCAATGAGGGACCAACTACCATGGCCAATCCTCCCAAAGCAATCGCCAACCCCACTAAAGAAGCCCACAGCCGCCACGTGCAGAGGCGGTCAATGGCGGGAAGCAGGGAGTAGCACACAAATATCACCATCATAAACCAAAGATGGTTCAGCCCCGGCAGGTTACCAAGCATCATATATTGCCGGACAATTCTGCTCGGCTCGGGCGACAAGCCGCCAATGGTGCAGAGCAGCGTTATCGCTACACTCACCCACAATGCATAAGGCAAGTAAAGCTTGGTGAAGCGGCGACAATAAAACTTCAGCGGCGAGCCAATGCGCCGTCCGCCATAGAGAAATCCCGACAGAAAGAAAAACACTTGCACTCCGACATTAAACAACCAAGCCCATGGATTGTCAACGGCTTGCTGCAGATGGCATACAACGATGGCTATAGTTGAACCCCAACGGAGCAGATTCAGTGCGTCACTTTCAGTTTTGGTCATTGCGGTAGGAGGCGATGGTTTTGGCAATGCCGGCGGCCAGCGAGGTGGGAGCGGTGAAGCCGAAGTCGGCGGTTGCGGCAGCAGTGGTACACTGCCAGTTGCGCTGCTTCATTATTTTATACTTGTCGAGGTTTAGGGTCGAGGGCTTGCCGGTAAAAAGTCCGATTTTCTGCGCCACATAGCTCACGCCCTTAACCGCCCACAAAGGCATGTGCATCGGTATCACAAACTTGCGGCCGAGTTGGTCGGCAACAATCTTGCGAAACTCTGCTTGAGAATAGCTGCGCGGCTCGGAAATATTGTAGCGGTGTCCGGTCGGGGCCTTGTCCAAAGCCATAAACATTGCCTCAACGAGGTCCTCAACGTAGATAAACGTGAGCAGCTGCTTGCGGTAACCCACGCCGAAGTCAAAGTGGCGGTCAATCGACTTTATCATCATCAGATAGTCCTGCTCATGGGGGCCGTAGACCCCGGTGGCGCGAAAAATTATCCAGGGCAGGCCGCTTTGGGTTTCGAGCCATTGCTCGGCCTTAACCTTGGAGAGGCCATAGCGCGTGCTGGGGCGCGGATAGTCAGTTTCGCTGATTGGGGTATAATTCTTTTCGTCGCCGGGACCGATTGCCGACAGAGAACTCATATACAGAAACTTCTGTGGCATTTTGCCGCACTCCTTAAGCGCGGTGGCAAACGTGCGCAGATACTGAAAGTTGATGCGGTTGAAGTCGGGAAAATGCGCTGCCTTGGTAGCGCCGAGGTTATAGATTACGTAATCCCACGGCTCGGCCACGGAATCAAGAGTTGCCCTGACCGCCCCGGCATCGTCATAATCAAACTCGAGAACGCGCAGACGGTCGTCAGTAAGGTAGCGGCGCGAAGTCGTTGACCGCACCCCAACGGTGGTGTCATAACCCAGCTCAAGGGCACGCTTGGCAATAAACCCGCCAATAAATCCGCCCGCCCCAACTATCAGCACTCTCTTCATAGCAGAATTTTATTTCCGTTACGGAGGTAGAGGCCGCGGGTGGGATGGGCAACGCGGCGGCCGGCGAGGTCGTAGTAGATGCCATCGGCATCGCCGTCGGCCACTATTTTCTCAATGCCGGATTCGGCAGACAGCGTGAAATTCGTCCGCTGGCGACCGGACATTTCCACCCAACTGCCGCTGTTATCGTAGTAAACATAGGCGGTATATTTCTTCCCTACCTCACCGTTAGGGAACGCACCGGCTATTTTCACTGTCGCGGTCTTGTTATTGTCTACTTCAATCGGCTCCGACTCGAGCAATAGCTCATATTTGCTATAATCATAGTTGCCTTGGGTCATCAACATAATGTAAAGGGTACCCTTGAAGCTGCCGCCCGAGGCGGTGACATCCACAGAGAACTCGAGGTTCTCTTTCCAGGAGTCAAGACATTTAAGGCCGGAGGCACGAAGCTCGCCGGTGTCGCGCGTCGACACCAGTTCAAACTCCTCACGTCCGCCAATCTCCTGACCAAACATATCAACGAAGCCAACCTCATAAGTTCCGGAGGTGAAAATTTCATTTTCAAGCACACAACTGGCGTGGAATGTAGTGGAACTTCCGCCGTCAACGCTCAGCAAGAAGCTGCCGAGTTTGGCACACACGGCCGGTTTTTCGGGACGATACATATTAACCGTTACGCTACCGTAATAACTCGAGGTGGTCACGGCAGCGATTTCGCCGCTCAACACGAACGGCTTGTTGGTATAAACCGTTTCGGGTACGCTGATGCTTTCGGCTTCCAACTTTGCCGCAGAGCCGTTGTCAAACGTCACGTTTGAGCCTTTCACGGTTGCCGTAACCGTTGAAGCGGTGCCCACCGTGCAATATATCGGATAATATTTACCACCAAAATAAACTGCGGGTTTAATGGTATATGTTCCTGCCGGAAGGCCAAACGGAATCACCACGGGGAAATCAAAGCCGCCGAATCCCGACGTTACGTTGAAGTTGCCAACGCTACTGCTGTAGCTTGAAAAAAATTCCTTGCCTGTGGCATCGGTGATGATTATGGCCGGAACGAAGTCAATGCTTGTCAGGCCCATATTATATGTTGAGCCGATGAAGGTAAACGTGGCATACTCTCCCACCGATGCCGTAGAGTTGGCTGCGGCAAACCCGCCATAGTTGGCAAAGCGCGGCGGCGCCACGGCCGTTGAGCTGCCGGGTTTGATGCCAAAGATTGCCGATTGGCCGGCATCGAAGCCCGCCGAGGGATATGCGCCGCCAATGCCCTGGGCATCGGGGTCGAGAGCCGTCAGCAGGAAGTAGCCGTCGCTCATTCCGCCCCAACCCCAGTTGAGGTGAAAGTAGCCGTTGGAGCGGTAGCCATCAACCACAAAAGCGTGGCCTACGGGCTGCTCATCGGCAGTTTGGCCGTCGTAATACACCGGATAGCCCTCGGCCAAAGTGTCATATATTTTCTTCTGCCATTCGGCTAAAGTAAACCACTCGCGCTGTGCATATTCAAGGGTTGAGACGTCAACCCCGAAGTTGCGAGCAAGCCCCCTGAACATCATAAAGCCCGATGCGCCGCTCGCTTCCGCCATATATTCCATATCGGCAGCGTAGCCCACGGCCTGCATCAGAGTGGCAACGGCATCTTTTTGCGTTTGAGTGGCCGTTGAGGTGTATGTGTCGAGCATATTGTCCCAGTCAAGAACCACATCATCGAAGTTCAGCGACAGGTTTTTGCCGCCCGACTGCCATTTGTAGGAATACGTGCCGCCCGAACATTTTGCCGGATAGCGGTGAACTTTCAGCACTTGTGCCATTGCCGTGGCCACGCAACCGGTGTAGGTGCGCCGTCCGCCAAGCACCGGACACTTGCCGTTATATGGCGAATCTTGATCCCAATGGGTCTTGCAAATCGGTTCTATGGCGGCCAAGTCATCTGCGGCACGCGATTCCGCGCCATACACTACTTTCCCGGCGCGCTGCGCGGCAATTTCCGCCGCCCAGTTTTTCATCATTGCTTCAAGCGCCGGAGGCAGCTCGCTACCCGGGGCATAGTTGTCGGTATAGCCAATCAGCGCGGGAGTTTCGCTCTCTGCGCTGACCAGCATCAAGCCGCCGGCTGCGGGAGTAAACACGTAGATTTCCGGTTCTGCATCAAGAGCAACAACCCTCGCAGGTACAGCCTCAGCCGCAACGCGGCCAGCCAGTTTACGCACGGAGCCGCCCCCTTGAACGCGGGCCAAGGCCTGAGCCGGAGAGAGAATTTCGGCCGACAGAGATGCTGCAACCAGAAGAGTTGTCAGATAGATAAGTGTACGTTTCATTCAGAATTTTACTTTTGTGGTTTGGCCGCCGACGCGCATCAGATAAACACCCTTCACAGGGTTATCCACGCGGCGACCCGAAAGGTCGAAATATTCTGCCTGTGAGCCGGCCGGTACCCCTGCGTCAACCCTGTCAATGGCACTGTCAATGGTATTCCGCTCCGAGAGTTCAAAAGTCAGGTAGCGCTTGTTGCCCACGGCCTCCTTGATTCCGTCGGGTCTTTTGTAGCAAATGAATACGGTGTATTTCTTGCCAATGACTCCCTCGGGAAATTTTCCGGTAAATCTGACCGTTTCGGTCGTTTCATATGGAATGAGAGCCTTGGGCTGTCTGATAGAAGTGACTTCATCCTTGCCTACACAGATTTTGAGATAGAGGTAGTTGTCAAAGTCACCCTCGGTGGCGGTCAGCGATACGTCGAACTGCAAATCATTCTGAGCGTTTGATACGCACACGATGCCCTCGGCAGTCAGCTCCGCAGCGCTGAAATAGCCGTTGACTTTCACCGGAATGGGGTCGGAGATGAAGCCTTTCTGATTCTGATCCTGGAAAAGAAGCTCATAGTTGCCGGAGCCCACGGTGTTGTTGTCAAGCACCAACTTTGCGGCAACCTCAACGGTCTTGCCCGGCTCAACGTTGACGTGGAAGCGGTTGAGGTCGGCGCGCACTTTCGTTTCTCCGCGCTTTACGAGCCGCGTATAGATATATCCGTCGTAGTCAACGTCGCTCGTGTTGGTAATGCGGCAGTTTACCGAATTGTCTTTGTTATATACCAGTTTGGGAGTAGTCTGCGGATCCACCTCAAGTTTCAGTGTAGCCGTTTTGATGGCTTCAAAGGTGATGTTGCCGCCACTCACCGTGGCTTTTGATGTGCCGCCCTGGCCAACGCACGTGGCAATATCAAAGTGCTTTTCCAGGCGGTGGCTGTAAACTGCCGGGCTGATGGTGTAGTTACCCTCGGGCAGGTCGGCGGGTATGGTCACGGTGGGAAGTTTCAAGCCATACAGAGCGCCGCTGATTGATGAGGGAACGTCGATTTCAACGTTTTCGTGCGCCCAGTAAACCGTGCCGTCCTCGCGGGTAAATTTCACGCCGGGAGCCACGCGCTTGGCATCAACCAGCGCGCCGATGTTGTAGCATGTCGTGCCTGAAAAGTTCACTTTAGAGCCAAGCTTGGCTGTTTCAGCGCTGGGCTTGAATTGGTCGGTGATGAAGAATTGCGGCTCGGCATCTTCAATATCGCCGGTGCGTCCGTGTTTCAGGCCGATGATAATCCCCTGCTGGGCGCAGTAGCCCGAGGGAACGGCTGCGCCGCCGATGCCCTGTGCGCCGGGTTCCATGGTGGTGAGCAGGAAGTAGCCGTTGCTCATTCCGCCCCAGCCCCAGTTCACGTGGAAAAAGCCGTTGCCCTGATAGCCGTCAATCATAAACGCATGGGCCGAGGGTAGCGTCAGACCCGTCTGGGCATCCATATACACGGCGTGACCGTCGGCCAGCTCGTCATATATCATCTTTTTCCACTGCGGCATCGGCACCCATCGGCGCTGATATACCCGCGTGGTGATGTCAAAGTCAAAATACTTGACCAATCCGGCGGCCAGCACAAAGCCGTGCGTTCCCGAACCGCCGGGGCCGTAGTTCATATTCGAGGCATAGCCCACAGCTTTCATCAGAGTGGCCACGGCATCTTTTTGCTGCTGAGTGGCATCCGCGCCGCCGTTGGGATAGGAGTGGAGCATATTGTCCCAGTCGAGTTCCACCTCGTCAAAGTTAATCGAGAGGGTCTTGGTCTCTTCAGGCTGCACGTCGGTCTTTGTCCACTGATAGGAATACTCGCCGCCAACACAGCGGGCCGGATATTTATGCGTGTACAGCACCTGTGCAATCGCGGTGGCTACACATCCGGTTGCAAAGTGGGGATTGAAACCGTCCGTGCGTTCGGGACACATATCGTAGTATGGCCCACCTTGGTCCCAGGTCGTGGGACAAACAATGTCGATGGGGGCAAAATCTTCGGAATTGTCGGCGCGACTGTCGCCATATATCACGTTGCCATCGCGCAGGGCATTGATTTCCTCGGCGTAGCAGTTCATCATATATTCCATTGCCGGGGGAATATTGCCGTCGGCGAGGGTTGACTCCGTGTAGCCGAGCAGCGCGGGAGCCTCGCTTTCGGCGCTCACCAGCAGCACTCCGCCACCGGCGGGAGTAAACACATACAGCTCGGGGTCGGCATTATATTGCGCGACCACGCGGGCGGGCGACGCATTGGCAACTGCCCGCTTGGCAACCTTGCGCGGTCCTGCGGCTGTGGTTGAGTCACACACGCGTTGCAGCGCCTGAGCGGGAGCGAGCACTTCGGCCGACAATGTCACATCGGCCAAAATCGCAAAAAGTAATATGATTGGTTTTTTCATAACAAACAATTTACCTGACTTCTAACGCCTAACGCCCAACGCCTAAACCGGCTTCTTCGTCATCGAGTCGCGGATGGTGTCGACAACGTTGATGATGAAGTCACCCACTTTCTCAAGGTCGGCAACCGCATCCATATAGAAGATGCCGGCTTGATAGTCATAGAGGCCGTTGTTGATGTTTTCAACGTTTTTGGCGCGAAGCTGATTGCGGAGATTGTTGATTTCGCGTTCCTTGTTATAGGCGGCAAGGAGTTGCTCCTCGCGCACGCTCTCAATGTTTTCGAGCATATTGATCATACCGTTCATTGCCTCGCTGACGAGCACGAACATCGCGTCGATATTGTCTTTAATCACGTCGTTGAAGTGCACGTTGACTTCCTGCTTGCGCGAGAGTACGCGGCCGAAGTTGTTGCAGCTGTCGCCGATAGATTCAATTTCCGAATTGATGTTAAAGAGCGCGGTGACGCGGCGCTTGCCGTCATTGCTCAGGCGGCCCTGGGCGGTGCGGTTCAGGAAGTCGGCAATTTCGCGTTCCATGCGGTCGGAGATGTCTTCATACTTACCCAGGCGTGAATATAGTTCGTTGAACTCCTTGGTTTTGGCATTCATATGCAGTAGGTCTTTGTCCATACCGAGCATGCGGTCAATGCGCTGGGCAAATACGGCAACTTCTTTTTCCACCTGCACGATGTTGAGTTCGGAGGCGCTGATGCGCGAACCGCCGATATATTTGAGCGAGAATTCTTCGTCTTGCTTCTTGGAGGGCACGATGTATTCCACTATCTTCACGTAGACGTTGGTCAGCCAAATCATAATGCCGAGGTTGATGAGCTTGTAGACGGTGTGGTAGAGCGACATACCGAAGCTCACCGAGACCTGCATTGCGGCAATCTGCTTGATGACGTGGTGGGTGGTGGGCAGCGAGTTGTCAAAGAGGTGGTTGTATACGTCGGGCTGCGCCTCGGCGATGTGCGACACGTAGCCGTATAGCTGCGTCGGGTCGCCCTGGCCAATGGCCTGGGTCAGCCATTCAATCATATGCACGAACGGTGTGAACACCGGGAGCATCCAAACCAGGCCCAGGACGTTGAAGAGACAGTGGGCCATGGCGGTTCGCTTTGCCCCGACGTTGCCGCTGAGCGATGCGAGCACCGGGGTGATACACGTGCCGAGGTTTGCGCCGAGAATCAGCGCGCAGGCCAGGTCAAAGGTTATCCACCCCTTGGCACACATTATCAGCGTGATGGCAAACGTTGCCGCCGACGACTGTATCACCATAGTCAAGACGCAACCTACTGCCCAAAATATCAATATCGAGCCGAAGCCGAGATTGGTGTAGCGCTTCAGGAACTCAAACATCTCGGGGTTCTGCTGCAAGTCGGGAACGTTGGCGCTGATGAGGTCCAAGCTCATAAAGAGGAAGGCAAAGCCGATGAGGAATTCGCCCAGGCTCTTGTTGCGGCTCGAGGAGGTAAACATCAGCGGCACCGCCACGGCAATGAGCGGCAGCATATAGGCCGACAGGTTGACCTTGAAGCCAAACAGGGCGATAACCCATGCGGTAAACGTGGTGCCCACGTTTGCACCCATCACTACCGAGATGGCTTGCGAGAGCGACATCAGTCCGGCATTAACGAAGCTGACCACCAGAACCGTCGAGGCCGACGATGATTGGATAAGCGCCGTAATGAAAATACCGGTCAGAGTACCCGTCAGGCGGTTGCGTGTCATAAGTGAGAGAATGTGGCGGAGACGGTCGCCCGCAACCTTCTGCAGGCCCTCGCTCATCACCTTCATGCCGTAGAGAAACAGGCACACTGCGCCCAGCAGACACAGCAAGTCGAGAATACTATAGTTCATAGACGATAATTATTGTAGCCGCAAATTTAAAAACATTCTTCAATTTTTCCAAAAAATCCAAAAAAATCATTAACTTTGTGGCGTTAAGAACAACTAATTCCTCACATAGACATGAAAAAACTTTTACTCAGCTTGTCTGTTGCCGCAATGGCGGCACTGTCAGTTTCAGCCGAAACCATTGATTTAGGCTATGTAAGCACCTCGCAAGACCAAGTTTACCCGGCCACCGGTGTAGCTACCGCAGAAGATGACTACGCCTATGCCGCAGCAATGTTCCCGGCAGATATGATGTCGATCTACGCAGGGGGCAGAATCACGGGCCTTCGCATCGGTTGGGCAGACTACGCGGCCAAGGGCGATGCCGAGGCGTTTATCCGCATTGGCGATCTCAATGCCGAAAGCATCATTACCAAATCCGCAACTCTGGAATTTGGCTGGAACACCGTAATGTTCGACTCTCCCTATTTCATACCCGAAAAGCCCGATAATGTAATCATCGGCTACAGCGTTCCAACCAAGGCAAACACCTACTGCATCGGCTGCTCCGTATTAGGCCGTCATACGCCCAATTCCTGCTTCCTGGCCAAGAATGAAGATCGCCTCGAAAACGGCAAATATTCATGGGCCGACGGCAGCCAACACCCCGATATGGATGCGTTGCTGATTATTGCCATCGTTGACACCGAGGGTACCGACATGAACGACCGCGCCGAGATTACCGACATCTATGCCCCCGAAATTTTCACTCAGGGCGATACCGGCTCCGGATTATTTACCATCTCAAACCGTGGCTCCAACTCGATTTCGAGCGTTGAACTTACTTACACGTGCGGAGACAAGTCGCAAAGCTTCAATATGCCCTTGGGTTCACCGATTGCCGCGAACAACCACGCAAAGGTGAGCGCCCCCATTTCCACTATGGCCTCGGGCGACTTCACCGTTAAAATCACCAAGGTCAACGGTAACGAAAACGGCTTCCCCGACAGTCACATCCTCCCGGTTATCGCCGTACCCAAAGATGCTGCCGAAAAATATACCCGCCGCTCTTTACTGGAATATTACGGTTCAGAGGGCGAGCACTATAACATTACCTACTACGAGGAACATATCATGGCTGCATATGCCGGCCACGAGAATGAAATGTCAATCGTTTGCCACCACACCAACGACCAGTTCATGACCCGCGACGACGAAGACACCCAGCTGCTCCTTGATCTTGCTAACGGCGACAAATATCAGGTGCAGGTTCCCTGCATGACTCTCGACCGCTCAATCCAGGCCGTCAACGGCACCCTGGTGGGCAGCAATAAGTCGGTGGCTTACTCCATACCTTTCCAGCCCTTCGCCTCTTATATCGTTAACGAGGCACTGACAACTCCAACTTTCGCCACCATCAACGTGACCAACAGCTATGATTCCTCGACCGCTCAGGTTCACATCGACGTTGACGGCTTCATTGAGCCCGACGTGCTCCCCGCCGGCGAGAAGCTCTGCCTCACGGTTTATCTGCTTGAAAACAACGTTGCCAGCACCTCGCAAGACTGGGCCGACGAGGCCCAGGAGCAGGCCTGGGGCGGCGTATATTACCACCAGAACGTAATCCGCCAGCAGCCCTCCCCGATTTGGGGCACGGAGCTCGACGACGCTGAAGGCGCATACTCCAATCAGTTTGTTGCCGAAATAGACCCCGATGAATGGAAACCGGAGGATATGCACGTGGTTGCAGTGTTGCATCGCGGCGAAAAGAACTCCTATCTTTCGCGACAGGTAATCAACTGCGCCGAAACGGATTTTGACCTTTCGTCAATCCACGAGATTTCAGCCGCCGGCTCCGACAAGGCTGCCCGCGTCTACAACCTCTCGGGCGTTGAAGTCACCGGCTCTAAGCTCCCCGCCGGAGTCTATGTGGTAACCAACGGCCGTTCAACCTCCAAAGTCCTGGTTAAATGAAAGTGCTGAGAAAAAACATCCTCGGGGCGCTGCTGCTGATGTCGGCGGCAGCGTCGGCCGAGACCGTCGGATACGTAGGTTTCGCGCCCCTTACAGTCGGCATCAATGAAATCACCGCCCAAGGTTCAGGCAAAAATATGTACCTAGAATGTGCCATAAAGCTCGACCCCACTGCCACTCCTTATCTCGAGAATCTCAAGGGTTGTCAGGTAGTCGGCGTGCGCTGCTATCTGCGTACGGACTATAAGCAGAAACTCAAAGGCTTCTCCACGGTCAACCTCTATGAGGGTTCGCTTGAAGCCGAACCGGTGCGCAAAACCGTGAACTTCACCGAAGGTTGGAACGAAGTGATGTTCGACGAGCCTTACACCCTTGGCGGCGAGCCAATATACGTGGGTTACCGCGTGTTTGAGCTGATGGGCGACCAGTCGCTGCCCGTAGTGTCATATAAGAACGCCTCGGTGAGCGGCGGCTACTACATCTGCGCAAACCGCGAAGAATGGCAGGAAACCACCGACCGCGGCACCTTGCTGGTGCAAGCCATTGTCAGCGATCCCTCGGGCAAGGCTTTCACTGCCCCCGGAGCGGCTGCCCACGCCTCGCAGGCTCCGCGCATCGTGGCTCCCGACGCACCGTTTGAGGGCGCGTTTTATATCCACAACTTCTCATACGAGCCCATTTCGTCGGTAACGGTCAACACCTCCAACCCCACGCGCAGCTACTCCATCACCCTGCCCAAGGCCATTCCGGCATTCGAGTCAGCGCTTGTGTCCACCGACATCTACACCGGCACTGAAGAGGGACTCGACGTGGCTCTGACATCTACCGTAACCGAAATCAACGGCAAGGAAGCCCCGGCAGCACACCTGTCAACAACCAGGCTCTACGTGTCTTACGACAATTTCATCCGCGTGCCGCTGATTGAGGAATATACCAGCCTCAGCTGCGTGAACTGCCCCTTTATGAGCTACTTTCTCGACAAGGGTCGCGAAACTTTCGGCCAACCCCACGTATTCGTTACGCACCACTGTGGTTTCCGTTACGACGCGTTCACCCAGCGCGTTGACAAAGAGCTGGAATATATGTTTTTCGGCAGTATGGGCAATCCCTACGCAACTTACGACCGCACGATTCTCCCCGGGCAAGTCAGCCTGATGATTGGCGCACGCACCGCCGACGTTGAACCCTACACCGAATATATCACGGCAGCGAACGAAATTCCGGCTATTGCATCGGTTAACGTGAAAGTTGATGCCGACGGGAGCGTGAAAGTTGACGGCCGCATCAAACTCGGCGAAAAGCTCGCCGACGGCAAGGTCTACCTCTCAACATATCTGATTGAAGACCACATTCCCCGAGGCACCCAATACCCGCAAACCGGAGTTGACACGGAACTAAACCCCGACTCTCCCGCCGACCTCTACGACACGTATCAGCACAACGGCGTGATTCGCCACAACTTCTGCACCGAAGCGCTCGGCGACCCGGTCAGCTACGACGCAGAGGGCAACTACTCCGTGAGCTATCCCGCCGCCACATATGCAGCCGACTGGAACAAGGCCAACTGCCACGTGGTAGCTTTCTTGCACCGTATAAATAAGGAAGACCCGCGAGACAACTACGTGCTCAACGCCGGCGACTCCAAGCCGTTCGCCGACGCGGGAATCAACGCCGCCACTCTTGAGGAAGGCCCCGATGCCCTGCGCTACGTAGTTACTTCCGACCGCCGCATCCTGGTGACAACCGCCGCCCGCGCTGTGCGCCTCTTCACCCTCTCGGGTCAGGAGATGGCTGCTGATGCGCAGCTTTCACGCGGCGTGTACCTGCTGCAAGTAACCCTCCCCTCCGGCACCATCGCCACCCGCAAACTCGCCCTGTAAAAAAGAAAACCCCGGAGGCGGTGCCCTACACACTGCTTCCGGGGTTGGCATTTCC
>JAMPBN010000011.1:1239-35869 GCA_023666665.1 Prevotella sp. | reverse complement strand
TATAATCGCGAAAACGAAACGAGCAGCAATTTAAAAACGAAACGAGCAGAATATCTCTTTTTTCGGTTCCTTTTTTCTCTGCCATTTACTGGCCAAAAAGCATAATTAAACGCAGATTTAACTCCTTTTCAACGGGTTTTAATCTGCGTTTATTTGTTCCAGGTATTTGTATTTTCGCGCCGCTTTCAGCTGCTTTTCATGCAGGCCATTTTTAAGCGCGTTGTCACGTTTCTACTCTTTCAGTCTTACAATTTTACCAGCGAAACATCTTAATGCGATTGTCGGCCATTTCTGTGGTTTTCCTGGGTATTTTATGCTGTTACTTTCGCAATCATAATGTCTTTATAGCTGTTAAAGTCGTTTACTCTGCTGTTTTGCTCCCAAAGCTCTGCTCCTTTAAGCAGTTCTGCATTTGGAAAGTTTTGGTTTATCCACTTGCAAAGGTCAATAATTTGCGACTTTCCAGAGGTGAAAAACACATATTTTGTGCCTTTCAGCATGTTTAACACGTCTAAATAATCTTTTAGCTGCCAATATGTGTCGCTTTTATACGCGCTGCATTCTGTCTGCAAATATGGTGGATCCAGAATAAAAAGCACGTTTTGCAGGTCTTTGAACTCGTCGAACAATTCACGGTAGTCTTTATGTGTTATTTCCAGGCCGTCAAAGTAACCTGTTGCATCATAATGACTATTTACAGCTCTGTTATAAAACGTTTGCTTTGCGAATTGGTCGTAACTTGTCGCCCAATTACCTGAAAAGAGCAGCGAAGCAGAAAGCGTTATATAATCGACTGCTCCTGTCTTTTCACTTTCACGCATAAGCTGCAAACACTGCTGCTTTATTTCGTCAGGTATTCGCTTATTATCTGCGACACCTGCGACAAGCGGCGCAATTTGTGCGCAAAGCGCATTTGTGCGGTCTATATTTGCCACACGTTTGTCGAAGCGGTCGAAGTCATTATAAATTACGCGGGCATTCGGCAGCTGATCTTTTGCGACACGCGAAAGCAGGCCAGAGCCGCCGAAAAGGTCGACGACTGTTGTAATGTCTTCGCAGCGTGCCAGCACAGACGCAAACCGCTTAATGTAATACCTTTTTTGCCCTCTGAATGGCAAGGGCGAAGTCTTAAAAGCCTTTTTCATTCGGCTAACTCATTTTTTGCACTATATACTTGTGATTAAAGTAAAAAAGCTGTAAATTTGCAGTGTTTTATTTGGGCTTCGGTCTATTGTGAATCCCTTTAGCTTGGGATGTACGCAACCTGCTTGTAACCCTAACACCAGGCTCGCCTTGACAGGGTTTAGCGTCGTTTAACACCGTCCCTTTGCTTTCCTGTAATTACCCGCGTGGAGCTATCGGCTCCCGAAAATTTGGCAACTACACAACACAAAGACCCTTAACAACGATCTTTTAGCACGGCATACATTGAGTTTCGACCGCAGGGACTTGAAAGTGAGGAAATATCCCCACTTTCTTTTTTTTGTCCCTACTCAACTGAAAACGTGCGTATGTAAGCGTGTGTGTATTTCTGGGCGTTATTTGGATTATAGACCTTTTTAGGTGCAAGGCGCAGCTTGAAGCGTGCAAGCTCGCCGCCTGCGTCTTTACCTCCCTTTTTATTGATTTTCGCCACCTGAATGGCCAGGCTGACAAAGCCGCTACGTTTGTAGTTTTTGCCCGTTACGGTCTTGGTCAGCAGTTTGCGCACGCCTGCAAGCCTATAAACAGCACCACCAGCAGAGTTTACAGACACCTGACGCACCAGCTGGCCAGCTATTGAGCTGACCTCTCTGTCTATGAGGTTAGCGTCGGCGGCTTTATTGGCTACGGCTATACATTTGGGCACATACCATTTGCCTGGCTCACCCTTTGACAGAACCACGCCCTTATAGTGTACGTATTGCAGCTTTTTTTGGCGTTTTTGGCGTTTGCCTTTATTCTTTGTGTAGGCTTTGTCGCCGCCTGTTCTGCGCCAGCCTCCGCGCTTTTTCTTTCGCAAAAAGATGATTTTTGCGTCGTCGGCCAGCACACCATGGCGAACATAGAGCGTGCCGCCGACAGTTTTAACCTCGATGTGCATGTTGTCAGTAACAGACACCCAGGCAGTCCACTTTTTTGTGGTCGCGTCGAAATAACGGGCATAGTTTGCGCCGTCGGTGGTGGTGAGCACTTGTTCCACCGTATTGCCAGCACATTTTACCGTTATGCAGTAATTTGTAAAGCCCTGCACGGCCACGCTATTGGCGCAATTTACCACACAGGCGTTTTTAAGGCCGTCTAATTGTGCCTGGGTTGCATTGTTGAGCGTCAAGCGGTCGAGCTTGCTTGCCAGCGTGTCGGACAGGTAGGCAAGCACCAGCGACGGCATGTTGTTGACCTTTTCGGCCAGCGTGGTGTTTGTGGTCAGCTTGGTAAAGTCGCCGATTTTATAAACCACGGTGTTGACGGCGGTCGATGTAGCCGAGGCAAACTTCGCTGTGCGCACAGTGCGCGCCTCCTTGTAGATTTCGCCGTCGGCCTCGATGTTCGTCTTTTGGGTTATAACATAGACGTATTTAATGGTTGTGGTGAGCTTCGGCGTTGCGGCAATGGGCAGAATTTCGCCGTCCAAAGCCAGGAGCCCCGTGTTTGTGCCGTCAGGTTCTTTTAGTATGACTTTGCCGCCAGCTATGGCGACCACCTCTTGCAGCAGTAAAATTTGCTGCTGAATAAATTCCAGCGTTTGGGTAGAAAGCGGGTATTTGCCCTCGCCGTTGGTTGCGGTTTTAACCGTTGTATAAGCTGCTGTTTGCATGATGTTATTTTTTAGCTGTTGGCCACATAAATGGCGCGTTTACTGATTAACTTATATTTGTCCACCAAAGCAGCCACCGCGGGGAGGTTGGTCTGGTAGATCTTGTAAGGAACACGCACAATAAAGCTATTTTGTGCGACGTTGAGCAGTGCTTCATTATAGACCACGGGCACCTTCTGGCCGTTTGATACCTCGGCAGCGTTACCGTCTTCGCCGTAGGTTAGCAAAATGCCCGTGCCTTTCTCGGTAATGGCATAGAGCCACTCGCCCTTGTCCTCCACGTCCAAAATGTCGAAGCCGCCGCCGAAAGTGTCATTTAACACCGCCCGCAAATAACACACTTGGCCGTTATGGTTTAACTGGTAGTTATGGTTGGTTCTGGCGGTGGTAAAGGCTGCGTATGTCGATTTTTTCAGCACCTGCGCCCCTGCGTGCAGTATGCCGTAAATTATGGGTTGGCGCAGGAACGTAGGCAGCAGATTGATGCAGAGGCGTGAAAAATTTATATTAAATATCATTCTGCTGTGGGGTTGTTGAGCACGTCGTAAGACTTGTAATTTATGTTTAGGCTATCAATCTTATAATAACCACTGTAAGGCTTGTCGTAGCCCACTACGTCGGTGAAGTCGGCAGCAGTAGCCACCTTAACGCGCACCTTTTCAATGTCGGCCACCTCAACACCAGGAACGGCAGACACGGCAGCCAGCAGGTCGCTTTTGCGAAAGATACCGTTAAACGGCAGGTTGGTAATGACAGTTTCGACGGCCTCCCTAACGGGCTGGTTGCCGTCTTTGTCTGCGCCGCTGCTGTCCATAGCCGTGGGGTCATAGTAAACCACCATGCTAATGCGGATTAGGTCGGCTTCTTCATTAACCAGCTTAATAGATACACCCGCGTCCTTTACGGTGTTCATGTAGCTGGTTAAGGAGGCAAACTGTGAGGGCGACAGCTGGGTGGGCTGGCCTTTGTCGTCTTGTGCCGCTACTTTCAAATATACCACAGTGTTACTTTCCGAAGCCACGGCGTATTTTACCACCTTTGCCGTTTCCAGGTCAGTCTCGCTTATTTTGCTGGTGTCGTAATAGTCCGCATTCGGCACCAGCTGGCAGCCATACATAAATGCTTTGGCCTTGTTTACATACCAGCGCAGCGTGTGCGGCTCCAGCTGTTCGATTTTAGCCTCGACCTCTGCTTTATGCAAGTCAAAAAGCACCTCCAGCGTCCAGACAGCGAAAGCAAAACAGTAAAACAAAATGTTTTCTATGCTTACGCTGCTGAACTGCTGGTCAAAGGTCTTTTTAGGGTTAAGGCCGTATGCATCCACAACGGCACGCTCCTGGCAGAACGTGGCCGTCATGCTGTCTTTTATTTCTTTTACTGTGCGTGCCATTGTGCAGGGTTTAGATGTTACGGGATAGCAATTCGTCTACGGCCTGTTTTGCCATTTTGCGGTTTGCGTGGAAAATAGCCAGCTCCTCGGCATGCTCGTTGGTGTCCTCACCGTTAGCCAGCAGGGCGATTTGGTCGTCCTGGGTGTATTCTGTGCCGATGAGGCCAGCAATAAACTTGCTGCGGCGGTTGGTGTTGTCCACGTCGGTGGCTTCGATGAGCGTTGAGCCGTCGGGGCGGCTGCCTGTGTATGTGTAGCCTTTTACGGTCTGCTGGGTCTGCTCGTCGGTCTGTTCTGCCTCTTTCTCGTCAAGAAAAAGCAGGTAATGTTTGTCGTCATACTTGGCGTATGCCTGGCGCTGGGGGTTAAATGCTGTTGCCATTTAGATGTTATTTAATTGTTGGTTAACGGTTGGTTAATACTGTCTGTTTGGGGTGCCTGAACGGGGGCGGCAGCCTGGGGTTCCTCCCATTCTGCCAGCTTGTAAAAGCAGCGGTTACTACCGACGCACTTTTGCCGTACTAATTGGCACTGCACAGGCTCGGACAAGTCCAGGTCGGCTATGTCTTCGGCCAGCGTTTTAGAGCCTGTAAAGGTTATGTGCTTCACCCAGCCCATGACAGGCTGGCCGTTATTGATGAGCGGTTGGCCTTTGTCGTCGGTGAGCTGCTCCTGTATTTCATACTGAAACTTTAGGCAGTCGCCCGTATTCATTTTTGACGGGGTAAGCTCAAAGCGCAGCAGGTGGATTTCTCGCCCGATGATATGGTCAATGTGGTATTTGTCGCCTATCATTGACCCCTGGCTTTTCTTTACTTCGTGTAATTTTTTCACGCCTAAAATGTTTATTAAATGTTTACTGTCTGCATGAACGATAAAGCCCAGTCGCGAAGCCACACGGAGCCTTATTTCCTCGCCTGCAAGCCCTTTGTGTCGCAGCTTGGCCACTACCTTACAAAGAGCCTTTTTGTTGCGCTTACGGGCACGACAATAGCTGTGTCGGGTAACATAGCCGACATAATCAATGCCGCGCGCCTCCACGGGGAAAATTTGCCAATTCGGTTTAAGCTCCAGCCGTCTGTGTTCCTTTAGGTATTGCACCATTTTAGTGTGTATGCCGTGCAGGAACTCTTTACTGCCTGACAGGATCACAATGTCGTCGGCATAGCGGTAGTAATATTTTACGCCCCACTGTTCCTTGACGATGTGGTCAAGCTCGGCCAGGTATAAGTTTGCGAAATATTGGCTTATGTAGTTACCAATGGGCACTCCGTCTGCGCTGTCGATGATATTATCCAGCAGCCAAAGGAGGTCGGGGTCTTTGATACGTTGGCGCACTACCTCTTTAAGAATGCTGTGAGTTATTGAGGGGTAAAATTTGCGGATGTCTATCTTATAGCAGTATTTCGTGCCGTCGATATCTTGGCGCAGATCCTTGCGCAGCTTTGCCAGCAAAGAGTGCACACCGCGCCCCTTAATGCAGGCGTATGTGTCGCGGGTAAAAATTGGTGTCCAGATGTCCACCAGCACTTGCATTATAGCCCACTGCACCACGCGGTCGCGATAGGGCAGTTTGAAAATTACACGCTCTTTAGGCTCATGCTTTATAAAGCTGGTATATGCGGACGTGGTGTAGGTCTTGCCTAACAACTGCGCCCGTATCTCTACCAGGTTGTGCTCCAGGTCGGCGCGGAACTTGGCCACCTCCTGGCGGCCTCCCTTGCCTGTGCCTGCATTGATGTCAGCCAAACGCAGGTTTTGCATGTCGCAAACCTTTTCAAAAAGATAGCCTATGCGTTTCATTTGTCGTTATAATGTTTGTGCACGTTTTTAGTCTGCTTTGCATACTCTGGAGCTTTCAATGCTTACGCCCTACTAACACCCTTTTTAACTTGTTATTTTTTGCCTTGTGGCATGGCTCACCTCATAATAGCTAATTTCTTTTTTATGCAAAATTGAGGGGCGCGGAGTAATTCGCATTCGCATTCGTAGCCGTGTTATTCGCATTCGTGTACGACGCGCCTGCATTCGTACCATTGTTCGCGTTACCGCCAGCAGCACGGACACGAAGACCTACCACGCAGAGAGGTGCCGCCAGCTGCCAAACGTGGCAGCCCGTTTTGGTTTTCGCAGAGCTAAAAATTTTCGCCCGCCTGCGGCGGGGTTGACGCTTTCGCTTTCGCCCCGCCGCTTGGGCTTGTTCATGCTTTATTTATTCTCGTTATCCAATGCGCTGCGTTTCTGGGATCTCTGGGTCTTCCTCAAAATAGCAGAGGGGCGCGGAGTAATTCGCATGCGCAGACGTAGCCGTGCGATACGCATACGTGTACGACGCGCCCGCAAACGTACCATAGTCCGCGCTACCGCCAGCAGCACGGACACGAAGACCCTTAGAGGTGTCCACGTTTGTATGAAAATAGTCGGCAAAACGAACGGTCGCACTGCCTCCCAGCTCGGTGGGCATACAACACAGCCCTTGGTAGCTCTTGCGCTTGATATAGCCGCTTACACGGGGGCACTCTGCCACCAGAATCTTGTCGGCTACGGTGTTGGGGTCGTAGTCGGCCAACATGCTGGGGGTTACATACACAAGCGACTTTTCCTCTCCAGCGTCCATTATGAGGCCGCGCACCCATTGAAAGAGGTGGCCAAAGCCAGCACCTACCAGGCCAAAGAATACAGGCACGTTAAAGGTCTTGTATGTCTCGCCCTCGGTGTCAGCGGTCTGTGGCAGGCTGTAAGGCACCAGACACACGCCGTCGCCAGCCTCTACGCCTACGCTGGTAGGGATAATGGGGTAATAGCCGTTATATTTGTCCCAGCCGGGCATGTCTGTTACACCTGTGCCGAAGCCACCCTGATAAAGGCCGTTAGCGTCTTTTTCGGGGTTAAATGTGGCCTGGCTGTTTTCGGTGCCCATGATGACCTCAAAAAGGAACTCAACCACAAAACGGGCTACAAACCAATTAGCCTCCCAGCCCTCGCCGCGCTTACGGGCGTAACTACCAAAATTGGTTGTGCTTATGTTGGTGGCGGGCATTCCCAGCATAGTGATTTGAGGCACGTCTGCGGCGGGTGCCTTTTCATAGCTTGCAGGGTTCAGGGCAGAGCCACCACCACCTCGGTACTGCTCTGCGTCGGTTATAACACTGCACAGCTTGGTGTTTGTGCGATCCATTACGCCAGCACCCAGCCACGAAATACCGCCAGCGGGTATTTTAATACTTATGCCGTTGCCGACGGGCTTGTTGAACGTTACAGCCTTGACCAGGTTGTTGCCCTCTTTCCAGATGTTGGCAATGAAGCCGTTCCAGCACCACATACATTGTCCCTGTGTGCCGTCCAGAGCGGCGGGGCTTCCGTCGGTGTAACGTGTGCTGTCGAATGGGTCGAGCTTGCGCTTCTTTCGGTCGTCAGTTACCAAATAGCGGCCAAGCCCTAACTTTGTGGGCAGCTCGCGCAGAGCCGACAGACTGCCATAATAGCCTGCGGCGGTGGAGGTGTTGTTGGCCTCATTCCAATAGCGGCCAGCAATGGGGTTGCCTGCCTGCTCTACGGCCTTGGCCAGCTCGATGCGGTGTGTCTCGCCCGTCTCGTCCATAACCTCGACGTGCATGTCTTTAAGCGCGCCTGTCGCTTCGGGCAGGTCGTTAATGCGCTTTCCGTTGTTGAAAGCAGCCAGCATGTTTATAATGCCCTGCTCCTGTTCTGTTGTAAAAGCCATTTTTACTGTTATATTTATGTTAAACGTATGTTACCGTGTTTGTCCAGGCGCATAGAGCTGCCCGCAGTTCTGACGCTGGGCGCGACTGTTTCCACCTGGATAGTTTTATAAAAGCGGGTCGCGTCGGTAGGTATGACATGCACCGTGCTGATGCCTTTAGCCTTTGGCACTATCTCGCCGTCGGGCAGCACGTCCACAGCTTTGCCGTCGGCCAGGTAAAGCACATTTTGCTGTGTGCTGGTCGGCAGAACTCTGCCGTGCACATATTGCTTTACGGGGTTGCCTATGGTGATACTTTCGGGGCTTTCCACCACCATGCCCGTGGGTACTCCAGCCGTTACCACTTTTGCCCGCTCGATCAAGCCCACCAGAATAGCGCGCTCCTGCTCGGTGGCCTGCGTTGCAGCCTCTGCCAGCTGCGCTGTCGCTATGGCGTTGGCGGCTGCCGTGTCGGCTTTGGTTTTGGCTTGGCGCGCTGTTGCTGCCGCGTTGGCGGCTCCAGTCTTGGCGATGTTTGCCGCCTCGGTGGCACGTTCAGCGGCTTGCTTGGCCTCTGTTGCTGCCAGGGCTGCCGCTTCTGCTCTTTCGGCGATGTTTCGTGTGTCGCTGGCCACCTGGTCAATGGTGCTTATGGCATTGCGGGCGTTGGCGGCTGCTTGCCCCGCAGCTGTGGCGTTTGCCGTAGCGTCAGCGGCTGCTCCACTTGCCGCTTGGGTAGCTGCTGCCGCGTCGGTGGCCGCTTTGGTAGCCGCCTGTGTGGCTTTGTCGGCCTTGCTGGCTTTGTCGGCTGCCTCTTGAGCTGCATTGTCTGCGGCTTGCTGTGCTATTATTGCGCGACGGGCGGCAGCGTCTGCGGCCTCCTTGGCCGCTGTGGCCTCTGCGGTGGTCGTCTGTGCGGTCTGTACCGCTGCGGATGTGCGTCGCTCCGCGTCGGCAATGGTGGTGTTTGCTGCCTTGGTGGCGGCTGCCATTTGCTCGGTCAGCTCTGTGCTTTCCTTTGCAAATTCTTTCACCATACACTCCAGCTCTGTGGCGGCTTCGTCGATACGTCCCACCTGTTCGCTGGCCTTACGGTCATAATCTGCCATGGCAGCCTCGTAGCGGTCGGCGGCCTCTTTGGCAGGTTGTTGCAGCTGTTCGATTTGTTCAGGTGTGAAGTCGTCAAAGGCAAACGCCCTGCCGCGGGTGTAGTCGGCTACCAAACTGCTGGTCAGTTTGTCGGTACTGCTGGCCTTGTCCCATAGCAGAATGTGCGGGTTGGTAGGGTAAAAAACGTTTTGCGTGCCTCCCTCAAATAGTGGGTTATCCAGCGGCAAGTGCAGCTCGTTGTGAAGCTCACCCTCGCAAAGATTGTGATCCTTGAAAAAGACCAGCAGCGCGTCCCCCTCTGGTGCGCAATTAGTGTAAACGCCGCCTTGCCGGCTGGCGACATACTCACGCCCGTGCTGCGTCCAATAGCGGAGCGTAAAGTCAATGTCGGCGGGCAGGGGGTAAGGTGCGCCCGTTATGTCCTCGAAAGACTGCCGCAGCACAAAGTCGCTTTTATAGTTCTGGTATTGTGTAGCCATTATGTCAGTCTTATATTTCCGTTAGCGTCCAGCCGCAAACCTCCAGCCGCAGTGGTACGCATACGCGGGGGCACCACGGCAATGGTCAGCTGCTTGTAAACTGTCGATTTTTGCACTGCTACCACGTTCACCATGGTGGTGCCTGTGGCGGTCGGTGTAATAATGCCGTCGGGGGTGATCATTAAAGCGCGGTTGTCGGCAATAAAGAGCACCCCGCCGTCACCATAGCCAGGAACAGCACGGGCTTTAATTTGCGGATGCACACCCTCGGCCAGCGTTACCTCCTGCGGGCAGTGGTCTATTACCACCTGTTTAGGCGCGGGGTGTGTTGTACCCTGCGCTTGTAGCGTGGCGGTCAGTTCCTCCACCAGCATGCGGGTGGCCTGCGCACGCTGCGCCTCTGCGGTTGCGCTTTCTGCGGCAATGTCGGCACCTGCCAGGCGGGCGTTAATGTCCTGCTGTATCTCTGGCAGATTGGTGTCGAGAAAGAGGTCTAACGCCTTGCGAATGTCGCCGCAAGCGTCTATAAGATCTGCGAACAATTCGCCCACCATGGCGGGCGTTACGGCCTTGTTCGCCACAGCGTCACGAATGGCATGAGCGCGCAGGCGCAGCCCGTCCACTTGCAGCTGCTTAATTTCTATTGGTGTCAGTTCCATTTATGCGAATGTGTCGTTAAATTGATTGTTAAATATGCTTGTTACGGCCTGCCCGCTTTCGCTTGGCGGTGCTTCATTTTTCTGTGCGGCCTGTATGGCGGCGTTAAGTGTTGAGTCCAGCACATTGACCTCGGCGGGGGGTTCTACCTTTTCGGCTTCCAGATGTCGTCGCAACTGCTCGGTCACGCCACTGTCGTATGTCGTGCCATAAAGCGGCACTACTTCGGGGCGATAGAGCGGCGAAATGATCCGGTTGTAATTTGTGCCCACGCGCCGCAAAAGTTCCTTTTCGTCGGTTTTGGGTATTTCCGTAGCGGGGCAGATCTTGCGGGCGGCTATAAGGTCAGCGGTGTGCGTGTCGAAGATGTCGCCCAGGTCATACTCCAGCTCCTGGCCGTCTTCCAGGCGGTCGGTTATGCTTATGCCGTTGCGCACTGCCAGGGCGAAGACACCCTCGGCACTGCCCAGCACCTGGATAGCCACGTCGAGGAGGTTTTGTCTGTCTTTTACCGTTACTTTCATTTTACTGTATTGTTAGGGAGCCGTCCTCTTGCAGTTTAACCGTTTCGGCAGCCACCTTGCAAGCGCGTAGCATTTTTTTTGTTTCCTGCGGCCAAAAAGGATCCACACAACCGCCTAACTGCTGGCGCACCTCGGCACCCAGCAGGGGGAACTCCTTAAACTCGCCGCGCATGGCCAGCAGCACGCTTTCACATACTTGCTCCTCGCAGTCCGTTATGGTGGCCTGTTTGTTCCTGCCTATTAGCAGGTCGCCCGTCTGGGTGTTTGTTATTATTCCTTTCATTGCCGTTAATGTTTTACTGTCTCGTCTTCATAGTCGCCACGGTTGAACTGTGCGGCTTCGTCGCTGACTGTTGCAAGCGGCGTGCTTGTCGGGCCATGTGTGCCCGTATGGGTGTGCCCGTTATAAGTGCTTATAAAACTGTTTACCGTGTCCACCAGGTCGTTAATTTTGCCTGTGAGGTCGGCTATATTGATAAGGCCTCCCAGGTCGCCACCATTGAAGACTGCCGCGTCCTTGTCGATGTCCACCGTTATGCCGTCCTGAACGTTCAGGCTGATGCCGTCCTCTGTTATGGTCAGTTTTGTGCCGTCGTTTATGTTTACCTCGATACTTTCCACGTCGTCAGTCAGCACCACCACGCCAGCGGCATAGCCTGAAAGCATGGCCACGGCCACATAACTGCCCTCACGTGGGAACAACACAACGCCCAGCGTGCCCTCCTGGTTAGCTTGCAGGTTGACCTCCAGAATGGGCGCGTCCTCATTGATTGGCTCCACGTCCACTGTGCGGCGGTCGTCATGGCGCGCCGACACTTTGCCCACCAGCAGGCTGGCACTGCCGCCCTCTGTGGCAAGCTGCTTTATTATGTTTTTTAGTCCGCTCATTTTGCCACACGTAGCCCGAGGGTTATTTCCTGACGGTAGCCGCTCGAACTGTATTTAATAACATTCTTTTTTACTTGATATACGCCCATTTTGTTGTCGTCTATCTTTATGCCGATAGCGTCCAGCTTGTCGACCAGCTTATAGCCGAAAGTGGTAAAGCTGCCCGTCAGACCGTCAACCTTTAGGCGTTTTATTTCCTGCTCTGCCCACGCCTTTAACTCGCTTTCGGTCTTGTTATAGGTGTGCAACGTCCTGTGTTCCCCGTCTTTGTCGCCGACCTCCACTTTTATTTTTTTGTTGTTCGGCATAATGCTGACGGCCTTAATGCAAAGGCGTATGTTTGCGGCAAGCTGTTGCTCGAGGCTGCTGTCGCTTATGATGTTCACACCCGTAGTAAAGACCTGGGCGGGCTTGGTGTCGCGCTCGAAGATCACACCGCAGTAAAGTACGGGGTTGCCGTTCTCATAGCGAAAAAAAGAGCGGATGCCACTTTCTTGAAGTCTGCCCAGCAGAGCCGCCACGGTGTCGTCCGTCACGCGGAACTGTCCCAGGTTTTGCTCACCGAAGATTTTAACGCCCTCAAGCCCCTGGTCTTTTAGCAGCGTTTCCAAAGATACAGACGTATAGGCTTTTTTTGTTGCTGGCTTTTGCTTTAGTTTGAACATTTCGTCCTCGCAGGTCAGCACTATGGGCGTTTTAATGCCCACGTTACGCACATAGCCCACAAAAGCCAGCTCCAGGTCGTCGCCGTAGCCCGTCCACACCTTTATGTTGTCGCCGCGCTTTACAGGGATCTGCGCCTCGCCGTCCCACTTTATGCGCTTCGGCAGGGTGATTTTGCACTCGTCGGTCAGCTTTTCGGTGTCCCTGGTTATCTCTACCGAAGTAACAAAAGGCACCTGCCACGACTTGTCGCCCTGTATCTCTATTTTTGCGTTTAAGACGTACATTTAACGGGTGTTTAATGGGTGGTTAATACTCTGTGCTATATACGTTATGTTCTTTATCTGAAAGAGCCGACAGGCTAATGGGCTGGTAATTGCTTTCTGTGGCTTGTCCCACTGAAAAATCGGTTATGACCATGCGGTCAATGTCGAATATTTCCAAAAAGGCACTTTGCACCAATATAGGCTCGTTAAGGTCGAAAAATGCCCGCAGCTCTTTAATGCCCTCTGTGGGGTATTCGTCCACGAACACGCCGTCCCTGACGGCCTGCACACCCACCGCTATTTTTACAGTGTAGTCGTCGGCGTTAATATATTCTTTCACGGTGCCGTCCATGCCCACCAGCTGGGTGGTTACTATGTTCTTTTTACAGCTCACAGACACGACCGCGTCGTTCATTTCCAACTGTTCGCCGTTCTCTTTGCGAAAGCGCAGCGTGCAGAGGGCGAAGCGATCACGCCAAAATGACGGGTCGGTCATGGGCGCGGCTATCTCTTTAGCCTCCATTTGCGTGCCGTTGTTGTCCCAATTAGGCGGGGCGGCAGTGCGCGCAGGCTTAAAGCGGTACAGTGCACCTTTAAGCTGATGAGCTGCTCCGACGGCAGCCACGGCCACAAAGTTGAAATTAAGCGGTAGCATATTACACTAATTGCGTGTCGTTTAGCGCAGAAAGTAACACCTCGGTAACGGTTTCTTTGACCCTTTCCGCGCTTTCGGTCAAAGTCGCCGTGTGCACCTCGAACTTGTCAACCAGCCGCTCGATGTTCACAGTTATATTTCGGATCTTGTCGGCTCCGCTGCTGGCTTTGCTGGTGGAGCCTTTGCCACCTGTTACGTTTGAGGTGCCAGCTGTCGGGGATGCGATAGTCGGCACGCTGGGCGTTTCGGGCAGTCCAGGAATGGCCGCCTGTGTAGGGGTCTGCTGCTGGTTCTTATTTTTCTGCTCCTGTTCGCTCTTTGCTATTTCCTCGTTGTATGCCTCGCTAAAGGCTTGGCCTATCTGCTTACCATAGTCCGAAAAGCCGCCTTTTAACTTGTCAAGTGCGGCACTTATGCCGTCGCCGTCCAGACTAAAAGCCGCTTTTATAAGGTCGCCTATAGCTCCAAATACTTGCTTTGCCAGCTCACCGATACCCGTAAAGCAGGCTTTGAACGCTGCCCACGTACCCTTCAGAACTGCGCGGAACTTGGCCGACGTGTTCCAAAAGTATGCGCCCACGGCTATGAGGGCGGCAATAGCCGCCGCGATCCAGCCGACAATGGGTATGTTCATAATGGCCACACTGACGGCGCGGCAGGCGGTAGTGGCCGCCAGCTTGAACGCGCCAAAGGCCGTTGAAGCAATGCCCGCAAAGGTGGTCGAAGCTGTGCCCGTAGTCACCAGCGACAGCAGGAATGCCCCCAGGGCTTTAAGCCCCTGCAATATGCCGACGGTAGCAAAACGCACTACTGCCAGCGTTGCGCGGGTTATGTTTATCATAAAGCCATTACTAACGAACTGCCCCGTCACAAGCTCACGGTTCATAAATAGCACCTGCAAGCGTGCGACGTATAACATGCCGCGAATGCGCCCCCACATGTTTGCCCACTGCAAGCCTTTAATCCAGGTCATAAGACTGCCCAGACCTGTAAGCAGCGGCACCAGCTGCGCCACGGGCACCAATACCGAAGCCAGGGCACCCGCCCACATGGTCGCGCCGCCCGTAGCCTGGAAAATGCTAATTTTTACGTCCTCGATCTGCTGATTTATGCGTGACTGCTTTTCAGCGTAGCTGTCCATGATTATGGCGGCCTGTTCCTCTGCGCTGCTTGTGCCCGTTACGGCCTCGGTAAAGGCAGCCAGCTGGTCGGTGCCCTGCACCAGAGCGCGCGCAGCGTTGGCGTTTTCCATGCCGAAAAGTTTACTAAACAGCGCACTGTCGTTAAGCACGGGTTTGAGCATTTCGAGGCGTTCTTTCAGGGTCTTGTTTTTGTCGCCTAAAGCCAGCACGTCGATGCCTGCTTTTTCCAGCTCCTCGCGGGTGTCTTTCGGCAAAAATCTGCCCTGCGACAGTATGGCCATGGTGTTGCGCAGAGCCACACCGCCCTCACTGCCTTTCTTACCTGCTTTGTCCAGCACCTGGATGGCGGCGTTGGTTTCCTCAAAGCTGACATTTGCAGCCTTGGCGGCCATACCGCACTGCTCGAGGGCTGCCTTAATGGCTGGCAGCTCGGCACTACCTGCCTGACCAGCGGCGGCCATGGTATTCATCATGTCGGCCATGGTCTTGCTGGCCGCTATTGGGTCGTCCAGACTTACGCCGTATTGGTTCATGGCGGTTGTAAGCACCTGCGCGGCGGCCACGCCGTCGCCGCCCATAAGTTTGCTCGTTATCTGTATGCTGTTGCCCATGGCTTGCAGAGCCTGCGGGCATTTGCCCAGCTCTGGGGTCAACTGCGAAAGCAGCAGTTTGTAACCCTCCACGGCCACACCTGCGTCCGTACCGAATGCCTTGGCACTTTCACGGGCGTAGCCCTCTATTTCTTTGAGTGCATCGCCCGTCACGCCAGCGACAGCCGAAAGGTCGTGCATTTGACTGTCAAGCGTTACACCGCTGGCGGCAAGCCCCTGGAATGTGTTCGACAGCCTTTCAACGTAGCCGCTGGCCAACTCAAAGGCAGCCATTTTCTGCGATAGCTTCACGACCCAGCTCTGGGCGTTTTCCACACTTTGCGAAAACTGCCCGACCGCCCGGTTCATTTGCGACATTCTGCCGTAAAAGTCGCCGCTAACGTCAAAACGATAGTCAAACGATTGCATGGTTTATTAAACTTATTACCTATGTGGCACGTTATTACAGTGCACTATGTTTGAAACTCTTTTTATATTATTCTTAAAAGCATTAACTGCGGTCGCTTGCTGCGGGTTCCTGGTCATGCCTTTTTATGTCCTCTTTCTGATTGTGCGCGCTGTGCTCCATGACTGCCGCCGCCGTTAGTCTTTATTTGAGAATAGGGCGACAATCATTTCGGCCTGTCGTTTCAGCCTCCAATTTTCCAGCCACACAGCAGCCGCGTAGTTTGTTGCGAAGTCTTCGGCACTACCAGCGGCAGGATTGACGTGCAGGTTTGCCCGTATTAGGGCGCAGGCTTTGAGAAAGCCATCCTCGGGGCTGTCCTCCACGTCGTCCCGCGTGTTGAGCTGGTGCGCCTCTATAAGTTTTTTAGGCTTGCAGAGACACGGGCAAAAGCCACGTTAAGCTGTCCCATACATGCAGTAAAGAGCACAGCGTCATGGCGTAGGTCTTCACTGCCGCCTAACCAACAGCCGTCGAACAGCGTCTGTGCGCTTTTCATTTCGTCGGTTTTGGCCAGCTTGTTGACTGCTGCCATGGTTTCCATGCTCGGTCGCTTGAAATAGCCTACATGCAGGTCGCCGTCGTCTTCCACGTCAATGCGGGTAACTTTGCGGTGCTGGGCTTTCCACTTGTTTATACTTTCGTTTGTTACGCCTCCGTCATAGGTGCGCTTTTCTGCTGCGGGTACAGCGTTGGTGTCTGTGGTCATTTTAATAGGGTCTTTAATGGGTCTTTAATTGTTGTTTAGCGGTAGCCGCGGGGTCGGCTGTGAGGCCGCCCCACCGCCCGCGCTTACTTGTTCCAGTCAATGTGTGACATTACGAGGTCGATTTCTACCTCCTGGCCTGTGTCGCCCTCTTTCCAGCCGCGCCCGTTGTTCTTAAACATGACGTTGCGCAGTTTGTCGATTGACACAATGCCCGTGTCAGGCAGATAGCTGACAATGATGTCAAAGGGTGCAATGTCTTGCAGGCGGCCTGTAAGGCTCTGCCGCTGGATTGCTTCGACCTCTTCCTGGTATAGGGTAATTTTACCTGTGGACGTAATGCGCCCCTTGGCGTAGCCTACGGGATAGCGGCCTGCGCCGTACTTGGTCACTATGTCCTGGTCGTCTTTATATTCGATGCCTGTAATGCCCGTAACGGGCACGCCAGCAATGACGAGCACGATGTCTGCCCAATCATATAGTTTGCCATTTACAAATGGCACGCCGTTGTTTCCTACCATTTTACAGTGATTTTACGTAACCGATTTTAACTTTGATTTTGCGGATAACGCCCACGGGTACGTTCTTGATTACCACCTCTATGGTGCTGGTGCTCAAAACGTCCTGTTCAGGGTCTATTACAGCCTGATAGCCCGACAGCTCGCCCGCCTTTTCCATGTCTTCGAGGGCTTTGTTGGCGGTGGTTTCCAGATGCGCCACGGTGTAGCTCTGGAGCTTGCCCGTGCTCGGATCTATATAAACGTTACCGCCCAGCTCTGGGGTCAGATAGGTGCGAATGCCGCGGCACGCTTTGTCCATGGTGCGCACCAGCTCGATGGCGTTGTAGTCGCTAATGGGGTCGTCCATGTTGTGGCTGTCGTTCCAATAGCTGCCTGATACACCCACAATGGGGGTAAGGAACATAAAGCGCGCAGCGTCCAACCTTTCAACCCAGGCCTTGTCAAGTGTACGCACCAGGGTGCCGTCGCTCAACGCGGGCAGGGATATGCCAGACGGGAATTTTTTAACCCATGAAATGCTTTCGTGCACTGCGGCGGACGAAACATGACCCAGCCATACTCCTATGCAACTAACTGCGTTTTTTGTGGTCTTGTTGCTGGTCTCGGCAAAGAGAAGCGCGCCCGTGTCGTTAGTGCCTCCAGCCTGGGCAATGATTACAGACACACGTGGAGCTGCGTTGGCGATTTTAAGTGCGGTAATAGCCTGGTAGCCGTTTTTAAGGCTGGGGGCATAGCCGACAGATACAGGGGCATTATTCAGATCCAGAGCGTCGGACTTGGCTTGAAGCAGGGCTACGTTTTCAGCAGTCAGCTGTGTGAGGCCGTCCCATATACCGAACTGACGGATTGCGCCGTCGGCATAGTTCTGCACTGTGGCCAGCTCCGCAAATGTGTGCGTTTCGGGCTTGGTGAAAATGCCGACGTAAAGCGTAATGCCTTGGTTGATGCGGAATATTTCAGAAAGCTGGTAGTGCATGACCTTGACAGCCCATTTATCCGCGTCGGCGGTAATGCCTAACGCTTCGGCTGCGTCTATGGTACTGACAGCTTGCACGGACTCGGTGGCGAAGCCTGCGGGAATGTCCGCAGAGGTAACGTAAAAGATCATGCCTGACACATGGTCTTGGCCTGGCAGACTTTTGGGGACGTTACCATTCTGGCGTTTAATTTCTAAACTGTTCATTTTACTTGTTGTTATTGGTTTAATTTTCTGCGCAGATACCCGACACAGGCCGTAATGATTAGCAATGCAGCCAGGGCAGCCACTGCCCACACCTGCCAACTGTTGCGCTGGGGCTTTTCCTTTGCTGTGGTGTCGCTCTTGGCGGCCACATTCGCCTGCTGGTCGCTCTGCACGTGTGCCGTGCTTTTTGCCAGCGTCTGGGTGCTGTCGGTCTGCGCCTTATTTAGTTCTGCTTTAACGTCAGCCTGTGCCGTGCGCTCGGTGTTGTCCTTTCGCTTGGCCGCGGTGGTCTTGGTTAATGCTGCCTTTACGGGCGGCAGTCCTGTGGCGGTGTCAGCTGGTTGCGTCGTGTCGAATAGTAAAAGGTGCAGGGTCTGCTCAACGCTGGCCTCACTTTGTTCTACTGTTGTCTGCATTAAGGCAGCCTGTAACAGACTATCGACCTGCGCCTTTCTGGTGGTCTGCGTCGCAATGGCCGACGTGCCCACGCTGTCGGTGGTGGCCGTAGCGTTATACTGTGTTTCTGCGGTCGTCGTCGTCTCCCTCGTCACTCGACAGCTGGCGAGACACAGGGCACTCGTTAGCATGAGGGCAAAAAGGGATCTTTTCAATAGCTTTGCGGAATTTGTCAACATTGCGGCGTAAACTTGATATTTCCTTCTGGAGCGGTGTAACGATGCTTTCTACCAGCAGGTCGTTGGCCTTGCGCACGTTGTCAAGTTCTGACGACTTGACCGACGACAGCTTGGACGACACCTCGGCACGTAGCTGGTCGATTTCCGCCCTGTATTTGTCGCGGGTCAATATGCTGCCCAACCACACACCCAGGGGCGTGCTTAACACTGTGCTGCCAATGATTGCGAGTATAATTGTCGTTATATTGCTCATTCAGGGGGTTACTGATTTATGCCAATACTTTTTAACCATGCCTGCACGTCAAAAGACGGGCAAGCCTTTGCGGCTACCTCGTTATGGCCTATAATCTTAACTTTCGGGTGTTTGGCGTGGAACTCTTTAACGTATTTTTCCAGGGCGACCTTCTGCGCGGGCGTGCGGGTGTCTTTCGGGGTCTTGCCGTCGGAGGCATAACCGCCAGCCAGCACGATGTGGCGGCTAATGCTGTTGTAGCCTTTTGCGCCGTTGGTTATCTCCCAATTGTCCACTATGTCGTCCTCGTTGTTGGCGACCAAACGTTCCACACTGCCATTAAGGTGGAAAAGGTCGGTATAGCCTACTTGTTTCCAACCACGCCCGCCCAAAGAGACGGGCGAAGTGTGCCAGCGGCGTATGTCGTCGCCTGACACGTCGCGTCCCTCAGGGGTGGCGGTGCAGTGGATTACCAGATATTTAAGAGCCTGTGCCATTCTTTAGGCTGTTTCTACGGTGCTGACGATTGCGCCGCGGGTGCAGTTTGATTTAAGAGGCAAGCAAATGCCCCATTTGCGGAAATTCACGAGGTTGCGGTGGTACAGCGGGTCGGTCTTGGCTTCGCTGTAATACATTTGCACGCTGCCGTTGGCTTTCATCATGCTGGGCACGTGGAAAGCCACAGACGACAGTCGGTCGGTTGCAGTGGTGGCCGCGCCGTAGGTCTTCTTTTTGCCTGCGGTTGTGTAGTATGGCGTGCCGTTGTATTCGTAAATGTCGAAGCCGTAAAGGCGTGCAATCTTGCCCTCTGTCTGGTTGATGTTGTAGGCTTCGCGGAATTTCTGGTCGGTATGCAAAAGGTCGTTAACGTGGTCAGAGCAAAGCACCAGAACGCGGTCGCTGGCAGGCATACCCAATTTGTCAAAGGCAGCCTTGAGTGTCACCAGGTCGGCGGGGGTCAGTCGCTTGCGCAAGTTAGGTGTGTCAACCTCGCCCGTGGTACGTAGCACCACAGTTTTGTTTGCCGTGTGCTCGTCGGGGGCAATGGCGTGTATGGCCTTTTTACGCACCGACTCTTTAATGGCTTCGCGGTGCCGTTCCTGCACGCTGGCCATTTTGTCGTAGCTTACTGCGTGCAACTCGTCATCGGTCACGGGTGTGGCCTCGGTGTCGAACTTATCCAGGCTGACGGGCTTGTCTGCGTCTTCCAGCTTCGTAATGGCAAGCGGGTAAGTGGTGTTATTTATTAAAACTTTAGGATCGCCGCCCAGCTCGGTAAAGTGGATAACGTCATTTTCCACATACTGATCATAAGAGCGGATGCGGTCGTACCAGCCCAATGCTTCGGGGGCAGTGCGGAACGCTTTAATCATTTCTGCCGTCCATATCTCGGTGAACACACCAGCGTGGAGGGCATTTGCGGGCATGAAGCTACCAGCGACCAGGGCGACACCGTTTGCCATAAGCGCGCCCATGGCGGGCGTGCCGCCGACAGCACACGAAAGTGTGGCACCCATTGCACTGTTTACGCCGACGGCGCAAAGCAACATGCACAGACAGCTGAAAATCTTAAAAATTGGTTTCATTGCTATTAAATGGTTATTTAATGGTTGGTTATTGACTGTTTAGCGGGGCAGTTCCATGCCATACTCGGCCTTGAACAGGCGGGCATACTCCTGCGGTTGTTCGTCTTTGATTTTTTCCACCTGGTCGGCGGGCACCTCTGACAACTTGGTAAAGGTCTGGTGCTCCTGACCTGCGGGCGCATTTGCGCTGCCCTGTGTCTTATTGATTAAGTCTGTGGGCTTTCTGGCCGGTGTCATACACTCCAGCGTGGCGGTGAGCTGCTGCACACCTACACTTTTGCCTAACTCGATAAAGTGGTCGCGCTTGGCCTCGGTGATACGTCTGTCCTTGACGGCCTGATCAACCACGGCTGTAACGGCGGCAAGCTCCATGCTCTTGGCTTTGTCTGCATTACCTTTGAGCAACTGCACAGCAGTATGCACCTGCTCGTCGGTCGCGCTCTCGGTAAGACCGAGCAGCTCTAACGTTTCTTTGTTCATGCTTTTGTTATTGTTGGTTTTGTTAATATTGGCTTCGGGCTTTTCGCCGTCGGCGTTGTCTGTTTCGGTATTCTGTGCCAGCACCAGCAGGGGCAGTGCGTCGCTTTCGTCGCCTGCCGCCAATGTCAACAGCTGGCCGCTGTTGGTAAGCTGCAAAGCATCGTCATTGCTGCCTACGTCCACAATGCTAACCTCCGTCAGCTTGCTGCGCATAATTGTGGCGCGGGTCTGACCTGGCACCAGGTTGGCAGGCTCGACGCTGACCTCTAAAATGTCCAGTCCTGCGCTGCACATTTTCAAAAAGCCGTTGTTCCACTTGTCGGCTATCTGCTTGGCGAATGGGTCGTTCTCGTCAAACACGGGCGTACCTTTGAGCGCGTCGCCGTCAAAATGCAAGTTTTCCACGCGGCCAATGGGCAGCGGATTTTTGTCGTTGAAGCTGCGGCGGTGCATCCAGAGCAAAACGGGGTTTTTCTGGTATTGCTCTATGTCAATGCCCGACGTAATTACACGGCTGCCGTAACTGTTCAGTCGGCTGGTGCTGATTATCATTTCTTTTGCCATTGTGTTGGTCTAAAGTGACGGGCGGGGCAGCTCTGACGCATACACCCATTTTGTGCGCTCTGTGGTGAGCTGCCGCCGTGGCCGTCGGATCATATTTCACTATGTTGGGTTGTGGCGGCGGCAGGACTCGAACCTGCGACCTTGAGGGAATGAACCTCACGAGCTACCACTGCTCTACGCCGCGTTATGTTACACTTTCGGCGCAAAATTCAACAGTTTATCACACTCCCACAAAAAGAGTGTAAACTCTTGACACACTTTTTTTTATTTAGGCCTTTTATGCAGATTTTTGCAGCGATAAACCAACAATAACCCGCAGCGTTTAGCTTGCCTTGCGCTGCATAAACTACATTAAAAACATGGTGCCGAATGGCGACAAAAAAAGAGCGTGAAGAAAAGAAAGACTACGCCCGCATTTTATTCATGCAGGGCGACAGTCAAAAGGTGATAGCCGAAAAAACAGGTATATCGGCGCAGACCATTACCAAATGGGTGAACGCAGAGGGCTGGCAGGAACAGCGCGCAGCGCAGAACATTACCCGCCCCGAACTCGTCAACAAACTGCTCCGAACTATCGACAAAATGCTGGAAAGGGTTAATAATAGCGAAGACCCCGACGCAATAAACGGCCTGGGCGACAAATTGGCCAAATTTTCGGCCACTATCGAAAAGCTGGACAAGCAGACCAGCATTGTGGACGTTATCGAGGTCTTTATGGCGTTCAGCAAATGGCTGCAATTTCAGGCGCAGTATGATGAGGGTATAACACCCGAACTGCTGAAAACCATTAACCGCTACCACAACCAATATATCGACTATCTGATGCAAAACAAACTTATAAAATGACATGCCGAAGTACGACAAACTAACACGAAAAGAGGCACTCGAACTGTGGAAGCAACACTGTGAGACTGTCCAGACGGCCACCGTTGTGGGGCGTGGTGAGACCAACCAACAGCGGGAGCAGCGCATTAAGCGCGTGCGTGCCGATTATGCCGCGTTTGTCGATTACTACTTTCCCCACTACACCCAGAACCCACAAACAGGCGTGCAGACCCCTTGCGCGCCTTTCCACATTAAGGCGGCCACCCTCGTAAAGAAAGAAAAAAACCTCCGCGCCGTCTTCAAGTGGCACCGTGGCGCGGCAAAGTCCACACACCTGGATATATTTATCCCGCTGTGGCTAAAGTGCCAGCAGCAGCGCGAAATTAACGTTATGGTGCTGGTGGGTAAGAGTGAAGACAACGCAAACACTCTCCTGGCCGACATTCAGGCTGAGTTACAATTTAACCAGCGTTATATTAACGATTTCGGCCAGCAGTATAATAACGGCAATTGGGAGGAGGGGGCTTTCGTAACTAAAGACGGCACGGCCTTTTTTGCCCGTGGTCGCGGACAGTCCCCCCGTGGTCTGCGTTACCGCAGCCACCGCCCTGATTATATTGTTATTGACGACCTCGACGACGACGAACTCTGCGAAAACCCTAACCGTGTGCAGCGTCTCACTGATTGGGTTAAGGAGGCTTTGTTCGGTGCCCTCGACGGTGGCCGTGGCCGCTTTATCATGGTCGGCAACTTGATAGCCAAAAACTCCGTCCTGCAAAACATTTCAGAGACTAAAGGCGTGCAGGTGTCGCAGGTCAACATCTGGGACAAAAACGGCAATGTGTCGTGGGCGGCTAAATGGACACCCGCCGAAGTGCAGGCCATTGAAGACTTCCAGGGGTACCGTTCATTTCAAAAAGAATACATGAACAACCCCATTGTGGAGGGTGCCGTCTTTCGCCAGGAATGGATCCGCTGGGCAAAGCGGCCAGCGTGGGCGCAGTTCCAGGAATTTGTGCTATATATCGACCCCTCCTGGAAAAGCACCCAAAAAAATGACTATAAGGCCGCAAAGCTGTGGGGCAAAATCAAAGGCGGGCAGCTGTGGCAGCTCCGCGCTTTCGTCCGTCAGGCCACTGTGGCCGAAATGGTGCGCTGGTGTTATGATCTCTACGAATGGGCAAGCACTGCGGGCATAGCCATTAAATTCTATATGGAGGCCAATTTCATGCAGGACAACTTAATGAAAGACTTTGCAACGGAGGGCAACTTACGCGGCTACCAGCTGCCAATATTGCCCGACAAGCGAAAAAAGCCCGACAAGTTCCAGCGTATCGAAAGCAGCGCGGCAAATTGGGAGCGCGGCTTCGTATTTTACGACGACAGCCAGAAAGACGACCCCGACATGCTGCGCGGCCTTGACCAAACTTTAGCTTTCCAAAAAGGTATGCGCGGCCACGATGATGCGCCCGACGCTGACGAGGCCGCTATCAACATACTGCAAAAGCACTCCCGTATTTCTAACTTTAAGCCGTCTTTTGGTAAGCGGCGTAATGCAAAAAATGTAACATGGTGAATTTTATTAAAAAACTCGTCCGCGCCCAGATCTTTGAGTGGCGCAGAAAAAAGGCCATTAAACAGGCACAGGAAAACGCCAACCAACTGCGCCGCAAGTTCCTGGTGCTGGTAAATGACGGCAAGCCCGTGGTCGTTTCAATGCAGGGCGTTAAAAAGCTGATTGCTGCCCACCGCTTTGCAAAAGGCTTTACCGCAGAGACCGCCCGCAAAATTGCCATTTATGAGGCCAACCCACAACCCACAAAAAAGTAATGCCCTATGTTTCTGACTGATGAAGACTACAAAGCCGTGTGCGACGATTTCGAGTTTGAACAGCTCCAGGCACACACCGAAATACGTCTCCAGGCCGAAGAGGCGGCCATGGAAAAAATAAGCAGCTACACCCGCGACCGCTACGACATGGCAAAGGCATTTGCCCAGGTCGGCGCGTGCCGCAACCCTATGCTGGTGGACTGCGCCGTAAATATTACGCTTTACATCATGGTGCACCGTCTGCCGCAGTCTATGGGCAGCGACCGCCGTGTGCAGCTCTATGAAGACAGCCTCAAATGGCTGCGCGACGTGCAAGCCTCCAAAGCGTCGCCCGACATGCCCAAATATGTGAGCGACGACGGCGACACTGACAGCCATAACCCCGTGCGCTTCGGCTCTGCCCTGGGCAAAGTCAAAAAATGCACATGGTAATTATTAACCGTTAAACGCTTGTTAAATGAACATTTTACAGAAAATAGGCCATATCTTTACAGGCGAGCACATGTATAGCTCCGCAGAGGTGCAGCGCATTGCCGCTTTTGTAAAGAGTAAAGAGGGTCGCCGCCTCACTGCCGAACTGATCCGACAAACCGACAGCCTGACGCAAAAGGACGTCGGCATGTGGCGGCAGGCTTGGCAGCAGGCCATTAACGTGGACAACCCCCGTCGGCAGAACCTTTACGACATTTACACCGATTGCCTTGTTGACCTCCACCTCGAGGGCTGTATAGGCCAGCGTAAAGGCATGGTGTTAAAGCAAAAATTTCGCCTTGTCGGTGCTGACGGCAAAGAGGTGGAAAAGGCCACGGCACTGTTTACCCGCGAATGGTTTAACGATTACTGCTCCCTGGCTCTTGACTGCCGCTTCTGGGGACACAGTCTTGTGCAATTCGGCGACATTAAGAAAACCAGCGACGGCCTCACATTCGACGGCGTGGAGCTTGTGCCCCGCAAGCATGTGTGCCAGGAGCACGGCGTGCTGCTGCGCAATGTCGGCGACGATTGGCGCAGCGGCATAAGCTACCGCGAGGGTGAGCTGGCCAGCTGGTGCCTTGAAATAGGCAAGCCAAACGACCTCGGCCTGCTCTTGAAGTGCGCACCGCAGTGCATAAGCAAAAAAAACATGCTCGGCTTTTGGGACATGTTCGGCGAAATATTCGGCGCGCCTATGCGTATAGCGAAAGCCACCACCACCGACGACGCGGAACGTGCCAAAATTGAAAGTGCCCTCGAAAATATGGGCAGTGCGTTTTGGGGCTTGTTCCCTGACGGCACCGAAATAGACATTAAAGAAAGCAGCCGCGGCGACGCTTACAACGTTTACGACAAGCGCGTGGATCGCTGTAATAGCGAAATTTCAAAAGGCATTCTTAACCAGACTATGACCATTGACGCGGGCTCCTCGCTCTCACAGTCTGAAACACACCTCGACGTGTTCGAGAATGTTATCGAAGCCGACAAAACCATGCTGGCGAATAATGTAAATGACCACCTGCTGCCGTTCATGCTTGCCCACGGCTTCCCTGTGGGCGGCACTCGCTTTGAGTGGGACGACGCGGCGGCCTTTACCCCGTCAGAACAGCGCGAAATGGAGCGCGTGCTCCTGGAATATTACGAAATTGACCCCCAGTATTTCACCGACAAATATAACGTGCCCATTACAGGCGTGCGCGAAAAAAAGACACAGCCCGACGCTTTTTTCGAGTAAGCCCCGCGCACACTGCTGAAATGCGCGCCAAATACGGGGCTTTCCACGCAGCAGTTAATTTGCTATATGAAGACGGAGGCACCCTTAACCTTGCCGCTGATGACGACGACCCACCCAGCTTCGACTCCTCCGTCTTCGACGACGTGGCCGACCTGATCTACCAGGCTGGCGGCTTCGACGTAAACCAGATTAAAGACCCCAAAGCCCGCAAGCTCATACTTGAAACTGTCGCCGCTATTAACCGAGGCGTGGACGCGCACCTCCCCACCGACGTGCCCGACACGCTGCGCTATGCCTTAGAGGAGAACAGTTTTGTTTTTTCGGGCTTTAAGACGTTCCACGCTATGCGCGAAATAGGGTTGTCGCTGGTCTCTGACAAAGGCGAAATTAAGCCGTATGCCCAATTTCAGGACGACGTGCTAAAGATTAACCAGCGTTATAATACCGCCTACCTTTATGCCGAATATAAACACGCCGTCGGCACCTGCCAAATGGCGGCCAAATGGGTGGCTATGGAGCGCGACGGCGACCGCTACCTCTTGCAGTACCGCACCGCAGAGGACAATCGTGTGCGCGACGACCACGCCGCCATGAACGGCATAACATTGCCACCCTCCGACCCGTTTTGGGACAAATACTACCCACCAAACGGCTGGGGCTGCCGCTGCACTGCCGTGCAGGTGCGCCGCGGTAAGTATGCCGAAAGCGACCCAGCCCGTGCCATGCTCCTGGGCGACAATTCAACCGAAGCCGCAAAGCAGCAAATGTTCCGTTTTAACGCTGGCAAGCAAATGCAACTGTTCCCGCCAAAGCACCCTTATTTTAAGGCTCCCGCAGAGGCTAAAAAGGTCATTAAGAAAGTCAGCAAAGAGGAACAGGCAGCACTCCACCGCCAGCAGCTGGCAGAACAGCAGCCCGACACCTTGCCGCAGGCCACACGTGAGGCTATTGTTGAAAATATTCTGAAACTTGAAAAGGAATTAAAAGCCGTTTGCGGCACGCCGATGACCGTGTCACAGGCAGACCAACAGAGTGCCAACCCCAAATGGGAGCCTAAATTCATAGAGGATCCAAACGGGGCGTATGTGGACAAAGAGGACAAACGTTACCGCAAAAATGAAAAATACAAGCGGGCATATCACATAAATTGCCAGACATGCACGCCTGCCTACCTGCTGCGCCTCCGTGGTCTGGATATTGTCGCCAAAGGAAACACCCGTAACTCGCAAAGCGACTATTTGAGCCACGGCCTGCAAACCTGGGAGTGCTGGCTTAATGCCGACGGCACCCCAGCAAAACACACCGTTATGCGCGAATGGTACAAAGCCAAAGGCTACACCGACATGACCCCAGAGCATTATAATGAGTTTTTAGAGGAAAGCACAAAACAGGAGGGCATTTATGCGCTTTCGATTGGTTGGCGCGGCGGTGGCGGCCACATGACCGTGTTACAGCGGCGCGCCGATGGCAAGCTGGTGTATATCGAACCGCAGCACTACGAAAGCGACAAAGGCGAACAGCGGCCTATTAAGGAACTGTGCGACAAAGGCGACGCGACCCCGCATGAGTGCAGGGGCGTTATGAGAATTGACGATAAAATTTTTAATATGAAATTTGCCTCGATTTTCAGCAAAAAGCCGAAATGACCTCCAGGGCTTCGTGGTCGTTTAGCTCCATTACCTGACCGCTGCCGTATAGCCACACCGTTGGAAAGCCAGCGCACACGTCGTCAGGATAATGGTAATAATAAGCAGCCCGCCCGTCAGGCATTTGCCCCAGGTATTCGACGCGCTGGCCGTACATAGAGACAAGCTCCTCGGCCTCCTGGCTTACTTGTGTCGGTATTGTTTGCTGCTTCATGACCGCAAATTTAATAACTATTTGTCGAACTCCCAAAATTTTACGTAACAAATAACAATGTTAGACCCCGCACAACTCAAAAAAGACATTATTAGCGACATGAGGGTCGAACTGCACGACGAATTCGACCGGAACTTTACCCGCAAAGCCTTTTTTACAAATAAGTGGAAAAAGAGGCGCGACCCAAACGCCCTCGGCTCCCTGCTTGTTGTTACGGGCAGCCTCCGCAGATCCATTCAAGCCAAAGAGACACCCGACGGCGTACGCTTCACATCTAACCAGCCTTATGCCACCCTCCACAATGAGGGTGGCAAGGGCAGTGTTACCGTGCGCCAGCACACCCGCAAAAGCAAAAAAGGCAATACCTACACCGTCAAACAACACACCCGCACCGTCAACATGCCGCAGCGTCAGTTTGTCGGCGACGGTGCCGAAACGCAGCGCATAATTCGGGACGTTATAGACGACAACGTCCAGCGTTACAACCAGGAACTAATTAAAGCATTACGCAAATGAGAAAACAGTTATTTAAGGCTATTGCAGCCCAGATTAAAGAGCATGTGCCCGCCGTCAAGTTCATAGACCTGTGGAATGAGCACCTCGCTGAAATTACGGCCGCAACTGCCTGGCCGTGCCCCTCCGTCTTTATTGAGTTTGAACAGTACGACGTGCGCCAGCTCGCTAACCACGTCTGCATGGCCGACGTGCCCGTGCGCCTCCACATCATTACACGCACAAAGGCTTACACGGCGGGCTTTGATGACAAACGCCTCGAGGCCGCTCTTGACTATTTCGACATTATCGACCAGGTACACGCTGCCATGGCCACCCTGGCAGGCGAAAACTTTAGCACGTTCATGCTTTCAGTGTCGGCCACTAACCACAACCATGCCGAACTGATAGAAAGCATCGACCGCTACATTACTCGCTGCCAATTCACTGCCGCCGCCCGCCCTGCCCGTCAGGCCATTGTGGCGCAGCTGCAAATTAAATAACAAAGCCCGTCAGTCTTTTGCAGGCTGGCAGGCTTTTTCTGTGTTCAGTCCTCGTCAATGTCTAACGGTAATTGAGGAGGTGTGGTGGCTGGCGGCTATGGTGGTATATTCAAATAATTTAGATAAGTTCTATAACACATCGGGTAAATGGGGTAAATATACTTTTTCCACACAGCCTTGTAACATTTCGCGTTGTTTCCAGGCTCGTAATAACGGTCGGTAAGTGCTTTTATTAGCTTAACGCGCTCTAAGGTGCTTTTATAATGCCGTTTATTTCCCATTTACCGAAATTTTTTACTATCTTTGCAGTGTCCTTTACACATCGGGTTGCGCGTGCTTCAGGCTTCGGCTTATGGGGGGCGCGCTTCTTTTATGCCCGCACGCATGGTTACACGTCTGTAACCGACAGCGGGATAATGTGCCAGCCCTTGTCGTCCTTATACTCCGCACGTATATACTGCTTTGTTTCGGCGGGCTGGTAGCTTTCCTCGATTATTTTAACGCCCTCTATGAACGTCTCGTCGCCTGTCTCGTCGGCCATTTTGCGAAGCTGGAGCACGCGGCTGGCCTTTAGCGTGCCTTTCTGATCACGCGCCAACAGGCGAAGCACGGCATTGACCAGCGCGCGGCTGTTCTCGTCCTTGGCCATGCTTTCAATGTAGGCGCGCACCATGGCGATGCCGTCTTCCACCGTGTCGCGGTATGCGTCCACTGTGTTGGTGCCCAGCGTCAGGCGCATAAGGCCGTCCGAAGTGGTGAACGTGTGGCTGTGCTGCCCTGCCGTGGTCATGCTCATAACCTCGGCTTTCATGTCGAGCACCGTCTTGAAGTTCTCGAAAACGGCGGTTTTAACGGTCTTGATTTGCTCCGACAGTGAGGCCAGCTCCGGAATGGCTAACTTTACCTGCTCGTCCACGATCTGCGCGTAGGTGTCGCGGTTTTCTTTACGTTTTTGCAGGCGCGCTTTTTTCTCCTGCTCTGCCTTGAACGCGGCAAATTGTGCCTGTTCCTCTGCCGTCATTTCTACGGTCTTTTTTTCGGTTGTGTCCATTGTTTAACGGGTGTTTAGGGGTTATTTAATAGTGTCCATGTAGTCGTTTGCGTCCGACAGTCTGCCCAGGGTTAACGACCCCAGGGTGTTGAGGGTTACGGCTGCCAGGGTCAACGCGCCGCCGACAAGTGCGAATGGCAGGCGCACGGCTGCTTTTACGTAGTTCAAAATGTTTGTTTTCATTGCTTTTACTGTTTTATGGTTATTACTCGTTATAGTCTTCTGTGAAGTCTATGGCAAACTCCTGCAAGTTTGCCTGATTTTGGCACCACTCTGCCAGCTCCCGAAGCAGCCAGCAATATGTGTCCGTGTCCATTTCAATGGTCTGCGCCGTTATGGTGCGCTTTATCTCGGCCAATGCCGTGTTTGTGTTCGTGTTCATATCTGTGTTAATTGAGAAAGCCCAGACCGTTGTCCGTGCGGTAAACAAATATTTTCTTTGCCGCCTCTTTCACGGCCTCCACCTGTTCGGCCACGTCGTCCACTGCGTCCTGATCCTTTATCTTGTTGTTAAAAAGATACACCAGGTTGCGCAGACGCTCCAGCGGTATTTTATTAAAGTCGTCGTGCTTGGTGGCGCGGCACGCTATGGCTTTTATTACGGTGGCGTTGCTCTCCTTGCCGCACATCTTTAGCCAGCTGCCTATGGCGGCCATGCACTGCTTGCGCAGGCGGTCATACTCGCTCCGCTTTTTGCCTCCTGCCTGCTTCGACAGCTTCCCGCACAGGTCGACCAGGTCGTGCGTGTCCAGGTCGCGGCTGCTCTCCACATTGTAGGCGGCTATGAGTTCCTCCTTCTGCTCTGCGGTCATGCCCAGCACACTGCAAAGCGTGTGAAACTTTTTTAGTAAATTGCGGTGGATCTCGTCCATGTCCTTGTTTTCTTTCATTGCTGTGTATTGCTTACTGTTTATAACTCTGCCCAATATTCGCGCGCGCCCTGCTCCCAGATTACATAATCCTGCCCGCCCTCGCCTTTGTCCGTGTCCTCATAGCGCGACGTGGCAAATGCTTTGTAACCCTCGACCCTGATCTTAATGTCAGCATCGTAGCGAATATTTTTTGCCATGTTGCCCTTCGGCTGGCCTTTGTCTTCGTGGGCTATGAAGACAAACAGCGTGTCGGGGTTGTCGTCTTTCAGTCGGGTATAGTCGCGCATGGTGAAGCCAATCCAATAATTCACACTGTCGATTACCACAATGTTAGGGGCGTTCCTTTTCGTTAGTCGCTCCTTTATGTCGGCGAGGCTCTCTTTGCACAGCAGTATTATTTTGCTGCCTGCTTCCTCCATGCCCACACGCTCCCATGCCTTTTGAAGCGACAAGCTCAAACCCTGCTCCAGGCTGTTGTAGGCCACGCGCCCGAAATTCGTAAGATATTTGCACAGCTGCATCACGTAGGTGGTCTTGCCGCTTCCGCTACCCCCGTACACTATCCACGACCCGCGCATCTCTGGCCGCCCCAGGCTTGCAAGCCACACACCCTCGAAGGGTGCCGTCTCAAACTTGGCCTGCATCACGTTTTTGTTACTTATCGCCCTGCGCATTGTTACTGTTCTATGTTGTCGCGCATGTTGTGCGCGTCGATTAATTGTTCCAGGGCGCGCAGCTTGGCCGCTGCGTCGCTCTTTGTGCTGTCGGTGACGGTAAACACCACCGTGCGCGTCTTGTCTGCTCTGCTCCCCCTCGCCACTGTTATGTCAAACGGCAGCGCATAGCGCAGCCATTCGACCAGCAGCGGCGACACTGCCGCAGAGGGCACACGCAGCTTTACGCTCTTGCTCACTGCGCGCCTCCTTTCTTTTTGGCTGCCCATACGGCGCGTTTCACCCTGCGAAGGTCGCACTCTGCGCTGGCTATTATGTCCTGTATGGTCTTCGGGTCTGTTACGCCGTTGGCCTTGCATACGGCGGCTATGTCTTCGCCGTTGATCACTTGAAGCTGCACAAACTTGCGGCCTATGCGGCTGTAAATTTCCTCATAGCCTTTCTTTTTCAGCCTAACGCCGCGCTCTATGCGGTTTTTAAGGTACTCCGTTGCCACCAGGATAATGCCACAATGACCCTCCAGCTGGTTGTATAGGCTTATGAAAAAGTAAAGCACCTGGTCGCGCAGCTTGTCGGCCTCGTCCAGAATGATAAGAGGGGCGTCCGCACTGTTCAGCGTCTCCACTATGGCCTCCATTTGGTCGGCCACGCTGCCGCCCACGTCTTTGCCCAGGGCGCGCAGCAGCTTGTTTATGAACGTCGGGCGGTTCCAATACTCGCTACACATTAAGTGGTACACGCTGCGCGTCGTCTTCGTGTAGCTCTTTATGGCCTCCGTCTTGCCGCAGCCTGCAAACCCCGTAATGGCTATAACGAGGCTTTCTTCCTTGGCCTGCTGCATCAAAAAGGCCATGCGCTTGTAGGCGTTTGTTTTCACGATCTGCCACGCGCTGCTGTCGTGTCCCAGCTGCGCACCCACTGCGCGCCACATGTCGTCGCTTATGGTGTCCCAATCGCCTGAAAGCATTTTGCTGACGGTCGCCGTGCTGGTGCCGTTGAGGCTGCGGGCTGCCTTGTTCTGGCTGCCCATTTTTTCGCAGTATTCTTTAAGTCGCTGCGCGATCTGTTGTTTTTCGTCCTTTACCATGGTTTAATATCTTTTTAATGGGTGTTAGAAAATATCGAAATTTTCGGGGTCTTCGTTCTGCCACCCCGCGGGCATGTTGGGCGTTGGCTCCACTGTTTCATACTCCACGTCAGCAATGGCGGCCTGGCTCATGCGCTGCCTGGCTGCGGGTAACTTGTGCTGGCCGTGGCTGTCCGTCAGCAGCAGGCGACTTAACAGGAGGGCGGTCTGTCGCTCGTTGTCGCTTATCATGCGGTCGACTGTCTCATATGCCCCGCACAGCTCTTTGGTTACATGCCCCTCCAGCTCTTTGTTAAAAGTCCTGACGGCCTCCAGCTGTTCAGCGTCGCCCTCTTTGCGGTCGGCCAATGCCATAGGCTGTACATACTTTTCGCGCAGCATGTAACGGCGGCTGCCGTCCTCATTTACGGCCAACACTTCGCTCAGGTCGTCAGGGTCAAAGCGCACCTGCCATTTTTCGCCTGCGTGCTCTCTGAACGTCAAGTCCCAGCAGTCATAATCGTGCTTTGCTCCTAACAGCGTGGGGCGAAGTCCGCACCCCTCCAGAGCGTTGGTGAACCCCGTTGTCTGCCCGAAGTAAAGCAAATAATTTTCTTTCGACAGCGGCAGCCTGTGCTCCTCCGACAGGTTGGCATACATCTGCATGAACTGCTCCCGCTTGCTGGCGCGCTCATAGGCTATTATTTGGTGGATCTGTTCGCGCACCCCCTGCTCGTCGGGGAATTGGTGCCGCAGCTGGTTTAATGCCTCGCTGTTCGGTTGCTTTTTCGGGTCGGTCGTTACGCCGTAGCCGCTCCAATTATCAAACTTTTGGCAGTATGTCGTATTTAGATAGCCGAAATATGGCTCTATGTCTTTAGCCTTGGCGTTCTTTACCCGCGCAGGGGTCAGGTGCTTGGCCATGACGTTGTAAAGGTCGGTCATGGTCTTAATGCCGTAGTGGTCGCATTGTATCTGATTGCTGCGAAGCATTACCCCCGTCAGCTCGCGGCTGTGGCGGGCTGCATCGCGCAGGGCTTCGGCTATGAGCGCGGGGGTTTCGTGGCTCCCTATGGCGTAGCCTATGGGATAACGGCAGCACGGGTCGAGCACCACCTCCAGCGTCAGGCGGTTGTGGTAGGTCGTCGTGCGGTGTCCCTGCTTGTCTATGGTCGTCTGCTGATACAGCAGCTCGCATGTCCAGCCGTCAAGCGTCCACAACAGGAACGGTGCAGTCGGGCGGCTCCGCTTCACCTGCATACTCCGCTCATTGCGGAAATTCGACGCGCCACGTCGTGCCGCAGCCGTCACCAGGTCGCATTTTTCACGCCACACGCCCACTGCGCTGGCTGTAATCTGCGGCCAGCCTTTCACGTCGGCCACCAGGTTGTAACGCCGCGCCACCTCCGTGTCGGGCAGGTTGTTGTGGTGTGCCAAAAGCACCTTAATGGCTGCCTGCTGTTCGTCGTCCAGCACCTTGGCAGCGTTCTTATTCTGAAACTTGCGGCTAATCATACTCTCATAGCCCGCCTTTTGAAATTCGGCGTATTTCATGCGCAGACGGCGCGCACTTTGCGGCAGACTGTTAGACCAGCGGTCGCATAGTCGCGGCAGGGCTGCCGCTGCCTTTGCCCAAAACTCGCCAGCGTTTACCCTGGCTTTGCTCTGTCTCATGCGGTGGCTGTTCGCTCTTTCAAGCAGCTGCCCGAATGCCCGAAGTATGGCGCAGTTATTGGCATACTCGCTTTGTTTTTCCGTTGACAGGTGCCGCCCGTCGCTCAACACGTAGTCGGCAAAATACTGCATCGCCTTGCCGTCAGGCTCCACGCTGTCCACAAATGGGCGGCTTTCGGCCTGTTCTTTCAAGTCTGGCCAACGGCGGTAAACCTCTGCTTTATATTGCACGGGCAAGCTCTCAACCACGTATAACGCGCTGGTTCCGTAGCAGGCACGTCGCACCTGGGTGAGCTGCCCGCGGTGCCGCAGCTGCTTGACAGTGGAGGCAGTCATTATGCCGTCCGTCAGCTCTGCGTGGCTTATGCACAGTGCATTGTTATACATCTCCATGGTGTCAGCTCTTAAAGTGTCGCATTACCGCCGCACAGCGCGAGGGCTTCTTTGTGGATCTCTGAAAATTTTGTAATTGCTACGTGCTCCCACGCCTTTACCACCTGGCCGCGTTTCAGCAGCTCCACGCGTCCCGTGTTCTTGTCGGCCTCGATGAGCACGTCGTTAGGAAAATACTGACGAATGAAGCCGTCAGCGTCGTGCATGGTCTCCATGGCGGGGGTGAGCAAAAGCAGCAGCCCGCCGTTCTGCTCCGCGGCCTTGCGTATGCGCTGGCTCTTGGGGCTGTTGTCACGGAACGCCAGGGCGCGCCACACGCTTACCTTGGTCGTCTTAAACAGTTTTACAAGCATTTCACGGGTCTGCTTGCTGACCTCGATTTGTTTTCTGGGTGTCATATCCTTTACTTTATGGGTTTAACATTCGGTCATTTGGCCATTTTTTT
>JAMPBN010000011.1:0-1139 GCA_023666665.1 Prevotella sp. | reverse complement strand
AGAAGGACGCGGTCATTCAGCAGCAGGCAGAGGAACTCGGACAGCTACGCGAACAGGTGGCACAGCTTAAACGTCGGTTAGAAAAAAGTGCTACCGTTGCGAACACTCCAGGTACTGCAAATGTCGGTTAATGGGGTGGGCATGGTATGCCCCCAGGACTGCCCTAAAATAACCAAAAAGGCAGCAAATACCTGTTTTCTGCGCGTTAAATGGCCGTTAAACACCCTTAACCCACTGAAACACATTGCAATTATACCATATTTTTACACCACCATTTAACGGGTCGTTTTTGGAATTAAAGGGGGGGCATTCTCCGCAAAAATGCCGTTTTTTGCCCTCGTTTTTTCCATTAAAGGGGTCGTTGCTTGTTCAAATTGTCACCCCATTTGTAACCCCAACTGTCACCCCAACCCCATTTTTGCCCCATTTTGCACCCCCGCCCTGACCTACGAAATGGGCACTTTTGGGGGTGCTTTTTTCGTGTCTCCAGCCCGCCCGTTTAACGCCTCATTTAACACCCAGTTTAATGCCCGCTGCTCTCCACTCCACCGCGCCCATGAGCGGCCACCATTGCCCAGCGTCCACCCCTCCAGCTGCCACATGCCGAAGCTCCACACAACCCCAGCAGCCACCATTTGCATGGCCTCACGAAATTGCCCAGCACCGTCATAGCCGCGCACCTCCTAAAAGCCCCATAAAAGCCGCCTGTCGCTCGTTTTAAGCCTCGCCCTGCCGTCTCCCACTGACGCACAAAAAGAGCCGCCAGGCGCGCCGTTTTTAGCGGTCACGTCCAGCAGCCAGCAGCCGTCGTCGGTGGTCGATGCGTGCGCCTCCAGATCAAGCCCGCAGACCCACCAAAACAGCCCACCGATTAAACCAAATTAAAGCCCGATTAAAGCCAGCATAAACCAGCATTTAACGGGCGCACCTCAAAAATTAAACCAAAATTAAAGCAAATTCAACTTTTTGCACGTTTCGTTTTTCCACCCCACCCCCCCCACCGCACACCTAACTCCCTACAAACAAACCCTTAACGGTGCGAACACCAACCTTCCACCGATGCTCGCTTCGTTTTCCTGCCCATAAACAGGCTTACATTTCCACCACCTTCCGAAGCCAACTCCACCACGAGCGGCACA
>JAMPBN010000010.1 GCA_023666665.1 Prevotella sp. | reverse complement strand
GTCGGGGTGAGAAGACTAATGGGCGCGGGAGGTGGGGTATTAACCGGACGGAGGCAGGGGGTAGGTTTGATGGTGATTTTTTATTGTGCTTGTCCCGGTTCTGTCCCAATCTCGGTATTTGCGACTTTCATCAGGAATTGGATGAGACGTTCCTTTTCCGCAATGAGGTCGTGCAGGGCCTGTACTTCCGATTCTGAGGCTCCGATTTGATAAACAGGGGTGTGGCCTTTGCCGTCATTATTGGCGGTTTGCTGGTATTCTTCGTCGCTGAATGCACTGATAGGGTTCATTCCGATGGCGGTGCATATTTTTTCAAACAGTTTGCAATCCATTGAATCTTGATTAAACAATGCTGAAAGGTATGCCGGGGTTATACCCACCTCTTTGGCCACTTCTTTCTTAATTAACCTGTTGGTTTCAATGTGCTTTTTAATCAGCTCTCCTAAGTTTTTCATCACTTTTTCTAAATGTTAAATATTATTAAATAATTTATTGAAATTAAAGAATCGTTGAATTAATGATTTTTTTATTCGTTACTTTGCGGGTGTAAAATTACAATATTTATTTAAATTATACAAGAAATTATGACAGCAAACGAAGCACTTGATCATTATCTGCGCTCTCTTCCAGCTCCGGTTAGGGCAGCTAAAGCGCGAGACATTAGAGAAGTATGTCAAGTTTCGGTGAATGTTCTCTATTTTTGGAGATGTGGCCGAACTCGCATTAATATCGCTTGGCGCGACAAAATTAGTGAAGCAATTGGAAAAAATATATTTAAACATGTTGAAAATTGATAAAAATGACCTAAATGGGTCATTAACCGATATTGAATTTTTTGCTTTCGAGGGTGAAGTATGGTTCAACAAAAATGGTGAGCATATACAACTTGCCGAAAAACATACTGAATTGGTAAACTCAATGATAGAGTTGATTTCAACTTTTTATCCTAAGGCATATGATGCACTGTGTAAGCATTACGAATCCTGCGCACGCAACAAGTGGTATTATCGTTTTCGCATAGTAAGCCGTTTTATTAAATGCAACTTCGCTCAGTTAGACGACATTTATGATATTGATGCTGATGGACGGTGCCATTTCGAGTATGTTTCATGCCCTCTGCGCGGAGAATGTTTGTTTGACCGGATAGTCTGCCGCCCGGAGTTTGACCATAAGCTTTCCGCATCCGAGCTTCCGGTTATGAGGCTGTGGTATCAGGGTGCTTCAATCGACGAAATCGCTTCATGCGTGTTTCTTTCTCCCCATACCGTTCGTAATCATATTCGTCACGCTTATGCCCGCACTGGGACTCACTCTCGAGGAGAGTTTGCCAAGTATGCGGCTCAAAACAATCTTTTCAAATGAGTAAATACAGTAATTTAGCCATTCAGTCGGTCAAGGATGCCGACATTAGGCAATTTATTCCCGGTTGTCAGAGAAACAAGGGGCCTCAAACGCTTGAGTGTCCGGCTTGCGGAGCAAAGCAGTTTTCTGTCGTTCATAAGTCGGGGAAGAACTTTGCGTATTGCCACGCATGCAAATTCTCTTTGCCCGATGCCGTGGCTGCGTGTGCCCATTACTCAAACATTGACCTCAAGACTGACTGGATTCGAGCCCTTGAAGAGACCGCCCGGCAGGGTGGGGTGGTTCTCATCCCCGAGGAACAGGAACGAAAATCAGCGATTAAGGCTGTGCGCCAGTCAACCCGCGCATCTTTCTGCGGTCAGCAGCTCGAGGCGAGCGGGCTGACCATTGAAGACGTGATGGCCACAACTCTTGAGGGGTCGCAAGAAACTTTGCGCTCACCGTTTCGCCCCGGGAGGATTGACGGCGATTTCATTCCCTCCGATTCCGGGGATGAAATGCTGATATATTACTACGACCTGCAGGGGCGGCCGATGATGTACACCGGCAAGGGGCAAAAACGCCCGAGGGAGTACGTGCGCATCCGTTGGTCAAACCCCGCGCTGCATAAGTCGAGCGACGGCAAGGAAATGAAATACCAAACACCGGCCGGAGCGAGCTGCCGCGTCTACATTCCGGAGAAAATTCGCCGCATGTATCGCAACCGGCAACATATTGACACCCTCTTTCTTCAGGAGGGCGAAAAGAAAGCCGAGAAAGCCTGCAAGCACGGAATGCTATCAATCGGCATCCAGGGCATTAACAACTTCGGTTCCCAGCAAGAAGGGCTGCTCCAGGATATTCAGGATATTGCCAAGGTCTGCAAGATTGACAATATTGTGCTGATAATGGACTCTGACTGGAACGACCTGCACCGAAACATCACCATAGGCGACCGCGCCGACAAACGCCCGAATTCATTCTCCCGCGCCGTCATCAAGTATCGCCAGTATATGCGCACGTTCAACAATATCGGTCTGTCGGTCAACGTGTGGTGGGGTCACGTCAACGAAAACGAACATGGCGATAAAGGTGTCGATGATCTGCTCTGCGGTGCGCTGCTCGACCATGAAGACGAACTGATGACCGACATCAAGGCCACGATGAACTCACACGATGGACGCGGCAAGTGGCTCAACATTCATAAAATCACCGAAGAGTCGGACACCAAGATTCGCGACTTTTGGACGCTCAACGACGTTCAGGCATTTTTTGAGCTGCATAAGGATAGACTCAAAGATGTAGAGGTTTTCAAAGTGGGCAATATCCGCTATAAGGTAGAAGACGGTAAAATCGTGCCGCAAAGCCGCTATTCCTCCGATACTGACATCTATTCCATTACCCAAACTTCCAAGGGCGAAGACCGCGTTAAGTTCAACAGTACTGAGGCGTTTCGCTTTTTGGCGGCCAATGGTTTTTATCGACTCCAAAACGATGAAGACACGGCCTCCGGGTTTTGTTACATCCGTATTGACGACGGCATTATTGACCGCATTGCCGACTATGTGGTTCGCGACTTTGTGCTTGATTACATCAATGCTAACTGCCGCAATTCTCTGGTGATAGATTACTTTTACGATAAACTTTCCACTGTTTTGGCGGATAAGCAGCTGGAGCGTCTGCCGATAATTGCCGATATTCCGAATAATTTTCAGCCGGGGGTGCAGCGCATGTACTACAACAACGGCCAGGTTGAGATTACTTCACAAAAGATTACTCCCGAGCAGCCGATGAATCAGGTGTGGCGCCGCCGCATCATTGCCCGCAAATTTAAGCGCGTTCCTCTGATTAAAGAGATTAAATGCGTCAATGGGCAGTTCTACATCGAATACACCGAAGCTGCTGAAAAATGCGACTTCCTGCGGTTCCTCATCAACACGTCAAACAACTGCTTCCCTCACGACGCACCCCGCGAGGTAACTGATGAAGAGGCCCTGGAGTGGAATCAGCACACGGTCAATAAGCTTACCACAATCGGCTTTCTGCTTTGCGACTACAAATATGCCACCGAGCGCAAGGCCGTAATTATTCAAGACCATCAGATGAGCGAAGTCGGCCAGAGCCACGGCGGCGTTGGCAAGTCGCTTATCGGCGATGCTATTGGCCGTGTTCTTTGCCAGTATTTCGTTGATGGCAAAGGAATCTCCAAGGATGATAAGTTTATGCTCTCGGGCGTTACAAAAGCAACGCGCAACGTTTTTGTTGATGACGTTAAACCTAATTTCGACTTCGAGAGCTTCTTCCCGATGATAACCGGACCCATGACCGTCAACCCCAAGGGCAAGGACCGCTATAACATCCCGCTCGAGGATTCCCCGAAAATCCTCATCACCACTAACCACGCCATAAATAAGGCGGACCAAAACGCCTCGCGTCGACGCATCTCCTATATGGAGTTCTCCACCTGGTACAACCCTGACCATACGCCATATGATGACTTCGGCCATATGTTTTTTGATGATTGGGATGAAGAACAGTGGAACCTCTTTGACAACCTGATGGCTGAGTGTGCAATGTATTACCTCCGCTCGTTTGAATGCGGCTGGTCAAAACCCGGCCAGGGGGCAGTTCCGCCGCCTATGCGCAATATCGAGCTGCGCACCCTGCGACAGTTCATGTCTGAAACTCTCTACCAGTGGGCTGAAGAATATTTTGACCCGACCGGCGACAATCTCAACCAGCGTCTGAAGCGCCGCGACCTGTTTAATCTCTTCATAGAGTTTGCCGGCGGCACCGGCGGCCACGACGTTACCCGCTCCAACTTCAAGAAGAAAATCATTGCTTACTGCAAATTCAAGGGCTACGACTTCAACATCAACAAGCAAAACGATGCCAAGATGTGTTATCGCGAATGGAAGCCCGAACACCCCGAAGAAACTTTCGAAGGCAGCGATGACAAAGCCGGAGGCATTGAGTACTTCACCGTTTATTCACCCGAAAAAGAGAAAGAACTCAAACCATTTTAACTCATTTATCACATTATGATTTACGCTAACGAAGCCCTGGCAGCAGTGAGTTGCATCAGGCGCATAAGTGTTAACACCATCGTTTCTGCGAACCGGGAATATCGTGCCGTGGAAGCGCGTATGTTTGTAATCTTGCTGCTGAAAGCCGACGGCAACACCGACGTTGAAATCTCCTGGGTCGTGAATCGCGACCCAGGTATGGTTCGCAAAGCCCGCAAGAGGGCAGAGCTGCTTCTGCAAGTTTCTATTGTTTTCAATAAAACCTATTCTAAAATCAAGGCAGAATATGAGCGACAGAAATCCTTACGAATATCTCGCGGTTAGTTATCTCGATGACTGCCCGCCGCTGGAGGCGCAGAGCGTTTACTACATCACGGCCGACCCCGGCGAAACCATTACCATTTTCACCGCTCAGATGCGGCTAGGAATGTATGCTTACGGCTATGAAGTGACCTGGGCCAATGGGCGCAAGTCGTACAAGTCGGTCGCTCCGGATGGGCGCGTGTTCCGCTCCGAGCGCGAGGCGCGGCTTTATGCTGTCGGCTTTATGCGGCTATACGAGTCCGCATTCCTCCCCGATACCCGTCGCGCCCTCATTGAAGCTGAACATCAACTTTCCCAAGCAACACTATTTTAATTTTCAAATCTGTGTCAAACAAAATTACTATTATCAACGGCATTGAGATTATTGCCATAACGATCGAGGGTGAGACTTTCGTCCCGGTGAAGCCTATTTGTGAAGCGATAGGCGTGAATTATACCTCGCAGCTCGAAAAGTTGCAAAATGACACGACGTTTGCACAATCAACCGTCCCCCTCAAGGGGATAGTTGCCGCCGATGGCAAGGAGCGCGGGTTGCTCTGCTCAAGCAAATTGCCGAGGCCAACGATGCCGAGAAGAATGCCAAGGCCGCCCGCAAGGAAGCCGAAGCCCGGCTCACCCACCTTCGAGCCGAGCGCCTCAACCCGCAACCGTCGCTATTTTGATGCGGCAGCGTAAGCCCGGATGGCTTCGATGATAAAGGCGGAGCGGTTGGGCTGGCGGTCAAGTATGTCGGCAACGTCCTGGGGGATGCGCAGCGCTATGGTGCGGGTGTTGTTCTTCGTTGCCGGGCGACCGGCTCCCTCTCTTCGGCCACCACGGCCGGACTTCTTTTCTTCTTCGTTTTGCATAATCATAATAATTTTGTAACTTTGTCGGTGTAAAAATCAAAAACCGAAGCGGAGGGTTTCCCCTCCTTGGTTGTTACCATTTCCATTCAAGGCTTATGGTGAACTTCCAAACTTTTAAAACTAATTTCGCGGTCAGTTTCATAAGTACTTCGGTTTTTGGTTTTTTCTCTTAGTTAGGGTCAAGAGAATTAACCTTACAATCAACTCTTTGATTACACTGCAAAGGCGCGAAAATATTTTGAATTAGCAAAACTTTTTCAAAGAAATTTTCAACTTTTTTCAAAATATTTTCTCACCATATCCAAACAACTAATCACCACGATTAACGGCGTTGAAATCTTCGCCGAAACCCTGAAAACGGCAGCATTTTCGTCCCTGTCAAACCTATCTGTACCGCTATCGGCGTTGACCCCGAAGCGCAGCGTCAGCGCATAGAGCGCCACTATATTCTGAGTTCAGCTGCCTTTACCTTAAAGGTAGTTGCCGCCGATGGTAAGGATCGCGATATGCTCTGCTTGCCCCTCGAACACGTCTACGGTTGGCTCTTTACTATCGATGCAAACCTCGTGGCCGAGTCGGCGCGTGAGCGCGTGGCCGACTATCAGCGGGAGTGTTACGACGCCCTCTATCGCCATTTCACCGGGGCGCAGCGCCGCCTCGAGGCCATACGCGCCGAGCGCCTGAACCCGCAGCCGGCACTGTTCTGAAAAACAATATTGCGTTTTCGTTATTTTCTTGCTCAAAAATTTGGATATATTGCGAAACCGTTATAACTTTGCATCGCTAATCAAAACAAATGACTTGAAAAATGAAATGGAAAGAACTCATTAAAATCGCGACCGAAAAAGGTTACAAACTCTACGCCCACGGCAAAAAGCACGACATCTATATGAACGACAATGGAGAGCGTTTGATTGTAGAGCGCCACGGCTCGCAGGAAATACGTACAGGGCTAATGAAAAACTTGAAGAAACAATTAGGATTTTAATAAAACACATAAAATCTCAATAAACTATGAAAGTAAGCATTGAAAAACAGGCAGACGGCACTTATATCGCGTATAATACCTCCGGCGATAAGGTTCAACTCATCGGCACCGGCAACACTGTAAAGGAGGCCAAAGAAGACTTCTTCAACACTATCGAAGAGGTTAAAGAATCATATGTTGAGATTGGCGATAAAATGCCCGAATGTCTGACTGAAGAAGTGGAGTTCCGCTTCGACATATCTTCTCTATTTGAATATTACTCAATTTTTAACGTCAGCGCTCTCGGTCGTTATCTTGGCATCAACGATAGCCTTATGCGCCAATATCGTAAAGGCGATACGCCAATATCCGACAAACAACTCGAAAAGATTGAGTCAGGAATCCACAAACTCGGTGTAGAACTTGCCGCTTTAAGTCTTGTTTGATTAGCAACCATTTCATTACCCAAGCGGCTGCGCCCTCGCCTCGGCGGGGGCTTTTTTCTGCCGTTAAGGTTTTTTAACGCTGCGGCGCTTGCAGGTTTGCGGAATTGTTGCGACCTTTGCGGTGCTTAACAATCTGGTGGAGTTTTCCATCTCGCTCGGGCGCGGTCAATGCCCGGAACATATCTTCGGGTTTATTTTTTGCCCTGACATATCCCAGCACCCATTGCGGGTTGCCTTCCGTAATTCATTGCGCTCGCGAGAGACTGCATCGGATTGTTAAGCAACGGAACGGCAGCCCGTTTTTCTTTGCCTCGCCGCGTAATGATGCACGAAGTCATCTGCTTAACAATCCGATGCGTATGAGCGCAACACTCAACGCGGCCACGCGACGCCGCAACCAAGTCGTAATTCTCACCGGACTCCGCCCAGGAGCCAAGTTATCAACCCCCGAAAAGAGCCGCAGCGATATGGCTCACTTCGTAGTCAGTATGCTGCTGGTGCTTCTGAGCGGCACGTTGATGCTCGGCAGCATCGTGATGAACGAGCTGCATCCCACGCCATGGTGGGCGCTCGGGATGCTGGCGAGTTGGCTGCCGATGGCGCTATTTTTGAAACAACACTAAACAACACTAAACAACACTAAACAACACTAAACCCATAAACTCTTAAACATTTAAACAATTATGGAACGCAACATGCCCACCCCCGAAATCACCGTAAGAGTAGAAGAACAGCTTAATGAAGTCACCGGCAACCTTGAGCATCTCCCGGTCATCAAGGCCGACACCCCTAACGCCCACCTCGGCACGATAGTGCTGACCCACCCCGACGACTTGAAGCTGCTACGCGAGGCCATTGACCGCTGCCTTGCGGAACTTCCCGCCGACTAACCCGAAGACACATTTTTTTATCATACAGGTTATACATATGTAACACCGCCCGCCGCTGCTGCGAAGCCCCGGCGGGCTTTTTGTGACCCGGATTGTCGGCCCCTTGCATCCCCCTTTGGCGTTAGAGAGTGCGGAGGTACGTTCGGACGGCTGCACAATCCTGAAGTAAGGAGGGGAGGGGTGCGGGGAACCCCGGACGCTGTTTTTACCCCTATATATTGGGGTAATGTATTGTTATTTAGATATTTATGTTTCACGTGAAACAATTCTTATATATTTTTATATTTTTATGTGTAATAAAAAGGGAAATAGAGTACAATTGTACTAAATAAGGGCAATGGCGCTAAAAATCAGCGATTTAAAAACGCACGATTTTGGCACGATTACCGCACATCTGCACAAATGTTCAAATTTAAAAAGCCGCCGCACGATTTTGCTGATTCAAAATGCTGTTTTTGTAATCTGTAAATCATTGAATGGCAATATATTTAACAAACAACGCACAAAAGCACTGTAAAAATGCGACCTATCCCTACGCTATAATTAACAAATAACTAATCGAAATCAAATATTAACCGAATAGCTTCATAAATAGCCGAAGTTTTCGTAACTTTGCAGTAGTTAATCTCTTAGTTTTTTTTAACGAGAAGGTAAAGATTGATTGATATGGTTATCTATGTTGACTTGGAAAACTATTTGAAACAATGGTTTGTGCATCGGATGGGCGGGCAGACTCCCGTCCGTCCGATGCGCGGGTCAATAGAATATAACATTTTGGAGCGCTATCTGACTACGCCCCCGGTCGACTACGTTCCCGACCTCGACGGTGAGGGTAGGGTGGCCATTGAGCTGCCCAACTTCCGCAGCAAAGACACTCGCGATAATTTTTACCTCCCGCCCCGAGCCGCCGAGTTCCTGAAGTCGACGCTGCGCGAGAGCTTCGACGTAGACCTTTGGACGGAAATCAACACCTTCACAAAGCAGACCCGCCAAATAAAGGAAAATATTTACGCCTTTATGGAGTCCCACGGCATCGAGGCCACCGGCACAAATTGGGACGCAATCAAGAAGCGCTATGACCGTAAGCGTGCCTACTACCTGAAGCTTCAGCGCGGCCACCAAAAAAGTTCTCAAAAATCATCCCAACATTAACCCCTAAAATTCTGATTAAGGCTGAATTCTCCGAATTTTCTCAACTCTCTGAATAACGAAAAACTGAAGAAATTATGAGTGCAGTAACCCAAGTTTTACCCGGCGTGAGCAAAATCTACCATATAAACTGCGACCTGCTTCCGGAGCGGGTGGACCTGCGTGCCATTTGCCGCATGAACGTGGAGATAAATCTATTTCTTGGAGAAATACCCATTGCCGACGGCGCTGAATGCTCCTGCCGCCACGAACGCAACGGCGCTTCGACACAAGACACCGCCACGCTCCGCTTCCTGACCGGCACAGAGCTACGCCTTGCAGAGAGGCCGGGCTTTGTGGTGGTAGACAGCGAGGGGTGCGCCTGGCTGATTGGTTGCCGTGAAGCTCCGCGCCCGAAAGTGAGCCGGGAGACTCTCCGCAATTCTCCGGCATCAGACCGCTCCGGGTGGAGCTACGAGGTGACGCACACGGCGCTGCGCTCAATGATACCTTGTAAGATTCCAATGTGATAATGTGATAAATCATGCTCCCCTATCCCGCCTGCCTGCGAAGGTCGGCGGCTTTTCGTCTTTTATAGGGTTGGATAAAGCGGGTAACTTTGCATAAAATTAAGTTACCCGTTATGGCAAAAACCGCATATCACATACACCTCAAGGGCTACGTTGGCGGCGAAGACTTTGACCGCTCGACGGTCGATGCTGTACTCGCCGAAAACCCCGATGCCCACGTTGACGTACTCATTGACTCTCTCGGCGGCTTGCTGGCCACCGGTATGAGCATCTCCGCAGCGTTCAAGCAGCACGGCGACGTTGCCGTTCACTTCGTAGGCCTCAACGCCTCGGCTGCCACCATTGCCTCTCTTGGAGCCAAGCATATCAGCATGGATGCCGGTGCAATGTATCTGGCGCATAAATGCTCGGTCGACTTCTTCCGGTGGGCCAGCATGAACGCCGATGATTTTGACGCAATGATTGCCGATGCAAGCAAGACCAAGGAAGACCTTGACAAGCTTGACCAAAACATTGCGCGGCTTTACGCCAAGCGCTGTAACCGCAAGGCCGAAGACTTGCTCGCGCTGATGAGTCGCGGCGGCTGGCTCTCGGCTAAAGAAGCTCTTGAGTGGGGGCTGGTGGATGAAGTCACCGACTTTGCCGAGGAACCCAAGGCGGTTCTGACCGATGCCGTGGCTTCCGCAATGCTCTCAGCCGGTATGCCTCTCCCTAACGTTCCGATTGCCGATGCCGCTCACGGCAGCATCCTCGAAAAGATTTTCAACCTGATTTCCTCAATATTCAAACCACAAAACGTAAACTCTATGCCCACTCCTAAAACTTACAGCGCCGAAGAGTATGATGCTCTCTCCGCGCAGGTCAGCGAACAGGCTGCTGCCGCCCAGGCCGCTCAGACCAAAGTGACCGAGCTTGAAGCCAAGATTGCCGAGCTCGAAGCAAAGCTCGCGCAGGCTCCTGCCGCTCCCTCAGCCCAGGTAATTGAAGACTCCAAGCCCGCCAACGAACCCACGATTTTCGATTCATTCTGCGAAAAAGTAAACAACGCCGCCTCGCTCTTTGCCGAGGTATAACCTTAACCCCAACCCTTAACCCTTAACCTTTCAACCTCATCATGGCAGGTAAATTTCAATTCACCCCCGAGGATTACCAGCAGGCGGCCATCAAATACCGCCCCGAGCTGCTCTACCTCCCCATTCTCGGTATCAACGAGACCCTTCAGTTTATGACCGGCCGCCCCGGCATACGGTATGCCGAGCGCGTAGGCCAGGCCTCCGCCGATGCACAGTTTGCACCCTACGACCCCACCAACGTCACCAATGCCGACCTCAAGGTGGCGTTCCGCGAACTCCGCACTCAATTCGGCTCCGTGGTTGCCGACTTCGAACCCAACACGGCCATTTCAACCCTCCTGGGCCACAGCGCTGCTGCCGCCAAGGGTGACAGCCAAATTCAGACCCCTACGGCAAAACACGTTCTCGCGCTCATTGCCAAAGGACTTTCCGGCAACCTCAACAAGGCCGTATGGAACGGCAAACGTAATGCCTCAGGCAAGACCACTAAAGACCTCTTTGACGGCTTCGACACCATCACAGAGCAGGAAATCGCCAACGGCGAAATCGCCGCAGACAAGGGCAACTACGTCAAGGTTACCAAGGCTATCACTCCCGCCAACGTTGTTGACGTGCTGAAAAAAGCCATGTTTGCCATGGATCCCAATCTGCGCGCCGAAGACTGCAATATCTATTGCAGTCAGGAACTCGTTGACATGTACAACGAGGGTTATCAGATGCTCCACGGCGCTTTGCCCTACAACACGGAGTACAACAAGAACACCCTCGAAGGCTCCAATGGTCGCCTCCACTTCGTGCCTCTGACCAATAAGGCAGGCTCCAACTTCATCCACATCTCACCCAAGAGCAATATGCTCGTTGGCTACGACCAGATGGGCGACGTTGAATCCGTAGCCGTCAAGGAGTACAAGCCGTTCATCCTCTCATACGTGGCCACAATGTTCTTCGGCGTTCAGTTCGAGAGCATTGACAAATCGCGCCTGATGGTACTCGACATCACCGACGCAGGCTTTGAATGGCCCGCCGCCGCCGAATAATTACTAACTGCTAACTCCTAACTCTCAAAATGGCAACTACCAACACCAATACCTGTTCCGCCCTGCAGCAGTCTCTCGGCTGGTGCCAGGGCACCCCGGAATTCCCCGGCATCAAGCGCCGTCTTTACTATATCTCCAAATACGAGATTGTCAAGTGGCCCACGCTTCCCCGCGACGCTCACGGCCGCGTAACCTCGGCTGCCCTCGTCGGCAACTTTGAGCTCAAGGCCGACCAAAAGTGGAAGTACATTGACATACTCCCCGACAAATCGCAGCTCACTTCTGACGCTCAGGGTGAACTCCCCTCGCAGACCCAGCTCAACAAGCTGACCGCCGTTCATCCCGGAGTGGGCAAAGAAGCCACTGCCGCAGCCGCCTATATCAACAACACCGACTCGGTGTTCATTGTTGAAGACATGAAGGGCAACTTCCGCGTTGTGGGCTGCGACAAATGGATGAGCAAGGCCACCGTAGCCCAGGATCTTGGTCAGGGCGCCACCGGTACCACCTCGACCACCATCAGCGTCGAAGCCACCGACGAGGTTCCCTCTCCGTTCTATCTCGGTACTCTCGACACCGAATACGGCGAGATTAACTGCGCCGGAGAACCCGCTGAATAACGACTACTTCTGTCAGCTTTTCAACACCTCCCACCCTCAGAGGCAAGGCGAGGAGCCTCGGCTCTAACCCTTGCCTCTTTTAATTTCAGAAAAATATGGATCATAATTTCACTGAGAAAATCAAGCAGTGGCTCGACACTCCGGCCGCCGAGCGCGACTATACAGTCGGCGCTCTGTATATGCTGAAGCTTTCGGGCAATCGCGTGGTATATCAAAACACCATCCGCAACCTTAATGCCCGCAAGGACTTCATAGAATACCAGCTGCAAAAATATTACAACTTCCGCGTTCAGGCGTTGACCCACGCCCGGGTCGAAGATATGGCTGAGCAGGTGAACACCATTGCCGTCGAACGCAAACTCGAAGCGCCCGCCGCCGATGGCGAACCGAGAGCCACCGGCAAACGTGCCGACCACGACTCCTTGCCCGCCGAAATTCAAGCGCTCTATCAGGAAAACCTCCCCATACTCCAGCGCATGAGGGAGCTGCACCTGCAATTGCGAAAACTCTCGCTCACGGATGCCACCTGCCCCGACTCCGAGCGCTATCCATTCCTGAAAGAGCTGATTGCCCTCGACAAAAAGATGCGCGCCAACTGGGAAAAGTACGACAACTACACTCCTCCCGCTGCCAAGAAAACCAAAAAGAAATAACCGATGAGTATGCCCAATTCCATGGATGTTTGCCGCTCGGAGCTCTTCACCGATGCCGTAACCCTCCGCGACCGCTATCCCGAAGCGGTTGCGGATAAGGTTATTCGCGTCCGTGAGCTCTATAATTGGTATCTTGCCGACCCGAGTGTGTCAGACAGCGAGCTGATAATGAAACTCTGCCAGGCCCGGGGCATTCACCGCACCACGGCTTACGATGACCTTAAAATTGTAAAGACGCTGCTGCCGATGATGGTTACTGCCTCACGCGACTTCCACCTGTGGCGTGCCAACGAAATGCTGATGGCCACGTATCGCAAGGCCAAGGAAAAGGGCGACACCCGCACCATGGAGCGAGTCGCCGCCACTTACGTCAACACCAACAAGGCCGGCGAGAGGGAAGAGCAGCACGTCCCTTACGAGTTGATTGTTAAACAGCCGTTTGTTCCAACTGATGACCCTCGAGCCATCGGCATCGAACCGATTCCGAACATCCAGGAAAAGATCGACGCGATGATTAAGAAGTATCGCGCCGAAACGATTGACATAGACGATGTTGAATTTGAGGATGTAGACCTTGAATTTGACTCATTGTTCCCAACGCCTGAAACTCCAAAAGCCGATGGCCCCGCAGAAAGTCTACTTTAACAAGCCGCAGCGCCTAACTCAGCTGATTGGAGCCAACACCACCGTAATCGTTGCGGGGCGACGCACCGGCAAGACTGACTCCATAGCCGCGCCGTTTATGCTGCGCAATATGCAGCGTATGCCCGGTTCTACGGGCGGTATCGTGGTCCCTACTTTCAAACACGGATTGACCAACACGATTCCGGGACTGTTGGCGGCGTGGAAGCGCTGGGGTTTCATCGAGGGTATTCATTACGTGGTTGGCAAAAAGCCGCCCAAGGCCTTTGCCAAACCGATAACGCCGCCGCTTGAATATGAACACGTGGTTTCGTTCTATAACGGCAGCATCGCCGTAATTATCTCGCAAGACCGCCCCGGCAGCGCAAACTCGCTGACGCTTTCGTGGTTGCTCATTGATGAGGCCAAGTTTATTGATTACCGAAAGCTCAAGGAGGAAGTTCTCCCCGCCAATGGTGGTATCAAGTCGTGGTTTGGCAAGCATTCGTTCAATCACTCGGTTATGATATTGAGTGATATGCCGCAGACCCAAAAAGGATCCTGGTTCCTCCATTATCGCGAAAAGATGGATAAGGAGCTGATTCGCACAATCGAGGGAACGGTCTATGAGATTTGGCGCACCAAGCAGCGCATCCGCGAAATCAGCACCAAGGGTGAGCCGGTTCCCGACTATCTCAAGGGCTATCTGCGCCGCCTTGACCGCAATCTCAACAAGATGCGCTCTGTGGCCGTCTACTATCGCGAATATTCCTCAATCGAAAATCTCCAGCTGCTCGGCGAAAATTATATCAAGCAGATGAAGCGTGACCTCACGCCGCTCACGTTTCAGACTTCCATTCTCTGCCAGCGCATAGGCATTGCCAAAGATGGCTTTTATTCCTCGATGAAAGAAGCCCACAAATATGATGCGAACGATAATGCGTACCTCGACAGTCTCGGTTACGACTTCGATTCAGGTCAGCTTGATGCCCGCGCCGATGCCGATGTGAACCCTGATGCGCCTCTCTGCATCGGGATGGACTACAACGCCAACATCAACTGGATAGTTTGCGGGCAGCCCAGAGAGCGGCGGCTTAATGTTGTGAAGTCTTTCTACGTTAAGTTTGACCGCAAAATTCCCGCTTTGGTCGATGATTTCTGCCGCTACTATGCTGCCCATCGCAACAAGACGGTGGTATTTTACTATGACGCAACGGCTCTTGGCTCCAACTACGCCGTCAATGACCAGGATTTCCACTGGGTGATAGTCCATGAGTTTGAGAAACGCGGCTGGCGGGTGGAGTCTGTCTATATCGGCAACCCGATGCGCCACGATGAAAAATATCTGCTCATCAACCAAGGTTTTGCGGGCAAGCAGCGCCTGATGCCGTTCTTCAACCGCTCGAATAATGAAGACCTGATTCTCGCCATTCAGTCGGCGGGGGTAAGTCGCGGCCGCAACGGCTTCCGCAAGGATAAGTCGGGCGAAAAGCTCGCTGAGTCAGAAGAGGCGCTGCTGGAGCATCGCACCGACGGCACCGATGCGTTCGACACCCTCTATATCGGTTGCGAAAAATTCCCTTACCGCGATTCGTTTTCAATCATCACCTCCGGCGTGGTGTAATGCGTTTTCGTCTTTTATTGCGGGCGATAATATAATTAATTTTGCAATATGAGTACCGACTTTCAGAATATTCCATCCGGGGTTATCCCCTCATCATTCCTCACCGTTCTCACCGCAAACGTCAGCGGGGAGAGCAGCGTTGACTTTTCTCTGGCCGATTCCGAGGGGAACGTTCTTCTTCAAGAAAGTTACTACCCGGTTAACGGACAGGTTGAGATTTATGATGTCAACGTCTTGATTGAACAACATATGCGAAATCGCAACCTCGCATATTCCGAATATACCGCCACCATTGGAAGCGCTTCGCGAACGCTCAGCGTGTTGTATTGCGAGCGGCAGGTTGACACCGAAAGTTTCGACGAGTGGCTCTCAAGTAATTTCTTGACCTCGCAGGTTAACCGCAGGGTTTCGCCAGATGCCGAGTTTTCGCTGTCATATTTTCTGGCGGCAGGCGCGAAAACGCTTAAGGCCAAGCATGAAATATATTGGCTTGACAATCGCGACAATTCCGTGAATGTATTCGCGCCGCCTCAATCGTCAAGAACTCCGAGCATTGTAGGATATAACAGCATTCGTGAAACTCACGTTTCAATTCCTGGGTTGACCGAAGATATTGCCGAGGCGCAGGAAATTCCGCAAACTGCCGTTGAAATTCTCGCTGTGAATTTAAGCCTGGGCGAACGCGAGTATTCTATTTACGTTGACCGCTCGCTCGACTCGTTGGAAAAGTTTGCTTTTTACAACTGCTTCAATCTATTTGAAGACGCGCTTTTGCCAACTCTGACTACGACCAAAACCGAGGTGTCGCGAACCTTGGCGGCGCTGGCCACTCATTCATACTTCTTTGACCGCTCTGTGATGAAGCAGTACGTGGCCACCCTTGGCCCGCTTACATCCGATGAATCTGATTGGGTGGACCAACTCATTTCGTCTCACTCCGCATTTCACTATGTGAACGGTTCCCCGCAGCCGATGCTGATTACAGAGGCCACTTGCGAGGTGAGCGATGGCGATGACGCGCCAAACACCGTGAAGTTCACTTGGCGTTACGCCGAAAACGTTCCCCACCTCCGTCTGCAATCCACCCGCAGAGGAATTTTCTCTGACCATTTTAACGACTGTTTTGCATAATGGCTCGCTCAATCCATATATCTACCGCCCGCACCATTCTCAACTCCGGCGACCCTGTTGACATCAAGTTGTGGAAGTCCGACGGCTCGATTCTCGATTACCGCAACTGCATATCGCTGACGTTCTCGTTTCGCGGAGGCTGGCGCGAAGTCAAGCTGCTCACCTCCGGAGCTATCCGCAGGGTGCGCGATTGCTGCATTTTCAGCGTCAATGACTGTGAAGTATTCCTTTAAAGTTATCATAATATTACAACTAATATGCACGACGTTACATTAAATTATAATTCTGTTGAGAACATTCCCGGCGTAGATGCGCGAGCGCTGTTTTCGGTCAACTCCGCCTCGGTGTTTAAAGAAGACGTTGACATCTGCCCGGTGGTGATTGATTCTGACCTCAGCTATATACCCTGGGGTGGTGACAACATGATGCCGTTCAATATTCTTGATCTGATTGAGAAAGACGAAACCCTCTCTACCTGCCAAATGTTTAACGCCGAGGTCTGCTTCGGCTCAGGGCTGCAATATAATTGCGATGCTGCTGCCCCTGCAGTGCGCAGTGCTGTCGACGAATTTCTGCTAAACAACGATGTGGCGAGCTATTTCCTCGGAGTTTGCCAGGACTTCAAGCACTTCGGGTTTGCCGTCAGCGTTATCATTCTCAACGACGCGGGCGATAAAATTGTGCGTCTGGTCCGCAAGGAAGCCTGTTATTGCCGTTTCACTCCCGCCGATTCTGCCGGCCGCATCAAGTCCATTCTCTACGCCAACTGGCGCAGATATAGCCATAATCGCAAAGAAATTGAGGTAATTGACCTGCTCGACCCCTCAGCGCCGTGGGCTGACCTGCAGACCCGGCTCGCAAAGAAATCGCGCTGCCGCAAGTTTGCCATAGTCAGCCGCATCCCAACGGTTGACTCCACCTATTACCCGATTCCTTATTACGCCTCGCTCTTCAAGGGCAAGTGGTACAACATCAAGCAGCTTATCGGAGTGGCCAAAGAAGCCAAGCTCAAGAACTCTGCCCCAATAAAGTACCACATAGAGGTGGCGGCAAAATATTGGGAGTCGATATTTCGCGCCGAGGGTATCACCGACCGCCGCAAGCAGCAGGAACGTATCGTTAAGGAAAAACAGCAGATTCTTGACTTCCTGACCGGCGCGGAAAATTCCGGAAAGGCGTGGTTCTCCTCGTTCTACGTTACGCCCGACGGTGCCGAGCAGCACGACGTGCAGATTCACAAAGTCGACACCGGCAAGGAGGGTGGGGACTGGGAAACCGACATCCGGGAAGCCATCAATATGATTTGCTTCACTATGCGCGTTCATTCCAACCTGGTCGGTTCTGTGCCCGGAAAGGCTCAGAGTAATAACTCCGGCTCGGATAAGCGCGAACTCTACACCATAGCCCAGGCTCTGCAGAAGCCCTATCACGACTTGCTCTTTACGGTGCACCGCATCATTATCCGCTTCAATGACTGGAAAGGCGTGTATCCCGACTGCCCATTTATGCAGCTCACCACTCTCGACGAACACAAAGACGCTAAACAAGTAACCACTTATGCCGAAACTAATAACGAATAACGACGCGCTTCGGGCGCTCATCCCCAACCAGCTTATAACGGTCAAGGGAGAAACCTCACTGTTTGAAAAACTCGTGCCGTTTATCGACGCTGCCGAGCAGTGGATACAGGTCGAATTTACGGGTTCCAAGATATTCGATGACATCTGCGCCCTTGGCTCAGGTAATATTCGGTGGCTGACTGCAGCGCGTTTGGCAGTAGCCGACGCAATGAAACAGGCGCTCCCGAGCCTCGACGTGGTATTTACGGCCAACGGCCTTGCCACCGTTGGAACGCAAAACCTCGTGGCTGCTTCAAAAGCGCGAGTTGACCGACTGATGGCCTCGATGGCCGAGCTGCGTGATGAAGCTATTGATATGCTGCTGCGTCTGCTCCCCGAGTTTGAGGGGTGGAACTCTACTCGCCAAGCCGAGTTTTTTGGTGCAACCCTGTTCCCGAACTTCAATGCTTTGAAGTCCTTGCCGACTTCAGATGAATCGAAGTGGGACCGCTACATTAAGGTAAGAACACAAATTATCGACCTCGAAGCGTTTCTTGCGGCGTTGTGGCTCTCTCGCGAGCTGATGGATGCCCTCCGCGCCGAAAACCTCATCGGAAAGCTCAGCCGGGAGCGCGGCGAGCTGGTGCGTCGCCTCAGGGCGCAAATCATAAAGGCTCTTGAGAGCGACGGCTTTGATCAGCACCGTTTGGCGGAACTGGTTGAATTTATCCGCCAACGCCCTGATGATTTCCCTGAATGGCATTCTTCAACGGTGGCTGAGTTCTTTAATCCGCCGGTGTTTAAAAATCAAAAAACCGCAGCCGGATATTTCTTTTAACTATGACAAAGATAGATCTTAAAATGCCCTGCGGGTGGAATGAGTTGACTGACTATGAACTCAAGTATGTTTTTCAGCTCTTTACCACAGAGATGCCCTTCGCAATGATTGCTTCGCGCTGCTTCATCCATTGGTCGGGGATGACGCTGTTGGGCAAGTCTCAGGGAAACTACATCTTTGAGCTGGGAGATGATTTCTTTGAACTTTCGCCGCTCACTCTTGCCGAACATCTGTCGGCTCTCGACTGGCTTCGAGAATTGCCGCATATGCCGGTGCGACCCTCGGTTATGCGCAAGTGCAATGCCGTCGCCGCCGACTTCAAGGGCGTGAGCTTCGAGACTTATATGATTGCCGACAATCTCTACCAGGGCTACCTGGCTACGAAGTCCGACGCGCTGCTCGGCCAACTGGCAGCGGTGCTTTATCCCGGATTCACCGGCGAGGCCGAGCCGTGGCAGCGCATTGCAGTGTTTTACTGGGTGGCAGCGCTCAAGGGGTTCTTCTCACGCCGCTATGCCGACTTCTTTCAGCCTGCCGAGAGTGATTCCAATATGCTCGGCAGCTCTGCCCCAAACGTTGAGGAAGCTATGAACGCCCAAATCCGCGCGCTGACCAAGGGCGACGTTACCAAGGAGGGAGAAATCTTGGCGCTTGATTGCTGGCGGGCTCTGACCGAGCTCAACGCCCAAGCCAGGGAATATAAAGAACTTAACGCAAAACTTAAAACACGATGAGCTATTACAATAAAGGTCAATGGGATGCGAGCGCATTCTTTGAGTTTCTGACCGAGCGAAACAAGCTGGCACAGACCGAGGGTTTTCGTTTCTGTCGGGTCAGCGGACTCGAGGGGTTTGAAGAAGCGCTGTCCTCGATGCAGAATACCGCAGCATTTGTCTGCGTCAGCGACGTTGCCGACGGCTATACGGAGTTGAACAACACCCCGCGTACCCGCCGCGTTAAGACCGTGTTTCTGGCTATGCGCCACGCTGCCGAAGATATGGAAGCCCGCACGGAATGTATGGAAACCATGCGCGAGCTCTTCCGACAGTTTGCCTCTCGACTGCTGCTCGAGAAGACCAAACTCGAGCAGAATTGCCTCTATATTGACCCGCGAATCTCGTTCAACGAGATTGACCGTTATTTCTTCAGCGGCTGCGCCTGTGCGTACTTTCAAATCGCCGTCGATGTCTTTACCGACCTAAGATGCAACCCCGATGAGTGGACTGACTGACACCGATGTCGCCCTGCTCGAGCGCGGGCGATATGTCAAGGCGTTTAATGACACTATGGTGAAGATATGGCGCGAAAAGATTGCGATGCTCGGCGTGGTTGATACCGGTGCGCTGTATAATTCCGTGGCAGCGGTCGGGATGACTGCCGACGGCAAATTTACCGATGTCACCCTGAGGCAGAGCTTCAACCTCTACGGCCTCTACGTTGACCAGGGTGTCGGGTCTAACACCTGGCGGGGCAACCCCGGCGACCTCGGCTATGACAACAAACGCAAACGCCGCCGCTGGTTTTCGCGCAAGTATTACGCCTCGGTGATGAACCTGCGGGAGTTCTTTGCCGACAACCTCGGCAAGGAGGCCGCCACGGCGATTGCCTCTGTCTTTTAACCCGCAGTATTTTGCCATTAATTTTGCAATCAAAACAAACATAACAGCATATGAAATCATCAGACGTAATAAAAGAAATTGCCTCGTTTAAGACGCTCAATACCAAGGGTGCCATTACTCCCAACAGTTTGGGCACGTTGCTCGATAAGGTGGTGTCGGCAAGTGAAGACCTCGAGGCCACCACTCAGCAGCAAGCGGAAGAACAAGCTGCGTTGTCGAGTAGTCTTGCGATTGCCACCGGCGTTATTGAAGACCTTAGATACGGCCTTGGAACGATTATCAATGTTAATGCATTGACCAACGCACCGACAATATCCACTCTGACACAGGCGTTGTCAATGTTACCCGCTCTGGTTGGTGCCGGCTCGCTGCGGGGTGGCACGTATATCACTTTCCGTCAAGATAACTACAACGGTCCGGAATCATGGGCGCTATATCGCTTAAACTCCGAACTGGGAGCCACAAGGGCTAAGTGGACCACTCCCAACAGTTGGGATCGGATTATGACGTTCACGCCGGACGAAAAAATGAAGCTCGCCAAGCTCCCCAGCGCAGAAGAACTTGCCGCCTCAACCGTAGATTGGCTGACCTTCGACGACGCTTATTGGGACATAACACCCGGGAGACATGTCGAACCCGCTAAAACCGGGATATACCTGTTCGTGTCCTCCGATTGGCGAAACGCAGAGGCTCGTTATTATTGGGCGGAAGGCCGTCTATGGTTCACATTCCCGATTTCCTTGCAGGATGATCCTCCGGAAATCAACGACCCTCGTGTTATCTCCCAAGGTGATGAGTATGTTCTGCAGCAAAATAGAATTTTCTATGCAGGTTGTTTTCATGAAGGCATAAAACTAAAGCCCAAGATAGTTCGCCCAACAGTATTCAGCACAGATTCAAGCGGAACTTTATCGCCGCTTGGGGTTCTGACGACTAATGACTACACCGACGAGGACAAGCTCAAGGTGGCCAACATCCCCACGGCACAGAGCGCTGCAAACGGCACAGAGCAGAATTATATTCACTCTGTCAATGACAAGGGCTCGCAGATTGCGGTGCTGACTTCCGCTTACACGGGCATAGTAACCAGCGGGAACACCTTGGTCTTCCGTCGCGGTATTTACAATCCTGCGGGCGGTGGCGGCGTGTATTATACCAATCCCATACCGGCGGCCACAACTTCGGTCAGCGGCTTAATGGCGTATGGCGACAAGGCGAAGCTCGACGCGCTGCCAACGGCTGCTGAACTTGCGGAGCAGATTGCTGCGGCAGGAGGAGGCACCACTATTGTTACCGATTTGGGGACAATGAGCGCTGACGATGCTGCGGCTTATTGCGCGACGCAGGAGTTTGTGCGCTCCGAGGGTCCCAGGATTGTTACTTATTCCGAACCGTTCAACGACTCGGCCAACGGCGCGGGATTTATTTATTCCTCGCCATACTGGCGCAACAGCTGCTGGCAGGTGAAGCTCCAGGGCAACGAGTTATGGTGGCGCAACATCACCAATACCAACAACAATTCGCCCTCGGTGGGTGCTTGGTCGGCAAACTTCTTGCGGTTCGGCACTTCGGATTCTAACGGCAACCGGACGTTGCAGCTGAAGTTCGGTCCTTCGGGCAAGGTTATCTGCTCGGTTGACGGCATCGCTACGGCGGCATCGGTTGCCACCAAGGTGGATAAGGTCAACGGCAAGGGTCTTTCGACCCACGACTTTAATAATGACCACCTAACCCGCGTATATAATTCGGGTGTTTATACTTCAAAATGGAATGGAGCGACCAACAAGGGGTTCTGTGCCAACAATAATGTTTTTGCCCTGACAAAGGAATCAACGCAAGACGACATCCGCAAGGCTCTCACCGGCTACGGCCAGACCTCCCCCCTTACCGCCGACGACCTCGCCTATTGCGCCCAATACGGCTGCATGATTTACAACGAGGCTACCCAAGGCTACGTGCAGGTAACGTGCAACGGCGGTGGGTTTTACAACCTCATGGAGCTATCATTCACCAACTATCAAATGCTACCGAAACTTCGTTGGGTATGTCTGCGGGCATTAGACGACGGCACATGGCAAGTAACCCGCCCCGGCCAGGAAGAACGCCTCTGCACATATGCAGAGCATCAGGAGCTGGCGGCCCGCGTTGCCGCCCTCGAAGGAAATTCATAACCCATAATTTTTGATAGACTATGAAACAGAATAAGAATAAGCAACGGTGGCCGAGGGTGCAGGTGGCGTTGGGCGTGGCGCTAACCCTGGCGGGTGTGGCGCTGCTTATTGCGGCGTTCTACGTTCCTCCCACCGGCGAGATTCACTCTTCGGTGCTTGTGGCCTATGGTGAGACTCTGACTTTTGCCGGGGCGCTGCTTGGCATCGATGCCCATTATAAATCCAAACATACCCAATCCGACAAAGACAATGGCGACCCTCCAACCTTCTGAAGCAATCAAGAATTTCATTAAGTCTCACGAGGGCTTGCGCCTCTCGCCTTATCGTTGTGCCGGCGGGGTGTGGACCGTTGGCTACGGTCATACGGACAACGATTTCTCCCGAACTCACTCTATTACCCGCGCTCAAGCCGAAGCGTTTTTTGAGACCGATGTCGCCCATGCAGGCGAGCAGGTCAATGCTATGGCCGAGGGGGTAACCCTAACGCAGGGGCAATTTGACGCCCTGGTGAGCTTTGCCTTCAACCTCGGAATCGGCGCTCTCGAGAGCTCTACCCTATGGCGCAAAGTTAAAGCTAACCCGAGCGACCCCACCATTCCGGCAGAGTTCACCCGCTGGGTCTATGCCAAAGGCGTAAGACTTCCCGGCCTGGTGCGCCGTCGCAGCGAGGAGGCAAAAATATGGCAGCAATGAAACAGGCATCTATTCTCTTTTATCTCTTATCTATTATCTTTCTATCATCTTGCCGGACGATAGAATACGTTCCGGTGGAGAACTCACACGATTTTTATCACACGTTGCACAGTTCCGACACCCTGCTGGTGCGCGACTCGGTCATCATCGATAGGGCAGGTGACACCATTCGGGAGCTGCGATGGCGCGACCGCTGGCGCGTCAGCGTGGTGCGCGACACGGTGATGCAGACCGACACCATCACGCAGGTGGTTAACCGCGAAGTCCCCGCCAAGCTCACCCCCTGGCAGCGCGTCAAGCTCTCCCTCGGCGGCTGGGCGCTCCTCGCCCTGGCATTCACCACGCTGCTCTACTACCGCAAAATGACAAAATAAGCACGGAAGTCTTGGCTATCCGTGCTTATTTTTACATCTTCGCAATTTTTTTGCGTAATAATTTGCAAATATGGAGCAAAAATGCTACCTTTGCAGTGTTGATAATAAACAATCGCACATTTACATTATGAAGTATTCCGAATTAGAGGCCGAACTTAAGGCCGCCGGATGCTACGTTGCCCGCAAGGGTGGAAATCATCTCCTTTGGTTCTCACCCATTACCGGTAAACTTATTCCTTTGGGCCATCACGGCTCAAAAGAAGTTCCGATGCCAACGGCTCGCAGCGTCCGCAAAGCTGCCGGATTAAAATAATCCGGGTGCTTGATTCCGATTAAAGAGGGGGAGCAACCCCTCCCCCTATTTTCTTCTTTGTAAGCGATTGACATTACCAATAAAGGGGAGCCTCAAAACTCCCTTTTTTATCTGACAATCATCAAACTTTAATAATATGAAAGTAAATATCGTTTTTGAAATGGCGAAAGATGGCGGATGTTCTTGCTACATGGTTGACGAACTTCCGGACTTCACCCTTACCGGCTATGGCATGAACCCACGTGAGGCCAAGGCTGATATGCTTGAAGCGTTCGATGAAATTCGTCAGATGCTAAAAGAACAAGGTAAACAAACTCCCGAACCGGAGTTCGTTTATCACTATGATATGAAATCTTTTTTTGAATATTTCGACTTTTTGAATGTTTCGCGTATCGCTGAACGTGCAGGAATTAACCCCTCGCTTATGCGTAAGTACACCTCCGGAGTTGTGAATGCCGGAGAAGGACAATATCTGAAACTTGAAAAAGCCATCCATAGCATTGCGACCGAACTCGCTGCTGCCAGCTTCTAACCCCTGAGAAATCGACCCGCGACGGGTCTGCTTCTAATATAAATGTGCATCGCAGCCTCGCCCATCAGCGGCGGGGTTGCTTTTCCCCCCCCTGCAAAATAAGCCCGGAAGTCTTGGCGATCCGTGCTTATTTTTACAGTTTCGGGTGTTCCGGTTATTCGGATTCGAGGGCGGCAGCGTCAATCTCATCGGCATGGGCGCTGAGCCGCCGCGCAATGTCGCGGAACGCTTCGGCCAGCTGATGATACTCCGCCTCGGTAAACGCTGCCTTTTTCTTGCAGACCTCGCAGCCATTCAACTTTTGTGATAGCCATGCTTGGGTTCGCTGAAAATATTGGTCAGCGAGTTGAGTTTTATTTATGAGGCCGTTAAGTTCCAGGAATGCAATCCATGTTGCACCGGATTTTTCGCTGATTAACTGAGCGCGACGAAACGCCGGGTCATTAAGCTGCTCAAAGGTGATTTTTTTATTTTCCATAATATTTGTAAATTTGCCCCCGGTCCTGTTTCCGGGGGCTTTGGTGTTACTTTTCGATTTCTTCGAGGAGTTCATAAATCAGTCCTCTGATTCTTGTGATAGTCGGTTGGTTTTGTTGGTTTTCGATTGTGTCAAGTAAAGAGAAAATCATCATTACCAACCTTCTTTTTTGTCTCATTTCATTTTTACACCTCCTTTCTGTGGTTTGATATTATTTACACTACAAAGATAGTAATAATATCATTAATAACCAAATTTTTCCGAATAAAAATAACTTTATTGCTGTAATTTTACAATTTTTAACGCATAAAAGTTGTCGTGTGGAGTTATTGGGCGTACCTTTGCAGCGATGATTTTGAGTTTTTGCATTTACCACCTCCGCAAACCTCAATCCTCCTTAACGACTCCTATCGTGTAAGGAATTATCCCGGAGTTCCTACCTCCGGGTTTTTTGTCTCGCTTAGGAGAGCGAGACAGTAATCGGCAACCTGCCGAAGAAAGGAGGTGTAAATAAATGCAGAAATACAAAATCATCGATGGCATACTCTATAAAGAAGTGTTTGCTAAATCTGTCAGACGTAATGGCAAAACCATTTTACCGAAGACTGCAAAAGCATTCCGCTTTTGGGTAAAGGCTAAACTCTGAGTAGGGAAAGCCGAAGAGAGGCGCGTAGGATAAGCCTCTCTTTTCGTTTGTTAAGGTTTTTTAACGCGGCGGCGCTTGCAGGTTTGCGGAATTGTTGCGACCTTTGCGGTGCACTACATAACTGAGCGGGCGTGAAGCTCGCAAACATACGCGGGCATTTTTTTTGCCCATAGCCGTCAAAATTATTACGGTTCCGACCCCCGTGTGGAGCGTTAATGCGCCCACTGCTCGCTCAGAGTGTAGTGCAACGGGAAAGCGGAGCCGTTTTTGTTTTCTCTCCGCATATTGTTTAACTTTCATAACAAGCACTACAATGAAAGCAACCACCTGCGCGGCCACGCGACGCCGCGACCAAGTTGTAATTCTCAACGGACTCCGCCCCGGAGCCAAGTTATCAACCCCCGAAAATAGCCGCAGCGATATGGCTCACTTCGCAGTCAGTATGCTGCTGGTGCTTCTGAGCGGCACTCTGATGCTTGGCAGCATCGTGATGAACGAGCTGCATCCCACGCCATGGTGGGCGCTCGCCCTGATTGCCTCGTGGGTTCCCGCCGTGGCTTTCCTGGTCCGGGAGAAAGGAGGCCGCAAATGAACACCCAGCCCGACAACACAAATCAATCAAATAATCAACCCCTTAAAAACTTTACTGCAATGAAAAGAACTATGCCCACCCCCGAAATCACCGTAAGAGTAGAAGAACAGCTTAATGAAGTCACCGGCAACCTTGAGCATCTCCCGGTCATCAAGGCCGACACCCCTAACGCCCACCTCGGCACGATAGTGCTGACCCACCCCGACGACTTGAAGCTGCTACGCGAGGCCATTGACCGCTGCCTTGCGGAACTTCCCGCCGACTAACCCGAAGACACATTTTTTTATCATACAGGTTTACATATGTAACACCGCCCGCCGCTGCTGCGAAGCCCCGGCGGGCTTTTTGCAAAAAAAAATGAAAAAAGATGCTGAAAAATTTGGATATTATACAAAAGATTAGTACCTTTGCAGTGTAGGAATCAACTAACTAATTAACTGCTTATGAAACTAACAACAAAAGAACAAGACCTGATTGAAGGACTCAGAAACTTCAGGCGTGCACAACACAATCCCTCTTGGGAAGTCGAACAATACCTTGACCAACTCTTCGCAGAACTTAAAGAAACAGATTAACCAAACCACCCCACCCACCGGGTGGGGTTAATCCACTATAAAGAATTATGGAAACAATGAAATCTAAGCTTGCACCAATATTGCCGATAGTCAACTGGTCAAACCTCTCAAAAGATTACTTCGGGCGTTCACGCGCTTGGCTCTATCAAAAGATGTCCGGAACTGATGTCAACGGCAACGGCCGCCCCTTTGACTTCAACGATGAAGAGCGAACGCAATTAAAGGAGTCACTTCTTGATATTGCCCGGCGTATAACTGAAGCAGCCGAACAACTGTAATGCGGTTTTTGTTGGTTGATTTCTACACTTTGCCGCGAAACCGCGCCCGCGCCTCCGCCTCTACGGTGGGGGCGCTTTTGTCTTTTAGTACGCAAATCGGTATTTGTAGCTTTGCAAAAAAAACGATATGTAGCTATGACCCGAAACGAAAAACTAAAGGACTACGATGGCTTCGTTGAGAAATTCAAGCCCAAGAAAACTACCGATGATTGCTATACGCCTCCGACCGTGTATGATGCTGTGAAGGCGTGGGTTGACGATGTGATTTGCCCATTGGAGGGGAAGACCATCGTCCGTCCGTTCTATCCGGGCGGCGATTATGAGCATTATGATTACCCCGAAGGGTGCATCGTGTTGGATAATCCCCCCTTTTCCATTCTCTCTAAGATTTGTCGCTTTTATCAGGCGAGAGGTATCAAGTATTTCCTCTTCGCCCCATCGTTGACACTCTTCGCGTCCACTAACCCCGCCGAAACATTCATCGTGAGCCATTGCGATATTACCTATGAGAATGGTGCCGCGGTAAGAACCTCATTTCGGACAAACTTGCTCAATGGTCGCCCGAAGATTATGGTGGCCGGAGACCTCTATGAGCGCGTTAATGCTGCTCAGATTAAAGTATCTAAATCTAAACGCGGAATTATTTACCCCAATGAGGTAATCTCTTCGGCTTTATTAGGGCGCATATGTGTCCGTGGCCTAAGCTTCGACATTCAGCCTGAGGATTGCACTTTCGTTAGAAGCCTTGATAATGCAGAGGGCGGAATATATGGCGGCGGCTTTTTGCTCAGTAAAAAAGCCGCCGCTGAGCGTGCCGCCGCTGAGCGTGCCGCCGCTGAGCATGTCGCGTTGAGCGAGCGAGAAATTGCCATTGTGCAATCGCTCGGATAAGATTGTTAAAATAATTGCTGAAAAATTTGGATAATAAGAAAAATGTTACTAACTTTGCAGTGTAATTGATAACCTAATAATAACAAACAATGAAAAAAGAACTGACAGAAACAGAATGGGAGTTAATCGAAGCTCTAAGAAACTACCGCCGCTCCCGCCACAACCCCTCAATTCAAATCGAGTTATTCATAGACACCCTGGTGGAAGAACTCAAAAACAACGAATAATTAACCAACCCCTCCCCTCATCGGGGAGGGTTAACCTACCCGTAACGAGATGAGCAATATACTTCAAAAAATAGGTGATTTAGTGTTCTATGTAAAATTTGGCAAAATATCAAAAGATTATTTTGGATATTCATCATCCTGGCTGTACCAACGGTTAAATGGGTATGACGGAAATTCTAAGCCATGCGAACTTACCGAAGAGCAAACTGCAACGTTAAAAAGCGCTCTGCATGACTTGGCTGATAAAATCAACGCCGTGGCTGATACCTTATAAAGGTTGACCCTTAGGTTATCAATTACAAGTTCTTTTCTCTTTGGGTCAGCGCCCGCGCCTCCGCCTCTCCGGCGGGGGCGCTTTTGCATATAGCGCTTGGGGTCGAGGGCGAAAAAACGAGTCGAGGCTCAGGCAGCGGGGGGGTCGTTTTTCTGACTACGGCAAGCCGTTTCCCCGCGGTCGCAGCGGCTTAACGGTCAGTCATTTAATGAAACCAATCCCCTACAAACGTAAAGACCGCCTAAAAATGGAGCTGAAAATTCACCCCCTTTTAGCTTGAAAATCCGATTTTTAAGGGTTGGTAAATATCCGAACTTTTTTGTACCTTTGCGGCATAAACAATTTACACCATCAACAGTTATGTTTACTTTCTTTAGCGTATTCTTCTACCTCTGCATATGGGCCATTGTCATTATGGCGGCATTAGCGGTTTTGTTCTTTATCGTTGTCGTAATTTACACCATAGTAACATCGATTCGCGATAAACACAACGAAACAAAACAAAATGAAGAGGGAAATATGACATTAAACAAAGAACCTATGGTAGCGAGGGTGTTTTTGTATAACACAACCCGGGAGCAAAACCGCAAATTGATTTCTTCACTCAAGCCCGGAGATTCTCTCGTTGCTGAAGCAGCACATTGGTACGAACTCCCTGATAAAGGAAGCGATTACAATCCGTTTGACAAAATTATTGATTTTGATAAAGTAGATACTGAGATTTTCTATAATAGAAATAAGAAAAAAGACTACATAAAAATTTGCTCTATTGACGGATTCGCAATCGGGCAATTACATGAAAAAAACGCTAAAAAAGTTGCACCTCGCTTTAATGATATAGCAAGTGTGCAAGTGGGAAATGTTCACGTTGGTAAGCGAGTGGCACTTACTGTAAAAATTCTATTTGAGTAGGCGTTTTATGTCTTTTATTCGATAAGGTATTGTTGCCATATTTGCTGAAAAATTCAGACAAATATGGCAAATTACAGCACGACAGCGCAAGTCGTTGTTACGGTCAATGGTGAGCGGGCAAAGAAAATGCTCGTTGAACTCGAAAGGGAAGCTCAAAAGTTAAGAGATGGTATGGATAAGGCCGCGAAAGCGGGCGATACTATCACACTCCAAAAGTTAAGCCGTGAGTTGCGCCAAACAGAGCGCAATATGCGCGAACTTCAGGGCACGAGTAAAGTAGTGGAACACACCTTGCAACACCTGAATGAAGCCGCCCCCAAAGAACTTAAAAAGACCCTGCGGGAACTCGAAAAGCAGCTCAAAGGCATTGAGCGCGGCTCCGAAGCCTGGGATAAACAAGTTGAAAAGATTAAACAAGTAAGAGCCGAACTTCAATCTTTAAACGAAGAGATGCAGCCCGATGAATCGCTGGAAGAAAAAGTCAGCAGATGGTTCGAAGCTATCGGCAAGAGTGCTTCGGCAGCGTTTTCTGTAGTATCCGGAATAGCTACGACTTCACGCAAGTTCGTTGACGACTATGCTGCGATGGAGCAGGAGATGGCCAACGTTCGCAAGTTTACCGGCATGACCTCAGAAGAGGTGGAGGCGCTCAATGAAGAGTTCAAAAAGATGGACACCCGCACCTCTCGAGAGGAACTCAATAAGCTCGCTCAGGAAGCAGGTCGCCTTGGTAAAAGCTCGCAGGAAGATGTACTTGGATTTGTCCGCGCTGCCGATCAGATAAACGTGGCCCTCGATGACCTCGGCGACGGCGCAACGCTGACCCTCTCGAAACTTACCGGAATATTCGGCGACGAAAAACGTCTCGGCACTGAGAAATCTCTCCTTGCCGTAGGTTCCGTAATTAATGAACTTTCGCAAAACTGCTCGGCCTCTGCGCCCTATCTCGCGGAATTTGCTTCGCGAGTAGGCGGGGTGGGAGCGCAAGCGGGTCTGACCGTGCAGCAAATTATGGGCTTCGGCGCGGTACTCGATTCCAATAATCAGAAAGTTGAAGCCGCTTCGACAGCCTTGCAGCAAGTGATGGTGCGCGTGATGACCGATCCGGCGAAGTATGCGCAAGTTGCCGGGCTGGAAGTTTCAAAATTTACCGAGTTGGTAAAAACCGATATGAACGCCGCGATGATTCAGCTGCTTGAGCAGCTCAATTCGGTCGGGGGAATGGATAAACTTTCTCCGATGTTCAAAGATATGGGCGAAACCGGTTCCCGCGCTATCTCGGCGCTGTCAACACTCGCCGGACATATCGACGAAGTTAAGGCTCAACAAGAAGCTGCCAGCAAAGCCTTTGCCGAGGCCACTTCTGTAACAAAGGAATTTGACGTACAAAACAACACCGTGCAGGCCGGACTTGAAAAAGCCGAAAAGTCGCTCCACGAACTCTGCGTGACCCTTGGCGAAGAACTTGAACCCGTGGCCAAATGGGCTATATCCTCATCAATCTCGGCGATTGAACTCGTAAAACGCACCGTTGCGTTCGTCAAGGACTACCGCACCACAATCGTGGCCGCCACGGCCTCCGTTGCCGCTTTTACGATTGCCCTAAATGCTGCAATCATCAAAAAGAATGCGCTGCTGGTGCTAACCAAGGCTGCCACCGCAGCCAAAGCAACATACACGGGAACCGTCAACCTGCTAAAGGCCGCATTCTTTGTCCTCACCGGCCAAACCACGAAGGCAAAAGCTGCGATGGCAGGATTCAACGCTACGATGAAAGCCAACATATTCATCGCCGTAGCCTCGGCTATCGCGATGGTGGTGACAGCCCTCATTGACCATAACCGCAAAGTCAAGGAAGCCGCCGCCGAGCAACGTCGCCTACGGGAGGAACAGAAACGCCACGAAGCGGATATGCGCGACTATTCTAAAAAATCGGCCGAGTATTCGCAAAAAGAACTTACCGCGCTCGACGCTCTTTACAAAGCCGCAACGGATGAAACTCGTTCCAAAGAAGACCGAATTTCTGCGACCAAACAACTCCAACAACTCTATCCGAGCTATTTCAGCAATCTCTCTACCGAGGCGATTATGGTTGGGGATGCCCGTGATAAATACGACGACTTGCGCCTTTCGATAATTAAGGCAGCAGATGCAAGAGCTGCTATGGATAAGATTCAGGAACTCGGCTCTGAAAAGATTGACGACGAGGCCTATATCCAAAGATTGAAAAAAGCTAACGAACAGAACCAACGCGAACTGGAAAAACGCCGCAAAATTCAAAAGCAAGAGACTGAACTGTTGTCGTCGGGAAGAGGAAATGAGATAAAAATGTCACGCGGAGGACTGCTATCCGAAAACTCTGAGAAAATGTTACTGCTTCAGGGGATGATAAAGCGCAACAATGCGAGAATTGAAGCAGCACAGGCTCGTGTAGATAAGGTAACCGCCGCACAGGAGGAACTTGCCGAAGTTGCTGGCTCGACTCTTGATAAAATCGTTACGACAACTACCAAGACCCCTACATTTACGCCTCAGGAAACCGAAAAGGAACGCAAGCAGCGCGAAGCGGCCGAAAAACGTGCAGCCTTAAAAGAAAAGCAAGAGTTTAAGGCCGCCCTTAATGATGATAAAGCCGAATGGGAAGCCGGTTCTGTTATAAATACCGCTGAACTTACCCAAGGCAAAAAAACCTGGAGCGAGTTCCTTAAAGAAAAGCGACGCCTCGAAGTTCAATATTTTGAAGACCGCAAGGCCACATACAAGCAGTTTAACCTCGAAGAGGATGAAGACTATCAAGAACTGTTGAAGAAAGAAGCCGAGGCCACCGCCAAATGGGAGCAGTCTAAGGCCGCAAGGAAGGTCAGCGATGCCAAGACTGATCAAAAGAAAGCTGAAGCTGATGCTCAACTTGATTATTATTCTCCAGACTCGAAATTATACAATAATGAGGAAGCCTTGCAACAGCGTCTCTTTACCATTCGCTTAAATTCTCTTAAAGAGATGCAGGCAGCCTATGCCGATGGATCGAAAGAATGGCACGAATATCAGATACAGATTGAAGAAGCCGAGAGCGCGGAGCAACTGCGGCGCCAAGAACAATACGCTCAAAAGGTTGCCGAGTGGCGCAAGCAATATGAATACCTCGAGGCGGGTGAGCGTTACAAAATGGAGTCTGACCTGGCCGAGCAGGCTCATAAAGCGGGATTATTGAGCGAAGAAGAATATCAGCAAACCCTCGCAGACCTGAAAAAGAAGTATGCCGACCAATATACCCCCGACTCGCTCAAGCCCTCGTCCGGCTCGCAGGCCACACGCAAAAACCAACTCGAAAAAGACCTTGAGCAGCAGAAATCGCTCTATGAGCAAGGGCTGATTGCCAAAGAAGAATACGAGCGCCGCAAAGCCAAGCTCGAAAGCGACTACGCCAAGGAGGGGCGTGCCAAAGCTCGCGCCGTGGGCAACGAGTACACCAATATGCTGCTCGACATCTCCGACGCTTGGAAAGCCTTCTTTGATAAAACCGGCGAAGATGGCGGCAACTGGGCCACGAAGCTTGCCGACCTTGCCGGCGGAGTCTTCGCGATGATGAATGCCGGGCTTGAAACCTATATGCAGTATCAACAGGCATGCGCCGACCTTGAAGTGGCCAAGACCGAAAAGAAATATGATGCGCTGATTAAGGCTGCCGAGGAAAATGACGAAGAAGTGAAACGCCTCGAAGAGGAGCGCGATGCCGAGACCGCAGCCATACGCAAGGACGCTGCCGAAAAATCGTTTGCCCTGCAGGTGGCCCAGGCAATAGCCACCACTGCGATGAACGCCATTGCCGCATATGGGTCGGCACAAAGTATGCCATACCCGGCATCGCAAATACTTGGCGCGCTTGCCGCCGCACTGGCCACGGCCCAGGGCGTTGCACAACTCGCAATAATCAAGAAGCAGAAAGAGGTGGCCGATACGCAAGGATATGCTGAGGGCGGCTTCACTCCGGCAGGCGGGAAGTATGAGCCTGCCGGCACCGTGCACCGCGGCGAATGGGTGGCCAGCCAAAAGTTGGTCAACAACCCGCGCATCCGCCCGCTGCTCGAGGCGCTTGACCAAGCGCAGCGCAACAACACCATCGGCTCAATCCGTATGGAAGACGTGAGCCGCAGCGTTACCGCTCCGATGGTGCTTGCCACTCAGCCCGCAGCCGCCCCCACGGTGGTTGCAACTCCCGCCCCGACTGTTGTTGTTGAGCAAAACTCCGAATACGCCGCCACGATGAAGCGCCTGGCCGACAGACTGAACGAACCGTTTGTTACGGTCAATACCGTGACCGGTGACTATGGTTCAAAACAGTCTCAAGACGAATACAACAAAATGATCCGCAACAAAAACTTGAAAAAATATAAGTGATGCAAATCTTCATCAATAATAAACCCGCCGCCATCAAGCAGGGCACGTCGTTTGAATACGTTGCCGAAAATCCGCTCTTCTCCGGTTCCGAGGGCTACTCTCTGGCCATAACGCTGCCTCTGCGCGGATGCGCTCAAAACCTTGAAATTTTCGGTAATATTAACCGCCAGGATGTTCAGCCCGGCAAGCTGCTGCTTAACGGCTCAATCGTTGACCGCAATCTTACGAAATACGGCTCGTTTGCCATAACCGAAATCTCTAACGAGGAAGTCAAGGTGCAGTTCCTCGAGGGGCGCTCTGAGTCAAATTATGACACGATGCTCGATAAGTTGTATATCAACGAGCTCGACCTTGGCCAGGCAAATCCCTCAAGTATCACGGTGAAGACCCCGGAAGCTGCCTGGCGGCGTATGCCGTTCCAAGTTGAGGGGATTCCGGCCTATGCCTGTTTGCCTTACTATTTGATAAATGGCAGCAATGTGGATGTGCATCAAGGCAACTGCGCCATGTGGGGCTTTAACGATAAAAACGAATGGGGGTGGATGTGGCCCCTCCCCGATACCAATACGTTTACCGAGCTGACCTATCAACCGTATTTGCTGCATATCCTTCGCCAAATATGCAAGTCTATCGGCTTCAGCTATGACTTCACCCAGCTGGAGAGATATGACGCGGTAAAATATCTCGTTATTTGCAACACGTTGCCCGCCTCATATGGGATAAAGAACTTTGCCCGAGCGCTGCCGCACTGGACCGTTCAAGAGTTCTTTCATCAGGTGGAACTGCTCCTTGGCGGCGATTTCGTTGTTGACTACCGGGCTCGCACCGTCAAGTTTAATTACTGGCGCTACGCTCTTGAGGCGGCCGGCAAAATCTCGCTCGATAAGGTTCTGCAGGAACACTCCGTATCCGTTTCAATCGACGAAGCCGATTGCGAGTACCTCGGAGCCAAGGCAATAAAATATAAAAGCAACGACGGCTATGAGTGGCCACGCCTCTGCTGTCCGGACTTTGTGGACTTCTACGCTCAGATTTTCAACAATTCCACCGATACCGACAAAGGCAACCATCGGCCGGTTATAACCTATCCCTCGCTAAGCGCATTGGTGAAAGCAGTGGGGCAGTATCATCGTATCAAAGACATACTCCCTGAAGACCTCCCTTATGAGCAGCAACGCGGCCTGCCGGTTGATGCGCTGCTCTATGCCGAGAAAGAAGAACAATATTTTATGCTGTGGGAGTATGAACGGACCACCTCCGGAGATAAAGTCAATCTGAAACTTGACTTGGTTCCGGTGAATATTTTCGGTGCCAGGGTACTCAATGAAGACGATGCTGAAGACGAAGAGGAACTCTCCATTGTTCCCGCCCGGGTTGAGAGATATTGGAAAGTGGGCGAGGTTAAGGACTTTAACCAGCGAGCCATTTTGCACCTCAAGCCAAAGAGCTACGAAGAAGAAACTGAAAAACTGGTGCGCGGCCTTACCGTGGCCGACTTCGAGCAGGGCAAAAGTCAACCGTGGCCGCAGCAGGCGCTTACAAAACTTGAAAACAAAATTGAACTACCCGAATATTACGATAAGATTTTTATAGCCTGGTTCAGCGGCTGGAGTTCCGAGGCTCGCGAGGATAAAACCGACAATGCGAACGTTGAGGACTGGCCACCTTGTTACCTTCCCGCGCCGCAGATTTCAGAATACTACATCCGCGAGGATTTGAGCTATGGCGAGGCCTCGGATGTTTTTTCTCTCCGTTTGAACTCAAATGCTTACTTGGAACGCACCGGCTTGCGAAAAGTAGACCCGCATACCAAAGCAACGTTCAAGTTCCTGAGCGACGCTATTCCCAGCCCCAGGGCAATCTTTAATATTCGCGGCAAACGATACCTCTGCGCAAAAATAACCGCGACATTCACAGAGGCCGGAATGTCGCAGTTACTAACCGGGGAGTTCTATCCGCTGGTAGACTAAAGTGCGCCGTCAATATCAAGGAGGTCTTTGTTGGCTCCGGTTCTGTGGCGGGTATATATCTCTGTAATGGCGAGCGATGAATGACGGGCCTGATCGCGTACGGCGATTGACGTGGTGTTATTGTCGAGCATCTCGGTGATTCCGGTGTCCTTGAGGCTGTAGAACTTCCACTCCTTCTTCAGCTTCAGGGTCTTCCGAGCCTTCTCCCAATGGTCGCGGAAAATCTTGGGGTCAATAGTCTCCATTCCAGGCTTGAGCTTGCAGGAAAATATATAATCATCCATAGGTGCGGAGAATATGCCCAGCTCGATTGCATACTGCAGCACTTTCTTCGGCAGGGTCACCGTTTGCGTCATTTTATTCTTGCTGCACTCTGCCGGAATCGTCACGGTGCTTTCCTTGATATTGAAATTGCGTACTTTCAGCCGGGTCATCTCCACGGGTCGGATAAAACAATAATACAGCAGATAGCACGCCAACAAAAAATGCGGGTCGTTATCCTTGCAATAGTCGGCGATTTTGCTTACCACAGTTGTCGGGATACATTCGCGCTCTTTTTGATAAAGCCTGCGGCTTATCGGGTTGATGCCGTCGGTGGGCCTGGTCTTCAGATAATCTTTTTCAACCAGGAACCCGCTGAATACCCTCAGAAAATTAAGATAATTGTTGCGGGTCTGAGCGCCATTGTTGCGGTCCACGAATACGTAATCGAGAAAGTCAACGCAAAACTTCCTGTCAAACTGATAACAATAATATAGCGGTCGGCGGTGCATTATGTACTGCCGCATAATCTTGACATACGATTTGTAGCCGCTATAAGTCTCCTTGCGGAAGTAACCGCTGGCAATCATTTTCTCAAGGTGGGATTCATAGCGCTGCATAGCCTCTTCAAACGTCACTAAATTGGAAACGTCTTTGGCAATCCACGGATTCCAACCATTGTTTAATTGCTCGGTCAACCGTTTTATTAATCCCCGGGCGTAGGTTCTTCGATTTGATGAACCCTCTATGCGGTTGATTTTAATTCGCTTTCGTCTGAGCCTGCCTTGGTCGGGGTCGAAAGCGTAGAACTCCACGTAATCGCAATTCAAAGTTCTGCGAAAAATCGGGATAGTGAAAGAACGTGCTGCGTCAATCGGGTTGTGGGTGAATCTTTGTGTCAATCCGCCTGCATATTTAGGCGTGAAAGTTTTTCTTGGACACATTTTTTTAACATTTTCCTGCCGGAAAATGTCGGGTTAATACTATGGAACTTTTGCGCTGCTGTCGCGCAATTGTCCCGCCTAAAATTGAGAAATAGGCCTAATGCGCTGCATCAGACCTATTTGCCGAAGAAAAGTCGGGGTGAGAAGACT